>CAVVKX010000001.1:0-43060 GCA_963748975.1 uncultured Parachlamydiaceae bacterium
GTGCTTTCCTTTATGATTGCCGCAATAGGATGTGCTTTTGCGGGACTTTGCTACAGCGAAATGGCGACTATGATTCCTATTTCGGGGAGTGTTTATACCTATTCCTATGCAACAATGGGCGAGCTGATCGCATGGATCATTGGTTGGAGTCTTATTCTTGAATATGCGATAGGCGCTGCCACAGTATCCATCAGTTGGTCTGGATATGTCATCGCTTTTTTACAGAATTACGATATTCCTGTGATTCCAGAATTAGCGGCTTCTCCCTGGCAACCTGTCCATCTTAAAGATGGATCGGTTGTGTATGGATGGATTAATGTCCCCGCACTACTGATTGTTATGTTGACCTCTGGTTTACTCATTAGAGGCATCAGGGAATCGGCTGTGGCCAACACAATTATGGTTATCATCAAAGTCACAGTGGTTTTAATTTTCATTTTCGTAGGCTTTTTCTATATTAATCCTGCAAACTATCATCCTTTTATCCCCCCTAATAAAGGAGAATTCGGTCAGTTTGGTTTTAGTGGCGTGATGCGCGCATCGGGTGTCTTATTTTTTGCTTATGTAGGTTTTGACTCTATTTCCACAGCAGTCCAAGAAACGAAAAATCCCCAAAAATCTATCCCTATAGGCATCATTGGTTCCTTGGCTATTTGCACATTGCTATATATTTTATTTGCTTTAGTCATGACGGGCTTAAGTAATTACAAAGATCTAGACGTAGCTGCGCCTGTGTCGGTGGCAATAGATCAAACGCCTTTTGACTGGCTGCATGGTCTGGTGGATTTGGCAGTGATTTGTGGGTTGAGTTCTGTCATCTTAGTTTTACTATTAGGACAATCGCGCATCTTTTATGTCATGTCAAAGGATGGGCTTTTGCCTCCCATTTTTGCCAAACTGCATCCGACTTTTCATACCCCATATTATAGCAATTTGGTCCTTATGGTGATGGTAGGGTTTTTGGGTGCCCTGGCTCCACTGACAATCCTAGGCCATATGACCAGCATTGGGACACTGCTTGCTTTTGTGATAGTCTGTGCCTGTGTGTTAATTTTGCGGTATCGTCACCCTGAAATCCCACGCAGTTTTAAAACTCCCTTTGTGCCTTGGGTCCCACTTTTGGGAATCATCGTTTGTTTAGCAATGATGATTTCTTTGGGTAGCGATAATTGGCTACGCCTCATCATTTGGATGGCGTTAGGGATCATTGTCTATTTTTGTTATGGGATCCGTCACAGCAAAGAAGCTAAAGTTAACGTTTAAATGTTATTAAAGGCGGGTTTGTCCTTTACCCTTTTTTTGCTGTATGGTATTTTATTGGCATGCATGATTCTTATTCTTTACTAGATAGTGGTCAGGGATACAAGCTAGAGCAGTTTGGTCCCTACGTGATTTCACGTCCCTGTTCGCAAGCTGTTTGGGAGCGGCAGCTTTCATCTGACATTTGGGATAAAGCGCATGCATTTTTTTCACGCGAAGGTCAAAATAAGTGGACCCAGCAAAAAAGGAGGCATGCCCGAAATATGGCAGATCAAAGTCTCGAATATAATATTTAAAATTGCACCGACAGATTTTGGCCATCTAGGGATATTTCCCGAGCAAAAAGATTTCTGGAGTTGGATTCAAAAAACTGTCTCTAAGGGTAAAAAAGTGTTAAATTTGTTTGCCTACTCTGGGGGTGCCACATTAGCTGCAGCAAAGGGTGGTGCAGAGGTTTGTCATTTAGACGCATCCAAAGGGATGGTAGCTGGGGCGAGAGAGAATGCTGCACTCAACCATCTCGAACCAGCACCCATTAGGTGGATTGTCGACGACGTTTTTAAATTTCTAGCTCGCGAGTTACGCCGTGGGTCACGTTATGATGCTATTATTTTGGATCCACCTAGCTTCGGAAGAGGTTCAAAAGGTGAAATTTTCAAAATCGAAGATGAAATCATCCCATTGCTTCAAAGTTGCCGCGAACTTCTTACAGATCAGCCGTTATTTATCTTATTTTCCTGTCACACACCCGGTTTTTCTCCTATGGTGATGGATCATCTCTTAAAGCAAGCTTTGAGAGGGATTCCTGGTAAAATCGACGTGGGGGAAATGACCTTACAGGGTGACTCAGGAGTTTTTCCTTTACCTAGTGGGACATTTGCCCGTTGGGTATTTAAGGCAGGCCCGCATGTCCAGTGAACCTATCTTGCTTACAAGTTTTCAAAATCCGCGGTTTAAACATGTCATCGATTTGCGCGAACGCCGAACGCGTGACAAGTCGGGTCAGTTTATTATTGAAGGCTATCGTGAGGTGTTCCGTGCTATGGGGGCAGCTTTTAAAATCGATAGCCTCTTTTATTGTCCCGAGCTTTTTTTAGGTGAGAATGAACAAAGCCTTATTCAACGCATAGGAAACCAAGGTGCGCATCTTTTTATATGCGATGAAAAAATTTTTCGTAAAATGTCTTACCGTGACCGACCGGATGGCTTGATTGCAACTGCTCCTCAGATTCACCATGGACTAGAAGACGTTGAAAAAATTCTTGAAAAGAAGGAAAAGGTTCCTTTTTTAGTGGTAGCAGAAGCTATAGAAAAACCAGGAAACTTAGGAACAATTTTAAGGTCGTCAGATGCTGTTAAGCTCGATGCCCTTATCGTCTGTGATAAATGCACGGATATTTACAATCCCAACGTCGTACGCGCAAGTGTAGGTACTTTATTTACAGTCCCGGTGATTGAAAGCACAAGTGATGAAACGATACGCTGGCTTAAACAGCGAAATATTTCCATTGTAGCTGCTACACCAAGTGCTGAGCTTGAATATACTGAAGTGGATCTGATCCAGCCCATTGCGATTGCAGTGGGGACTGAGCAGTTAGGATTATCCGATCAGTGGATGAAGCAAGCAGATATACAAGTTAAAATTCCTATGCTGGGCGTTGCTGATTCTCTTAATGTGGCTATGGCTACAACGCTTCTTTTATATGAAACCCTGCGTCAGCGTCGGAATTAAAATATGCTTCCCTATCTTCTTTACGAAGACAACCATCTTCTTGTGGTCAATAAGCCTGCAGGCATTCTCACACAGCCCAGCGGGACTGAACAAGAAAACCTTGAAGATATTTGCAAACAATGGATTAAAGAATCTTACCACAAACCAGGCCAAGTTTTTCTAGAGGCTTCCCATAGGCTTGACAAACCCGTTAGTGGGATAGTAGTGTTTGCGCGCACTAGCAAAGCTCTTAGCAGACTTAATGCAGCCATTCGAGAACAAAAATTTTATAGAGTCTATTGCACAGTTGTTGAAGGAATTCCCTTACAAACTGAAGGCGTTTTAGAGCATTATCTTATTCATGATGACTTTCAAAGCCGAGTTGTTGCTGAAGGGACGCCTCATGCTAAATTTTGTCGTTTGAAATATCGGATCTTGGAACATCAGGGTCAGCTTTCTCTTTTGGAAATTATTTTAGATACAGGTCGTTATCATCAAATTCGCATGCAACTTGCTGCTTGTGGATGGCCTGTAGTTGGTGATGTAAAATATAATAGCAAGCGTGCTTATCTTCCCCAAACGATTGCCCTTCATCATTCAGCTTTGCAATTTCCGCATCCAACTCTGCCAAAGCTGATGAATATTCATGCACCCTTGCCTGAATCGATGTTAAAACTTCTCAAAATATAACTTCCCTACCCGGACGTGCCCGACTTTCGTGTTCTGAGCTTAACTGTGGATGACATTTCCCTGCCACTGCTTTCTCGTGCCCGTGTGCGTGCCCGTGCCCGCGCCCGACTTTCGTGTTCTTAGCTTACCTGTGGGTGACATTTCCCTGCCCCTGCTTTCTCGTGCCCGTGTGCGTGCCCGCGCCCGACTTTCGTGTTCTTAGCTTACCTGTGGGTGACATTTCCCTGCCCCTGCCTTCTCGTGCCATACTTGTGCCCTCTCGTGCTCGTCTGTGTGCTCATTGACCAGTCAATACCGACTAGCGTGTTTTCTGAGCCATCTTGATTAACATAGATACTATACGAATTAAAAGCTCACGGCCTAGGGCATAATTCTTTTCATCTAAGAGTTGTAATTTCTGGCAAACGTCCAAAATTCCTGCACACTCAGTTGCCGACCGTTTTGCCATACGATAAAATCTAGCTTTCTCATCGAGGGAATATTCTCCCGCTCCTTCGGCAATATTCAAAGATATTGATAAGGCTGCACGTTGTAATTGATCACTTAAGTAACCTCTACCTCGTGGTAAATGTTCTACAATCCCATCGGCCATAACCACAAACTCTACTGCTACGTGATAAACGTCTAATTTCTCGTGATCTAAAGCTAACTTTTCTTTTGTCATAGTCTCAATCATCCTATTTCTACCTCTCGGTTAAAAATTCTGTATAAATCTATTAAATCCCGTTGAGATGATAAGTTTTAACTGTTTCGAACTTATGCATAGATGCCCACTTGTTATAGCAAAAAGAAATTTATAGCGATAAATAAAATTGAATAGAAGAACTTTTCGTCCTCACGTATAGGCAGGGCAGTGGCAGAAAGTCGGGCGCGGGCACGGGCACGCAATGTCATTCGGTTAAGCATTTTTTACTTCTGCTCCGCCAAAATTTTGAAGGGGGTGTTCTACTTCTCCGCGGATATGTTCGATTCCCTCTAAACGTGTTGTATACCTTTTTGGCTGAACTTACTAAATAATTCACCGTCTCGTCTATAACTGACTCTAAATACAAGATTTTTTCTACAGTCCAACTAAGCAGTAAAAAAATTGCCTTCTGATTAAGTTGTATTCCATTTCTTAATTCTGGCCAATTTTCTGCTTTTTCTTTTCGTATTTCTTTTTTTGCATTATCTCTTTGTACTTTATCATTATTATTTATGCCCCTTAGTCGTCTTAGAGTCGGCTTTTTATCCTTAAGTTCTTCTTCTTTTTGCGGTTGTGCCTGCAACTCAATAATTTTTAACAATGCAATAATCAAAAAGTGTGCAAATAACTCTTGTTTCACTCCTCGCTCTGTTTTGGAATGAAGATCTGTAACCCCGGTTATTACCTTGGATAATTTTATCATTTCTTCATGTTCCCATCGAAGATGATAAACCTCTTTCATACTAGCTTCCGGGTATTTTTCTTTATCCAATAGGGTAGTTAATAATACATAAACCTTATCATCAATCACATATTTTATTAATCGAACTCTTATCGCATCTAGACTTTTTTCTGCCCCTCTCTTTTTTACTTTTCTAGTAAATCTTTCGGTTGGAAATATCAAAACCTCTTTATCCGTCTCATTACTATCCCAAAAGTCATCTATTACATTTATGCGAACTTTTGTTTGTAATCGGAAAATTGCTTCTTTTCCTGTCTCTCGATGAGCCGATAACAATTCAAAACTAAAATATCCACGATCATATATATATAATGAATATTCTTTAGTATGTTTAAGATGATCTAAGGCACAAGCCCTCTCGTTGCCATGATCTACAAAGCTGTAGTCACAAGGCAATCCTGTTAATAGATCATACATACTACTTAGAAGACCTTGTGGATAGTAAGTGTGTTCTCCCTCTTTCTTAAAGCCAAATTCTAACAATTCTTTTGGTAGTAAAATTTTTGATCCATCTATGCTATATAGTCTAAGACTATGCCAAAGGCGCGGTTTTTCGTTGTATTCATTCCAAATTTTGACTATTTCATGACTAAGTTCTCTAAAAATTTCAGGATCTAATTTCATTCTTGCTTCGCATATAGAAGATGGCGCAAGTGTTTTAGGTTGATCTTTGATACCAGCTTGTAGAAAATTATTAAATATTTCTAAGAGAGTATTAGCATATCCTCTGTCATCTTTTGGTATTATTAAACGGAAAATAAAAAGAACAAGAAACTTCGTGTTAATTTTTCTTTCTCTTTCCATCCATTTGACATCATATTCTTTAAATTTTTTTTCAAAAAGATCCTTTATCTCATGCCACATTTTTACAAATTTTTCATTTTCCATGATTACTCTTCCTTGTTGAAAGAAGAGTTATATAAAATAAAATATTTATTGTCATTGTTTTATATTAACCGAATGACATTGCACGGGCACGCACACGGGCACGAGAGGGCATAGTCAGCCACAGGTACGCCAAGAACACGGAATTCGGGCACGGGCACGCACACGGGCACGAGAGGGCATAGTCAGCCACAGGTAAGTTAAGAACACGGAAGTCGGGCGCGGGCACGCACACGGGCGCGAGAGGGCAGCCACGGGGCCTGAGCAGCATTTAGGATTTATTTTCTTCAGGAATTTGCGGAATAGGAGGGATTGTTTTCATGACGAGTTCTAAGGAATCATACTCACCTAAAACGCGGTCAATATTTTGAATAATGATAGGTGTATCTTGATGACTTACCACTTTAGGGTTTTTAAAAAGTTCTTTTAAATCACGAAAAGGCTGGGTCAGAATCTTCAAATTGATACTCTTATCATGCAGGAAAGTGGCTTTCGCAATTTCTTCCAATCCGGCTGTGATGCTAAAAAAAGGGTCTTTTAAATCTGCATAGGTGGTATCCACTTCATCGATGATGGTTTTACTGACTTCTAAAAGTGTGATACTTGCTTTTAAGCCTATTTCAGACATTCCTTTGTCTAATGCAGCTTTGGCGTTGCGGCTTAAAAAATGCACGGGATAGCCGGCTAAGCTTAAATCAAATTTGGCACAATGAATAGCTATCTTTCCTAAGACAGTGATCACTGTAGTGACCACTTGTTCTAGACGTTTCATTAAAGCTTCATCATTGATGAAATTGATTCTATCAAACATGTAAAACAGGGTATAACTTATCCTGTCTTTTATACCTAGAGCTTGGCTTTGAATGTCTGCTTCTACATGACCAATACTTTTCGATGAGGACAAAAAGTTTTTGGCAATGATTTGCATCTCTTGTAAAGATTGATTACTCAAAGTCGGTCCCATATTATTTATCGATTTTACTGCAATTTCCGATAAGGAATCTATGGCGTCACAAAGATCAAGCTCTTTGTCATTTTGGATGCTTTCTGTGGCCATTTTCGTGAATAAAAGTACGTTGTCAAAAGGATTTAAATAGGCCATAATCCTTCTCAAGAGACTGTAATATACATCTACAGTAATACCAAAACCAAAAATCCACAAAGCTAGCAATTGATTTTTTTGAAGCAGATTCAAGAACATTGCATCAATGGCAAGAAAATAGCTGAGCAAAGTGAAAATGACACTCCAATAATATATGCCAAGCAAATACTTATCCTTCTTTAGAAGGCCAAACAAATGGGGTGTCGAATTTTGTTCTGTTTTTTGCAAAGGATTAAAAGACAAAACTATTGAAACACAAAATAACATAAACAAGAGAGTGGATACGACAATTAAAGTAGCACCCAGAATATTTGAATGAATCGTGTCTGTTTGAGCCAAAGGATTGAAAAGAAGAAAAATCGCAAATATAATTGAAAGCAGTATTCCCATTTAAAACTCTCGGTTTGACTTAAATAATTTGCGCCCTAATCAATTGCTAGAAGCATTTGCAGGAACTTTCTTTTTATTGCTTTAATTTTTATTGCTTAAGATCTGCCTTATTGAATCACCTTATCAGATTCGCATTTTAAACGCGAGTTTTGTAAAGTCTATCACATCTCAATAGCTCTGGTCAGTGATGTTCAAATCTTTTTATCTAAATTATTTAGTTCTCTACGCCTTGCCGCATCAGCAAGAGTATTGCTCTGTTGTAAAGTTTGCCTATTTTGTTGTTGCATTTGAATACTATTCGCGAGGGTTGTAGTCGTCGTTGTGGGTGGCGTGACCCCATCTATTCCAGCTGCAGTCACCGATTGAGCAGCAGAGGGTGTAGATTGAACTGCGGGCGTTGAGGGGACATTATTGTTGTTTATGGGAGATGCCATAATTCCTCCTTGTAACCTTATGTTTATTATAATCAAATTTTGTTAAAATATCAATTAATTTGTTTAATAAATGAGTGTTGTTATTAATATTTAAATATTATTGAAAAGCTCATATTTTTCATTTATTTCTTTATTTATCCAAGGAAAAGGGGATACTTGCATCAACGGAGGAAGAATATCTGCATTGTTTTTTGTAGCTTTTAACCAACATTGATAGAGAAAATGAAGGGCATGGGATTTTTTAATCTCAGAAGGAAATTGTTGAAAAATAAAATTCGCTTTCTCCCAATTGTGCCCCAATAGATTAGCCCAAATATGATAATGGGCGATTTGTAAGAGTTGTTCGTAGGTCAGATCAAACTTATTAAGCTGATTAACAAATTCGAGAACAAAAACAATTTTTTTTTGTCTTAGGGCTTCATTTAACAGACAAATGACAAAATGCATATGTTGTTTCTGCCATTTCACAGGAAACTCATTCAAAAAAACGGTACCTACGTTTTCAAAGTGACCTCGGCTTGAGTGGATTAACTCCTGTATCCAGTTCAAGTGTGCTGCTGCCTGCACATCTAAAAATAACTGTGAGCATTGATCAAGTTTTTCTTGAGCGAGGTCATAAGATTCTAGTTCGATTAGTCCTAGCAACGTACTTTCAAGTAACTGTAGATGAGAAAAAGGCATTTTTAACAGATCATCGACAATTTCTTCAAGAGTTTGTGTTTTTGCGAGTAAAAAACTTAAATGTGTACAAAAGGCATACTTGTGAAATTCTACTCTCGATATATCAATATCATCAAAAAGATACACGGGGTCCAATCTTTGTTCTATTCTGGAGGCGATTTGAGTTATCGATTCGAATGGAAGGTAGAGGCCTGCTAATAAAGCTAAAGAATAGGCTTCAAAATGATCATACTTCAAATACACGTCTAATCTATAAATGAGTTGATCATATAAAGCCTTTATGAGGGGATGGTGACTAAAATGTTTGAGAACATATTCAAAAGTATCTACTTCTTTTTTTGTGTCTTGCAAAGCTTCATAAACTAACAAGCGTCCTAAATACTCCAAGGGTGCGCTGGGTGTCCCATGCAATTTAGCAAATTCTTTTAGGGCAGCTTTTATTTTGCTATTGCGCATGCTAACAGGACCACAAACGCGTGAATACTCTAGCAAGGTGATTCCGGAATAAAAATGAGCTTCCCTTCCAATTTTTGTGTCTGGAAGAGATTGATATAGACTTCGATATTCATCCAAAGCTTGTGTGTATTCTTGATGAGCTAAAAAAGCATGGGGCACTTTCAAAGGGTTGTCATGCAGGTTTTTGGAGTCAATAAATATTTTGAATTCATCCAGCCTATGGTGAGTGTCCTTTACCATGATACCCAAGCGATTGTGAATGTGTGGAAGGTAACCCATGTAAGAAATTTTCAGGTTATGATCCACATACACATACAAATTGTTATTAATCTGTTCTATATGTATTAAATACGGCTTTTCCTTTTCTAAAATTACTTCCGGTGCTTCTAAAATTAAGCGTTGCTTTAACCATAATTGAGTGACGGGTCCTTTACCTGATGAGAGCCACAAGCAGTCATAGTCGTCCATACTATTGGCATGAAGAATAAAACCTATACCGGATCCCTCTTCTTCGAAGGTCACCTTGGCTTCAATACGTATAGTATCCGGATAAGAAGTTTTGGAAAAAAAAAGAGTGGATTCGGCATTCAAAAACATGCTTTTGGTTTCAATCCAAGAGATTTTATTTGAAAAATTTAATTGTGTGGTCTCCACCCAATCGGATTGAATGTTCAAATAACACTTAAGGTCATGAATGATTTCGTTCACATTTTGATAACGTTCTATAGGCGAAAATGCTAGGCATTTAAGGGCAATATGCGATAAAAAAGGGTGAATATCACGATGAGGTGCTACTATTAAAGGAGGGACAAGGATTTCTTTATCCAAATTTTCGGCATATTGACTCATGTGATTCCGATGAAAGGGATAGCGTAAAGTGAGCATCTGATAGAGAATCACACCAAGTGAATAAATTTCGGAAAGATAAGAGGGGGGCTTCCCAGGACTAATTCAGGTGCCATGTAAATGACAGTACCTGAAATTTGACCTTTTCCTTCTTCCCCATGGCCTTTTTCTTCAATCTCTTGAATAGCTTCGGCCAGTCCCCAATCTAAGATGCGTATTTCAGCATGTGTACCGACTAATATGTTGGAAGATTTAAGGTCGCGATGTATGATTCCCTTGGAATGTGCATACGAAACGGCAGAACAGATTTGTAAAAACATGTAAATATACGAGGGAACCAAATTAAAAGAATCCATGGGTTGCTGATCTAATTCGCTCTTTTGAGCGTCCCTAAAGATTTCTTTAAGCATCTTTCCTTCGATATAAGGCATCACGAAGTAGATAAGTTCTTTTTCATTAACAACTGAATAAATCGGAATAATGCCCGGATGGGTCAGTTGGCCTGTGACGAAAGCTTCGTTTAGGAAGCGTTGACGCTTTTTTTCATCAATTTCCTTATCAGCAAGCATTAATTTTATAGCCACATGTCGTTGACATACAGGATCAAAAGCTAGAAATACTTCTCCCATGCCTCCTTTACCAATGCTTTTTAATACTTTATAAGGGCCGATATCAAATAGTTGATCATTCATAGGCCCATATTATCTAAAGGGATAAAATTTGCAAGATTTTCTCACTGATCTCACAGCCTCTGATTGGTAATTTATGCAACAATTCCTTATTTATGCAAAAACGCCGATAAAAAGCTGACTTGCACTTTAAATGTTTTTAAGATGTAATGTCTCTATCAAGCGCTTGAAGTAAAAAGGAATAAATTGTTAATATCTCTCGAATGATTTGAAAAAAATGGGTTCAATAAATGATTAATCCTAAAGTTTTAGTGTCGGTACGCCAAAGTATTCAAGCTATGGAATGCCTTTTGCAACCACAGAACTTAAGTTTCATCGACCAAGCCGCCCATTTGATCGCCGATTGTTTTTCTAAGGGTAATAAACTGATTGTTGCCGGTAATGGGGGTAGCTTATGTGATGCCGCCCATTTTGCTGAAGAATTAACAGGTTTTTTTCGCCATAAGCGCCGTGCTCTACCGGCGATTGCTTTATCCGATCCAGGGCATATCACTTGTTCTGCAAACGATCTCGGATTTGAATGGATATTTGCCCGAGGGGTCGAGGCTTATGGAAAACCTGGCGATGTTTTCATAGGTTTGACAACGAGTGGGAATTCATCCAATATTGTTAGGGCTTTCGAGGCTTCTCGCAAACACCAATTAAAAACGATAGCTTTTTTGGGAAAGACCGGGGGGGCTTTAAAAGGTGTTGCGGATTTGGAAATGATTATCGAAGGGTTTGAGACGTCAGATAGAATTCAAGAAGTGCACATGGCTGCTATTCATATCATCATTGAAATGATCGAAGAGGTCCTTTTCTATTCTAAATTGCCCACGGCTGCCGAACCTGAAAAGGCCTTTAATTTGAATTAAAAAATAACTTGCATTGCACGCAATATGAGTTTAATGTGCGGTTCAACATCATGCTGAAAAAAATTGAAATTTACTTCGTCCAACTGATCCAGGGGAAAAAAAAGGGCTATTGGCTCAATGCCTGAAAATGGTATTACGTTTCCTTAGCTGGTTTTATAAGCTTATCATTTCTTTACGCAACTGGGCTTTTGATCATGGCTGCTTTAGGAAATATTACGCTCCCGTTCCTGTCGTCATTAGTATTGGCAATATTGTTGTGGGAGGGACCGGTAAAACGCCAGTCACACTCATGGTCGCTAAGGAATTTTATCAGGATTTTACCATTGCCATTTTGTCAAGAGGCTATCGTTCTCAGGCCGAACACAAGGCTTTGCCCATCGTCCTGAGTCAAGGGAATGGCCCTGAACACCCAGCAGCTATATGCGGTGATGAACCTTATCTTTTAGCTAAAAATTTGCCAAAGGCTCATGTTTTTGTAGGTAAAAATCGCCATCATTCATCTAATTTAGCCGCTAAAGCTGGTGCCCACTTAATACTTCTGGATGACGGCATGCAGCATCGTCATCTGGCTCGCGATTTTGAAGTTGTGGTCATGGATGCTTTGGATCCTTTTGGTCAAGGGTATTTTCTGCCACGCGGGTTTTTGCGTGAAAATGTATCATCACTTGCACGGGCTGATTTGATCGTTCTTAATCATGTTTATGAACAAGATCAATTTGACCTGATTAAAAAAGAGATACGCAAATTTTCCGCAGCTCCTATGATGGGAACCCGCATGGAAGTCAGTGATATTTTGGATGGGCAAGGTCAATCCTTATCAGATCTCAATGGAAAGAAAGTAGGGATTTTTTGTGCTATAGCGCATCCAGACTACTTTCATCAGACTGTTAAAAACTTAGGCGCTGAAACTGTGGCCCATGAGTTTATTCCTGATCATTTGGCTTTTTCCAAAGAGGAGCTCAATCAGTTTTGCGAAAAGTGCAAGAAAAACGGCGCGGATTGGATTCTTTGCACCGAAAAAGACTTTGTCAAACTTGATCCTTCTTATCTAAAGGGACAGCCCATTGCATGGGTGAAGATGCATCTCACCATTGTGGAAGGGGAACAGCATTGGAAAAATTTCACGGATAAAGCAAAACAAGATCTCAAACGCAGGCTTTAATTTTTACTGGATACTACATTTCTTTTGTTTGCCTGAGGTTTGCAAAGCATTTCCATGGTTGTTAACATCTAATAAGGTCGCTTTTAAGGCCTCTATTTTATACAGATCATCGAGGGTCTTTTTCATGATGTCTAAAGTTTCTTTTATGTCATTTTTTAGTTTGAGTTGTTTGAGTTCCATCCTCCACGTACGCATGACATCTAAAAGTTCTAACATCTGATTATCACATTTTAAAGTTTCTGAATGAAGGTCCAAGGTAATAGCATGACTTAAAAGTTGTTGATTATGGGCATGCTGATAGGCTTCAGAGGCATTTTTAATATAGATTTCATTGAGATTTTTTAAAATCTTTTTTATTGAATGGGCTTGCTCTTCTTTGTTTTCCTTCGAACGCAAAATTTGTTGGGTGAGGCGATGCATTGAAAAACCATTTTCATTTTTTTGTATTAAAGCATAATGCCGTGCAGCCTCTATGGCTGCGTAAGAAGAAGACTGAGTCAAAACTTTTTCAGGTATCGAATCTGGTGCCAAGTAAGCAAGGGCATGAAGCAGAGATAAGGCTTCGGGACTGCTTTTCTTGAGAGTTTCAAAAGTTACCTGCCAAAGGGCCATCATGGTGCTTGGTAGCTTTATACCTAAAAGCCTTTTATCCTCTTCAAAAATCTTAGGGACTTGGCGAAGCTTTTCTAAGTATTCTGAAGCTGATAGCTTCTCGTGAAGGATATAAGCGCAGGCTTGCGCAATCCCTAGGGGAAGATAGCCCAGCTCTTCGCAAAGAGTTTTGGCCTCTGGATCTACCTTAAATAAAAGTTTCTTTGTTAAAGCTAATGCTTCTACAGGTTCAAAAATATCGACATGGATGGCATCAAGCCATTCATTATTGCGCGTTGTGATTAATATGTGTCCGCCATCGGCAAGATAGGGTTTCAAAAGCGCAGGATCGTCTGCATTGTCATAGATGGCTAGCCAGGGTTTGCCACATTGTGCAGAGTAGGAGTTTAAATACTGATGCAGAGATTTTAAGGCCATCCCCAAATCAGCGTTTTTATCGACTAAATCCAATTCACTGGCTAAATACAAATGCTGGATATCTAGCATTTCTTTGCGGTCAGCTCCCTGAAACCAAAGTCTTAAACCAAAATGATCCTTTATTTTTGCATCGTGCAGCATCCGGATAGCTAGTTGTGTTTTACCGACTCCTCCTATGCCCTCACAGACAGTAATTGTCGAGGGATGAATCGACGGGTTTAAAAGACGTTCCTGTAAGGAATTGAGTAAGGTTTTGCGTCCCTCAAAATTTGTAAAATTAGTATGAGGCAGATCTTGTGGGCTTAATGTGGTATAAGAGGCCTGCTGAGCAATTTCAGGGTTGTACACTGGCCTTTGTTCTCTGAACATTGATTTCACGAGATCACACAAACCGTTTCTAGCCCTCTCAATCCATTGTGGGCTTGTGGCTTCCATTTTTACAAACCATGGGTGAAGGAGGACTTGTGGAACCGATAAATACTTGTCAGGAGTTAAAAGGTCTTTGATGAGAGCTGAATAACTATCAGCTGGGGGCTTTTTCAGCTCTGGAATCGATTGGAGTTGATCTATAAAATAAGTCTCTATGTTCTCTTTGAGGTTGTCTGAAGAAGAGTTTTTGAAAATGGATTTAATTTTTTCAGGAGAAAAGGGTTCGGATGCATTAAAAGCCAATGAATAGAGGATCAAGCCTGCAGCCCAGATATCATAGCCTTTTCCTTCTTCTATGCTAACGCATGAATTTTTTTTAAAGCATCGTAGCCAACGTGCAGGTGAGAGATAGGCTGGAGTTCCACCCGTGCCTATCGCATCCACATTGCCATCCCGGGCTTTTTGTGAACAGCCATAATCAATAATTAAAGGATGGCCTTCTTCGTTGATGACAAGATTAAGGGTTTTGAGATCGAAGTGTACAACCGAATGACTGTGAATTTTATTAATGCCTTCCCAAAATTCTTTGGAGATATGAAATAGGATCTGTTCGCGTAACTCGGGGTCTACTTCTTGTAAAAGGGGACCTAGTTGCTGGCCATTTCCAAGACCCGCTAAAGGCATGATTTGATATAAAATTGTTTCTCCGGAAGAATCAACACTTTCATAAAAGTCTAAACAGGGCATAATAAAAGGTTGACCACTGAGCATTTTTTGGATCTCAATTTCTGCCTTGGCTTTTATTCCTTGTGTAATCTTTATCGCTACATAGTGATTGAGTCCCATTGCATAGCCTATTCGCAGCATTCCAAACGAACCTTTTCCGATGACATATTCTTTAATCACCTTTTGACCAGGTGTAAAAGGAATCTCTAAGCCTGTCTGCTCTAAAATTTTTTGTCCCTCTTCCCGATCTATGTCATAGCGAATTTGATAAGTGTCTCTTTGGCATTGAAGTTCTTTTATAGATATATCGACAGGCGTTTTTTTAATAGACGCATACCCATCTTCTGTTAAATAGCTTAATGAATGGGTACCCGCGCCTTCAAACCTAATGTCATCCGTATGTGTAGATAACTGTTGAGTTCCCGGGTCATTTAATAAATCAAGGACCTTTTCGGAAATCTTAGGTGCGTCTTTTTCAACCTGAGAGGTGGATATGATGGGATTCACATTTCCATGAATGACCTTAATTTGTTTATATTTCAGGATCCGACTATCACCGATTTCATTGCTTCTAGGCCTTTGAATGCGCTCATCATCCGCATGAACTCTAGATGAATGAGTTGGAGGAACCTCGAAATAAGAAAGGCTTGAACGTGTGGCTTCCATAAATTCATTTTTGCTTACGTAATGCGAAATGTTATATCTTATTAACGTCATGATAGCAAAGAAATATTAACATTCAAAATTTTGTTAATCGGTTTTTAATAAGAAATAGTCACTTTCACTCAGTCTCAGCATTATTAATTGTATAACTATAGCCAAAATAAATAATTTAATTTTTGTTTATTTAAAATATTGATTTGAATTATAATAGTTAAACAAAATTATTAATTTACAATAAAAATAAATAAATGGAGATATCATGAGTTTAAGCGTACATGTATTAAAAAATTATCCTGAAAATGACACATGTGGGTATTGTCGAGAGAATTTAAAAGTGAATGACCCAGTAACAGGTTTATTTAAGAAGGTTGTTGGACATACTAAAGGGGGAGACAAACATCCCATGCATAAAGATTGCTTAAAAGAAATTTTTCAAATCAATAAAACATTTGATTGTCCTACGTGCCGACAAACTCTTAGTCCAGGTCCTCTTTTTTCGACTAAGGAAAAGGTTGTTGCTTATGCTCATTACTTGTTGAACAATAGGAATTATATTCTCAAGCAAACGGGCCTAATAGGCCTTGGAACTATACTTGGCTCTATACCAGGCTTTTCATCTTTGTATTGGGCAAACGAACTCTGTGCGGGATTTACACCACCTGCCTTAGTATTGACTGCTTTCGCTACATCTACCTTGGCGTTAGTAGGAAGTCAATTGCCTGATAATTTAGAAGATGTCCAAGGGATGATCAATGTTAGACATATTCGCAAAGTCATGGGTTATACTGTAGTATCGAGTTTCATCATTGCTCATCTAGTGGATAAATTGTTGTTAAAACCCTATTGTGAATTTTTGCAAGAAAACTTTAATAATATGGAAGCATTTATTGTACCTGAATTGATGCATTAAATCCTAAACTGCATAATTCTCAACTTCTTAATGATTTCCGTGATTTAATTTGTTTAATCAGGCCGCCTTACTTAACAATGTTAATTTTTTTTGTTTATTTAAAATATTGAATTAGCCTATATTAATTACATTTAAATCATTATTAATAGAAAATAGGATATAACTATGAGCTTGAATTTAAATTTAATAGATCAATCAACAATAGAAAAATATATTGAAACTGAAAATTGTGGGATTTGTTTGGAGCCATTAAAAGAGGTAGATCCAACTACACGTTTATTTAATGAGGTTGTGGGTCACGAAGAAGGGGGAGAACTACATCCTTTTCATAAAAAATGCCTAAAACTTTGCATAGTTAAAGATTTAAATTGTCCCGCGTGTCGTCAGCCTATTGATCCTATGCCTATTTTATCAACTAAAGAAAAAATAGTGCATTATGCTAATAGTTTTTGGTCCAAATTCAGTTTGGTGGCGGTTCTTGAAGAGGCATCCGTTATTACCGCGGGAATAGCTGCAGGTGTTATACCTGGTCTTGCAGACTTATTCTGGTCAAACGAAATCCTTCATGGAATGAGTCCTCCTTTTTACGTACTAACTGCAGTGGGAGTAGTTGCATTGGGAATTCTAGGCGCTCAATTGCCTGACAATGTTGCCCATTTTCCTTCCCTTATCGATTTTGGTTATATTGGATTAGATATTGCATCTCTACGTAGATGTGATCTTGCAAAAGTGCGCAGAGTGATAGGATCAACTGTCGTATCGACCTTTGTCATTGCTTATCTACATGATAAAACAATCGATCAAAGCAAATATTTTTTATAATAGCTTTTTGTACAAGGGGCGTTTCAAACGGTAGTGGTGAAAAGCATACCAGAACATGCCAATAAGTGCCAAAAGCCCCCACACAATTACCCTAGGTACAATAAACCATGGATAGGGTTTTTGTGGTGGGCATCCCCATCGATTACCTGGGGGCCAAATGATTAAGTCTGGGCCTCCTTGTAAATTAGCTTCGGGGACGAAACCAAAAAAACGGCTGTCTGCGCTCATAGAATGATTGTCACCTAGTGTCAGGTAATGACCTTCGGGAATTTTTAATCCAAAGATATTCATAAAATCCGCGTCTATAGACCCATCTTTTTTAAGGGGTGCTCCATAATCTTTAAAAGCTACATAGGGTCTTTCTTTAGATGAGTGCTCTTGACGAGTTTTCTCACGTAAATTAAATTCAGTTAAAAAGGGATCCTCTTGATTGAAAATAGACGCCCCCAACAAATAAAGTGAGCCATCTCTAAAATAAGCATAACGTAAAGGAAAAATAGACTGGCTGGCTTTAGGTTCATAAGCAGTATTCAGATCGATGCCAAAATTAAACAACATCTGCACATGAGCCGGGTTGTGGTTATAAATAGGATGGTCTTTTGGTAAATTTTTGGCAATGCTAGCCAGCCCTATTTGCTGGGCTATGCCATGATAAAACTCATAGGTTCCATCAGGAATATTTGGCATCTGTGGATTGTCTGGGCCAAAACGAGTCGACTCGTAATTGTAGCGAGCTGCACGACCGTCGCGGACCACAAAGCGTGCCGTGTACATATTATCCATGATAGCATCGATGTGTTTTTGCGAAAGGGGAATCGCGGTGTGATAAGCACCTACGATAGGTTTAATGCCCAAAGAACTTTGCTGAAAAAGAGGATCGGGATTATTAAGATAGGGTGTATGTCGAATTTCGAGATACAGGACACCTTCTCCCAAGTCTTTTTTATCTAAATATTTTTGATCCGAAAGTTGTTGCTTATTTAAAAGACGAGCCATGCCAATATTGCGAAAACCCCAAAAATCACTGTAAGTTTTGATGCTATGGTGAGGCTCTAAGGCAGCTGCAGGATCATCTTTAACCCATTCCTTGCCATTAAAAACTTCGCCTAGAATTTGGTTGGATGCTAGAACGACCATTCTTCCTATAGGTTGATGCATTTGGTTGATTACAAATTCATTTCTTTTGGGACGAGAAACTTGGCCTTCCATGTAGAAATAGGGGACATACGTCAAATTTTCCATCCAAGGACTGTTGGTAAATTCATGAATGGTCTCCCCTTTATCATCTAACCCATAAATTTTCCCCCCATAAAAGTAGACTGTATCCCCCGGCTTACCCATACAACGTTTGATGTAGCGTTTTTTATAAGGGAATATCCACAGATAGGACGAATCAGTATCTGGAAGGTCAATATGATCACCGGAAAAAATGACGATACTCGTGCGTTGGACGAGAGCAGGATCGAAATAGAGGTGACTTGTAGAAAAAGGGGTGTTAATGCCAAAAGTTGTTTTGCTAACAAGGACATTATCCTGTTCTCGGAAAGTGGGCCGCATGGAGCCGGTTGGAATTTCATAAGCTTCGAATACTACTTGGCGCAATAGAGTGGCGATGAGCACAGCCACAACAACCACAAAAATAAATTCGGTGACTTGTTCAAAAATAGATTTTTTTAGCGGGTCTTTGCCGTAGCTTTCCAATTCATGAGCTAAGCCGCTTGCTTCTTCCTTCTTTCCCTGCAGGAGAGCTTGATCAAGCCTTTCCATCAGACTTTCTATTTGACTCTTTTGTCCCGGCAAAAGGCTTTTATGCTTTTTTTTGTACTGATTATAATTCCATTTAAGAATAGAACGCGCTTTACTCAATGAATAGGTTTTCATTTTTTTTCCGTTTTATGATGATCTGTTAGGGGCGTCTCTTCCCTTAGCGTCTCTGCCGCTATCTATAATATGCACTTTCGCCTTTCCGATAATACCGCTCACTTGCAACCAATAAGGGAAATAGGCGGGGTAAACTCCAGGATTTTGTGGAAGGTAAACTTCAATAATTTTTCCTGAAAGTTCAGTGCCATCTTTAGGCCAAAAAGTTCGCCAGGCGTCAAACATAACTCCAGGAATGACTTTGCCTTCAAAAATCATTTTGGGCTGCCAATAGGGTCTTTTATCTGTGACTTGTGAAGGAGGTCGAGGGCCCGTTTTTTTTCTTTCTGAAAGAGAAACTTTGCGTAGTTTTAAATTAAGTAACGTGGATAGGAAATTCTCACTATCTGGAATGGTATACCAGCCATTTTTTGTATAGGAAAAGTATTCCTTCATTTTCCCTGAGGATACTTCCACAACATATCTGACCCAAGACGTATGGCCAGGGCCATTTTGAGCTATCCAGTTTTTCCAAAGGGTTTCAGATAGATTGATTGATTTTGCTGGAACGGTAATCTCTTCGATGGCAATTTCGTTGTCGGTCATCATGTTAATAAGAAGAATAGTATAAGTTTTATTCTGAGAAGTAACAATATAGTCACCTTCATGCGCAAGCTTAAGGTTGCTGCGAAGATAGATTTCTTGTCCCTGTGCAGAGCTAAAACAACAAATACAACTAAACAGTATACTATATAGGATCTTATACATGGCCATCCTGAAAGATTTTATCCCATTTTATAGGTAAAGCGTTTTTAACTACACATCTTTATGGCTTTAATCACAATGGCTTTAACCACAGAGCCCCTGATCTCACGGCTCAGTGGTTATTTATACCCTATATGGCTTTAACCACTGAGGCAGTGAGATCAGTGAGAGGATTTAGATTTATATTCTCACGCTTCATGGCATTATTCAAAAACTTTGCTAAGAGTTATTGGAACGGATTTTTTTATTGTATAATCCTACTCAATTTTTCATGTTTTTTCACTGATCTCGGTGGCTCAGTGGTCATTTAATTGGCTCAGTGGTTATTTAATTGGCTCGGAGCTCATTTATACAACAACACTCATTTTTATCGTAGAATAAAACCTCTTAAAATCTGTATGCTATAAATCACCTGACTTCTAGGGGTTTTGATGGGAAAAAATAAAAGTGGAAGCAAAATTTATAAAGATTCTTTAGCCCTATTAACAGATATGTATCAACTGACCATGTCTTATGGCTATTGGAAAACGGGGTTAGATCGTAAAGAAGCTGTGTTCCATCTCTTTTTCAGACGTGCTCCTTTTCATGGGGGATTTACTGTAGTTGCTGGGCTGGAAGCCGTAGTCGATTATCTGCAAAATTTTCGTTTTGACCCCACAGATTTGGATTACTTAAAAAGCCTTGCAAATATTGATGGAAAGCGCGTTTTCCCTGATGATTTTCTAAATTACTTAGCCAAAATGAAATTTAGCTGCGACATTGATGCCATGCCCGAAGGCACCATCGTTTTTCCTTATGAACCCTTATTACGCATCCAAGGCCCCTTAATCCAATGCCAAATTTTAGAAAGCCCGCTTCTTAATTTAATTAACTTTCCCACGTTAATCGCAACCAAAGCGGCGCGTGTGCGTATTGCAGCTAAGGATGATCAGATTCTCGAGTTTGGTTTAAGAAGAGCTCAGGGTATCGATGGAAGCCTAACGGCTAGCCGTTCAGCTTATATAGGTGGATGCAATGCTACATCTAATGTATTGGCAGGAAAATTATTTGGTATTCCCGTCAGAGGAACACATTCACATAGTTGGGTGATGGTATTTGATGATGAACTTGAATCTTTTCAAACTATCGCTGAAAATATGCCTGCGAATACACTCTTTCTTGTAGACACCTACGATACTATTGAAGGTGTTAAAAAGGCAATTGAAGTGGGTAAATGGCTGAAAAGACATGGTAAAACCTTAAAAGGTATAAGGCTGGATTCAGGTGATTTAACTTATTTAAGTATTAAAAGTCGTAAAATGCTAGATGCCGCAGGTTTTCAAGATGCAGTGATCGTAGCGAGCAACGAACTGGATGAGTCTCTCATCAGTGAACTTAAACGCCAAGGTGCTCAAATTGGTGTATGGGGAGTGGGAACTAATTTAGTCACTTCTAAAGATCAACCTGCACTGGATGGTGTTTATAAGCTTTCCGCTTTGCGCGATGCCGGAGAACCGTGGAAGTATAAGTTAAAACTATCGGAGCAAATGGTTAAAGTTTCTAATCCTGGCATATTACAAGTGCGACGTTTTCAAAGTAAAAATACGAATGTGGCCGATATGTTGTATGACATCAATGCCAACTTAAATCATACAACAGCTTGTCTTGTGGATCCCTTAGATCCAACGAGACAGAAAACTTTAAAAAAAGATTTACATGGAGAGGATTTATTAGTGCCTATTTTCCGTAAAGGTCAATGTGTCTATAAACTTCCCCTTTTAGAAAAAATTCGTGAAAAAACTTTGCAAGAGTTGGAAAAATTCCACTCAGGAATAAAACGGTTCATGAATCCCCATGAATATGTCGTGGGGATGGAAAAATCATTGTACGATTTAAAAATTGCACTCATTAAAAATATTCGTAGTAGCGCAGCTCATGATTTTATCATGGCAGATGATGTTTCATCGATATAAGTCAGCATTGAAATAGGAGATCACCCATGACAGCTTTACTTATCGTAGACTTGCAAAATGACTTTTTGCCCGGAGGAGCTTTAGGAGTAAAAGATGGCGACAAAGTTCTTCCCATTGTTAACAATCTATTGAAACATCCTTTTAATGCTATTCTAGCTACTAAAGATTGGCATCCTAGCGATCATGGAAGTTTTGCCGCTAATCATGGAAAAAAAGTCAATGAAACAATTGATTTAAATGGCTTGAAGCAGATTTTATGGCCTGTACACTGTGTTCAAGGAACGAAGGGTGCAGAATTTTCCAAGGAATGGAACTATAGTAAAGTAGAAAAAGTATTTCTTAAAGGTACCGAAAAAAATGTCGATAGCTATAGTGCTTTTTTTGATAATGGACATCAACACTCAACGGGTCTTCATGAATTTTTGCAAAGTCAAGGCTTAAAAGAAATCTATATAGCAGGACTGACTACAGAATATTGTGTCAAATATAGCGTTTTGGATGCATTAAAACTAAATTACATCGTTTACGTAGTGATCGATGCCTGCAAACCTGTGAACTTATCCCCTTATGATGGCGAGTTAGCCGTGCAAGAGATGTTGCAGGCAGGTGCACATATTATGTATTCAATTGATCTATGAGACTTTGTTTGCTTTGTTGGCGCTTTGACATTCATAAATTACCATTGATCTCACTGTCTCGACTTTGTTGATTTTTCAGTTTTAAAACTAGAGGAGGAGCTTTTTAGGGCTTCTAAAGGGCTTCTAATCTGTTTTATTAAAATACTTAATATCAACAGCTAATTTATTAATCATGCTGCTGACATCTGATTTATGATTTCCACAAATTCTTTAGACCAAATTTCCTCATTTTGACCGAACTGGGGAAAGTATTTTTCTTCCAAAATATGCCGCCTTACATAAGCCAATGCATCTGAAAAGGTTATTTGCTTTTTGGGGTACCAAGAGCTTGTTTGAATAGCTATTTTATCGTCATTTTCTTTTTGAAGTTCTAAGGCCATAAGGATAATAATTGAAAAAGATGCAATAATACACGGTGTTTCTCGATCTATGGCCTGATCAGACCATTGTCTTTGAGTTTCCATTCCAAGATGTCTTCTTATCTCTTCAAAGGTAACTTCAATTGGCCAGCGATTAATATATTCTGATAATATTATCTCCGGAGAGGATTCTAGATCTAATGTAAATATGACAGTTGGTTCGGAATTATCTGAACCTTTGATTAAAACCCATTTAATTGGAACAGGGCGAATCCCATATCCGTACCAAAGCGAAGTACCAGCTATAAACTCAATTGTTTTCTTTTTTCCATTATACCAATGAATTTTAGTTTTCTGCCATTTAAGGCAGGGATCCATTAGCATTTCGTTAAAAGTTGGCATTCTCGGACCAACGAGATTTATACGGCCTTTTTTATTAGCAACGGGGAATTTAAAAGTTCGAGCATCTAAGCGCATTCTTGAAGTAAGGTTAATTTTATGATCCACACAGGTATTAGCTAAGATATAGGTTGCAAAAGCACTATCGGCGATTATGGATATTTTCTTATCCTCGCCAGCCCATCTTCTTATAAGCTTTATAACTTGACACGCCCATTCATTCAAAGTTTTGTGTTTTTTTGATTTTCGCTTGATATCTTTTTTGTTTTTAGAGCTTGAGAGAGGCCTTTCAGGAGGAATTAAAATGCTTAAAAATGGTAGTGCCCATATTTTGTTAGATCCTGGAAGTTTGATTTGAATGGTACAGACTAACCACAGTAACCCTGGGACTAAAACCTTTCTTGATTTGGTAGATCTAACCGCATCTCTTTGTATATTTAGACTTTTAATTTTAGGACCTTTCCTACGCTCGACAGTAGTATCCAGAGCAATTTGAATATTTTTATTTTCTGGTAATAACGAAATTAATTTTAGGAATAAAATTTTAGCTCCTATTAAAGGAGACCATTTATTTTTATTGAAAAAATCATGGTAAATAGAAAAATTCTTAGCCTCTCTCAGGCCTAGACGTTTTAAAAGCTCTGTTACTGTGCGTAGCCCCTTACACAAAATATGAGCTTGAAATAGTTGTGAAAATTTTTGATGTGTAGGCTTTGAAAATAATGGAGCAAAATTAGACAAAACTGAAATAATGGGAGATGGCAAATTTGACATAGTTAATCCTTTGTTGAAAAAAAAGATACTATGTCAAATTTGCTTTTTATTCAAAAAATCAACAAAGTCGAGACTGTGCTCAGTGGTAATGTAACAAAATCCAACGTATTTTACTCTGCACAATGACTTCTATCGGGGTAGTGGGATTCGAACCCACGACCTCTTCGTCCCGAACGAAGCGCGCTAGCCAAGCTGCGCTATACCCCGCTTATTATCACTAGCCATGCTCAACAAAAAAGAACCTGTGCCCAAGTTTCGTGGTGCCACTGTATTCGATTAAAAACAGAAGTTATAATAAAAAAAAGAATTATCTAGAACAAATTTTTTAGCGCAGAGGCCTGCCATCGAGCGAGGGCAGGTGAATGCATTTTCGATCACTAAATTAAAATAATTGATACGCTATTTCAATACAGGGACTAATAGATTGATTTTTTTTAATGTATCTAATATAATTCAGCTTTTATATTTAGAATAGACCTCTTGCGTAATTAAGATTCTGTCGGTTTTCTGGTTCTTTGGCCCAAATAACACAAAAATCCACATAATCTTAATTACGCAAGAGGTTTAATATCATTTTATTTGCTGTATTACTATGGAGCAGGTCATGGCGGTAGAAAAAATCACAGCTGAGAAAAGCACTGAAACGAATATTGAAAAATTCATTCATACCAATCATCTTAATAATTGGATGGGTAGGATTTATAAATGGGATCAAAAAGGCATGTCTGGGAAATTGAAATCTCATGCTGGCAACTTTGGTGTTCTGGGGATGGACTTGTCTGGAATTTTTTTAAATATAGTTAAAACACCCGCCGTGGCTATCATTCAACCAGGTATCTTATTATTTACAGGTTGTGTTGCTCTAATAGACGATATCGTACGTTTGACTAAATTGGATACTCTCGAAGCTAAAACACGGCGTAAACTGATTCGCGTTTTGCCTAAAATAGCAAATTATCCTCCAAATATCGTTGATTTGGCTCAAACAATTCTAAACGTTTTTAAATATACAGTGGCTTTTTTCTCTTCTTTAACCATCGGTTTCATTTCTGTGACTACTAACCTTTGGGTGCATCATAAATTAGGTCTCATTTGTAATCCTGATTTGGCAAAAAAAGACCGTAAAAATCAAATTATTGAGGCCGCCAAAGACTATGAAGGCACATCCTTAAAGAATGCATACAAGGAAAAATTAAAAATAAAAGTTGAGAAGAAAGTTGAAAAAAAACTTAGGAAACAAGTTTTTGGTAATAATCAATATATCACTCAGGATGAAGTTTTTAAAGGCCAGAAAATTAAAAGACGTCATTTGATTTTAGATGATAATAATAGCATTAAAGCCGCTTTAGATAAAGCCACTCAAGAAAAACGTGATGTTGCTAAAGCCAACTTTGAAAAGTCTTCAGGACACCCTTGTTCTCCTGAAGAAATGGAGCACATTCAAGGTCAATTTTGGAAAAAACTTTCAGATCCTTTTTCTTTTAAAATAAATGATGAACTTGCACCTTTTTATCAAGATTTTTTGTCTAAATATTTTAATTGGAAAAATCCGAAAATCCTTAATCAAGCCCAGACTTATAAAACCCAACCTTTGGCTTTCAAATCAAAAGTGCATTTTGAGAATTATTTGAAAGAATATTACAAATGGAATCTAACAATAGAAGAAGTGAACTCGATTATAGCAAAAGTGGATGCGGAAGTGGCTTCCAATAAAGAACAAATGACTGAAGCCTTTATTAATGCTGAGCGTGAAGTTGCAACTAGCAAAAGGAATAAAAATCGCAAAGTGATTGAAATAGAAAATGCCTGTGCAGAGTTAGACCGAAGGGTTGCAAACGATTTTGAAACCGTTCTCAAAACTAAAAAAAATGAATTAAAGCAGAAATTTTCCGATGATGTTAATGTAATACATAATAGAGTACATGCGATAATTGCCACTGAAAAAGAGATTTTAAGAGCTACTCAAAAGGCTGGTTTAGGACTTTCTTCTGAAAAGGTTAATGAAATTATAGAAAAGCATATGTTCGCATTTAGTCCCGAAGAGAGAAAAAAATTGCATGATTTCGCTTTATCCGCATTTAACATCTCCGATATAGAGTTGGTGAATAACCAAATCAGTTGGGATAACAAATTAAATAAAGAAATTGTCGCCAAGAAATTAGAATTGAAAAAAGCTTATATTGAAGCGGCTTTTATCGTTAATATGAAGGCCAAAATATTTATCGAGACTAAAAACAAGATTTTAACAGCTACCAAAAATGAAGGAAAAAATCTAGCAAATGATCAAGTCAAAGACATCATCGATGACCTAGAGGATGAGGAATTCAAATTTACAGCGGATGAACGTTTGGAGTTACAAGATTATGCTTTAACAGCCTTCGAAAATGATCAACAAAAAAATAAAGAAGTTCTAAAGGCGGCAAAAAATCGCCCCAATATCATGCCTGCCGAACATTATTATGAATTAAAAAATATGGTTATTAGACAGTTTAAACGAGAATTCCCTCTTTCCGATTTTGATCGCCCATCCTCCTATAATCTAAAGACTCAGGTCAATGTAGATAAAGAAATTCTAGCCAAAGTCGAAGCTAAAATTGGCAAAATGGCTGAGGAAGAAATGGCTTTGCTCAAGAAAGCCGATGAACAAAAAGAGGAACCTCATTTTCCTCATTCTTCTAAAATTATTAATGAGATGAATGAGCATTTTAATAAAATTGAGAAACAAAGGCTTTATGAACAAATGCTACTGGACCAAATGTTTCCTGCTGTTGATGATGAACGTAAGTTTAGGAAAACCGACAAAGTTAAGCGGATCATTCATTTTCCCAGTTTGAATGAAGCGCGTAAAGATGCCTTTAAAACTATTTTGAATACCATTTATATGAAAACTAAGGAAGGTAAGACGATTCTCAGGATACCGAATTTAATCGATGACCATGCCTTTGGTAAAGAAAATGCAAATAATGTTGCTATTCCCCTCTATCAAGATGAACGAGGGAAAAACATTCTACCTAATAAAGCCTGGGCGCGTGTCATATTGAAACTACCTGAGGATGATGTTGAAGGCGAAACTACAATCACTTTTGAAGGTAAGCGTACTCGCGTAGAAAATGAAAAAAAGCAGCATGTTCCTGTAGATGGCCCTTTAACACATAAAACATTTACTTATCGTGAATATGATGCCATTTTGAAAAGTCATAAGAAAGTTGTCGAAGAATGCGCTAAAAAAGCAAAAGGCATGAGGAATCGATTAAGGGAAGCTTATTTTGGCATGAATTTATTTAAAAAGCCTGTCCATGGAGTCAACGAACAAGTAGACCGTCATCAGAAAAAGTATCTTAAAGTTCAATATGAAGATTCCCCGCTTTTAGAAGGATACGGTAATTATGTCGAAGAGGCGAAAAAACAAGCAAAGTTGATTAATAACCTACAACTTGCCAATGAGACCCTTAATGAAAAATTAATCGACTTAGAAGAGAAAGTCTACGAACGTTTTCTTAATTCTAAAGAACAAGTTGAGCAGGGAAAAGATAAAAAACTCATCGAACAACCCGGGCCGCCGGCGCTCCCTAAAGAAAAGGTAAATCTTCAGGAAGATGAGATAATCGATGGGTCTCTTGAAGTTTTATTTGGAAATGCTAGACAATTAGGCGATCCTTCTCGCCAAGAAAATCAGGATGGAAAATAGATAATGAACCCTAAAGGTTAACCTGCTGAATTTTTACAAGGTAATGGATTAAATGAATAACATGTTTAAAAAATTTGGTTTGATTTCTGTTCTCTTCATTTTTTGCCTTCTGAATCATTCCGCAGCAAGTGTTGAACCATTGTCGCCTAATGAAAAAAACTGTCCGACTAAGGATTCTATTCCTAGGGATCCAATCAAAGAAGAAACTTCTGAAACTAAACATAGCGTAAAAATTAACGGAACGGAGCTGCATTACAAAGCCATAGCAGGCAACATTCTTGTACGCAATGAAAATAACAGTCCTAAGGCTAGTATTTTTTATGTAGCCTATTTTAAGGATGATAATAAAAATCAATCGAATCGTCCTCTTATTTTTTGTTTTAATGGCGGTCCAGGTTCTTCATCGGTCTGGCTGCATTTGGGAATTTTTGGACCCCGAAGAGTTTTGTTGAATGAAGAAGGGGATGGCTTGCCTCCTTATCAGGTTATTGAAAATGAATATTCAATTTTAGATTTAGCTGATCTGGTATTTATTGATCCTGTTTCTACAGGCTATAGTCGAGCGGTTCCAGGAGAAGAAGCTAAACAATTCCATGGGGTAGATGAAGATATCGAATCCGTAGGCGAATTTATTAGGCAGTTTATTACGCAATATGAACGATGGGATTCTCCTAAACTTTTAGCCGGAGAAAGTTATGGAACAACGCGAGCTGCAGGCTTAGCAAGTCATTTGCATGATGACCAACGAATTTACATCAATGGGATTATTCTCATTTCCTCAGCCTTAAATTTTCAAACTCTTTACGACTATGAAAAAGGTAATGACCTTCCCTACGCTCTATTTTTGCCCACCTATACAACCACCGCTTGGTATCATAAAAAATTAGCGGAAGATTTACAGAAGGATTTTAATAAAACTCTTGAGGGCGCAAAAGAATTTGCACTGACAGACTACACTTTGGCTTTGATGAAAGGAAATAATCTTAGCCTAGAAGACAAAAATAAAATTGTTCAAAAATTAGTCACGTTCACAGGGTTGACACCAGAATTTATTGAAAGATCAAATCTTCGCATTAATCCTTATCGTTTTAGTATGGAACTTCTTCGATCCAAAAATTTAACGGTAGGACGCTTTGATTCGCGTATCGTTGGCGACAAATTGGACACTTCTTGTGATTTTCCAAGCTATGATCCAAGTTTTGATTCTGTTATGGGAGCTTTTGCAGCTGCATTTAATCAATATGTTCGCAAAGATTTAAAAGTGAAAAATGACCAAGAATATATCATATTGGCTGACATTAGCAGTTCTTGGAACTATAGTAAAGCAACTAATAAATTTTTAAATATGTCAACCAAGCTTCACGATGTGATGACTAAGAGTAGCGGTTTGAAAGTCTTTGTTGGAAGTGGATATTATGATATGGGATGCCCTTTTTTTGCCACAGATTATACATTTAGTCATTTGGGAATTTCACCCAATTTACAAAAGAATATAAGTATGTATTATTATAATTCCGGTCACATGATTTACACGCAAAAAGATTCTTTGATCAAGATGAAAAATGATCTAAGCCAGTGGATGAAGACACTACCAGATAAAAAGTTCTGAGAGAAAGCAAAGAACAACAGGACAGAAAGACTGCCAGCAACTCAGTTTGCGATTGGTAATACAAATCAAAACTTCGCCGAAGGCTTTGGAGTGACTGTGCTTTAGCACAGCTTTTTTATAGGGTTGTAAAACTACTGAAGCAACGCCTTTGACGCCTAAGTCGTATAGACCCTATCAATTTTCCTTTTTCTCATCGATCTCACTGGAAATTTATGCAAAAAACACCGTTTGAAATTATTCCCTATTTTTTACTGATGTGTTATATTTGCCATTCGCATTTTATTAACCATGTGCTTTCTTAAAATATTAGCTAAGATTTGAAGAAACGACTCATTCAGCAATTCCTGATTCGTCCAAGAAATCTTAGCTATCTCGATTGTTCATTTTAGCGCGATCCAGGAGGCAAAATGAATTTTAATTGCGAAAAAAAAAGTTAATGGATTACGAATTTGTCAGATGAAAAATTCCAATTTTTTTTAGGTTGAGATATTTTTTTTATTGACAAAAAAAAATAAGT
This sequence comes from uncultured Parachlamydiaceae bacterium, assembly GCA_963748975.1. Classification (GTDB taxonomy): domain Bacteria; phylum Chlamydiota; class Chlamydiia; order Chlamydiales; family Parachlamydiaceae; genus Neochlamydia. The sequence goes on from CAVVKX010000001.1 coordinate 29,668, forward strand.
CCACCAATCTCACTTTCAAATTTTGATTTAATTTTCACAAAACTTGATTATGATAGAGCTAAGACCTGAAATTGAATCTCCTGAGACACCCTCGTATGTGATTCCACATACGTTTCACTCGTCTTTTTATCATGTGAATCATAGGCTCCAAAAGTGGATAGCTCGCTTTCCGCAATCTTTCGATAATTCAATATTGGCTGATTTACTCCTTCTTTTTTTTGTGGCAGCGAGAAAATATTTAGATCATCGCCATGTCAGACATCTCGCAAGGCTAGTATTATCCATTCATTTGATGCAGAAAAAGCTTTTGCGTGAAGCGACCTTTTTTCCAAACACCCGTCACATCAAAACACGCTGGATTCCTACAACCTTAAGCTTTCCTTTTTCAAATAAGACTGTTTTAGGTTGCTTAATTGGTTTTAATGTCCTAGATAAGTATGAGTTATTTGAAGAAGAAAATATTCTTTTGGCCTTACACAAGCAATTTCCGAAACTAAGATTTGTAAAAGAAAGTTCGTATCACCACACAAGTCAGCATAAAAATTTAAAAATCTTCTATTTCGAAATTGAAAATGAAACAGGCTCCCTATTATCTTTAGAGGAAAAAAAATGCATAAAAGCCAATATTAAAGAAAAAGTTAAAAATAGCATCCAAAAGCTTTCACCAGCCCTATACATTGGCAATAATGAAGAAGAAGTTTATAAAAACATTTTGGTATTAAGCCAAGAAATTAAATCCTTGCAAGATCTTCCTCAAGCAAATATTAATTTGGACCAACAGACGGGTAAGGAAATTGTTTTTCGTATTACTTTAGTCTATATTTCGCCTTCTCAGAATTTTTCTCTACGTAACTGTTTCAACCACTGTACGTTTTCTTCATACCGTTTGTTGACAGTTAAACAAATAGAAAACCATGCACTTGAAGCGCATATTTTTTATATACACCTAGCGCGGGAAGCCTCTCTTCTAAGGTCAGACGGGTCTTTAGATTTCTATTCAGCCAGACAGAGGGTGGTATCACTTATCAAAAATGCAATAGGAGAGTTTCATGATCACAATGGTGGAATTATCATCAAACAAGAAGAGAAACTTCAAGCGTTTAAAAAACGGTTCCCTGACATTTCAGCCCGCGAACCTGACCTCTTAGAAACTTTTTTCTATGCTCTCATGCCTCTAGAAAAACAAGCCGTTTTAGAAAAAGATGTGTTATCCAACCTTTTCACTTATTTTTTAGAAAACCGCAATAGAAAATTAACTGAAGATCCTCAGTATCCTTATAAATTTTATCGCCATGAACATCAAAATTTTCTCATCGTTCAAGGAGATAGCTCTTTAACGAAGTCCATCAATGCATTTCTTAAGGAACAATCTTATATAGCTCAAGATATTGCTTATAATGTCATTGACGTGGGCAGCGATGTGTTTTTTAACTGCGTATTTTTAAATGTTGAAAACAAAAATGTAGAAGCTTTCATTCAAGGTTTGCGTCATTCTATAGATAATTTGCAAAAGAAAATGAAAGGGCAGCAAGTTTTAAGAATAGCTTTAGGAAATACAATCATTTCGTTAGATCCACGTATTGGAGGAGAAACAGCCTCTGCGGACGTGTTAAAGTTACTTTTTGAAGGCTTGACTCGGTTTAATCAAAATGGTGACCTCGAAAATGCCTTAACCGAGTCCATAGAAGTGTCTTCAAGTATGAAACATTATACCTTTAAGTTGCGCACTTCATTGTGGAATGATGGTACTCTTGTGACGGCGCATGATTTTGAATATGCTTGGAAAAAAATTCTTTCCCCCAATTTTAAAACTTCTTTTTCCTACTTTTTTTATCCCATCAAACATGCTAAAGAAGCCAAAGAAGGCAAAGTTCATGCTAACCAAATCGGCATTCAAGCTGTGGATGATCTCACTTTAAAAGTAGAGCTTGCTCATCCAACGCCTAATTTTTTGCAGCTTATTGCCCATCCCTTATTTTCTCCTATTAACAGAATTATAGATCAGCAGTACCCGGAATGGTCTTATCAGTGCGAGAAAAACTATCCATGCAACGGCCCTTTTCAATTAAAAATCAATCAGCCTAATCAAGGATACCAACTGGTTAAAAATCCCTTTTATTGGGAAGCTAATCAAATTGCCTTAGACCAGATTACACTCACACAAATGAACCATGCGCAGGCTATACAATCCTTTCAAAACAAAGAAATAGACTGGATTGGAAATCCTTTTGGAACTTGGCATCCGTCGTATAATAACATAGAAGGCCAGCGCATTTCCTTTCCGGACAGTTTAGTCTGTTGGTGCGTGTTTAACACTGCGAAGCCGCCCTTTCATCACCCCAAATTGCGCCAAGCTTTCGCTTATGCTATCGATCGGTCAAAGGTTATAGCCAACGCTTATTTAAAATTGAATCCTGCCTATTCCATACTGCTTCCTTATAATCGACAAAAAAATCAATCTCAATTTCCTCTGTTTGATGCTAAAAAAGCACAAAGTCTACTGAATGAAGCCTTAGAAGAATTAAATTTGAAAAAAGAAGATTTACCTCCTTTAAGTTTAACTTTTCACCGCAGTGGACTTCAGAGTATTATCGCTCCGTCGTTAAGAGAACAATTTAAAAACAATTTAAACATAGAATGCGAGTTAGAACCACTTTCATGGAACCAAATTTTTAATAAAATGACCAAAGGGGATTTTCAAATAGGATTAATGCTTTGGACTTCTTATGTCGATGATCCAATTTACACATTTAATGCTTTTAAATCCTCTAAACAAGAAATAAACTTTGCTAAGTGGGAAAATTCTACTTTCGAAAATTTAATTGATTTAAGTGAACAAGAAATGAATCCATTTCAACGTTCATTTTATCTAATTGATGCTGAAGAGGTGCTCATTGAAGAAATGCCCGTGATTCCCATATTTTACCAACCTTATCAAGCATTAGTTGCAAAAAATTTGAGTCTTATTATCCAGAAATCTGGAGATTTTTTAAACATTTCGCGTAACTTTTACAAAAAGGGGATATAACATGTCTGCATTATTAAAACAATTAACTTTAGGTTCAGTCAATGATGAGATCCAATTTCATCCAGCATGGGTGGGAAATCTCCCAGGCTTAACAGCTGAAAAAATGTTAAGAGGCAAAAAGCAGTCTTTTCTTTACGTTTTACGTCAAGGTGAAGATGCTTCAAGCTACTATATAACCTATGTTGCTGCTGATTTTACAATTAAGCATACGCCTTTTGTCATTACCAATGCACATGAAGGCTGGTATTGTGAAAATGGTTGCTCCTATGGACCATTACAAGCTTCAATTGATGATATTCTACATCTCATCATGTATTGCAACAAAGATGCTCCAGTTCCTTACATTCACGTTGAGTAAGAATGTTAAAAACTGATCAAGCATCAGGGACCTTAACAGGAGAATTCAAGGAGCTTGTGCTCCTGTTTTCTCCTATTTTATTGATGACTTTTTCCACAAGCTTATATCTGTTTGTGGAAAAGTTGTTTTTTGCACGACTTTCTGCACAAGCTTTGGAAGCCGCCGTAAGTGCATCCATCGTGGGTCGTGTCTTTCAATTTCCCTGTATGTTCCTGGCGATGATGGCCCAAGTCTGCGTAGGTAGATGGCATGGTTCTCGAGATTTGAAAGCTATCGGTCCGGGGATTTGGCAGTTTATTTGGTTTTCTTTTCTCTCCATGTTAGTTACGTGGCCATTAAGCTTATGGTATGGTAATTATTACTTTAAGGGAATTGAGATAGAAAATATCGTGAAGCCCTTTTATTATTTTCTTATATCTATTAACTTTATCTACCCCTTAGGAGCCACTTTAACTTCTTTGTATTTGGGTCAAGGAAAAACACGTCTTATTTTGTGGGCGACTATAGGCTCGCAAGTTTTAAAGTTTATATCGGCTTATGTATTAATTTTTGGATGGGGTTGGATTCCTTCATTCGGCATTATGGGTGGACTAATCAGTACATTAATTGCCCATGGGGGATTCTGTATTTTGCTCTTGTGGGTTTTTCTTAAACCTAATCATGCGGCCATTTATCATTCCTGGGCTTGGCGATTGAATCCTAAATTGTTTTGGGAATGCATTCATCCGGGTTTAATGCGTGCTATCGGCGGTGTTTTAGTTTCTGCTAGCTGGGCTTCCATCGCGCATTTAATGACCTCTAAGGGTGAAGATTATATTTTAATCTTATCGATTGGTGGCACTCTTTTTATATTTCTTCCTTTTATAGGTGATGCCATAGGACAGGCGCAAACAACTATAGTTTCGCAAATTTTAGGCGCGCGGCATTACTATTTGTTGGACAAAGCCTTTCGTTCGGCCACTATATTAGTTTTAATAGCAGTAGCACTGATTGGCATTCCAATGATTATCTTTCCTCATGTGACTTTTCATTATTTATTTCCGAAGATAGTTCTGGATGTTGCTGTAGTTAACAAAATCATGCTAGGAGTGTGGCTTTCCTTTGTTTTATTCACATTTAGTTATGTACCTATAGGCTATATCTTGGCGTATAAGGACACAAGATATTCTCTTTTTATGGGGATATTGAATTGGGTGGATGGATATTTATTAATGTATTTTGCGATAGTGATCATGGCTATTGCAGCCGATCAATTTTGGCTTGTGCTAAGCTTGATGCATGGTGTTTCGGCCCTTCTTTACTACTGGCGCATGAAATGGCTAAATGCACAAGAGCTATCCAAAGCTTTAAAAAAAATTCCTACATAACACGAGTTTTGGATAAGGAATTGTCTATTCATTAGAGATTTTCTTTCAAATTTGAAAATTTTTTCAAAGCCATTAGCCCAGCGCCTTTAGATGAATAATTACTTAAGCGAAATTCAATTAGTATTCTGCAAAAAGAAAATCATCGCTTAAATCTTCCCTAAAGTATTTATTTTTTTGTTATTTTACTGAAAATTTTTGACATACATTATTAAAGTAGGCAAAATTAGGATTGAAGTTTTTTCAAAAGAATTAATTAAAAGAGAGTAATATGATTGAACAGAATTCAAAAGATGACTTCTCTAAGAACTCTTCTCACCTGGTCCCCTTGTCTTTTCATTCTTCTTTTTACCAAGTTCTTGAAAAACTTCGCAAATGGATGAAGCGATTTCCTGTTTCAATTGACAGTACAATTTTCAGCGATCTTTTTATCGTTTATCTAACAACATCAAAAAAATATCTAGACCATCGCAATCCTTCCCATCTAGTTCGCATGGTGTTGTCCATTCACCTGATACAAAGAAAGCTACTGATTGACGCCACTTTTTTTTCAAACAAACGGCACGTTGAAGTGCGTTGGATTCCTACCACTTTATGCTTTCCTTTCTCAACCAAAGATGTCTTAAGTTGCGTCATCGGTTTTAATGTTTTGGATAAATATGAACTTTTTGATGAAGAAAACATTCTCTTAACGCTGCAAAAGCATCTTCCGGGACTGCGCTTAGTCAAAGAAAGCTCTTATCTCCATACTTTTCAACATAAAAATCTAAAGATATTCTATTTTGAAATTGAAAAAAAGGATGGAACACGTTTTTCTCTTCAAGAGAAAATCCTTTTCAAAAATAAAATTGAAGCCAAAGTAAAAAATAGCATTCAAATGCTATCCCCGGCAATTTTTATGGGAAATAATGAGGAAGAAACTTATAAAAACATTTTAATATTAAGCCAAGAGATCCAGTCGCTTTATGATCTACCTCAAGCCTGGATTAATCTTGATCATCAAACAGGAAATGAAATCGTCTTTAGGGTCACTTTAGTATACATCTCACCCTTTCATCGGTTTTCACTCAAAGAACGTTTTGTCAATTGTAAATATGTATTACAAAGAGCCTTGATCGTTAAGCAATTGAAAGATCATCCTGTAGAAGCTCACATTTTTTACTTAAATCTTCCCCTCGAGGCTTCTCTTTTACGCTCTGACGGTTCTTTAGATTTTTATTCCGCGAGACAAAAAATTACTGCGCTCATCACTACGGCCATTGGAGAATTCCGGGATTATAACGGCGGGATTATCATCAAGCAGCAAGAGTTGTTCCATGGTTTTAAAGAAAAATTTCCTGAAATGGCCGTCAGTGATTCTGGAGTTTTAGAAACATTTTTTTACGCATTGATGCCATTGGAGAAACAAGCGGTGTTGAATCTAGAAACCCTTAGTAATCTTTTTTCTTTCTTTTTAGAAAATCGTACTAAAGAATTTCAAGATGGATTAAATTATTCTTATAATGTGCACCGTCAGGCTTATCAAACTTATGTTTCGATTCGTGGAGATAACTCTCTACTCATTAATAAAATTTCTCTTTTCTTAAAAGAAGCACCCTTAAAAGCTAAAGATATAGCCTACAACTTGATAGAACTGGAGGATAGCGTTTATTTTAGTTGCGTGCTTTTACTGGCAGATAGCAAGGATGTCGATGCATTTCTTCAAGGTTTGCAGCAGTGTGTAGAGCAATGGCAAAAAGAGGTTAAAGATAGACGCGTTTTGCGCATAGCTTCTGAATTTCAAGTTGTATCTCTTGATTCACGGATTGGTGTTGAAACTGTTTCAGGCAATATTTTAAAGCTACTTTTTGAAGGTTTAACTCGTTATAACCAAAATGGCGAAATTGAAAATGCCACAGCTGAGTCCATAGAAGTATCAGCAGATTTAAAAAGATATGTCTTTAAGTTGCGTCCCTGCGTCTGGAACAACGGCTTACCCATTACGGCCTATGATTTTGAATATGCGTGGAAAAAAATTCTTTCACCAGGTTCTAAGACCTCTGTAGCGCATTATTTCTATCCTATTCAAAATGCCAAGGAGGCAAAAGAAGGCAAAGTTTCGCCCGATAAAATTGGCATTACGGTACCCGACGAAAGAACCCTAGTAGTAGAAATGACTCATCCTACACCCCATTTTCTACAGTTTACTGCACTCCCCATTTACTCTCCCGTTCATCAATTAACAGACCAGCGAAATCCTCAATGGCCTTATCAAAGTGAAAAAAATTACCCTTGCAACGGGCCATTTCAGCTGAAAGTCAATCAACCTGGACAAGGTTTTCAGTTCATTAAAAATCCCAATTATTGGGATGCTACTCATATTACTTTGGATCAAATTATTTTGACCAAAATGGATCCTCTTCAAGCCCTTCAGTCTTTTCAAAGAAAGGAAGTGAATTGGATTGGTCATCCTTTTGGCGGATGGCATTCTTTTTATAATGCAGAGAAACAAGGTCAGGTGGTCTCTTGTCCAAATACTTGGGTTTTGTGGTTAGTGTTTAACACCATGTGCCCTCCCTTCCATCATAAGAAGTTACGACAAGCGTTTGCCCTTGCTATTCAACGTTCGCTCATGGTTTTAAATCATAATCTGCCATTCGATCCTGCCTATTCAGCTCTTGAATCAAATGCCCATAAGCAACCGCTATTTCCTAAATACGCTCCCGAAAAAGCTCAACAATTATTGCATGAATCTTTGAATGAATTAAATTTGAGTTTAAAGGATCTATCCCCGCTATATTTAAATTTTGGTGAAAAAGGCGTGCGTGAATCTGCTGCCTTATGTCTGAAACAACAATTTAAAGAGTGTCTAGGAATCGATTGCGAGCTTAAACCTCTTCCTTGGAACGAACATTTCCAGAACATGACTAGCGGTAATTATCAACTAGGGTTGATGCACTGGACTTCATGGGTTAATGATCCCATTTACACACTTAGCACATTTAAGTTTGCCGATCAGGAATTAAATTTTGCTAAATGGGAGCATCCCGATTTTAAGGAATGCCTAAATTTAAGTGAGCATGAGTTAGATCCCGTAAAACGGTCAGAACACTTATGGGAAGCTGAGAAAATATTATCTAAAGAAATGCCTATCGTTCCTTTATTTTATCAACCTGTTCAAGCCATTATTCAAAAAGATTTGCAAGTGATGTTTCATTCTAGCAGCAAAACTTTCGATGTTGCCAGAAGTTATTATAAAAGTGATATCACACCTTAGCCCAATAAGTTTTTTCTATGAGACATTTACTTATCATTTATATTGGCTGTTACCCAAAAAACTTTATTGAGCCCATTTTATGACATGTGCAATTCGTGTAGACAAGCTTTGCAAACGGTTTGCTGTTAGAGAATTTTCTGCAGGATTCAAAGGAACGCTTCAAAGTCTTTTTTATCCAAGAATTCAGCAAATTTCAGCCATCAATAATCTTAGCTTCAATATTGGAATTGGGGAGCGGGTCGCTTTTATAGGTCCTAATGGTGCCGGAAAGTCTACCACGATTAAAATGCTAACAGGAATTTTATACCCTACTTCTGGTGAAATAGACGTCTTAGGTTTTAAACCATGGAAAAATAGGCATCAACTGGGTTTTGCTATTGGCACTGTATTTGGTCAAAGGTCCCAGCTTTGGTATCACTTACCGGCGTCAGATACGTTCTCACTCCTTGCCAAAATTTATGAACTTAATGAACAAGAATATAAACAGCGTTTAAAGGAACTAAGTCAAATATTTGATTTAAACGATTTTTTAAATAAACCTGTTCGACAACTTTCCTTAGGCGAGCGCATGCGTTGCGAAATTGTTGCGAGCCTACTACACAGACCTAAAGTACTTTTTCTAGATGAACCCACCATCGGACTCGATATCAACGCCAAATTAGCCATCCGAAACCTTTTAAATAAACTGTCTGTGGAAGAAGGTACTTCTTTATTTTTAACCTCCCATGACATGGCGGATGTGGAGCAAGTGGCTGACCGCGTCCTTATTTTAGATAAAGGTTCCATTGTCATGGATAGCTCAATACGCGAACTGAAACGTAAATATATTCGCCGAAAAGTCGTTTCTTTTGTTACAGATGTGGAAAGATTGCAATTGAAAATCCCAGGAATCCGATTAGTTGAGTCGTCAAATTATCAATTCGTTTGTGAAATCGACCTTAAGGTGATCGCTATCGAAAAAGTCATCCAAGAAGCTCTCAAGATAGCGAATTTAAAGGATGTAACGATAGAAGATCCTTCTATGGAAGAGATTATTAGGGAAATTTATGGTCTTGCGCGCTAATTTAAAAAAATATGGGGCTATCTTCAAAATGTCTGTGCTGCATAGCTTGAAAAACTACAAGCTACTCTTCGGCCTCTGCATATTTGAAATCACCTGTTTATTGATCTTTGCACACATCTGGAAAGTCGCTGCTGCGAAAGTAGGCGCCGTTGATCTCGATCCAAAGCTACTCTTATGGTATATCGCATTCAATGAATGGATCTTAATCTCCGTGCCAGACATAGAAATTGACATAGAATATGAGCTCAAAACAGGGCAGTTAGCCTACTTTTTACCAAGGCCTATATCGTATCTTGGTGCAAAACTTGCGGAAGGGATGGGAGCTCTACTTTTGAATCTACTGGTCTTGGGAATTGTGGGTTTTGCCTTTTCTTATTATTGGACTGGTACCACCCCCCTTAAGCCATTTTCGTTTGCAATAGCCCTTCTCTTAGGTGTTTTTGGAGGGTTTTTGAGTCTGGTATTTACCATGCTGGTGGGTTTTTCTGCATTTTTTGTCGAAGAAGTGGAACCCTGGCGGTGGGTTTGGGAAAAATTTTTATTCATTCTTGGGGGACTGATGCTGCCATTGACGGTCTATCCCGAATGGCTTCGTCAAATAGCAGATTGGACTCCTTTCCCAGCTATTTTAGGAGGCAGAAGTGGTTTGATCTTTAATTTCGAGTTGCCGCAAGTGGCTTGGGTTTTGTTGTCCTTATTCATTTGGATTAGCTTGGGATTGACCTTGCTTTACCTTTTGTTTAGAAAAGGTTTGAAAATTCTTAACGTTGAGGGTGGATAGGATATATTGAATATGTACAAAACTTTATTATTCTATTTCTATTTGCTGCGTACAAGTATGAAAGCTTCCGTCAGTTTGCGCTGGAATTTTCTCTTTGAAATGTTGTTAATGCTTTTTAATAACCTTATATTTTTTTCCATATGGTGGGTTTTTTTCACACATTTCAATGATATTGGAGGTTGGCATTTTAGGGATATGGCAGCCCTGATGGCTATTGGAACGGGTGCTTATGGTTTGCGTCAGGTTTGTTTTGGAGGAGCTAAATCGCTTGCAAGAAGTATAGTTTCTGGGGGGTTAGATCCTTTTATGACCCAACCCAAAAATTTACTCATTCATATCATAGGATCTCGCTCAATGCCCAAGGGATGGGGACATATTTGCACGGCTTTGATGCTTATATTTTTAACAGGATTGACTGATCCTTACACACTCGGCATGATTTTTATAGGCGTTGTGTGTGGATGTATAGTCTTTGCGTCCATGGCCATCATTTCGCATAGCCTTGCCTTTTGGCTTGGCCCCATCGAATCTTTAGCACAGAAATATTGTGATTCATTATTTCTCTTTGCTCTATATCCTAGTAATATCTACAGTGACATTCTTCGTTTTATGATGTTTACAGTCTTGCCCGCAGGCCTGATAAGCTATCTTCCTGTCGAACTCGTGCGGGAATTTTCATGGTTTCATCTTATAGCAGTAGTAGGAGGAGCTTTAACTTTGTGGATTTTATCCTTTGTTATCTTTTACTTAGGTTTGCGCCGTTATGAGTCTGGAAATCAGATTGGCGTTCGTCATTAAAATAAAAAAAAGCCAACAAACTAATAGATTTTTTTTGAGAGTTTGCAAGTTAATTATAAAACAATCCTTTACTCGTATGTGTATAAATGCTATCAACAAGAAACAAATATAGATTTTAGGAGTCACGGGGGATGAATAAAATAACTGCAGCTGCTTCAGGTACTTTTTATCTGGGAGGTAGCCTTCCAGTTTATCGGTTGGGTTTTGGTGCCATGCGCGTAACAGGTCCTGGCATTTGGGGAGATCCGGTGAATCCTCATGAAGCTCGTAAAGTATTAAAACGGGTTCAAGAACTTGAAATTAATTTCATCGACACAGCGGATTCTTATGGACCTGAAGTTTCAGAAAATCTCCTCGCAGAGGTTTTATATCCCTATCCAAAGGATTTAATTATCGCAACTAAGGGGGGGCTAACTCGTCAAGGTCCTGATCGATGGGCACCTGTAGGTCGGGCAGAATACTTACATCAATGCGTGGAAATGAGTTTGCGCCGCCTGCGTCGTGATTGTCTTGATCTCTATCAACTTCACCGTATAGATCCTAAAGTTCCCTTAGAAGAATCCTTAGGCATCCTCAAAGACCTGCAACAACAAGGTAAAGTCCGTTACATTGGTCTTTCGGAAGTTTCAGTTGCCGAAATCGAACGTGCTCAAAAAATTGTAGAGATTGTTTCTGTTCAGAATCTTTATAATGTGGGCAATCGTCAATCCGATCAGGTCCTTCAGTACTGTGAATCGAGAGGGATTGCCTTCATTCCTTGGTTTCCCATTGCTAGTGGCGAACTGGCTCGTCCTGGCGGTGAAATCGACAAACTTGCAAAAAAAAAGAATGTAACTCCGGCCCAGATCGCCCTCGCTTGGTTGCTCAAACGGTCACGCGTTATGTTACCTATTCCTGGAACGTCATCTATCACGCATCTTGAAGAGAATACCAAAGCGGCATCAGTAGAACTTACCAATCCCGAGTATAGTCATTTAGAAGCACTTGTCAATAGACCTGTGGCTTAATAAGAGTTTGAACCCAAGAGGTCTAATGTTTAACCTTTAAATCAAGAAATGAGGATCTATGAAAGCAAAAGCAATAGTTGTTCATCAATTTGGTGGCCCAGAAGTTTTAAAAATGGAAGAGGTGGATATTGGCCAACCGGGACCAGGACAAGCCTTAGTAAAAATTGCCAATGCAGGTGTTAATTTCATAGATATTTATCAACGCAGAGGAACCTACCCAAAAAATCTTCCTTTTATTCCCGGCTTGGAAGCTTCGGGAGTGATCAGTTCAATTGGTGAAGGTGTGGAATCGTTTAAACAGGGAGATCGTGTGGCCTATGTACATGAGCCAGGCTCTTATGCAGAAGCTTGTTTAGTTAAGGCGAATGTATTAATAGCTCTTCCTAAGGATATTTCTTTTGAACTGGGGGCTGCTCTTCCTTTACAAGGAATGACAGCTCATTATCTTATCCATGAATTTCGCAAAATTCAACCAGGCGAAGTAGTTCTAATTCAGGCTGCCGCAGGCGGGATGGGCCTCCTTCTTGTTCAATGGGCGAAACATTTGGGAGCACGTGTGATTGGAACTGTTTCGACAGAAGAAAAGGCCAAAGAAGCAAAGGCTGCTGGCGCTGATGATGTTATTATTTATACAAAACATGATTTTGTCGCTGAAGTCAAACGCTTGACAAATTCCCATGGCGCAGACCTCATTATCGATGGGGTGGGAAAAACAACTTTCGCAGGAAATTTGCAAGCGGCTGCGCAGCACGGAAATATTGTGATTTTTGGCGCAGCTAGCGGCCCTGCTGATCCCATTGCTCCAAACTCTCTCATGGTACATTCATTAACTTTGTCGGGCGGAAGTTTATTCAATTATATCCTTACTCGTGAAGAATTAATGCTCCGCTCCAATGACGTCATTAAAGCCATTCGCGAGGGGTGGTTAAAATTTAAAATTAATCATACTTTCCCTTTGAAGGAAGCGTCTGAAGCCCATCGGTTGTTGGAAAGTAGGCAAACTACGGGAAAAATTATTCTTCATAATGAAAATTTTGGCTAAATGGACTTTTCTCTTGCCCGACTTGAACTCGCGCCCGTGCCCGTGGGGTGCCCGACTTGAACCCGTGCCCGTGCCCGTGTGCGTGCCCGTGCCCGAAAAAAAAGATTTCTACATGTATCTCAGAAACAATATTATTCGGGCACGGGCACGCACACGGGCACGGGCACGGGTTCAAGTCGGGCACGGGCACGCACACATATGCATTAAGCTAAAAGCGTAGGTCATTTAAAATTAAAAAAACTAGTGGATTTTTTAAAGAAAAGAATATAAAAACCATCTCCATCGAAACCCTACAAAAAGCACGATGGAGACGTAAGATGCAAGATCTTGATAAAATACTAACAAAATTCGAAGAAATTGTCAGCCCAAATTTTTGTACCGCATTGGCCAAAAAATGCCGACTTGTTCAGCGCTCAACTAGCCGGCTACAAGGACATGAGTTTGCCCAAGCTATGATGATTCCTAATGCCTTTTTAGAAGCTGAGACTTTAAATAGCCTAGCAGTAAGAATGCGGAAAATTAACAAGACATGCAACTTAAGCGCGCCTGCATTGGCTCAAAGAATTAATTCAAAAGGCGCTGAAGCATTTATGAAAGTTTGTTTTGGGAAAGTTCTTAAGGAAATGATAAGAAAAGATATAGCCAGCTTATCGGAGCTTCAATCGTTGGGGGCTCAACTTGCTTCCGTTTATGCTC
>CAVVKX010000002.1:0-75993 GCA_963748975.1 uncultured Parachlamydiaceae bacterium
CTTTTTTTTTTTTTTTTTTTTTTTTTTTTTTTTTTTTTTTTTTTTTTTTTTTTTTTTTTTTTTTTTGGCCTGGGACTGAAATTGCTACCAACTCCATTTTAGGAAGCTGGTATGGCGAAGGGCATCATTTTGTGTACACCGAAAGCAATGGCACAGCAGGCAACCAAATATTGACCTACAAGATTGGCAAGGATGTTTTAGCGACGGTCGACCAACGTTTACGATAGCGGAGCTCTTTATCAGCCAAACCTGCATGTTTATCGGCAAGAGGCAACAATGTTTTACAAAGAAGAGTCACTTTTTTGGCAAAAATGGTGAGTTCGCCTTTATTCGTATGAAAAAGGTAGCCTTCAATGCCTAAAATATCGCCTAGGTCAATTTTTTTTTCGATGATTTTGTAAGCGGATATTTGCTCTGTCCCCTCCGCAGCGGATGGAGGGTTGTATCCCGTGAGTTCAGTGTGGTCACGGTTTAACATGACTTGTATACGCCCGGTTTCATCTTGAATATGCGCAAAAGTATTTTTTCCCATGGAGCGGAAAAGTACAAGGCGTCCTGCGACAGTGACCCAGGGAGTTTTACCTGCCATGGCATCTTCACTATGTCCGATGCTGGCATTTTGATACTGCTCTTGCAAACCTTTAGCAGTATGCGTGTTTGCAAATTGATAAGGATAGGGATCCACTCCCAGATCTTTTAGTTCTGAAAGCTTGCGGGAACGGTTCTGAAATTCTTCGTGGCTATGATATTCGGGTTTAGCTGTCATGATTACGTTTGGGTTAGTCGGGTTCATAAATTTTACTAAATTAATTGGATATAAACATAAATGGTTGAGGCAATAATCATCAATCCGTAAAGCGCCCAATTAAAAATAAAATACTTTAGATGGGGATCAGCTTCCTTGAATTCTTGAATCCATTTAAACATGGCCTCTCCATGAGTAGGTTAGAAATAATCATTGTAGGGCACAGGGTTTTTAGATTCCAGTATTAATTCAGATCACACGGCCTATAAGGTCATATCCCGCAACTTCTGTAATTTCCACGGTATACATCTGCCCAAACGCTTTAACTTTCCGTCCATCGTTGATAATCACTTGTCCATCAATTTCTGGACATTGCCCATAAAAACGTCCAACCATGAGCAATTGAGTTTCCGGATGATAGCCTTCTACAACCACAGGAAGCTTTTGACCAACAAATAGGGCATTGCGCTTTTTAACGACTTTTTGTTGGACTTTCATGAGTTTGTGATAGCGTTTTTCTTTAATTTCTTCGGAGATTTGATTGGGAAGATCATAAGAATGGGATCCAGGTTCTCGCGAATATTTGAAGATGCCGATATTATCCAAGGGGTAATTTTGAATAAATTGCACCAATTCTTCAAACTGCTCTTCCGTTTCGCCAGGAAAGCCCACGATCAAGCTTGTACGAATAACAATCGAAGGAATTTCTTTACGCAGTTTAATAATAGTTTCAATAATGTCTTCTTTTGTTGTCGCTCTGCGCATCGATTTTAACATCTGATTATTAATATGCTGAATAGGCATATCCAGATAAGGACAAATGCGGGAATCGCTTTTAATCAACGCAATCAATTCATCGGTAATTTCATCAGGGTATAGATACAACAGACGCAGCCAGAATTTTTTATCGATAGCTAACATGGATTTGATTAGATCGATCAGGGCTGCTTGGTTTTTTGAGCCAAAATCTTTGCCGTAATCTCCTAAATCTTGCGCAATCAAAATAATTTCATGGACTCCTTCATTAAGAAGGTAGTTAAATTCTTTTAAAATTTGATCTTTGCTTTTGCTTTTTAACGGTCCTTTGATGGTCGGGATCACACAATAGGAACATCTTTTGCGGCATCCTTCAGCAATTTTGAGATAGGCGTAATGTTTTGGAGTCGAAATTTGGCGAGGGACTTCTCCATTCTCTAGGAAACTGCGTGCTGTTGATACCATTTTCCCTTTTTGGGTTGATTGTACAGCTTGTAAGATCCCCTGAACATCACCTGAGCCTAAAAGATAGTCTATACCAGGAAACTGTCTTTGCATTTCATCGTGATGCGTCTGTACCATGCAGCCTGTGACAACTAACTTGGCTGTTTTTTTTCGCTCTTCTAAAGTTTCCTTTACTGTATCCATGGATTCTTTGCGTGAAGCTTCTAGGAAACCACAAGTATTAATGACTAAATAGTCAGCGTCCTGCAAATTTTCGGTGACTTCATAGCCTGCTTTTAACAAAATTCCTAGCATGACTTCGCTATCTACTAAATTCCTAGGACATCCAAGGCTAATGAAATGGATTTTATTACCCTCATAATCGAAATGAAAGTCACCTTTATCTTGGGGAAGGGATGTATCGCTACAGGTTATTGTTGAGCTTTCATCTGTCTTAGTGCCACAGCAGTCTGTCTTATTGGAACAGCAGGAATCTTTGGACGCTTTTTTATCTTTTTTAATCATAGGCAGCATGAATAGGAACTCCCGTCATCACTTTATTAAGCAAATTTTTAATTATCTTCAGCTTAGAGATATAGCAGTATAGTGCTTAATTGAATTATTTTAAATGAAAAAATGGATACGTTTTGGCAGAGCTTTGTTATATATCTCAATAAGCCAGCGATCTTATGATTGACGCTCACTTTAAACCTAGTTCCGGAATGTTTTAAAAACCTTGACTTTTTGAACTGCTTTAATTTATGATTTCTCATTGATTCAGATAATTTAATGCATTATTTTGTTAAATATTTTAAAGTTGTTTATGGAGTTTGTATAAGATGGATATCAATAGCCCTTTAGAATTTGTAGTCAATCATCATGATTTGAAAAAAAATATTAGCCTCATTCATGCTTCACCCATAAGCAGCAAATATAACACAGTGGCCCAAAAACTTTTTGGACATTGCGCTCGGGGTCATTGTTATAGAGTCTTAGGATTGGCTGTGGGCTTTTCGACAAGTTTAATCACGACTTCGCTTGCTGTTGTCGAAACAGTCGCTTCTTTAGCTTATGCAATATTGGCCACTTTAGTTCATACATTAACTTTTTTTAATTCTTCTTCTCTTCAAAACCATGTGCTAAAATCTTGGGCTTTTTGCAGACATAGTTTTATTATGATCTGGACACCCATCTTATTGCTGGCCCAATTCAGCAGAAATAGTATTTACGAAATTGAACTTCGTGAAAGTTTTTACAAAATCGATTGTGCTCAAGCCGCTCAATCTATAGGTAGTGTATTTGACGCTTTTGCCGGTAGAAACCGGGATAAAGGAAAGGGTGAGGCACCTAAATTATCTCCGACAAAAATCCGCGAAATAGAGGTTTCCATCGAAGGTTTAGTCTCATTAATTAATCAACATAAAGCACAGATGCAGCCTAGAGATGGTCAAAACAACCTCGTGAATGTAGCGAGTTTGCCTATTTTTAATCAGGCTGATTTTGTGCGTTTTTTAAAAGACTACGATCAAATAAAAATAAACCCTAATTTTAATAAATGTTTCTCCAATTTTCCTGTAGGAGATAAAGGGAGGAAATTTGTTGAAGCAGTGGCGACTGCCATGCTCACTCATCACCAAGAGGTCAACAAAAATAAAAATGAGCGCATTCAAAGAGAATTAGCGGAAGCTCAGCGTTTAGAGCGAGAAAGAAATGCCATGGAACTACAACCTAAACAAAAGCAAGAGGACGAACTACCTAAACAAGATGAAAAAATTGACCCGGTCCTTCAAAAGCAAATTGCCGAAAAACAGCGCATGGAATGGGAAAAAGTCAAGATTCTTCAACAAAAAAACCAACCCCGGCAGTTTGGAAATAAATTCGGAATTTTGGGTGATGTAAATGTTGATAAGCCTGAACTACAGCCTGATCCTGCTCCAAAAAAAATTGATATCTTAAACAAAGGTCAAATAAATGCCATCTTCAAAGCTGCTGGTCAAGGTGATGAGGATGCAAAGAAAAAATTAGACAACAATGTCAATGAAAAAAAATACGAGCCCCCTAAGAATCTTGATAATGTTGCAAAGCGCTTAGAGGAAGCACTTGGTGAAGATAAAGCGTTAGCAGATACGAAGAAAGAACTAGAGTTAGAGCATGCAAAGGCAGAGTTAGAAAAGGAAAAAGTAATCATTGCTGAAGAAGATTTAGCACAGGCCAAGGCAAATTTAGAAAATGACCAGAAAAAAGTTGACTTGGTGAATGAGTTAATACTTATAAAGGAGAAAAGATTACGCATTATCGCGCAAGTAAAAAATGACATTAATGCTCTTGATAAAGCTCTAGATCCAATTAAAGACCAAAAACAAGAAATAAAAGATATAAATGATTTTGATTTACCCAAGTATAAGCATAAAAGCAGAGATGCCATTGATGTATTGCTCGTTAGAGAAATTTTTAAACTTGAAAATTTGGATGGAAAAAAGACTGACGATGAAAACCTCAATGATCTAATCACAATATTAAAGTCATATAGACCTTTGCCCAAAAATTATGATAAGTTGAGTGAAGATCAACTAATTGAGCTCATCAAACCTTTCAAAAAGTACGAGATAGAGTTTTCTCTAATTGTTTCATATGCCGTTAAAGACATAATTCAAACACCCGCTCTTATAAATTTATATCGTATTGAAGACCCACTAGACGATGATAAAAAGGCCAGCGTTAAGGAGGCCATTGAAGACCTTTATAATCCGCAACAAGTTTTACAGTTAGCGCAGTATTATGAATTGGAGACCATGATAAGTAAAGATGAAAACCTCTGCCCAAAAGACCTACCTTTAGAAATTGTAAAAGATGAAAAGGGTAATATTTTAGACAAGCTTGAGGATAGAAGAAACGTTCTCGATAAAGCTGTAGAAGCTTTTAAACTCATTGAAAAAGATGATGAAGCAAAAAAAGATCTGATTCGATGGATATTGCAAGTCAATGAACCTGAACAAAAAGTAAAAGAAAAGGTTGGAAAGGTAAAGGCATTAATCAATCAACTGACCCAACCTTTGCAAATGTACCCAGCTTACACTAAAGTCATCAAAGAAGCTGCAAGCCAAAATTAATGTTATCTATACTTAGAACGCCTTATAGCACCCCTGTGGGGTGCTCTATTTAGATTTCTTGGGCAAAGCCTTCGGCGATGTTTTTGAATTAAAGACCACCAATACACCTTATTTTTAACATTAAAAAAAGGTCGAGCTAGGATTAACGTCTACACGCATTTTTATTTTGTTTGAAAGCTTAAAGTTCAGTCTAAAATCTTCCAAAGCACGATGAAGGGCGTACACATTCGATCCTCTTAGCAAAAACTGATAGCGATACTTTCCTTTCACTTTAGCATATCCTGAAGGTATCACTTCGTGCCATTGATAATCCGAACCTAATTTACCTATCAGCCACGCCCTGACTTTTTCAGCATAGGCTGAGGTTTCGAGTTGGTGCGGCCCTGAGAAAGCCATTTTGACCAAATTAGTAAAAGGAGGATAATTGAACATCTTTCGGATGCTTAATTCTTCTTCAAAAAACTTCTCATAGTTGTTTTCCGCAGCTAATTTAATCGTTGAATTGTCAGGCAAACAGGATTGCAAAAGAACTTCACCCGGTATATCTCCACGTCCTGCTCTACCCGAAACTTGAGTGATTAATTGAAATACTGTTTCTGATGATCTGAAATCGGGAATGTTTAGGCTGTTGTCGCAATTTAAAACACCTACAAGAGTGACGGAAGGGAAATGCAGTCCTTTTGCAATCATCTGCGTGCCGATCAACACATCAGCTTTGCCGCTGCTGAAGGCCCTTAATAACTTCTGATGGCTTCCTTTGTGGCGTGTGGTATCTGCATCCACACGAAGTGTGCGTACGCCGGGCAAAATGGCATGGAGGTTCTTTTCAATCAACTCCGTACCCACGCCTCGATATTTCATTGGGTTCGCATGCCGGCATTGGGGACATTGCTGAGGTGGAGGTGACAAAGTAAATCCACATAAATGACAAGCGAGGGCATTATCTCCTAAATGGAATGTGAGGGCTACATCGCAATGCTTGCATTTGACAGCTTCATGGCATTGCTGACAAAGCAAAGTGGTGTGATAACCTCGACGGTTTAGGAATAAGATAGTTTGTTCGCCTAATTCAAAACGATTTTTTATCGCATCGATAAGCTTTTCTGAAAAGTTGGTGAAGCCTTTGGCTTTTTCATGTTCTTTTTTCATATCAATGATAGTGACTTTAGGCATACAAGCCGCATCGGCACGCAGATTTAATTTGCTTAAAGTATATTTACTATTTGAAGCATTATAATAGCTTTCCAGGCTGGGTGTGGCACTTCCCAAAATCACCGTGCTATGGGTCATTTTTCCCCGCATCACAGCGACATCACTAGCATTATAGCAAGGTTGTTCTTCCGACTGTTTATAGGATTGTTCATGCTCTTCATCTACAATGATTAATCCTAAGTTTTGGATAGGGCTGAAAATAGCTGAGCGTGCGCCTATGACGATGGAAGATTCACCTCGTCGAATTTTATGCCACTCATCAAAGCGCTCTCCAGGGCTTAATCGATGATGTAGGATGGCAATTTTATCATCGAATCGGCTGCGGAATCTTTCAATTGTCTGAGCTGTCAACGCTATTTCAGGTACGAGCATGATCGTCCCTTTTCCCTGCTTCAGCGCGGTCTCTATAGCTTGTAAATAAACTTCTGTTTTTCCGCTACCCGTTACACCAAATAGAAGATGCGTTTCAAACTTGTATTCTGTAAGACTGTTTGTAATCTTTTGTAGAGCACTGCTTTGCTCATCATTTAAAACTTTGGATTTTGTTTTGAAGTATTCTTCATCGACTAGAGGAGAACGGTCCACACGTACAATATCAATTTCTAAAAGGCCTTGCTTGACAAGTGTATCTACAGGGCTTCTAGATGTACATTGCGCTTCTTCAAGAAGCTCTGTCAAAAGAATACCCTTTTTTACCATAAGCATAATATCAATGATGCCCACTCTTGTAGGATGTTTACTGCGGTTTTCTTCGCAATATCTTTTCAGTTCTTCACGTGTCTTTTTGCGCATGACATAAAGTTGTTGCTTATGCTGCATATCCTTGCGCACACTTGCAGGCAGCAAAATTTTTAGGACTTGGCGCAGGGGAGTGCAGTAATATTTAGCCATCCACAAGGCTAATTCGAAAAGCTGGGGCGCTATTAATTCGACATCAGATAGGACTTTTGATAGGGGACGTACATTGGGGAAATCTGCCGTGTCTTTAATGGCAATGACGGTGCCTGTTTGCATACGGTTGCGGACAGGAACTTCGACCCGCATGCCTATTTTGAGCGGTTGAAGTTCTAGGGGTATGCTATAATCTAATGCCTTATCCAAGGCAACATCAAGGACGATGGAGGCATATTGCATCATTTTCTTTAGCTTCTAAGGATTGGAGTCGGGCATAACTCCAATAACTATCTTTTAGGTATTTTGTTTATGAGCGTTTTCCATAATATGCTTTTGAGTTTGGGTTCACGCATATAAGAATCTAAATCTTCTAATTCAACTATGGATTCCGTTGATTCTCCCCACTGAAGGTTCCTACCATTAACTTTTGTTTTTAAACCGAAGACAATCCAGATGGCCTTACAAAGATTTTCTAAAAAGGATACATGATGAGGTTGTGTTTTCCAAGCATTTTTGGTTGCTTTTGCCATAGAATCATCAGGTGGTTGGGATAAAATGACTTGTTCGGGAAAATGATCCGCTATAAGTTTACGGAAATCGGTAAAATCTTGCGCAATTTTCGTTGGTGCATTGGGCGTTAAGGCGGGGCTTGTTTTTATTTTGGCCAGATTTTTAATAGGGACATCTACGGGGGCAGGCTGTTGTATTAAGCTGATGGCGGGTTTTATTTCGACCTCACGTTTTGGGATTGTTTCTTGTTTTTCGCTTTCCGGTTCGGCGTGCCTGGCTTTTAGCTCCGGACTCTTATCTTCAGCATTTTTCTTATGTATACTCTCCCGATTAAGACTTTTAGCAAATTCTCGATAATGTGTATAGCTCTCTCGGCTGACTTCCAGCCAGGATTGAGCGGAAGGATATTCTTGCATAAGATAGAGCTGTAATTGTACGACAAGGTCAAGACATTCACTTTTTATCATTATTTTTCTGCAACTCTTTTGTGGCTTCTGCAACCCGAGGAAGTAAATGATGGTATCCGCGATGGCCATATTGTTTGATCATAAATTTTTCAGCATCCTTAATACCTTTAGGAAACATTTTTGAGAAAAGCTTAGCTGTAAATTTCGATTGATAAACATGGTCTACAGCATGATGATTCTCTAACAAAAAGAGAAGCACAGTTTCATTGTTTTCAAATTGTAAAAATAATTTGGCTATGAGTCGGCCAAATTTTTTTAGACACTTTTGCAATTTTAAAATAAAAAGGAGTAAGGGTTTAAAAATCTTATTGGGTTGTGCTTTTTCTTCTTCAGTCATTTTCCAAGCAAAATAGCAAAGACGTGCAATTTTTTGAACGTAACCGTTTAATTTTTGGGCCGGGTGCAACGTATCCATATCAGTAATTGCAAAGAGTTGGCAGCTATTGTGTAATTTAGCTAACAAGCCTCCACGAAAATAACGAGTGTACATATTGATCACATCATCCTGAGGGCCAATTAGTTTTATAAACATCAGTTTGATTCGATCATAATTCATATGAGGCATTTCCTTTTCCCAGATATTGACAAGCTGGCATATCGCTAAATATTCGCTCACGATAAATTGGAAAAGGAGACTATAGTTATTTTGATAGAAGGCTCGGGTGCGCACGATAGCTACTCCTATAATTAACACGAGGTTTTGTCAGCAAAATCTCGTGTTAGGTTGAGCTTACCAAAAAATCATAAAATAAAAACACGAAAATATTCAAAAAATTCGAGAAATGATAGAATGTCATTTTATATAGACTTGTAGCCTTTACCTTAAATTAGTTAGCCCACTTCAATAGGAATTATGAAAAGAAATTGTTTTACAGTCATATTAATATTAGCGTTTTGCTTTTTTTGCCCTTATGGATATAGCGACAATGCTTCGCAAGAATTGCACAATTCATCCTCCAACGAAAGTCACTCTACTTCTAATCGGTCTAACATCCCAGAAAATTCAACCATTCCACAGACTAAGCCATCAAAAAATTATTTCGATATAAAGCCCGACGAAAAAGAGGGTGATCGTTTTTTTAGCGAATTTATGAATATGTTAACAACACTGGGTTTGATTGTAGCGATTATCCTTCTAGCCACATGGTTTTTAAAAAGAATGGTCAATAGTAAGATACAACAGCTTAATACTACCAGTTTAATAAAAATTGTGGAGCAACGGACCTTATCTCCAAAAACCTCACTTTATTTTTTGGATATTCAAGGCAAAGGATTTATTTTAGCTGAATCTATCAACGGTGTCACGAGTCTTGGCAGTTTCGATGTTAGCGAGATCGAAAAAGCGCCACCCACTAACTTCAAAGATATCATGAAAAATAGACCTGAATAAACAACTATTGTTGAACAAATTACCCCTAAGCCCGGTGAGTGAATAAATTACCACTGAGCCGGGTGAGTGAATAAATTACCACTGAGACCACAGAGAATACAGGGAGGAGGTTGTACATCAATGGCACCAATAAAATTAACCGTTATAGGATTAGTTTAACGTTCGTCTATTTCAGATAAAGCTGGATTAACTAAATAATTCAAAAGACCCTCTCTGTGATCTCTGTGGTTTTATTTAGCAACTTTTGTAACATCACAGTTTTCAGAAATTACACAATCCTTTAAAATAGTATTTCATCATGAGTTTAAACCTTGAGGATCTATGAAAAAAATGCTGTCACCGCTTATTTCCTTTCTTTTATTAGGAGGCTGTCTTAACCTTATTGCTTGTTATCGTATGCCCTACGAAGATGAATACTCCGTGGTCCCTTCTGTTAATAATCCTGATGTCACACGTGAGAAACCATCAAATAACCTCATGCCTAACGCAAATTTTTAATCTTTAAAGAGAACAATAAACCATGATACCTTTAAATTTGGATAGTCTTTATGATCTCCTAACTCAAAATAAATTCGATGTTAAGCGCCAACCTGAAACCCATCAACTTTATATTCTCTTTAAAACAGAAGGACAAGATTATCCTCTTTTTATCCGTGTCATGGAAGAAGGTGAGCTGCTGCAGCTTTTGGCTTTTATGCCAATTTCCTTGGATGCTAAAACTGTTGCGGATTTAGCCAGGCTGCTGCACTTGTTTAATAAAGAAGTGGATATTCCTGGATTTGGTTTGGACGAGAGTGCGAAAGTCATTTTTTACCGCATTGTGCTTCCCTCGACTGAGGGAAAAATTTCCGGTGAGATTGTTCAGGGGTATGTGACTTCGATAAAAATGATCACTGAGACATTTTATCCGGTCATAGCTGCTGTAGTCATGGGGAATATCAGTTTTGCTGAAGTTGTTAAAAAGGCTAACGAAACCAAATAATCTACCTATATGGCGTACCGTCCTATTTTTTACGATACTGAAACTACAGGCGTTAAACCTGACAAAGATCGCATCGTGGAGATTGCAGCTTTTGATCCGGAAAGGAACTGTTCTTTCGAGAAGCTTGTTAATCCTGGATGCCTTATCCCACGAGAAGCTTCCGCCATTCATCATATCACGGATGATATGGTCAAGGATTGTCCTGATTTTTCTCAAGTGGGTCGTGAGTTTGTAGAATTTTGCGAGGGCGAAGTCATCCTTATTGCGCATAATAACGATGGATTTGACATTCACTTTCTCAGAAATGAATTTGCTCGGCATGAAATCCAAATGCCAAGTTGGAACTTTTTAGACTCTTTGAAATGGGCGCGAAGATATCGCCCCGACTTGCCTAGGCATACACTGCAATTTTTGCGTGAAATCTATCAGATTGCAGAAAACAATGCACATCGCGCTTTAAATGATGTCATTATATTGCATCAAGTCTTTACACAAATGACCGACGATCTAAATATAGAGACCATACTAAACTTGATTAGTAAACCTAAGGCTATTCATCATATGCCATTTGGTAAACATCAGGGGACGCCTTTAAAAGATGTGCCACGTGATTATATAAAATGGTTGGCAAATTCCGGGGCTTTAGATAAACCAGATAATGCTGAGCTTCGAACATCTTTTGAAAAGCTCGGCTTTCTTTCTGCGGTGCAAACTTGAAGATTTGCATAGTAGGTTGCGGATACTTAGGAAAAACCGCTGCGAAACATTGGAAAACTTTTGGCCACGAAATCACTGTAACAGCACGTACCTTGACTCGCGCTTACGAACTTAGGCCTCTTGCTGATCTAGTTTACATTCTCAGCGATGACTGGCGTGAATTGGTGGAAAAGCAAGATATTGTCTTATTATCAGTCGCCCCAGATGGAAAATCAGACTATATTCAAACATACCTTAGGACAGCAGAAGCTCTAACCGCATCCGTTAAAAATAGCTCCGTTACACAGATCATTTACACAGGAAGTTCATCTGTGTATGGCGACCATGCCGGTGCCTGGGTGGATGAAAATTCGCTAACTTATCCTTTGCATGCTAACGCTGAAATTCTCTTAGCTGCAGAAAAGACTCTTCTTAAAATGACTCATGCAAATAGGCAGGTCTGTATATTTCGCTTAGGGGAAATTTATGGGCCTGGACGCTCCCTTGTGGATAGGGTCAAACGCATGCAGGTCATTCCGCCCTCCGGTCATGGAGATAATACGACAAATCTTATTCATCTGGATGAAATTATTTCAGCTTTAGATATCGCTGTGCAAAAGAAACTTAATGGCATTTATAATCTTTGTAATGATATTCATATCCCTCGCAGGGAAATGTATCAAAGGATTTGCGAACTTCATGGTTGGCCTGAAATTCAATGGAATCAAGCGCTCAAAAATCCTCATGGGGGCAACAAAAAAGTCTCGAATGAAAAGCTGAAGTCAATAGGTTGGACACCCATCAATCCGGCCTGGATGACCATATCATCAGGCTTAAATGATATAATAAGTTAATAAAAAAGTTAACGGGATGGAAGGATCATGCTATTCACCTAATCATTTTTTGAAAATAGAATTTAACAAAAAGACTCAAAGGGGAAAAACAGGATATAAGGATCGCCTTCGACGGCAGGATAAAGGCATTAGAGGTCTGTGTATCTAAAGTGCTGGAAATGCCCCTTCTATCCTGCCGCCGAAGACGATCCTTATGTCCTGTTCTTTTTTTCTTTCCTCTCTATATGGGTGCGTTATTTTCAAAAGTGGTAATTTATGTAACAACGCCCTTTGAACTTAAAACAAGTTATATCTAGTGCATAGTATAACATTTTTTTCTACAGCTATATCGTTAAAATAGCCTTCATTAGTTAGTTTACCAATAATTTTGGCTTCATTAATAAGAAAATCTTTAAAGGCTTTTTCATTCGAATATTTCTGTTCAAAATCCATTCTTTCATAAATTTTGTCTTTTGTGCCACCTGCTTCAAGCCATTTTACATCCAGAACGAAGCCCAGGTTTTTTCCTTCGTTTTCCACAAATTTCCTGGCTTGAAGGTCTTTGAAAACTTTCAAAAATTCAACAGTATTATCCCACATAGACATGTCTTTTTTTACATCGGGGATAAGAGGAGCTTCAAGAGCTTGTTTTGGGTTTTTTAAGGCATTAATTTTAAAAAGATACTCTTGCACGAGTTCGATGCAGCCTTCAAGACATCCATGGCTGAAATCAAAATGTTTTTGAAAAAATACTTCTAATTCTTTCCTGTTTTTTGCTTCCATGTAGGCTTCGATAAGAACTCTGGGAGCATTTTCTATGACGGCCAATGTTTCTTCTAATGGATGTTCAGGATGAATTTTAAGTTTAATTAAGTCGTAAATAACTTCTAGATTGCCTTTCGGATTTGATTTTACTTTTTCTATAACCTCATTTTTATTGATGACAAGTGCTTGCACAGCATTAATTAAAAGGTGAACAGGGCCTTTATTATAATGCCCCTTAGAACACTCTAGCATCTCTTTTAAGTAAAAGACAGCCTGTTCAATGTTAAGCTTATTAAAGTCAAAAGCCTCAATGTTTTTTTCTTCCTCTTTTGCAGGATTATTGTTCAGCGCTACTGGGTTTGGATCAGCTTCATGCACGTTCTCATCCTTATTTTTTTCAGCTTCGGGTTTATTTGCTAGGGCAGGAGGAATTGGACGCTTTTGAATGACTTGATTGATAAAATCCACATCATGATTATACTTGTATCTTCTACCTTTAATAATCTCAGGTCTTTTAACTTCCCTTAAATTTAATTTAGCAATTGGCAAAAGCATCTCCTCATCACCTGGATCGATGAATCGTTGTAAGGGAGCTGCTTTCTTTGGGATCATTTGTGGGAATTTCAATGGATCGTTTTGCACTGGGTTCGGGACTTTTAGATTTTGCTCTACCTCAGGTTTCTTTTCATCTTCGACTTTCTCGATCGCTTCTGCAAAGTTCATAGCTTGTGAGACGTTCATCAGGAGTTTAGGAAAGATCTCTTCTGTTATCGTTCCATCGGAACAGACTTTACCAATAATATGGGAATCACGTAGGTATTTTTCAAAGTTTATTTGGTTAGCAAGAACTTTATAAAAGGGTGCACTTTCAATAATAAGGTTCTTTGTTTCGATGTTTAACTCAAGATTTTTTAAAAAAGCATACTCTTCCATCTTCTCTTCCAAAAAAGCTGTACCGAGCTTCCAAAGTGTAGCTTCTTTGTCTAAGATAGGCTCTACAATATCATTCTTGATGACTTTTTCCGGTTCTTTGAGGGGTTCAACCAGCTGATCATCATTTTTTACATTAAAATTTTGAAGATTTTTATGGAGCGAGTAAAAATCCTTACCGTTAATGAAGGCTTGCTTAAAAAATTCGCTCAGCTGATTTGAAGCTTTGGATTCTTTATATTTTTGTACTAACATTTCAGGCGCTTGCTTGAATAATTGAATAGCCTGATCATCTATTTTGCCTAAGGAAAGACCCGTTTTGTTTTGCATGAACACTAGAGGAGAAGCGCCATCGAGAACTATCATATAGTCCGGCTTTTTTTGCATTTCCATTACTGTAGATCTGTGGATAGAGATGAGATAAAAAGATATAATTGTTTTGAGAATATGATCCTGCTCATCGGGAGTTATTTTCAAGACAGGTGCCGATCTTTTAAGATTAAGTATCATTTCCCAAAAAGAGGGGAAAAGATCATTTTTGACTAAGTCTTGTTCAAAAACTTGAGTCAATTTTTTATCTAATTGATGAATTCCTATTCTCAAATGCAAGGCATTAGCAATGGATTTAAAAAAATTATTCAATGCAAGGCAAACCCGATTAGCACATGAAGCCTGTTTAACTTTGCGAATGTTAGTCAGCTTAACGATCAAATTTTTAAGTTGTTTTTCTTTTCCATGAAGGGTGGTAATGGTAAGATGATCCCTTAAGACTTCACAGGCTAAAAAGATGAGCCGTCGGTCTTTTTGAGACAATTCTTTTCTTTTTTCACTGTTAGCCAAAGTGGCTGTTAAAACAACTCTAGAAATACAGAAATCTAAACGCATTTTTTTACCTGACTAAATAAAGAGAGTTTTGGAAAAAGTATTAATTAATCATTTTATAATTATTAAGTTTGAAAGAGAATATATCTTATATTAAAGGAAAGTTCCTTTAAGGGAAACAGTTTCTAATGAAGGATTCGGAAAAAAGGGCCAATGACTCTGCATTTGGCCCTTGAAAACATTTTTCGTCATTAGGCGCCGGCGTCGGCCTCAACCTTTTCTTTATCCTTCTCTAAAGCATAGGCGACAACAAAATCATTTACAAATTTCTTGATTTCTTCTTCTGTGTACTTCCCTTCAGAAGTGATTGCTTTCTCTCCCAGAATGTTGACATCCTTTGTAAGGAATGCTAAGAACAGCGATGCAGTTTTGTACTTCTCAAATTCATCTTCATTTTTGATTATTTGTTTTGTATTTACTTTTGGATTTTCATCTAGCCATTTAATATCGATAGGAATATTTTTATCTTTGGCATATTTTCGAGCCTGTACTTCGATAAAAGCTTCTAAAAACCTAATAATATTTTGTTCTTTGTTTTCTTTTTTATTGACTAATGGATTTAGTGGAGGAGCTAAAAGCTCTTTTAAATCTACATTTTTCAACATACTTTTGTGATTCTTTAGCATGTGTTCTTGAAGGTCAGTCATGCGACCTTCCAAACATGCGTTACGCGAACTCTTTTCAAGGACATCAAAAAATTGGTTGAGTTTTTTCTGTTTTTTATGTGTTTCATAAGCTTCTAGAAGAATTTTAGGAGCTCTCAAAACAAAACTTTTGGTCTCTTCTTTTGGATTTTCTTTATGGAGATAGAGGCCAATAAGTCCCACAAAATCACAACGATTATTTTTTTCGATATCTTGAAGAATTTCTTTTTGGAATACGGAAAGTTTATAACAGGCTTCGATAGTAGCTCTAGAATCATTATTATTTCCATTCTTTCTTAGGTCAGCAAGAATCACTTTATAAGGTTCTGTTAATTCATTTTCTTTATTTTTTTCAAATAGTTCTTCAATAGGTTTAACCGGAACATTATTGCCAAGCCTTAAGCCCATGAAATTGCCAAAAAATGGATTGATACGCTCAATCTTTTTTTCAAGAATTTCTTGATCGATAAAATCTTTAATGATGATGTCTACATACTCTTCGGTGATTTCTCCGAATGCACTATCCTTACCAATGACTTTAGCATCATTTAAAATATAATCTCTAAAATTCACATCATTAGCATATTCGCCGCGAAATACTGGATTTAAGATGTATCGTTCTTTTATCTCATTCCAATCGCCCTCATTTCTATCGTTAATAGCTTCAATATATTTATGCAGCTGGATGTCGATAAATTTTTGACATTTTTCAAAAAAAGTGGCATGGACGTCCACGATGAATTCTTCTTTTATTTCATCATTTTGTGCTTCTTCGATCACAGGGGGTGCTTCTGCATCTTCAGCAGCATTATATTTAAATAAACGATTATACAAATGCATGAAATCATTGTCTTCTTTATCAAATGCATTTGCAAAAAAATGACCTAATTCTCTTTTTTCCTTAGCTTCTTGGAATTTGTTTTTTAAAAGAACTGAACTTTTGCTGAAAAGGGCAAAGACTTTGTCATTTAATGCATCAAGAGAAAGACCAGTTTTTTCATCAATGTATTCCAAGGCCTGTTTATTGACAGCAAAGTGGCGGTAATACACTGCTTTGATCTGTTCTTCGTACCAGGATAGCAAAAACAAGGATTCGATACTTTTAGGGCAACAGTACGTTGTGCCTGATCCACATTGGGTTGTTTCATGAGTGTAGAAATTATCTCTTTGTATGCAGGGTCTATTTTCTTCCTTAAATCAAGTTTTGTAAAAGTTTCATGGACGGATTTTTCTAATCTATCATCACTCACGCGCAAATGAAGGGCATTTGGTATTAGGGTAATAATGGAAAGGAAAATCTGTCGAATTTTTTGTATACAGGAAAAAGCTTTATTATTTGTTTTCTCTGAAAGTTTCTCTATTAAATGATCCACATCAATTTCTTTACGGCCCAGCTCAGCTTGCTTGAATGGACGATGCAAAGCTTCGCAACAAGTGAGTAATAGCTTGCGCTCAGTTTGCGTTAGCGCTTTTTCTTTGCCCAGCAGTTGCATGTTCTGCAGTGATAACTGCGCGTGAGATAAAGTCTATTCTCATTTTATTCACCTTTATTTTGTTTAAAAATCTTTTTCAAACTATTTTTGATAATTATATAACTTTTAAAATAGTTGTAATCAGTAGTTGCAATTAAGTGCCTTTATTCAACTTCAAGTAAATCTGCATCTTTACAAGCTTGTGCTTCTATTTCTACATCCTCTTCCGTAAAAATAGCCCCGTTGGCGTGTTTTGTATCGCCTGTTTCCTGCCCTACGATTTTGGCTTCGTCTCGTAGGAATTTCAAAAAGAGAGCTTTAGTGTTGTACTCTTTTTGGAATTTATCATTCTCAAGGATAACTTGTTTAGGACCTGGAACTTTAAGCCATTCCGCATCTAAAGTTTTACCGGAATCTCTATAAAATTTTCTGGCTTGCAGTTCAGTAAAAACTTTCAGCATCCTACCAATATTATGTTGTTTAGTATCTGTTTTAGAAACTACAGGAACCAAGGGGGGAACTAAACGTATGGCATCATCAACAGATTCAATCATTTCATTCTCGACCATATATTCTTGAAGTCCCTGTAAACGTCCTTCAATACATGCATTATGTCCGAGAGTACCTAGAACACGGAAAAAATCCTTTAATTTATCTTCTTTTTTAAATTTTAGAAATGCATCATAAAATACTATGGGAGCATGCTGAATAATACCCAGAGTTTCTTCAGGGGTGTGCTCTGTATGAATAACAAGTCCTATCAAACGTTTTCCCCCGTTCAAACCGTAATCTTTATCCCAAAGACCTTGATTATTCCTAGTTATGTTTTTAATAAGTTCTTCTTTGTAAAGGGAAATCTTGTAACATGCATCGATCAATTCTTTGACTGTCTTGGAATAAAGAGGAACATGTTTGTCTAATTCCAATTGAATTTCTTCATAAGGCTTTGTAAACTCATTGGTTTTATTATTTAAAACCGGTTCTTCAGGCTTGTTATCAACTGGGATGTTAATATCATCATTCCATTGGGGTTGGTAAACAGGCTTAGGAATGGGCTTTTGTTTTTTACCGAGCATACCGTTCTCAAATAAATCTTCAATGAGACGAGGAAGATTCTCACCTGTGATCTGACCATCTTTACATTGTCTTCCAAGGATGAACTCTTCATTCAAAAGGTGTTTTTCAAAGTTTTCAGTGTTAGCATAATTAGCAAGAAAATCGGGATGCTGTAGAATTTTTTCCTTGATTTGATACCAAGAAAGCATAGGTTTCCATTTCATACTATATCCGAAATCTACGTCAAAATTAATAAATTGGTTTTCTTGGAAAGTTTCACAAATTCCCCATAATATCTCGGACTTCTCTTTAATTTTGTTATTATCTTTTTCCAGCAGCTCTACATAGTTAGGCTCTTCCAAAACCATTTCGTGCGGTTTTTGTGGCAAATCAGCAAAGTGGTTTTTGTTTTCATTTATATATAAAGGTCGTTGGTCAATGTCTGCGGGCTGATTGTCATTTTTCCCATAACTTGCAATGCGTTGGTAGCGAAGTTCAAATGTAAGATCATCATTTCCGAATGCTTTGGTAAAAAACTCAAATAGTTGGTTGGAATTTTGGGCTTGTAAAAATTTATTCATTAACATTTCAGGAGCATTTTTGACTGATTGCATGGTGATTTCAGGAACCCAATGACCAATGGATAAGCCTGTCTTTTCTTCGATGAAGTCTGTGATGAATTTAGCGCCCATTTGAGCATTTCTTTCAAAGAAAGGAGCATGAACGGATAACAAATAGAAAGATTGGATTGTTTCAAGAACCTGATGTCGTTGATCAGGGAGTAGATTGGGTGTTCTCATCACATGAGAAATCATCTGATTATAAGCGGGGTTAATGGCTTCATGGGCCTTAGGCTTTAAAGATTTTTCAAAAGCTTGATGGACCGTTTTATCTAAACGATGGAAACCTATCCTTAAATGAAGGACATTCGCAATGGCTTTGAAAATAGAATTTATAAAATGACACGAACCTTTCTTTTCAATTTTAGGATTATTTTCAAGTTTTTTTATTAATTCTTTAATATCTTCTATCTTTAGATCAATTTTTCTTCGGGGATAAAGTAATGCTTCGCTGCAAAGTAGGAGGAGTTTGCGATCTTGCTGAGTGAGTTGTTTCTTTTGGCTTTGCGAAGCAAAATCACACGTCATCAAAGCTTTAGAAATATAGTCTATTCTCATTTTCATTCCCTAAATTAGAGCTTTTTTAAAAAGCACGTTTTATTTGATTTTTTTGTGTTAAACGCTATAAGCATAGCAAAACTTATTATTTTGTTCCATCAAATTGTAAATTCGGCATCTTTGATTTTATAATGGGAACAATGATGACAAACTATAAATATAAATTAAAAATTTTGTTAAAATCTTGTAAAGATAAAAGCTGTTTCAAGATATATTTTGGATGCATTTTTCTGTTTTCATTAATCAATCGAAGTGTAGCGTAGGCTTTAGCCTGCGCTTGTTTTCGCAGACTTTAGTTTGCTCCCTTTCTTTTAATCCTTATTTTCCTATTATGTATTATTTAAAAATTTATTGCTTATCTTCTGTGTATGTCATACAAAAAATATGTTCCACCTATTCATGATGAAAATAACCTTCCTAAAATAAGGCAATTCGATGGTCATGATTGGTATTCAACGAAAATTCATCGAAGAAATCTTCCTCATTGGGAGTTAGAGGGTTCTACATATTTTATCACCATTAGAGTTAATCCCACGCTTGGGACACCTTTTCACGATCCCAATTTGGCAAAGTTGATAATTTCCAATCTTTTTCTAGATGACAAAAAAAAATACCTTCTTCAGGCTTATGTAGTTATGCCCGATCATTTACATTTAATTATTAAACCCATAAGTGGAAACAGATTAGCCAAAATTATGCAAAATTTGAAAGGTTTATCAGCATATAACATCAATAGGATTCTTAATCGCACTGGAAAATTTTGGCAGTCTGAGAGTTTTGATCATTTGATTAGAGATGAAGTGGGTCTTAGGCAAAAATGGGAGTATATAAAAGAAAATCCTGTCAAAGCAAAATTAGTTAATAAAGCAGAAGATTATCCGTATAGTAGTTTTTATGTTCCTAAAGATCATAGCGCAGGCTAAAGCCTACGCTACATTAAATTGATCTGGCAAAAGGTGTAGCGTAGGCTTTAGCCTGCGCTTGTTTTCGCAGACTTTAGTCTGCTCCCTTTCTTTTTTAATCTTATTTTCTGAAATGGGAGTTATATAAGAAGAATGTTCCAGGAGTTAGTGACTAAAGGAAAATCCATGTCAAAGCAAATACATTAAATTGATCTGCAAATAAGATGTTAGTTATTATGCAGAAGATATCCGTATATTAGTTTTTATGTTCCTAAAGATCATAGTGCAGACTAAAGTCTGCAAAAACAAGCGCAGGCTAAAGCCTACGCTACATTTCATGCATCTCAGTGGTTAATTAAAAACGCTATTGAGGTTTAAAACCCCTGGATGTTCCACTTTAAACTCTTCCAATCCTTTGCGACGTAGTGTACAGGCAGGACATTTTGTGCACCCTTCTTTAGCGATGCCAGCATAACAAGTGATTGTGTTCTCCAACAAATAGTGTAATATGCCTAACTTATGCGCCAGTTCGAGAGTTTCTTTTTTAGTCATATACACAAGAGGTGTGCGTATTTGAAAATCAGGATTGTTTAAATCCAAACGTAAAATTTGCTGCTTGAGATCCATGTATTCTCGCGAACAATCCCGGTAACCCGAAAAATTCCCCTCTACACCAATAATTCCCATATAAATTGAACTAGCCCCTAAATAATCTGCATGGATCGATCCCAACCGTGCCATGAGCCCATTTCTTCCCACAACTAACGTATTCGGGGGGGCTTTGTTTTTTTTGTTATCATCTTCTACTTTTAAGGTATAATTGATTAGTGCATTGTCTGTTATTTCTTGCAAACAATCCAGATGGACAACGGTATGGTCGACTTCCCAATCTTTGCATATTTTTTTGGCTTGGATAAGTTCGTTAGAGTGGCGCTGACTATAATTAAAGGAAAGACTCAATACAGACTCTTTGCCAAATTCTTTTATGGCGAGGGCAAGGCATAGGGAAGAATCCATTCCACCTGAGTGAATGACGACCGTATTCTTTTTTTTCATAATTGTTTTACAAGCATGAGCTCCCACATTTTCTTAAAACCGGGGCAGGTTTTTATTAGAAAGTCTTTTGATCCTTCTGCTATTTTCATTCCATCTTCTAAATAAATGATGACATCTGCATCTTCGATAGTCGATAGTCGATGGGCGATAATAATCTGCGTGACTTGGCCTCTCAATTCATGGATTGCATTTTTGATGTGGACTTCACTAATTGCATCAAGGGAGGAGGTGGCTTCATCCATGATTAAAATAGGGGCGTTCTTTGCTAGCGCGCGAGCAATGGCTAAACGTTGTTGCTGGCCGCCGGATAAATTTTTGCCGGTTTCAGATAGTTCCGTTTGGTAACCTTGTGGAAGCTGCAGAATAAATTCTTCTGCATAGGCTTTTTTAGCTGCCCCTTGGATTTGTTCAAGGGATAGTTTTTGTCCATAGGAAATATTTTCGGCGACAGTATCTAGAAAGAGAAAGGGCCTTTGTGGTACAAAGGCGATCTGTTCCCTTAATGATTTTTGCGTAAAGGTATTGATAGGTTTGCCATTAATGCGAATGCTCCCTTTTTGGGCTTCATATAAGCGAGGTAAAAGTTGGACAATGGTTGATTTTCCTGCACCCGTTGGGCCTACAATAGCTACTGTTTTACCTTTTTCTACTTTAAAACTTAAGCCTTTCAAGATCCAATCATTTCCATAACTGAACCAGACGTTATCAAATTCGATGCAGTCATCGAATTGTTTCAAGGTTTCTGCTCCATCGAAATCAGTGATACAAGGTTTAAGTTCTAAAACTTCGCACATGCGTTCAGCAGCAGCGATTCCTCGCTGGATGTGGCTATTTTCTTCGGCAAATTTTTTGATGGGCTCATAAAAAATATATAGCAGACCGCAATAAAATAAGATTTCGGGAACACTCATCTGTAAAACGTATAGGCCATAAATTAAAGCTGTTGCTAAGAAGAACATAGCAATGGTGTGGATGATGGGTCTTGAAGAAAGGTCATAACGCGCACTTTTCTTTTCTAATTCGGCCATTTTGAAATTCTGATCCCTATATTTTTTAAGAGAAAATTCTTCCATACCAAATAATTTCACAGTCTGTATTCCACTAAGAAAATCAATGATGACTGAAGCAAATCTTTCTTGGTTCTTTTGAATTTGTCTAGATATACGCTTGACGCGTTTTGCCAAAAAAACAATAGGGAAGACAATCAGGGGAAAACCGATAAAAATGATGAGGGATAGTTTCCAGGAGGTAAAAAAACACATGAAAAGTGTGGTCAAAACAGTAAAGGGAGTTTGTAGATAATTGACAAGGCAGGCATTAATGGCTTCTGCAATCATCGAAGAATCCCCTACAACCCTTGATGACAAACTTCCCATATGGTGGTCTTGATAAAACTTCAATGGCAGGGTTTGAATATGTTCAAAATACTCCTGACGTAAATCACGGCTAATATGAATGGCCAAAAGTCTTGTGGAAAAGCGATGGGAAAAAA
The DNA here is from genome assembly GCA_963748975.1 of uncultured Parachlamydiaceae bacterium. GTDB lineage: Bacteria > Chlamydiota > Chlamydiia > Chlamydiales > Parachlamydiaceae > Neochlamydia. Next base: position 22,417 of record CAVVKX010000002.1, read on the forward strand.
GTGTGATAGCCTTAAACAAGGCAACAAAAATTAAAAAAAGGGCCAGATTTGTCAAATTTTCTTTAATCGGAAAGAGGCGGTTAACCCATTGAGTCACTTTTTCTATGATGTCATGTTTTTTTGTTCGTGCCATGAATTGATTGACTTCAGCGAAAGTAATGTAGCCTGCTTGATTGGAGTCAATTTGATCAAAGCGCTCTATTAATTCATTCTGGGTAATGACATCAACTTTTTGTAATTTACCTTCTTTTATAGGAGCAAATAACTCGAAAAAATCAGGACCTTTTTTTGTGATAATACCTAAAGCTAAAATCTCCAACTGAGACGCAAAAGTGAGCAAAATCATCGCGGCAATAATTAAACCTACGAGGAAGCTATGGCGGTGCTTTTCAAATGCAATTTTAAGTATCTTTCTCATAATAATTTTAAGGTTAAACTTCCTGGCTGCTAAATTCACCTATCCTACGAAATTTAAGATAACGTTGTTCAAGTAAAATATCTTTGGGAATATTTCGTAGCGTGAGCCATTGTTCCAAAATAAATTGTTTCATATTGGCATAAGCTTTCTTGTGATCATGATGCGCTCCACCCAAAGGCTCATTAATGATGGCGTCAATTATGTTTAATTGAAGCATATCCTCAGAATTTAACTTTAGGATACTTGCAGCTTCCGTATTTTTTTTAGAATCTTTCCATAAAATGGATGCACATGCTTCGGGGGAGATAACGGAATAATAGGCATGTTCCATCATACCAACCACATCGCCTATGCCCATGCCTAATGCGCCACCTGAACAGCCTTCGCCAATGATGGCTATAATGATGGGGGTGGCTATGCGTGCCATTGCGCGTAGGTTTTGCGCTATGGCCCATCCTTGACCTCTTTCTTCTGCTTCTAAACCTGCGTTAGCGCCGGGGGTGTCCAGAAAACTTACAATAGGCAGATTAAATTTTTCAGCAAGCTGCATCAATCTAAGAGCCTTTCTAAATCCTTCAGGATTGAGCATCCCAAAGTTATGGTAGACACGGCTTTCCGTGTCATGACCCTTTTCTTGGCCAATGACCATGCACTTCATGCTACCTATCATAGCCAAGCCGCCAATGATGGAATGGTCGTCGCCAAAAGTGCGGTCTCCACATAGCTCGTGGAAATTCTGACAAACATTTTTAATATAGTCTATGGTATGGGGTCGTGAGGGATGGCGACAGATCTGCACTCGCTGCCAGGGTGTCAATTCCCTATACACTTTTTCTTTAAGCTTTTCTAACTTCTGTTCCAGTTTTTGAATCTCAGAATTAAAGAGGGGATTAGAGTTGTTTTGCTTTTTAAGATGCTCTATGGTTTTCACATATTCTTGAATCTGTCTTTCATGAGGTAGTGTTTCCAAAAAGTTCTCCATATTTAGTTAAAGGGAGTTTTTGAGTAGGGACGATTATTCAAAAAAGGAAGAGAAATTACAAAATCCTGATGAATAAACATAATTCCCTTTGTTAATTTGCAATCAAATTCACTAAGTTAATATAGAATTATACAAAAAGTGTATTTAAATTAATAGAATTTATAGATGTTTTCGCATAAATTACCTCAGAGCCAGGGCTTTGTTAAAAATAAAACCACAAGCTTTAATGCCGCAAGCGCATAAACCTCTCCCCATCTCACTGTCTCTGTGGTCAACTGTACAACAAAGTCGGTTATTCAGATGATCCATTGACGATATCATTCTCCGCATCAAAATAATCCTTCACAATTTCTACAGTCGTTGGCCTTGAAATGACGATAGCATACAATTCTTCAATATCGCTCGCCAACATACGAATACATCCATCACTTTCATACTTACCCAAGCTAGAAGGGTCTTCCACTAGGTTATCTTTTTTCATCGACCATGGCATTCCATGAATGCCAAAACCTTTAGCAGAAGCCGTGGTTCCCTTGATTTCTTTCTCAAAAGGAATCCAACGGGTACCAAACAGACAGATCATTTCGATTTTTTCACCGTTATGCAACCCCATGATTTTAGGTTTATAAGTTGCTATCCTTGAACCCAGAGAGTATAACCCTAAGGGTGTTAATAGCCCCGATATTTTGGAGTGGTCCACACGTCCAAGACCAATAGGATAAGTTTTGACTAAGACTTTTTCTTTTGTGTCTAGATCATGATAATAAAACCACATTTTGCATCGATTTGTGTCGATGATTAGATTGAATTGAAAATTTTTTTCAGGGTTCAAAATATTAAAGCGCGCGCCCTCGGCCACATCTTGTTTTAAATAATCCGATTTACCATTCAAACTTCGTGCTATAAAATGACGTGATGTTTTGTAATGGTTAGCATAATCAGAGAGCCAGGCCGGTCGACCTTTTTGCCACGTAACACGGCTTTTATATGTGATTGTAGAGACGATGGGAAACTTAGGTTCGCTCAAATTAAAAAACTCTTCTATGCGATCAGCTTCAGGTAACTCTTGAATATTTTTTTTCTCAATTTTTGGGGTCATTGAACGATTATTTTTAGCTGTGATCTCTTCATGGACAGGCATGTTTTCATACACAGGAGTCTCTTGCACGGTAGATTTTACCGGTAAATTGGATGAAATCGCATGGGCTTTAACGTTTTGGCTGATATCAATTTCAATAGGGGTATGGGTCAAGGATGTCGAGGGTGTATTTTTTTTCTTTTGGCTATCATTTTTAAAAAATGCCAGAATGCCTATTAAACTAAATAGTATAAGGGCAGAAAAAACTAATAATTTTGGTAATGTCATGATATGCCCCTGCTAAGTTAGAGGCTTAATATATAGTAGAAGAGGCAATTTTGCCAATAACTTGTTATGCCAATCAAGAGAATAACCGTTTCACATAAGGGTCTTTTTTTCTAAATCATTTAACCATGGTGGCTAATGATTTAGAAAAAATTGAATATGAAACACTAGAACAAGGTTTTACTGCCAAGCATGGACTTGTTTACTAAGCTATTCAATGCTAAATGCTTTATACATCCCAACGTACAAATTATCTTATCAGCTGGCGTGGTCTTTCGATAAGTTTGCGCATTTTTTTCCCTGGAGTAAATTTCACTGCATTTCGGGCAGGGATGATAATGGGCTCAGCTGCTTTTTTTGGATTGCGACCAATCTTTTGCTTTCTTTCAACGACTTCAAAAACACCAAAATCTCGGAATTCAAGCCGATCTCCAGTAGAAAGACACTCAGTCATTTTGTCTAGAAAAGATTGTATGACATGACGCACATCATTAGGGTGAATCCCTTTTTCTTGCGAAATTGAATTAATCAATTTCTTTTTTGTCATAGTACTTTTCTTAGTCATTGTTGTCATATAATAGAACTCCTTAGGTTGAATGTGCGTTAACTTTTTGGGCTAGTTTTCATGTGTATATTTTCAAGCCCATTTTATTTACTTTCAAGTTTTTTCTTTTAAGCCTTCAGATATGAATTTGCGCATGCGCATGTTATTCAGTCTTTATTCTTAAGATTGCTGCGTCCTATGATAACCAATCGGTCTTTCGGTTCAAGAAGATTTTTTACTAAGGATCACATATTTTTGTAAATTAATCTTTCATCTTAGAGAAAAAAATCTAAATTCCAATCCGTACTAATACTTTATTTTTTTTGCCTACAGCCAGTAACAACAGTCGATTTTCAATTAAATCACTCGATTTAATGACATAATTTTCATCTAAAATTTTACCATTATTTAAATAGACTCCACCATTGCGTATCAAACGCCGAGCTTCACTTTTGCTAGACTGTAATCCCAAATGACACATCAAATCTAATAACTTAGAATTCACGACTTCTTCGTTTTTAAGCATATGCGAAGGCATATCCCCTGCAATTGATTCTAAAGTTGTGGCATTCAGAGTTGTCGCCGAACCAGGCGCAGCCGCTCTAGTGACTTCTAAGGCAATTTTTAAATTTTCTTCTCCATGCACTATACGCGTCACTTCTTCGGCTAAACGTTTTTGAGCCGTGTTAGCCACGTAATCGGAATGTTGCATTTTAGCCTGGTATAGCCTGATCTCATCCATATCCATGAATGTCAGCATACGCATCATTTTGATCACATCGGCATCGGCCATACGTACTAAATATTGATAGAATTCATAGGGAGAAAGTTCTTGGGATGAAAGCCATATCGCGCCTTTTTCCGATTTACCAAATTTTTGCCCATCGCTACGCGTTAGTAATGGGAAGGTTAATCCATATGCCTGTTGCGCTTTCACTTTGCGTATTAATTCTGTTCCGGCAGTAATGTTACCCCACTGATCGCTCCCACCAATTTGAACATTCACTCCATAATTTTCAAACAAATATAAGAAGTCATAGCCTTGTAGGACCTGATAGGAGAACTCTGTAAAGCTCATCCCTTCCTCGGAATTCATACGTCCTTTCACAGAATCTTTTGCTAGCATAGGTCCCATTCTAAAGTATTTTCCCACCTCACGCAAAAATTCAATGAAGGAAAAATTTTTGAACCAATCATAATTATTTAAAAAAAGGGGGGCATTAAATTCAGCTTTAAAATCTAGAATACCGGAGAAGTTTTTTTTAATCCCTGCTAAATTTTTTTGTAATGTGGCCTCATCAAGAAGCTGGCGCTCAGAAGTTTTTCCCGAAGGATCACCAATCATTCCTGTAGCTCCGCCTAATATCACAACAGGTGTGTGGCCAAAACGCTGAAACCAGGCTAAGCCCATAATTCCAATCAGATTGCCTAAATGCAAGCTTTCTGCAGTAGGATCGAATCCGCAATATACTTTGACAGGTTTTTTTACGATATCTTTAAGTTCTTCACTAGTTGTTGCATCAATAAAACCGCGTTCGCTCAGCGTTTCAATTAAGTTATTCATAAATTATCCTTGAAGAAGCAGAAGTTTCCCCATTTTCTAGTTTTAAGTATTTTTCTGTCAATGGACTAATACCAAAAGAACACTGCTAAATTTTTGATGTTACCCATCATGCCTTACAAGTCTAAGCAAGCCGAGTCCGAAAAAAATGCTTTACACTGTTTGCTGTTAAAATAATTATTTGATAGAATAAAAGTTTAAAGAAAGTGAAAATAAAGGGGGATGTGTGGCTATTAAAGCAAAAGAAAGTCGTCAGGTAGAAAAAAGCGCGCCGTAAGCTTAAATTACAAATACAGGAAGAACATCAACTTGTAACTGAGGCTGCCCTTCATAAAGTGAGCCAAGATATTAAAAATTGGATTTCAAGACATGCGGAAGAACGTATCAAGCTCAAACAAAAAGATATAAGTCTTTTTGATGAAAATCAACACTCCGCTAAAATTCACAGCCGTTACGTTAAACATCTATTACAAGAACTGGTAAAACCTCTTTCCCATCCCACTGAAAGCAATTTAGAAGGACGAGTCACTAAAAGTGAATAGACCTCTTGGTCAATATTAAATTTAAAAGGGATTGTAGATATCTATAAAGCGATAATCCAGTTTAAATTCCCCATTCAGATGATCACCTAAGGCCCGAGGTCCAATCTTTTCTGTGGCCGAATGACCCAGCGCATAAAAATGAATTTTTTCTTCAAACGCTTGATGCCAAACAGGTTCATCGAAATTGCCTGTGACAAAACAGTCTAAACCTTCTTGGATAGCCTGAGTAATAACTTTATAACCCCCACCTGATACAAGGCCAGCCGTTTTAACTTCTTTTTTACCACCCGCAGCTGCATAGGCAGGATGTTGATAGTAGTCTTCAAGTTTTTTTTGAAAGGCATCAGGGCTCATTTCTTTGAAATGTCCTTTAACACCTAAGTATACGCCATTTAAAAACAAAAAGGCTCAAGATGATTCCATCCCATATCAAGAGCTGCTTTCCAATTATTGCCTAGTTCTTGATGAGCATCTAACGGAAGGTGATAAGCAATTAATGAAATATTTTTGGTAAAAAGTATTTCAAGCTTTTCTTTTTTAACTCCTTGGATTTGATGGCTATCCTGATTCCAAAATAAACCATGATGCACGATAAGTGCATCTGCACCCCAAGCAGCAGCGGCTTGAATTGTAGATAAACTAGCAGAGACACCTGTCGCCAGCTTATGGATATGTTTCTTGCCTTCAACTTGAAGGCCATTAAAACAATAATCCTGAATTGGATTGGTTGAAGAAGTCTATCCAAATAAGCACAAAGTTCTTGTAATGTAATCATGTAGCCACCAAAATGAAAATAAATTTGAAACAATGAGTATTTGTAATGGCAAAAGATAATATTTTACAACATCAAATTGGAAAAAAATCAGCGGGGTATGCTGCTGCAACTTTTGTTAAAGAGGGGATGATTGTGGGCTTAGGCACAGGTTCCACAGCTACTTTTTTCATCGATGGGTTAATAGATCGCTGCCGTGAAGGGCTTAAAATCCAAGCTGTTGCTACATCAGAAAGATCGGAAAATAAAGCACGCACTGGCCATATCCCTCTTATAGATATCAATACTCTTTCTTTTATAGATTTGACTGTCGATGGTGCTGATGAAATTGATCATGATAAACGCATGATCAAAGGGGGAGGCGGGGCTTTATTAAGAGAAAAAATGATTGCTAGTATGAGCCATGAAACCGTCATTGTTGTCGATGAACACAAATTAGTCCGTCAGCTTGGAAAGTTTCCTTTACCGGTAGAAATTGTCCCTTTTGCCTATGTGGCTACAATTCATCGGATTGAAAATCTTGGATATTCAGGACAATTTCGCGTAAATGCTGCAGGTGAGCTTTACATAACGGATAATGGGAGCACACTATGATATTCATTTAATGAATCATTAAGGAGCCTTAACAGCTTCAACATAGTCTAAAAGAAATTGTAGGTGTGGATGAAAGCGGGAATTTTTACATTTCTTTCCAGGCAGAGGTTATTGTAAGGATACCAATAATGGAAGAGTGGAAATTCGTTAGTGACTAAAATACTTGATAGTCATAAGATTTATAATAGCATGTCATAGCATGCATGGTCATAATTTTCGTTGCTTCTAATGACTAATTTGCCCTAAAGAAATTGGACTTTATTATGCTTTCCGAACTTGTTCAACTTTCCTTTGATAAAATTATGCAGACTCGGTCCTATACCGTGATCGTTTTAAACGGGCAAGGAAAACGTTTTGCCATATATACAGATCCAAGCATTGGCCGCAATTTACAAGTTTTTTTGACTGGAACAGAAAAACCACGGCCATTGACTCATGATTTAATCAATTATCTTTTTCGCGGGTATGAGATACGTATCAAACAAGTGGTCATCAATGATATTCAAGATACGATCTATTTCGCCAGACTCTTTTTAGAACAAGACCTGGGTGACATACGTCATATTGTTGAGATCGACGCAAGACCCAGCGATTGCATCACCTTGGCTCTTATGAATAATGCCCCCGTTTTTTGCACGCGGGAAGTTTTAGAAAAAACACTTCCCATTGAAGATGAGTAGTCTCAAAAATTTTCAATAGGTCTCTTGCCTAATTAAGGTTCTATCGAAAATCGACAAACCCTTAATTCCCAAGAGGTCTAATATTTAATATTAAAATTATTTTCTGCAAGCTGTATTAAGCTTGTCACAGCTTCTTCTGAATCCTCGCCTTCAGCTTCAATAAGAATTTTTGAACCCTTGCAAGCAGCTAACATTAAAATTCCCAAAAGTGATTTTGCATTCACTTGATTTTTTTGGAAGATTAAATAAACTTCAGATTTAAAATTAGTAGCACATTTAACTATTTCTGTTGAGGGTCTAGTGTGTAGTCCACGATCATTTTTGACAACAAAGCTTCCTTTAGATTTTTTATTTTCATTATTTTTTTTCATACGCTTAGCCTTCGTGTTATCGCATGGTGTGTTGAAATCAAACGTGATATTTCAATTGGAATATCTATAAAGCAAGGGTTAAATCATTAAAATTATGTTAGTAAAAATGCATACGCGCTCAAGAAATATTCTGCAAATCAAATTTAATAGAATTTAAAAATAAAATTCTAAGTTACTAACTATTATACGTTTTCGTGATCTTTTAGGCGACTTATTTTTGATAAATCATTTTCTGTACATTGAAATAGGCAATATGTATACTTTTCCTTTCAATAAATTTGAGGTTGAATCATGGTAAAAATACGCACTGAAGTTGCCTTGGAAGACAGATGGAATGTAGAATCCCTTTATTCTTCAGCTTCTCATTGGCAGAAAGATTTCAAAAGCGTTGGTGAAATTGACAAAGTACCTCATTGGCCGCAATTAGCTCGCTATAAAGGGAAACTAGGAAAAGATGCGAAAGCTCTTAAATCTGCCTTGGAAACTTTATTTGATATCTCCCGCAAGCTATCTAAACTTTATACCTACGCACATCTTCGTCATGATGAAGATATTACCGATGATAATGCTAAAACAGTTTTTATACAAATTTCACACCTAATGCATGACTTCAACCAAGAATGTGCTTGGTTTGAGCCAGAGCTTCTAGCTCTTCCCGCCGCAAATCTAAAAAAATTATTAGCTTCGCCGATTTTGAAGGATTACCGTTTCTATCTCGAAAAAATTATACGTCTTAAGAAGCACACGTTAACATCAGATAAAGAAGAAATCGTCGCCCAGGCAGGAAAAGCCATGGCAACCGCTGTCAAAACTTTTTCCGCTTTAATTGATGCAGATTTCCGTTTTGGCTGAGTACAGGACAGTAAAGGAAATGAACTTAGAGTTCAACTCACGCCACTTATGCTTTATGCATACGCGATCAAGACCGCGCTCTCCGTAAAAATGCTTTTGAATTTATGCATGGCAAGTTTTGGGAGTTTGAGAACACGATGTGTGAACTTTTAAAACGGCGATGTGCAATCTCATCTTTTTAATGCGCGCCTGCGTAATTTTAATTCATGCCTTGATGCCTCTCTATACCCCAAAAATATCGACCTTGACGTCTATGATTCCCTCATTCTGCCGTAAATGACAACATTGATGTCTCCACAAATATATGCGTTTGCGTGAGCAAGTTTTAAATATTGGTCCTCTTCATCTTTACCATATCTACGTGCCTTTAATAAAAGATGTCGACATTAAAATGACTTATGAACAAGCTGAACAAGCTGTTATTGAATCTGTCGCACCGCTTGGGAGTGAATATCAAAATATCTTGAGAAAAGGCCTTTTGAAGGAACGATGGGTCGATCGCTACGAAAATAAAAATAAAAGGTCTGGAGCTTATTCCGGGGGCTGTTATGATAGTATGCCTTACATTCTAATGAATTATAAAGGTCTTTTGAAAGATGCTTTTACGTTGGCTCATGAAGCAGGGCATAGTATGCATAGTTATTTGAGCCATAAAAATCAATCTTATCATCAGTCAGATTATCCTATCTTCCTAGCAGAAGTGGCTTCGACATTTAATGAAGACCTCCTGATGCGTTATTTGCTTAAGCACGCCAAAACAAAAGAAGAAAAAATCTTCCTGATCAACCATCAAATACGAAGACATCGCGCGACTTTTTTCGTCAGACCATGTTTGCTGATTCGAGCATTTTATCCACCAGATGGCGAAAAAACATTCCCATTACGCCTAAATTTTTAAAAGATATGCGAGCTTAATGCCATCTATTTCGGACCGGTTGTCATAGACCCTTTAATCGAAATCGAATGGGCTCCGCATCCCCATTTTTATTACAACTTCTACGTCTATCAATATGCAACAGGAATTAGCGCCGCTTTAGCTCTATCCGAACGTGTGATCAATCGGAGGAAAAAAAAGAATGTGATGCATATTTATCATTTTTAAAAGGCGGTTCGAGCAATTTCCCCATTGAAATGTTGAAAAAAGCGGTGTGGATATGCGATCTTCAGCCCCTGTAGAAGCAGCGATTCATAAATTCCGTAATCTTGTCGATGAATTAGCTGTCCTACTAGGAAAAAAATCAGCAGTAAAAAAAACTAAAAAGCAGTGAAAAAAGACGAATAACTCTGCTTGTTAGGATTAAATCTCTTCCCGGTTTTCAGGTTCAGTTTTCAAATTTTTAGCAGTTTAAGATTGAGATTGCTAATTTTACTTGTGGAAATTCCCTTTTTTAAATATATTGATGCTTTAAAAAACAAATCTAGTGTAAAAAATAGGATAAATTTTTTCAAAACAGGGAGTCATTATGGCACAAACTCAAACGAAAGAAAAACATAACATTAAAGTTCAGTTTAAGCCTTTGGGCAATCGCGTTCTGGTTAGACGCCTAGAACAAGAAGAAAAGCTTAAAGGAGGCATTATTCTGCCTGATACAGCTAAGAAAAAACAAGAGCAAGCTGAAGTCGTTGCTATTGGGACTGGAAAGAAAGATAAGAATGGCAACCTCATCCCTATTTCCGTAAAAATCGGAGATATAATTATCATGGAAAAATATTCCGGGCAGGATATCAAGCTTCAAGATGAAGATTATGTCATCTTAAAAGCTGACGATATTATCGCCATCATAGAGTAACTTATCAAAAGGAGACATAATTATGGCCGCAAAAGATATAAAATTCAAAGAAGAAGCACGTCAAAAGATATTAAAAGGTGTGCGCATTTTAGCAGATGCTGTGAAAGTAACGTTGGGCCCTAAAGGTCGCAATGTGATCATCGACAAGTCCTACGGCACGCCTCATATCACCAAGGACGGAGTGACGGTGGCTAAAGAAGTTGAGCTGGAAGACAAGCATGAAAATATGGGCGCCCAGATGGTCAAAGAAGTCGCTAATAAAACAGCCGATAAAGCGGGTGATGGAACAACAACTGCCACTGTTTTAGCCGAGTTCATCTATAGCGAAGGTCTGCGTAATGTAGCTGCCGGTGCTAATCCTTTAAGCCTCCGTAGAGGTATTGAAAAAGCTGTTAAAACAGTTGTTAAAGAATTGCAAGCTCGTAGCAAAACCATTAAAGACACTAAAGAAATTGCTCAAATTGCGACAATTTCCGCTAACAATGACAAGGAAATTGGAGAAATTATTGCAAAAGCTATGGAACGCGTGGGTAAAGATGGCACAATCACTGTCGAAGAAGCAAAAGGCTTTGAGACTACTTTAGAAGTAGTAGAAGGTATGAATTTCGATCGCGGCTACCTCTCAGCTTACTTCATGACCAATCCAGAAACGCAAGAAGCGATTTTAGAAGATGCTTATATTTTAATTTGCGAGAAAAAGATTTCTGCAGTCAAAGAATTCATCCCTATTCTCCAAGCCTGTGCGGAAAGTGGAAAGCCGCTTCTAGTGATAGCAGAAGATGTCGAAGGCGAAGCTTTGGCAACGCTGGTGGTAAACCGTCTACGGGCTGGTTTGAAAGTTTGTGCAGTTAAAGCTCCTGGTTTTGGTGATCGCCGTAAAGCAATTTTAGAAGATATTGCCATTTTAACAGGAGCTCAAGTCATTAGCGAAGAGCTAGGCATGAAGCTTGAAAGCGCCACCTTAGAAATGTTAGGACGTGCAAAGAAAATCATTGTGACAAAAGATGAGACAACTATTGTGGAAGGCGCAGGTAATAAGAACAAAATTAAAGAGCGCGCAGCGTTAATTAAAAGGCAAATTGACGAAACAGATTCCGACTATGATCGTGAAAAACTACAAGAGCGTTTGGCAAAATTGTCAGGCGGGGTAGCTGTTATTCGTGTAGGAGCTGCCACTGAAGTCGAGATGAAAGAGACAAAAGATCGCGTGGATGACGCTCATCATGCGACTGCTGCAGCTGTAGCTGAAGGCTATTTACCAGGAGGCGGTGTTGCTTACGTGCGCTGCATCCCAGCTGTCCACAAATTGGCGGATAGTTTAGAAGGCGACGAAAAAACAGGGGCAAGGATCATAGCTAAAGCTTTGAGTGCACCACTTCGTCAAATAGCTGAGAATGCGGGTCAAGAAGGTTCGATCATTTTGCAGCAAGTAGAGAAACTCCCTGATACTGAAGGCTACAATGCCTTGACAGGGGACTTTACAGATATGATTAAAGCCGGTATTTTGGATCCAACGAAAGTAGCACGTTGTGCTTTAGAAAATGCGGCCTCTATAGCAGGTTTATTGATAACGACAGAAGCTTTAATAGCTGATGTTGTAGAAGAAAAGCAAGCTGCAGCGATGCCTCAAGGTGGGATGGACTACTAAAAAAAATAAAAGCGGCAGAAAATCTGCCGCTTTTTGTTGCAAAAAATAAGATGATTTGCTTAATATATTGCTTCTATTCCGGAATAGCTCAGCGGTAGAGCAGTGGACTGTTAATCCATTGGTCGTAGGTTCGAATCCTTCTTCCGGAGACTCTAAAATTTAGGCAGTTGCGGCGAGAGCTGTAGCTGCCAATTTTTCAATGCTGCACTGACGGTGCACTTGCTCACAAAAAATGGCAACACTCTCGTTGCCAAGATAAGCCTCAATTTACAGGACAAATGGGACAAAAGGGACAAAACCTGATTGTCGTTATTGGATACGGAAGCTGGAAATTCTCATTAGGTTTTTGTTTAAGTGCACCACCAGTGCACCAAAAATAAAGCTTACGAGTTTTTACCGCTTTCAGAAGCTGATAGAAGCTGATAGAAGCATGAATTTGGGCTCATCAACATTGGATTACCAATCCGTCGTTGTTAAAACAACAACCAAAACGGAGGCAAATATGGCTTACATACAAGAACGAAAAACAGAAGATGGCAAAATTCACTTTAGGGTTCAAGTTCGATTAAAAGGTTATCCCTCAACGACCGCGACATTTGAACGCAAGACCGACGCGAAGCTATGGGCACAACAAACTGAATCTGCAATGCGTGAAGGAGTCACTTTAAAACAGCCGAAGCAAAAAAACATACTTTAAGTGAAGCATTGATCGGTATATTGAAAATGTTATCCCCACAAAACCAAAGAATGCAGCAGCCACCACGGCTCAACTTAAATGATGAAAGAGCCAAATTGGTCATTGCCTTTTATCAGATATCACACCACTGTTAATCGCTGAACAACGAGACAAATTACTAAAAGGAATTACTCAAAAAGGAACAATTCGATCTCCCTCTACTGTCGTTCGGTATCTTGCTGCTATTTCCCAAGCGCTAACTGTCGCCACGAAAGAATGGGGTTGGCTAGATGACTCTCCAATGCGAAAAGTAACCAAGCCCAGAGAAGCATGAGGTAGAGTTCGATTTCTTGATGATCAAGAGAGAAGCATTATCAAGAGCCTGTCAAGAAAGCACAAATCCTTATCTTTACATAGCTTTTGTACTGGCAATTTCTACAGGAATGCGACAAGGAGAGCTTATGAATCTTCGATGGGAGGATATTGATTTGTTCAAAGGGCGTATCACTCTTCAACAAACTAAGAACGGTGACAGGAGGGTGGTTCATCTTCGAGGACTAGCGTTACAGTTGCTTCAAGGATTCATGGCGAGTAATAAAAAAGATATGGGATTGTTGTTTCCTTCAAAAGAAGACCCACGAAAGCCCATGGACTTACGCTTCCCTTGGGAACAAGCTCTTAGAAAAGCTAATGTCAGCAATTATAAATGGCATGACAATAGGCATTCGTGTGCAAGCTATCTTTTAATGAGTGGAGCTTCTTTATCGGAAATCGCTAAAATTCTAGGACATAAGACATTAAACATGGTGAAAAGATATAGTCATATATCCGACAGCCATGCTTCTGATGTTGTTGAGAAAATGAATAAGCATGTTTTTTCTTCTTAATGGAGCAAATATGGCTAAAAATAAGCATGAAAAATTGGCAGACCTTCTTAAACAAATGCTTAATGCTATTGATGATCATCTGATTGCATGTGAGAATGTTTTAAAACCTGTCCAACTTTTCAGTTATCGTGGGCATTGGATACCAGCCCCTTTTCAAACACCAAAGAAAAAACTTCTTATTGTTGTGGATTGTGTAAAACTAGACCGCTCAAGCCCTAATGAGGAACTGAACACAAGAGCAGAAGAAATAGCTAAAAAGAATCTAGGTATTAAAGACTTTGACTTAATGGATGCTTCTTTTCAAGAAACTCCCTTTTAGTAGACGTCAGCTCTGGCGTTTCAATGGTGCACTAGCTCGCAAAAAGCTATGAAAGCAAATAAACAATAACAATAAATCTTTTAGTTACAGGTCTTTTGACTTTCCTGTTAAAAGGACCTTCATATTTTTTGAGAATTTTGATAGATTGTGTCTTTATTCATCACGGGAACCGTTATGTCAGATGAACATTTCATAAGTCAAGGACAAATCCTGCTTTATCAAACTGAAGATGGCAGCCAACGCATTGAAGTCCATCTTCAAGATGAGACTGTCTGGCTCAGTCAAAAGCTAATGGCGGAGCTTTTTCAGACCACACCGCAAAATATCAATATCCACTTAAAAAATATTTTCTCCGAAGGAGAGATGCCTCAAGATTCAGTTATTAAGGAATCCTTAATAACTGCTTCCGACGGTAAAAAGTATCGAACGCAACTATATCGTTTAGAGGTAATTATAGCGATTGGTTATCGAGTGAATTCTCACCGTGGTACTCAATTCAGGCAATGGGCAACTCAGCGTCTAAAGGAATACATCGTTAAGGGATTTACTTTAGATGATGAACGTTTAAGCAAACCGGGGAGAATAGACTATTTTGATGAGCTATTAGATCGAATTCGTGCTATTCGATCTTCTGAGAAACGGTTTTATCAAAAAATCAGGGACATCTATACCCTAAGCGCTGACTATGACCCACAACATCCAATGACTCAGGATTTTTTTAAGACGGTGCAGAATAAGCTACTTTATGCTGTTACTGGATTTACAGCTGCTGAAATCATTTACAAAAGAACTAACGCTTCCAATTTGAACATGGGACTTACGACTTGGGATGGTGTAGGTCGGGGAAAGAAATTGACAAAAAATGACGTTGATATAGCTAAAAACTATTTGAGTCATGATGAAATCAAGGATTTGGAACTGCTTGTGAGTCAGTACCTAGATTTTGCCGAACGACAGGCTCGTCAAAAGAAAATTCTCTACATGGTTGACTGGAAAACCAAACTGGATGCTTTCCTAGCACTTAATGATGACAAAATTCTTGCAAATGCGGGTACAATATCTGCTGAAATGGCCAGAGAGCTTGCTTTAACGGAATATGCAAATTTTGAAGAGCATCGCAAAAAAGAAGAACTAATGCACTCCGAAGAGGAACTGCGAGAAGTTCTTAATCGAGTCATGACAAATAGAGAATCCCTTGAGTTTGAGGAGAAATAATTACTCATACAATGGATATAGAAGACTTCAATAAATTAAGTTCTACTGTTCAGATGTCCCTCGTCATTGCCATGCACATTCGAAATGAAATTGAAAATTTTCATTCTGAATGCCTTTCAGATGAACAAATGAAGAAACTCAATGATCGGCCCCGATCATTAATTTGTCATATCCAAGGTTTTGCCTTTATGCATTCAGTATTATCTCGCGTCAATACAGTTTACATTAACAAGCAAAATCTATTTCATCTACTCAAGGATGAAAGCAATCCCGAACAAATCCTTTCTCAGATGATTGAGAATGGAGACTTGATTTGCCTGAAAGAAGATTTTTTTGTTATTGCAAAAAAAGTGAAAGAAGAATCCGATCCTCTCGAACAAATTGCAAATGTTCTTTATGAGCCTTCTTACGTTAGTTTAGAATGGGCTCTCGCTTATTATCAAATGATTCCTGAAGCTGTATTTATGCTTACTAGCGTAACTGTCAATAAGTCTATACGCTTTGATACCCCCTTACTTATGTTTAGTTATTCCTCTAAGCCACCCAGAAACACGATATATCAATGATACTGCACATCGAGTTGCAAACAATCTTAAAATTATTTTAGAAAAATCTGAAAGATGGAAAGCATTTCGAGAACAAGTTACACAAGCTAGAAGACAAATGCAGCATTCTTTAATTCCAGGCATTCTTCCTCCAAGCCCACGTGAAAAAGCGCGTTATATGAATGTAGGATCTCTAATAGAATGGGCTTTAAATATGCTGATATTACTCAATAATGGAGTTTCCATTGAAGAATTCAATATAGATGAACTCAAAAAATACTTGGGGTGGTTAATAGATTATAGTAAAGATATTGAAACCTGGTATAGATTTATCATAATTGCAGCTGCAGCACGTTATTGTGTAAGAATGGAAGGCATTCATACAAATATAGTTGATTCATTTGAAGAAGCAATAGGGCCTATTAAAATGGGTTTCGAAGAATTACAGTTTGCTGATCGCATATCGATATTTCTATTAGAACAATCAAAAGGAATAAAACTGGGAGATCGTTTTATAGGTTCTACAGAAGTAATTGAATCGATCTTTGGAAAGATCAAATATATGGAGCATGAACAAACAGCTTTTGGTTTTACCTCTCTTGTCATTGGAGCTATAGCAAGCGTTGGTCCAACCGATGAAGAAACAATTGCAGATGCGATTAAGTCTATTAAACAATCCGACATAGACAATTTGAAGACCAAGGAAATTGGCATGAGCGTTCAATCACAACGAAGAAAATTAAAGACAATAATTGTTAAACTAAAGAATGAAATGGAACAGAAAGCTTCGGGGATTTTAGAGAAGAAAACTATGGGTTTTTAAGCGATTCGTTTCTCCCCAAGTCTGACCCCGTAAATGACCCCGTAAAGCCTGACCCCGTAATTTAATTATTCCCCAATTATAATTTTACCCTCGCCATATCCAACAAATATATTATTGTTTGCTACATTATTGACGGTAACAACATAGGGAGTTGGAAAGCATCCTATCTGCTGACAACCACATTCGGAGCAAGGATCGCATGAAAGAGTACGTTGTGCATCGTCACCTTGATTCAAGATTACGATTTTATTTCCAATTGAGACAACATGATCCCAAACGGAGTCAATATGAAACCAGGAATCAAAACCGACCTGACAACCCTTTGCAATACAGTCTTGATAGAGCACATTCACAGCAGGCATAAGTAAAGATGGCCTGGGATCAGGAGCCCAACCAAACCCTGTGCCATAACCTAGGGAGGCTGATTGCTTTCCATTTTCGTCGATGACTTGGACATTTTCTGCTTTACATTTGAAGAATGTTACTCTATTGGATAGAGCGCAGCTAAAACCTGTAGACTGTTTGTTTTCAGGATTAATAGCGTAAATATTTTTAACAAAGCAGTCGGACACTATTACGTCATTTGCATAAACCTCTATTCCTGTTGCTTTCGCTCCCTTTTTAGCTGCACCAGCTCCATCTAATACATTGGAGACTTTGCAATTCTCGACGATTGCATTCTCGCATAAGAAAACACTCATTCCATGGGCATCGTCGCAACATCCGATGACATTGGAAACAGAACATTTCTGAATCTTGATACCTGTCGAAAAAACAGGAATTATTCCAATTGCAGTGTGTCCTTCAGTATTAAGGTTATTGATAAATTTGCTTTGAATCTTATCTAATTTGCACGACTCCACTAGAGCATCAACGCAAAGCAAATGGCCAATGCCGGTGCATGCGCCATCTTTATTGAGCAGATTTTTGATTTTGCAATTGGTAACTTTGGAGAAAAGTGTTCCGGTCAGTTGAATGGCTGCAGTTGAAGCAGTTTGGACATGGATATTTTTGACGGTGCATTTATCGATAAATACGTTGATGCATTCACTTGTCAGGATTCCCGTAGGGACTATGAAATTGGCCGTGTCATGGACATTAAGTCCATCTACCACGACGTTTTTTATGGAAACATCGATGCATAGGGTACACTGAATGCCAGACAGCCCTAAATTTTGAAGTTTTCCATTTTTGATTTGTAGATTTGAACTCAAAATCGCTGAAATTCCAATAGTCTTAAAGTCTGTGGAGGAAGATTTCAGGGTATAGCCTTGCATGTTAAGGGTCACATCATTCGCTTGAATAGTGATGGCTACTCCATCAGAGTTTGGGTTCCAGGTGAGGTTTTTTTCGAAGACGTATGTTCCTGGTTCATTGATCAAAATTCCATTTGCAGGAATTTCTCGTATAATATGTGTGTTTAAACTATTTGTTTCTTGTCCAAAAGTATTTGCCCCGTTACAGAATGATATGCAAATGATCCAAATAATTATCCAATGTATGTTTTTCATTGTTCATGCCTCATGTAAAAATTTCATTTAAATTGAAAATATATTATTTACAGTGTTTTTTGCCATACAAAGTTCGTAGAATTAAAAGAACTAAAAGATTTGACTCAAAATGCTGTAATGGTGTAGCATTACATCATTAGACCAAAAAAGGACTTAAATGAAAAAGTACGATGAAGAGGGTTGGTGGATGTTTTTAGACTTATGTTTGACGACAAAAAACCCAGCTCGTCTGGAAGAACTGTTAAATTTGTTTTTAACTATAGAAGAAAAAGAACACTTATCTTCTCGGATGCAAATCATTAAAGCCCTTTTGGATGAAAAATTATCACAACGAGAAATATCTGACAAATTACAAGTCAGCATTTCTCAAATCACACGTGGATCTAATGCTTTAAAAATCGCTAACGATGATTTTTTAAAGTTTATAGAAAACTATGTGAGGAAATATAAAAAAAAATGAATAGTTATCGTTTCTTAGTACCTTCTTTCTGCCTTTCTTCTTGGTGGCGTCCCCACGCCTAATTTTTTTATCCATACATTTCTGTTTTATTTGCTTTAGCAGCCTTTTGAAAAACCTGCTTTGGCTGACTTATAAATAAAAAAACCAAGAATTTGAAGAGGATTATCATGATGCAAATTGTTGAAAAAAAATACTCCCTTGATTGTTTGTCTGAGTTACATGTGGCATTAACAAATGGGAAAATCAATAAAATTAAAATAGAAACAATTATAAATGCGTTGAGGGGCTTAATCCATAATCAACCGCCCATTTTTTTTAATCGCAATAGAATAAAAGCCCTAAATAGGGTAATAGATTTTTGCATAAAAAAAACAGCTCTTAACTGTGGCCTTTACTTAAGAGCTCCATCGAAAGAGCTTGCCTTGATCAGCGGCGCTGGCATCGCAGGGCTAGCTGCCTCTTTTGTCTTACTTGCAAGAGGCTTTAAAGTGGTTATCGCTGAAAAACGCGAGACTTTCAATCGTTGCAATGTCATCAATCTTAACGTTGAAACACAAGTTTTTCTGAAAAAGTATAACCTTTTGAAGGAGTTTGAAGCATGCGTTGCGGCAAGAATCAAAGAGCATAGATGTGTGGTTGTGGGGAAGACGAACTCGCGACATCTCCCACTTACTGACGTCAGCAAGCTTCAACTCGACGAATCCGTGGTCTTTGAGCCTGAAAATTTTAATAAGCTGTTTAGTCAAGATGGAATCTACAGCGTGCCTATTGGGGTTTTGCAAACATTTCTTGCCAGTAAGGCCTTAGAGGCCGGGGTGCACATAATTCGAAAAGCTGAGGTCAAAATTTTAGCTCGCACACCAGGAGGAGGAGTCTCAAAGGTTCAGATCACGGGAAAAGACAATCCCAGCAATTCAATGATACTGCAACCTCATTTGTTTTTTGTAGCGGAAGGTGTACATTCTACGACAGTCGATCGACTGGGTATGGTAACGAATATAGTTGAAAATGAATGTACGGGTGAAAACTGGATCTTTGGAAATGTTGAGTATTCAGGCAAGGAAACTTTCGTTGTTTCCATAATCGATGCTTCTCAAAAGAACTTGAAGATAGCCAATGTGATTTTCAATGCTATGAGTCAAGTGATCAATGTTGCTGTGACTTCAAATAAGGCTCTCAGACAAGACCACATACGAGAACTGATACTTAGGATAGTTCAACAGACCTTTCATCTTGCAAATATCAATAGTACACCCCGGTTATTAACTGCAGTAAAAGAACCCGTACAGGTTACAAATAAGATAGCCTCTCATTTTTCGATGGACAATGTTTTCCGTATTGGTGATGCAGCGGGCCACAGTTCACCCCTTGCCGGGCTAGGAGGAACTTTAAGCCTTTCCCTCGTTCCGCGCACAATCCTGCAGCTTTTGGATGACCGCGAGCAACAACCAGAAAAAATTCAGAGTAACTTTAAATTATTTTCAGAGGCTTATATTGCAAGATGGAATGAAAAATCACGAAATATTAAAAATTTCTGTCTCAACCAATTTAAAAAAGAACAAACTTGCAGCGAAGGAAATGGATTGATTTTGAAAGAGGAATACCATGATTAAAACTCACAAGGCAAAGCAAAGCTTTTTCTTAATCACCTTGGGTGTAGCGTTTGAGCACTTTGACATGATGCTTGTTAGCTTGCTGTCAAGTTCAATTGTTGAGGAATTTGTTGGCAACAGCAGTCCATCTTTCAGATTGCTTTATGCCTATATAGGATATGCAATTGCTTTCCTATTTAGGCCTTTGGGGGCATTTTGCTTTGGGTGCATCGGTGATCTATACGGACGAAAAACCTCATTAATTAGCTCTATGGTCTTGATGTCAACAGCAACTCTAGCCCTAGCTTTTATCCCAGGCGTAAAAGTGCTGGGATTGACCTCCACCATTCTTTTTCTTCTTTGTCGTATCGCTCAAGGACTTGCTGTTGGGGGAGAATATGGAACTGCTATGACTTATGCTTTTGAACTCAACCCACAATTCCGAACTTTTTATGGAGCCTGTGTTGTTTCATCGACGCATGTAGGGGGAGTACTTGCAAGCCTTCTGGCTAGTCGGTACGAGGAAAGTTTTCGTATGACATTTCTAGTTGGGGGCTTGGTCGGATTTTTCTTTTTGTTGTTTCGTTCCTTTATGAAGGAATATCATGTGGCAACAGTAAAAAAAATTTCGGAAATAGCAACGGAATCTGTAAAGGACAAGAAAGCCATTTTGAAAGCTTTGATCATCGCATCTATGCAAGTCTTGGTTTTTTACGGATCCTTGATCTATCTCAATGAGCTTGTTCATCAAGATCTGAAAATTCCTCGATCGCAAATATTTGAAGCCAATTCGCTTTTACTTGGTCTTTGGATCGTGCTGCCCCCGTGTATTGGTTATGTTGCGGATAGATTTTCTTTTGTTTACCGCAAAATGATGCGATTTGGAGCTTTGGGTGTTTTACTAAGCGCACCCTTTTTAGGCTTAGCTTTAGCCTTTTCTTCCTATGCAGTTGTTTTAGTCGCGCAGATTCTTATGCATCTTTTTCATATGATCTTCTGCCTTTGTACGCCCCGTTTCTTTGGGGATATTTTTGCTGGTCAAGCACGCAACACTGCAGTTTCGACCAGCTATTCTCTAGGTGCCTCTTTTACTTCTGCTTTAGCGCCCATGACTTGCCACATTAGTATTGCTTTATTTAAAACAAATTTTGCCATCTGTTTACCGTTTATGTTGGTTGCACTGGCGACGTTCTTTATTCTTAAAAAGGAGCATGTATGCAAAAGGATGATTTTTTTGAACTATACGACATCAAAGTTGAAGTAGCCAATAATGGCATTAAGCCTATGGTCTGCAATCACAAGCTAGGAGACTACTTTCTGCTTTCAGGCGAAAACTTTTCTCTGCCGAATGGCCAAAGTTTTCCTATCTACTGTCTTGCTGCCTTGATTCCAATCATCACCGTCAAGCAAAGATTTACGGATCCTAATGATTGGATCAGTACAGATCATGAGGTAGCTTGTCCTGATGTCAATTGCGGAGGTGTTTTTAAAATAGTGAGAATGGGGAAAAGGACTTTTTATCACCACCAAGTCACAGCGACGAGGCATAATTATGAATGAAGAGATAAATACATCAAAGATTATTAGGGGCTGTTGGCAGCTTGCTGCGGGTCACTCCCAGCAGAATGCTGACATAAAACCTATCCTAGACGCAATAGAGTCTGGGTTTAGTACTTTCGACTGCGCAGATATTTATCTTGGCGTCGAAGAGTTGTTAGGGAAGGCTTCAAAAGCTATCACAGATAAAAAGCTGCGCTTCCATACTAAGTTTGTGCCTGACCTTGATTGCCTGCAGAAGATTGACCGCAAATATGTCGAAAACATCATTGATCGCAGCCTTAGACGTTTGCAGGTAGAATGCATCGATCTCGTGCAATTCCATTGGTGGAATTGGGAGGTTAAAAAGTACCTATCCACTATGGAATTTCTCTTGGAACTAAAAGCTAAGGGTAAAATTGATGAGATTGGTCTTACCAATGTAAATAGAAAGTATCTAAAGGAATTTTCAGAGCACTTTGATGTAGCTTCCTTGCAGGTCCAAGTGTCTCTTTTCGATAGAAGAGTTGAAGGAGGGGTGGGGGAGTGGTGTCATAAAAAAAATATCAAAATATTTGCATACGGCGCCTTGCTTGGAGGCTTTGTAAGCGAGAAATGGCTTGGTCAAGAGGAACCCAAGCTTACACAATTAGCAAATCGTTCCTTGGTAAAATACCAGCTTCTTATCCATTCGGCTTGCGGATGGGAAGAGTTTCAACGACGTCTTTCAATTTTAAGTGAGATGGCGGCTAAGTATCATTGCGAAATCGCGAATATTGCAGTGGCTGCTTTGCTTCAAAGCGGACGAGCAGATGCTGTTATTGTAGGACTTAGCCCGCAAAATTTTGCAGCGCAAAACAGTAGTTTGAAGAAGCTGCCCTTCTTAGAGGCACAAGATTTGCAAGAAATCAATCAATGGACTAGCAATCTGCCAGGGGATGTGTATGATGAAGAGAGGGATGTGAATGGACTTCATGCTAAGATTATGAAATACAATCTCAATACTCTGTAAAAGTTACGTAAAAGAGATCAGACAATTCCAAATCGTTTATGCCATGGATCACTAACGAACTTTATTTAGGACGCAAATTAGGCTTTATTTTTTGTTCTTCAGCAAGTTCTTTTAGGAATTCAAAGATGAACTTATTTTCTTTAGGATTAATTCCTGGATTAAGACGAATGGTTGTTGAGTCTTTTGCCTCTTGGATCATAATCACGATGAAGTTAGGGTGAATAAAACCGAAACTTGCTCGTGAATGAGTCTTGATGCCATGCTTAATACATTTTGAATAGAAACGTGCCATTAAGGACAGCGCTTTTAATTTATGCAACCTAGTCTTGACCTTAATATCTATAAAGCAAACGTTCATTTTATCTTCAACAGTGCTGACGGTAATTTTTTTGTTCGTAAAAGCTTGATTGGCACGTAGAGCTTTCGGACATTTCTTTAGGATTTCGCGAGAATTATCGAAGATGAGCTTTCTATAATTTTCTAGGCCTGAGAATCCATATTTATTGACGAGACAGAACCATTGCTGGCTCAAAGTATCTGTCTGAACTCCTTGTGATTGCAGCACGACCCTAAATGGTTTCCATTTTTGATCATTATTATTCACCATGAAAAAAGGAGCGCCATAATAATTATCCATTCCGAACATATCCAGTTTTTGCCCACTCCTAAAAAAAACAAAGTTTAAAGTTCCCTTTTCGATTTCTTCTTTGAATTCTTGAAGAAGCTTTTTAACATGTTGAGAATTGATAAAGTCGATTGTACAGTCCAAGGCAACAGTTAATGGAGGGTCAGTTTGTTGGCATCTATCTTTTAGTAATGCTTTTATATCCTCAGCAACATGTCCTTGCTCATAATGTGTATGATTAGTTTCTATATCTATATTTGGGTTAAATTGACAGGCGTACAAATCTACTTTTTTGGCTTTGGTGGGGTCTTTTAAAACTTCTGCAATTTTGTTATCATATCCAATAAATCCAGCCTGTTCGAAATAAAATCCGCCTCCATATACCCTTATGGGTGAGGCGTTGTTTTTTTGAATAGCAACGTTAATAGCAGCGAAGAGGTTGACTCCAGTTCTTCCTAAACCTGTGATAACACTATCTTTCAGCTCTTGAGGAATCACTTGCAAATTGGCCTTGTAAATTTTAGAAAAGTCTTCATTTTTAAAAGGTTGAAACAACTCCAATAGGACAGCTAACTCGGCATGAGCCATTTCAATGGCTTGAGCAAACTGAGAAAAATCCGTTTTCTCGTGGAGCTCTGCTGTTGCTAAATTTTCTCTGAGCTTAAACAAAGTGGTTTGTAAAATTTCTCTTTGAGCTTTTTCTTGATTAAGAGATTGCCATTGGTCTTCTTTAATTTCGTTGAATAAGCCATTTAACATTTCCAAAGTAGATTGCATCATCACAGCTATGTGGGGATTATTTTTTTGATAATCTGGTAATTTCATTTTATGAGAAAGTCTGGCAAATAATGCTAAATTAATGAAACTATCTTTCTTTTTAAAAAAAATGGCGTCTTTATTGCCCTTTTCTACAGCATAACTGACCCCTTTTCCTTTTTGGAAAGCGTCGACTAAATTTCTACGCATATTTACTGCACCAATAAAAAGGCCTGTATTGCTAAGAAAATTAAGGAAATCAGGATGTGTTTTGGGTAGTTTTTTGCCTTTAAGGCTTGAAAAAACCGGAAGTATTTTGACGCCAGCTCTTTTTTCCTGTTCGAGCTTTACTCGGCTGATGGTCGTAACGTTGCCTTTAATGAATTCTTTTAATTTTTTCTGCGGAATATTTGGAAATTCCGCCGTTAATTCTTTAACTGCTTCTTCAATTGATCTTCTCATCTCTCCTTTGATTATATTGAATTGAAGCTTAAATTCTTTTTCTTTTTTTTTATTTCCATCAGTTCGAATCGTGTTTTGCAGGCTTCTAGTTAAATCAAATAAAAAACCATGTTCTAATGTTTTTTTCAGGGATTCATCGTGATTTAATTTGATGTGAGACTTAATCATTTTTTTAATGATATTCTTCCATTTCTTTTTATTTTGCTGGTTGAGGAGTGTGAAATTTAAAGGCAAAAACTCTTCAAATTGTTCAGTATCCGTAGGAATCAAAGGACTTCGATCAGGCATTGCTAAAAATTTATTTATATTATATCCAATTTTTAAATTATCCATAAAACCATAGCGATGATAGGGAAAATGCTTATTCGGATTCACTTGAAAAAAACGTTCTACTCCTGGGATTAACGTTTTCATCACATCGATGTAAATGGGCGCAGCATGACCTAAGTAGTTTGTTGAGAGAAATTCAATCCGTTTTTGAAGCTCTTTATTATTTGTCCTTTTATAGGCGCTTTTTAATAAAGCCCTGTTTAGCGTCCATGCATGTTCCGATGGAGTAATTTTATGAGTTGTAATAAGTAAATTCGCTTTATCTTTTTGTTTTATACAGAATAACCGCTTAAACACATTAGAAACCTTAGTGGAAATTGAGTATATAAGCCTTGTTAAAGTTGCATCTGCCACATTTTTAATAATGGCCGCATTTATGGGAACGAATGTTAATTTTTTCCAATTTTTTACTTTATTATCATTTCTATTTATAATCCAAAAAGGAGCTTGCCACAAACCAGCCGTCGCACAAGTCAAGAAAATATTAGTGGATATGGATAAAGCTTTTATATGATTTTCTTTAGAACTCAAAGGATGAAAGAAAAAATTATAAAAATTAGAATGTTTTATACTATTAATCATTAAAAAACCAAAAATAAATTTACAGTACTATTCTAAACTATTTGTAAATAAAAAACAATTCAATTTTTTAATTAAATTATTTATTATCTAAATTATGATAGAACTATATAACAGGGTCAAAGTCTGACCCTGTTATATGATTGGATTACGTAATAGTCACGAGGTTGTTTAAATTGAGAGAAAATGCGAACAAACAAATACAGTTTTTCTATTCCTTTAAACAGTCGATCAAATGATTGGGGCCGGTTCTGAAGTGTCCCTCCTGTGAAGGTGATTGGGGCCGGTTCTGCATAACTGCATAACTTTTTTTCTGTTTTTGTTTATTTTGATCATTTGAAAAAGTTATGCAGTTATGCAGAACCGGCCCCAATTAGTTATGCAGAACCGGCCCCAATTACCGGCCCCAATTACCCCAATTATCTCAGAACTAGGATATAAGTTTTTCTATCAGTTGATTTTTATCATCTTGCGCCATAACATCTAGGTTGATTTTTTTATTTTCAGATTTCATGGTTAGCAGATTATTTTTTAGATTGTTTTGAATTGTAAAGACATAAGAATTGGTTATCAAAGGGTTAACTTCTGCAGGTGGATTTTCCATTTCTTCAAGAATATTCTTACCAAAGATACAATTTGAAAGTTCCTCAACTTCTTTTTTTAGATCACCCATGATTTTTTCTCTGCCGAGACCTACAAATTGCAGTTGTTTGGTAAAATCCATATTGGGTGCTTGAAAAGGGGATATGCCTTTTTCCCCAGGGGTAATGGTAAACACAAGATCATTTAGAGTCACGCGATCATTATGAAAAAAATAAGGAAGTAAGGTTTCTTCAACACGAACACTCCAATAGATTTTGGATGCTTTAGCTTTTTTATCTCCTGGTAAGGCATTGTGCAAACGGACCAGATTATTATACAATCTACAATAAGATTCTGTATAGTAAGCTTTCGGAGTAAACTTAAACAGCGGGTTGTGTTTTTCATATTCTTTTTTATCGTTTCTATCCGAACGTCTTTTATTAGTTTCCAGATCTCTTGTTGGCTTTCTGTGGTATGAAAACAGCAAGCTAAGGCCGCCGCCAAGAGCATTTCATTTTCAATGACATCTGCTTTTGTTATAAAATTAGGAGGTTCCAGGCCATCTTTATTTTTTCGAAATTGACCCAATTCAAGTAATGCTGATTCAGGAGGTACTTTGAGTTGTGGGTCAAGTTTCACCAGAGGCTTAGCTAATTCTTGAAGATCAAGTTTCTGATCTTCCTGATGAATTTGCTCATCTTCTTTATTTGTTTCTGTTTGTTTGAGTTTTTGTTCAAACGTTTTATGAGGATTGGCCTAAATATGTTCAAGATTATTATAAGGAAATTGAAAAGTGCACTAAACAAAATTCATAGAGAAAGTTAGGTCAAGATTTAGAGGGAAAAGTTTAAAGCTAAACCTATTTGATATGTTTTAAACCAATGTGGATGCATAGTTGGTCTATGTTTGGTAAGTCTCCATTGCCAGTAAAGAGCTAAAGATAGCTTATTTGTGATGACTTCAGCATTCACTCCGATTCTGAAACGATTGCTATAAAGTCCTCCAATTTTTCCTCTCGTGTTTTTCTGTATTCTGTCAGTTAGATCATATCCCAAACCTACTTGAAACTCTTTTGACTACACAGTCAGTAGATATTCCGAGGAATTTTGTTATATGATTTACAACAGAAGACTAATTCATAAATTTGATTGTAAAACAGACGGTAATCTGACCCCCAATGTTGTTCGGTATGCAAAAGGAAAGAGAAATCTTTTGATAAGTCTCCTGTGATATTTTGTTCAAGCCATAAGCCATGGTCATTATTAGCATTATAGTTTATTTAGGGTATTTCCCTCAAGGTGCTGGTGCAAAGAACATAATAGTATGAAAACCCAAATAATATTTTTCAATGGAGTTTACCATCCAACTTTAAAAAATCGATAAATAAATATTTGATGCAATCTCACGAATACTTTCAACTAAATTCTTTTTATATGCGCTGCAAGCTGTGAAATAAATCGATGTTTCTCAAAAGGGGTCACTTTTATCTATATGTGATTTATTATTCATATTAAACTGAATAATTATTCACAATGAGGAATTTTATGAGTCATAAAAAAGATGTGGCTTTTAGGCAAAAAGCCATTCAAGAGATTGTCAAAAAGATAGCCATTTCCGATCTAAAAGCAGCTAGTTGAGCTGCTTAAAAAAAATTATGAGATTGATGCAAATCAAGCCGTTATCTCACGCGATCTACGAAAGTTGGGTGTCGTAAAAAAAATGGTGAACGGTGTTTTGGCCTATGAAATGCAGGACGTAGATGTTGCGGCTGAGATTTTAAGATTAGCCCTTGTGGATATCAATCACAATGAATCGATGATTGTCATTAAGACCCAACCAGGTTTAGCAGATTTTGTAGGTGACTGCATTGATCAATATAAGGACTTAGAAGTTTTAGGATGCCTCGCCGGAGAAAATGTCGTATTCGTTGCGCCAAAATCCATTAAAAATATTCACAAGACGTATGAAAAAGTGTGTAGCAAATTTCATATGAAGAAAAAGAAGGACTCGAAAAAAAATGTATAAAAAAATATTCATACTAATCTCATATTTAAGTATAGCGCTGTTGCAAGCTTCAGAAAGTCCCACCCTGATTGTTGGAACAAACGCTGAATTTCCTCCCTTTTGTTACATTGAAAATAAAACGATTGTTGGTTTTGATATTGATGTCGCTCATGAGGTGGTCAAAAGACTGGGCAAAGAAATTCAGTTTAAAGATATGCCTTTTGATGCTCTTATTCCAGAGATTATCCTAGGCCACATCGATTTTGTGGCAGCAGGGATGAGTTTTACAGAAGAAAGGGCCAAGCGTGTTTTGTTTACTAAACCTTATATAGCTGGAGATCCTTTAGTTATCTTGAGCGCGTCAAAAAACAAATTTAGTTTGGAGGATCTCAAGGATAAAAGTGTTATTGTCATCGAAGGCTTTACAGCTGATCATTGGATGTCATCCAAAGCCGAAATCAATCTAACACGCCTTCCCACTCAGGCTGATGGTTTTATGGCCATAAAAAGTGGCCGAGCCGATGCTTTTGTGACTGCTAAAAGCACTGTAGATGCATTTTTTGAAATCCAGGATCCCTCTCAGTTCCATATCACTTTGCTGGATGGTACAGGTGAAACATGTGCCTTAGTTGTTCCAAAAAATAAAGCAAAAATGTTGATCGATATCCAAAAAGCATTGGACGACATGGAAAATGATGGCACAATGGCTCAATTGAAAGCCAAATGGAAGCTTCAATGATTGATCTACCACTCATTTGGGATTCATTACCAAGTCTTTTACATGGAGCAAGCGTTAGCTTGCGAATCACATGTATTGCCGCTTTTATTGGTTTAACTTTAGGATCGATTTTTGGCCTTGCAGAAACATTTAAGTCTCGTTTTATTTCTTTTTTCCTCGGAACTTATGTCACGTTGTTTAGGGGAACACCCATGTTAATTCAAATTCTTTTTATCTATTATGTCCTCCCTCAATTTGGGCTTAATCTTGCACCATTTTGGGCGCAAAGCTTAGCCATTGGACTCAATAGCTGTGCGTATATTAGTCAAATCATTCGAGCGGGGATTAACGCAGTTCCAAAAGGGCAAATTGAGGCAGCTCATACGCTGGGTTTTTCATCATTAAAGACGATGCGTTACATCGTTTTTCCTCAAGCCTTTCGTGTGACATTGCCTGCTATAGGCAACGAATTAATTACACTCGTTAAAGATTCTAGTTTGGCCTCTATTATTGGTGTTATGGAACTTACCAAAGAAGCTTCTGTCATTAGAAGTAGAACTTATGATGCATTTTCAATCCTTCTCGCAGTCTCTATGATTTATTTAATTTTGACAGCCACGCTTTCCTTTTGTTTAAAAAAATATGAAAAAAGATTAAAAAAATATGTTTAAAGTTAATCACTTGTCCAAAAAAATCCAGAACAAAAAAATCTTGAAAGACCTGAATTTTGAAATATGCCATGGCAAAATTGCCATTTTTTTAGGAGGATCAGGAGCAGGCAAATCCACACTGTTACGCGTGCTTAATAACCTCGAAAGTTACGATAGCGGCTCATTTGTTTTGGATGGTTCAACGCTAAATCTGGGAACCGTTAATTACACCCATACTGTGGGGGAATGGTGTTTCAACATTTTAATCTATTTGAAAATTTAAATGCTGAAGACAATATTATTTACACACTAACCAATTGTAAGGCCTTAGATAAGGGGGAAGCTAAATGTATTGCTAGCAGACTTCTTGAGCGCTATGGACTTAAAGGAGCATTCTCAAGCACTGGTTTTCATAGTTGTCCGAGGACAAAAGCAACGTCTAGCTATCGCAAGAACATTAGCTGTCGATCCCAAAATCATTTGTTTAGATGAACCCAACATCCCGCATTATACCCTCGATTAACCAATCAGTGGCGAAGTTTATCACGGAACTTGCAGCGGAAAACAGGATTGTCATTTTAACTACCCACGACATGAATTTACTAGGACATCTTTATGGGCATTTGTTTTTGATGGAGGAAGGCTCAATCATCCAAAATGCCTTAATAAAGCGAATTATGGCAACCATCCCCACTCCCTATCCAAAGCTCCAAAACTTTTTGAGGGCTTTCGATATTTAACGCAAGTTTTGTATTTAAGAATATATGACTCTCTAAGTCGCCTATCAAGTATTGACAGTAGTATCTGTTATGATATCATCAAGCTCATGAGAAAGAAACATGCTGACACTCTTAATGCAATCTTCCACACACCGGTTCTCTCAAACGTTAAGTGGAGTGACATCGAATCGCTTTTTATTAGTTTAGGAGCTAGCGTTACTGAAGGAAGAGGGTCTCGAGTGAAAATTTATCTCAACGATCGCGTTTCTGTGTTTCATAGACCACATCCTCAGAAAGAAACTGATAAGGGTGCGTTGGTCTCGGTTCGTCGTTTTTTAGAAGAGGCAGGAGTAAAGCCATGAAGTATAAAGGATATCACGGACAAGTCAATTATGATGAAGAAGCAAAACTCTTCCATGGAGAAGTCGTTGGATTAAGAGATGTAATCACTTTTCAAGGGACTTCTGTAGATGAGTTAGAGCAAGCTTTTAAAGACTCTATTGATGAATACCTTGACTTTTGCAAAGAATTAGGCAGAGCGCCTGAAAAGCCATTTTCGGGAAAGCTCATGTTGCGTTTGCCACCGGAAATCCATGAAAGAGCTGCTTATGAAGCAAAATGCAATGGATTAAGCCTAAATGCGTGGATTAAACAAGGAATTCAGCAAATTAATAACCGAATCTGGACATCAAATTAAAACCCGTGCCCGTGTGCGTGCAATGTCATTCGCTTAAGCATTTTTTACTTCTGCTCCGCCAAAATTTTGAAGGGGGTGTTCTACTTCTCCGCGGATATGTTGATTCCCTCTAAACGTGTTGTATACCTTTTTGGCTGAACTTACTAAATAATTCACCGTCTCGCCTATAACTGACTCTAAATACAGATTTTTTCTACAGTCCAACTAAGCAGAAAAAAATTGCTTTCTGATTAAGTTGTATTCCATTTCTTAAATCTGGCAATTTTCTGCTTTTTCTTTTCGTATTTCTTTTTTTGCATTATCTCTTTGTACTTTATCATTATTATTTATGCCCCTTAGTCGTCTTAATAGTCGGCTTTTTATCCTTAAGTTCTTCTTCTTTTTGCGGTTGTGGCAATTAATAATTTTTAGCAATGCAATAATCAAAAAGTGTGCAAATAACTCTTGTTTCACTCCTCGCTCTGTTTTGGAATCGAAAATCTGTAACCCCGGTCATTACCTTGGATAATTTTATCATTTCTTCATGTTCCCATCAAAGATGATAAACCTCTTTCGTACTAGCTTCCGGGTATTTTTCTTTATCCTATAGGGTAGTTAATAATACATAAACCTTATCATCAATCACATATTTGATTAATTCAACTCTTATCGCATCTAGACTTTTTTCTGCCCCTCTCTTTTTTACTTTTCTAATAAATTTTCGGTTGGAATATCAAAACCTCTTTATCTGTCTCATTAATATCCCAAAAGACATTTATTACATTTAGGCGAACTTTTGTTTGTAATCGGAAAATTGCTTCTTTTCCTGTCTCTCGATGAGCCGATAACAATTCAAAACTAAAATATCCACGATCATATATATATAATGAATATTCTTTAGTATGTTTAATATGATCTAACAAAGCCCTCCCGTTGCCATGATCTACAAAGCTGTAGTCACAAGGCAATCCTGTTAATAGATCATACATACTACTTAGAAGACCTTGTGGATAGTAAGTGTGTTCTCCCTCTTTCTTAAAGCCAAATTCTAACAATTCTTTTGGTAGTAAAATTTTTGATCCATCTATGCTATATAGTCTAAGACTATGCCAAAGGCGCGGTTTTTCGTTGTATTCATTCCAAATTTTGACTATTTCATGACTTAGTTCTCTAAAAATTTCAGGATCTAATTTCATTCTTGCTTCGCATATAAAGATGGCGCAAGTGTTTTAGGTTGATCTTTGATACCAGCTTGTAGAAAATTATTAAATATTTCTAAGAGAGTATTAGCATATCCTCTGTCATCTTTTGGTATTATTAAACGGAAAATAAAAAAGAACAAGAAACTTCGTGTTAATTTTTCTTTCTCTTTCCATCCATTTGACATCATATTCTTTAAATTTTTTTTCAAAAAGATCCTTTATCTCATGCCACATTTTTACAAATTTTTCATTTTCCATGTATTACTCTTCCTTGTTGAAAGAAGAGTTATATAAAATAAAATATTTATTGTCATTGTTTTATATTAACCGAATGACATTGCGTGTGTGTGCCCGTGCCCGAAAAAAAAAATCTGTAGAACAAATAACAACAAAAGCCATAAACAGGACTCAAAATGACCAAGCAAGTGTTTTATCATTAAACCTTTATACAATTTTTATTTCTAATAAATATAAAGTATTGTAAAATCAAAACTTTACAACAAGATTTTGGTTTTAAGAAGATGATTAAATATAAAAGAATATCATTATTAATTTTCGTTCAATGCTTTTTTGCTTCTATATCACCCTTTACAGAGTCTGTTTTATTCTCAAGTGAAATCAGCATTCCTGAGAACACCAAGGAAAATTACGAAATTAACTTTACTTCCACCATTTCCGATCAATACTTTCAGCAGGTCTCAGAAAAAGCAAAAGAGCTCAAAAACTTGCCGGAGGAATTTAAAATCCTATTGGTTGATGCGCAGGGACAAGCTCCCAAAGAAAAGAAAAATACACATGAAGCTATCATAACCCTATTGCGCGATCTGTTAGATAGAAAAGATGAAATTGATCCTATAGTCCTTGAAGATATCGATGCTTTATCATTTCTCTTGATAACAGAGACTGATAACTTTCTCGAGCAAGAGAAAGTTTTACGGAATTATGTGGATTTGAGTGATGAGGCCATCGAATTTAAACCACTGCCCGAATTAATCCAGGAAATTTATACAACTCTCTCTAAAAAATTTGCCGATACAGATCATTATTCAAAAAATCCGACAAAATTTGATGCTCACTACGAAGGGTTTTTGCCGTCCAGGCTCTTCACTATTGGAATATCTCAATACATCTATATGTTTAATCCAATAATGCATGATAAAACAACTAAGGAAGAATCAATAAGTCCTATTTTTCCATCCTATCTTCGACACCTAAAAAAAATAAATAAAAAGCATCTATACCTTAATGTAATGAGCCGTGTTAATGAATTAGAACAATTGGCAGAAAGTGCAGAATTTAAAGATGTTTTTATGCTTGTAACGCTGGATAAAAGTACGGAATTTTACCATCAGAAGAATAATTGGTTAAATAAAAATGATACCAAAGAATTTAAAGCCATTTTTGAACAAAATTTACTCACGAATTCAGTAAACTTTCAGTGGCACAGTGAGTTCCAAGAGCATGGTTGGAATGAGATAATCTCTAATGTTATTGAACATGTCCACTCTTCTTATTTTGAAAACGCCCCAACCCTAGACGCTTCTCAGCGTGGTGCATTTATTGAGATTAGCTATGCTATAATTATGAAAGAAATGCGCCTCATGTATAAGCCAGATTATATCAATGCTACATGCCGCTTTACAATTGACCGCGGCCCAAGTCAATATGCCTTGGAATATGCTTATGACATCATAGAAAAAAACGGACAATTAACAACTGAAGAAAAGCGTAATCTGCTGAATCTGTTTTATACATCACCCCTTATTAGCCACTATCGCACTTCACATGACTATCGCGTTAACCGTTTGTCTGCCACGATGGGGGTTTTACAAGAAAGTTGGCTTTTTTCAAGTGGTTTTAAGCTTGACTAAGTCAAAACTATGAACGTTACAAAGGCCGTTGTTGAGTTTAAAATTGTTAAATTAAAAAAAGCTTAACTCAGTAAATTTTTCTGCCTAAAAAAATAGCTTTCAGTTTTTTTACTTTTATTCTGATCTTTTTATGTTTCAAACATTTAAAAGTGGTGTGTGTGTACAATCCATGCATATAATTTCTCGTTAATGCTAAACGATGAAAAAAATGACTTGACTTTTGTCAAACTAAATATATGTTATAGATATTTGAAATTCAAATAACAGGAATTTTTAGAATGATAAAGAAGGCATCAAAACCTGTTCTCTTTATGCTATTTTTTTCAGCTGTGATCTTGTGTTTGGTTTTGATCATGCAGCCTTTACAGATCCTGCAGTTTCGCAATTATATAGCTGTATTATTTCCCAAAGGAATTATTGCTTTAGAAGAGCGCAATCTTCTTTTCATCATTCAAGCCCTCATGTTGCTTGTCGTCATTCCTGTATATATTCTTACGTTTATTTTTTCATGGAAATATAGAGCTGATAATACAAAAGCAAAGTATGATCCCGATTTGGTGGATAACCGCATTGCTGAATATATTTGGTGGGGATTCCCTTTGTTATTGACACTGATTGATTGCAGTATTAACATGGATTAAAACCTATGAATTGGATCCTTACAAACCGATTGAATCAGATAAAAAGACAATGACGATTCAAGTGGTCGCCTTGCAATGGAAATGGCTATTTATCTATCCTGAAGAAAAAATTGCCAGTGTGAATTTTTTGCAGATTCCTGAAGACACTCCCATCCATTTTGAAATCACTGCCGATGCTCCCATGAATTCATTTTGGATCCCGCACTTGGGCGGACAAATTTATGCCATGCCAAAAATGAAGACAGAATTACATCTGATCGCTGATGAAGATGGGGATTTTAGAGGTTCTTCTGCTAATTTAAGTGGTGAAGGATTTGCAGGGATGCATTTTATCACCAGAGCTTCATCAGAGGAAGATTATCATCAATGGGTGGAATCTGCAAAGCAATCAGTCAAATATTCTCAATCTTAGAAGAATATGCAAAGTTAGCCGCTCCAAGTAAAAACAATCCCGTTGAAATTTATCAATTGAAAGATGAGATCTTTTCGATCAGATCATCAATGAAATATATGCACCCCAGAAGAAAATGAGTAAGATATGTTTGGTAGATTAACATCTAGAAGCTTTCAAGCACGAATCCAGTCAAAACTGTGCTGTCTATTGTCAATGGTGCTAGGCGGCATTGGCATCATCGGCCTTATTACCTATCTTAAACGTTGGAAATGGCTTTGGAATGAATGGCTAACAACTGTCGATCCAAAAAGAATCGGCATCATGTACATTGTCGTTGTCTCTCATCATGTTCTTCAAAGGTTTTGCCGATGCTCTTATGATGCGCTTCAACAGGCTCTTTCTGTTGGCGATGCCCACGGTTTCATTTCTCCGGGCCACTTTCAAGAAGTTTTTTCTGCCCATGGCACAACCATGATTTTCTTTGTTGGCATGGGAGTTGTTTTTGGACTTATGAATCTCATCATTCCTTTGCAAATTGGAGCACGGGATGTTGCCTATCCCTTTTTAAATGCTCTTGGCTTTTGGCTTTTTGCTCAGGCTGCTATCTTAGCCCTTGTCTCGCTTGCAATCGGTAAATTTTCAGCAGCGGGATGGCTTGCCTATCCTCCTCTTTCCGGCATTAGAGTATAGTCCCGGTGAAGGGGTCGATTATTGGATATGGATGGTGCAGATTGCAGGGATTGGAAGTACCCTTTCAGGGATCAATTTTTTGGTGACAATCTTAAAAATGCGTTGCCCGGGTATGACCTTGATGAAAATGCCCATTTTTGTCTGGAGTGCCTTATGCTCGATGGTTCTTGTCATTTTGCTTTTCCGATTCTGACCGCAACACTTTACATGCTCACTTTAGATCGCTATCTCGGCATGCATTTTTTTACAGCCGGCGGCGGCGGAAATCCCATGATGTATGTCAATCTTATCTGGGCATGGGGCCATCCTGAGGTTTATATCCTCATTCTTGCCTGCTTTTGGCATCTTTTCTGAAGTTGTGCCTACATTTTCGGAAAAACGATTATTTGGTTATGTCTCCATGGTTTGGGCTCTTATCCTCATCACATTTCTTTCTTTCATCGTCTGGCTGCACCATTTCTTTACAATGGGTGCAAGTCCTAATGTCAATGCTTTTTTGGCATCATGACGATGTTGATTGCGATCCCTACAGGAGTCAAAATATTTAACTGGCTATTTACAAAATTTCGCGGACGTGTCCATTTCACCTCCCCATGTTATGGTTTTTTGCTTTTGTGCTCAATTTTAGCGTCGGAGGAATGACAGGAGTTTTACTCTCCTCTCCCCCTGTCGACTTCCAAGTCCACAATAGCTTATTCTTGATTGCCCATTTCCATGGCATGGTGATTGGCGGATGTTCTCTTTGGCTTTTTCTGCTGGCTTTACTTATTGGTTTCCCAAATTCACAGGATTTTTCTTGGATGAAAAATTGAATAGATATGCATTTTGGTGTTGGTTTGGTGGATTTCTTGCTTGCCTTTATGCCTCTTTACATGCTTGGTTTTATGGGAGCTACAAGACGTTTAGATCATTATGAGGCATCTACAGGATGGCATCCTTTATTTGTCATAGTTGGCTATTGGAGCTCTTATCATTTTTTGCGGAGCATGCATTCAAGTTCTTTGGTTTGTTTTAGAGCATTAAAAATCGCAAGAAGAATTGGGATCATACAGGTGATCCTTGGAATGGCAGAACACTGGAATGGTCTATTCCTTCCCCTCCTCCAATCTATAATTTTGCAGTTATTCCCAACAGTCGATCAACTAGATCCTTATGGGCAATCAAACGAGGGCAATTTCCCAGCCCTGAAATGAAATATGAAGATATTTATCTGCCTAAAAATACCCCCATTAGCCATTTATATTGGCATTTTTAGCTTGATTTTTGGTTTTGCAATGACTTGGCATATCGTGTGGTTGGCTATCGTTAGCTTTGATGGCTATCATGCCTGCTTGATCATTCGGCTTTCAGGCAAAGATGAACATGAAGTCATTACTGCAGCACAAGTTAAAGAAATGGAAGCAGCACGTACAAGAAGGAGGTCACTGTATGAGTCAATCATTAACAATTCACCACAACCTTGAACCCATCCCGATACTAGTCTTCCTGATCCGCATCAAGATGCTTTTTCCAAAACCACTTTAGGCTTTTGGATGTATCTGATGACTGATTGCCTGATATTTGCCTCCCTTTTTGCCGCCTATGCAGTCCTTCACATAGACACTTTTGGTGGTCCTCTTCTCGAGAACTATTTAAGTCTTTCTACTGCTTTTACAGAAACAATGATCTTATTATTAAGTAGCGTGACGTGTGGCTTTGCCATTTTATCCTCGTTAAAGAATAAAAAAAATTAAGTCATCGTTTGGCTTGTCGTCACATTTTTATTGGGAGCTTCATTTATTGCGATTGAATTGAATGAGTTTACGCATTTGGTTCAAGAAGGGAATAGTTGGAAAAGGAGTGCTTTTTTATCCTCCTTTTTTACTCTAGTGGGTACGCATGGACTTCATGTCTCTATCGGACTGTTATGGATGGCTGTGATGATGGCGCAAGTATTTTGGCTTGGTGTAACAGTCGATACTTTTCGGAGACTTGTTATATTTAGCATGTTTTGGCATTTTTTAGATTTGGTGTGGATTTTCATATTTACATTTGTATACCTGATGGGAGTCATTTAAAATGCATGCTGAGAAGAGTTTAAAAAGGATTCAAAAAGAATGGCATGGAACATTGAAATCGTATGTCATCGGATTTATTGCCTCCATCTTGTTGACTATGGTCTCATTCGTCTGGTCATCACTCAGGTACTTTCAGGACCTATCTTCCTATTTGCAATTGTGGGCCTTGCGCTTGTTCAGGCCATATTTCAATTGTTATTTTTTCTCCATTTAGGACAGGAAGCTAAACCTCGCTGGGAAATGCTTGTCTTTTATTTCATGCTATTAGTTTTGTTCATCGTTGTCATTGGATCATTGTGGATCATGAATGACTTGAATAATCGTGTAATGCCTGAAATGGCCATGGAACATCCTCATGATTAATTACTATTTGATGACCAAGCCTGGGATTATTTTAGGAAATCTTATTACTGTGCCGCAGGATTTTTGCTGGCGTCCAAAGGCATTGTAGATTTTTGGTTATTTTTTAGCGACATTGGTTGGACTTGCCTTTATTATGGCCTCTGCCTGTGTTTTTAATAATTATATCGATAGGCAAGTGGATAAAAAAATGGAAAGAACAAAAAACAGACCGCTTGTGAAAGGATTAGTCTCAAAAAATCATGCGATGGCTTTTGCGATTTTTCTCGGTTTAATGGGCAACTTAGTGTTGTTTTTATTCACTAACGTTTTGACTGTTGCGGTTCAGGTGTAGGTTTCTTTGTTTATGTGGTTTTATATAGTTTCTGGAAATGCCGAACAATTTATGGTACGGCGATAGGAAGTATTGCTGGGGCTGTTCCACCGGTTGTTGGTTATTGTGCAGTCAGTAATCATTTTGATATGGGCGCCTTCATTTTATTTTCTATTATGGTGCTTTGGCAGATGCCTCATTTTTTTTCCATAGCTTTGTATCATTTTGATGATTATGTGGCAGCCGATATACCAGTTTTGCCTGTTAAAAAAGGGGTGTTGAGGACAAAAATCCATATGGTACTTTATATTTTATGCTTTATTATCGCTACCATTATGCTAACCCTATTTGATTACACGGGTTATATGTACCTAATTGTTTCAACGAGTATTGGCTTGGCATGGCTAGGTTTATGTGTAAAAGGATTTAAAAGCGATAATGACAAACTTTGGGGATGTCACATGTTTCGCTTGTCGCTTATTATGATTGCTAGTCTTTGTTTTGTGATTCCTTTTGATATTGTGTAATGACGTTGTTGCATAAATTACCACTGAGATCAGTGAGAAAATATGAGAAAATTGAGTGTGACTATACTATTAGGCCTCGAAGGCCTTGCTACTGTATTTTTACGTTGAAGTTGACAAGTCTTGCTGTAACAGGGGTCCAGTTCACCCACATAGTAACACTTTTTTTGTGATCTCACAGCCCCTCAGAGGTGAATTGTGCAAAAAAGCCTCGTGTATAATTGCATATTCTGTTGATTTAAACTTAAAATACTTGAATTGACAAGAGTGCGTTTCTCACGCAAAGCGTTGCGATGCATTAATATAACTAAAACAGCACTAACTTTGCATCGCTTTCGGACTGCGAAGGCTTTCCTTCGCTTTGGGGAAACGAAACTAGGTTATCGATAATTTGTTTTTCTGAAAAGCTGTGGAAAAGCGAAGGAAGGCCTTCGCAGTCCGAAAGCGATGCGAAACTTCTTAACCTTTAAAGATTGATTTACTCATCGCGACGCTTCGCGATCCCACTCAATAATTAACAAGAGTGCGTTTCTCAAGCAAAGCGTCCGAAAGCGATGCGAAACTTCTAAACTTTAAAGATTGTTTTACTCATCGCGACCCAGACACATGGGACAGTGAATTTTTGTGTATTGCTAAAGGTGTGTTTCAAACCAATTTTTAGCTAATCTGGAAACCTCTTCTAAGGTGCCAGGTTCTTCAAAAAGATGTGTTGCTCTTGGAACAATTTCGAATTTTTTCATACATTTAAGAAGATCAAAAGCCTCTTGATTGAGCTCGATCACACCGAAATCATTCCCACCCACAATGAACAAAGTGGGAGAAACAACTTTTTTCAAGACCTTTTTAGCCAGATCAGGTCGGCCGCCACGTGAAACAATGGCTTTTATTCCATCACCCATGCTAGCAGCGACTTCCAAAGCCGCCGCAGCGCCTGTGCTCGCCCCAAATAATCCTATACTTTGATTTTTTGTTTCGGGTTGCTTTTTTAACCAATGGACGATAGCAATCAAACGTTCAGCGAGCAGAGATATATTAAAACGATTTTCATAAATCTCGTCTTCTTGTTTTGTGAGTAGGTCTATAAGTAACGTTCCTAGATTGCCTTGCTGTAAAACTTTGGCTACAAAGTTATTTCTTGGAGAAAAACGACCACTGCCGCTTCCATGTGCAAATAAGATGATGCCTTTGGCCTCTTTGGGGATATTGAGTAATCCTTCTAAAGTGTTGGGACCTACTGTAATATGAATAAGCTGCTCCATAACTACCCTAAATTTAAGTTGACTGTCTGGCTTGATTTTTCAAAATATCAATGACTTCTTCGTCTTCCGTTTGAGAAAAATCTCTATAATAAGAGCCTACAGCGCCTAAAAAATGGTCATCATCGTCAACAACGAGGCCAATAAATTCGTTGACTTGTGATTTGAGTAAGTCCGCAGTATTCTTAGGAGCAACGGGGACGGCAACAATGATTTGCTTTGGGTGACGCTGTTTAAGATCTAAGATTCCAGCCTGCATGGTAGCCCCTGTAGCTATGCCATCATCGACAATGATGGCAATCTTGTCTTTGACAGGAATTTCTTTTTTTCCCTTTAAGTAGGTTTCTCTTTTTCTTTTTAGCTCCATTATTTGATGGATTTTCTCCGATTCGAACCACGTTTTGTCCACACTTTGTAGATTTTTTGATGAACTGACGACTTGACCATTTTCCGAAATAGCCGCAATTGCATACTCTGGTTGGTACGGATGTCCAATTTTATGTGCCAAAATTAAATCTAAAGGTGCATTTAAAGCATGAGCGATTTCAGCAGCCACCACGACACCTCCGCGTGGGAGAGCAAAAATGACCACATCTTGATCTTTATATTTCATGAGGACTTGGGCCAGAAGTTGTCCCGCTTCTTGACGATTTTTAAAATGCATGGGGATTTTCCTTGTAAGGCGATTGATTGCAACACAAGCTATTTCTACACATATATGATGTTAAAATTTTTTGAAAGCTAATCCTTCATGAGAACTTTGTTGCATCTTTTTCATGATCTACTTCATAATCTAATATTATGAATAATGAACAGTCAGCCCAACAATTTCTTGAAACATTTGTCCCTTTAATATCTTCAAAGTTCAAGCAACTTAACAAAGCTTTATGGATTCTGGAAACAACCGGAAGCCAAGATGCAGGGGATTTGAAGGCTGAGCTTGAGACAGAATTACGCATTCTTTATAGTGACCGTTCTACTTATGAAAAATTATTAAAGTGGGCTGAAGATAAAAACTTAGAACCTTTATTAAAAAGACAACTCAATGTATTAATTCGCACTTTTAAACAAAATCTTTTCCCTAAAGAACTTATTAAAGAAATAGCAAATAAAGAAACTCAACTAGCCATCGCGTATTCGAATTTTAGATCCTCTCTTGATGGAAAAACGCAATCAGAAAACGACATTCGTGAAATCCTAAAAAAAGAAAATGATCCCGCGCGAAGACAAAGAGCTTGGCAAGCTTCAAAAGAAATAGGCAACATTTTAGCGCCCCAAATACTAAACCTTATAGAATTGCGTAATCGAGCCGCTCGCAGTTTAGGATATTCAAATTATTTTCTCATGCAACTCGACTTACAAGAGGTGGACGAAGGATGGCTTTTTCATTTATTGGAAGATTTACATAAAAAGTCGGAAGTCGGTTATGTGAAAGCTATAAATGAAATAGAGCAGCATCAATGTGAAAGATTTGGAGTGACATCAGAAAAGCTAGGTCCATGGGCGTGGGCTGAACCTTTTGGGCAAGATGATCCAATGGAATTGCCGGAATTTGATGCACTGGTTGCTAATATAGATATCTGCAAAACCGCATTAACTTTTTATAAAAAAATGGATATTGATATCCAACCGGTTTTTCAACGAAGCGATATGTATGAACGGCAGGGGAAAAATCAGCATGCTTTTTGCATTGATATGGATAGGGAAGGGGACATTCGAACCTTGAATAATGTCAGACCTACCTTAAAATGGTTAGGTACAGTTTTACATGAGTTTGGACATGCCATTTACGATCTTGGCTATGATAGAAACTTGCCCTGGTTGTTACGTGAACCTCCACATATGCTCACAACTGAGGCCATGGCACTTCTAGCAGGACGACAGACAGATAATTCCAAAGAGCTTTGGCATTTGATTAATCCATCAGAAAATCAGCCCTCATTTTTTAAAAAAATGGCTGAAAGTCAAAGAAGACATCAACTCATATTTAGTCGTTGGGCGTTGGTTATGACATATTTTGAAAGGGAACTATATAAAGATCCTCATCAAAATTTAAATGTGCTTTGGTGGAATTTAGTGCATAAATATCAAAAAATCCGTATTCCAAACCAACGAGAAGGCAAGAAAGATTGGGCCGCCAAATATCACATGGGTTTAGCTCCGGTCTACTATTATAGCTATTTGCTAGGAGAACTTTTGGCATCGGCTTTAGAAAATGCCCTTTTGAAAGAAACGAAATCGGCAGAATTTGCTACACCGGAAGCCGCACGTTTTTTTCAACAAAAGCTATTTTCTCCAGGAAACAGCATGAATTGGATGGAACTTATAAAATACACACTTGGGCATGAGTTGAACGCAGAAGACTGGATTCAACAATTCACTGGATACACTGCCTAGCTAAGTTTAGCTTATTTTCAAGGCAACGATAGTAACGTTATCTTTAGAATTTTTATTTTTGATTGCATAGTCAACTAGGCTTTTAGCTAAATTTTCACCAGGTTGACTTTTTGCTAGTTTTGCAACTATTTCATTTTCTTGGACATAATCTTTCAACCCATCACACGCTAAGATAAGCACATCGTCTGGTTGCAATAAGTTAACTGTTATTTTGGGCTTGTGAATGACTCCTTCCTTAGTTTGATCAAACATACCGACGGTGAAGCGTTTATCCCCGATAGTACGGCTGATATTAATTCCACAGATGGGAAAATATCTTAAGTGTTTTGGATTTTTTACTTTAGGCCAGTCTTCGGCTATTTGCGGGTAATTCAAGGCAATAGAGGCCCTTTTCGCATCTTTAACACTACTCCAATCTCGCACGCAAGAAAGAGGAATAGATTTCAGTTGTTCATTAACTTTTCTATAAATGTTAGCTTCACTATCTCCTAATGTCGCTGTATAAATTTGGTGAGTGTTTTTATCTATAAAGCAAATGACAGCTGTACTACCTATTTTATCCCATTCATGATGAGTCATCACTTCTTCATGAATTTCATGAATCAATTCCTCAAATGTTTGGTGAA
The DNA here is from genome assembly GCA_963748975.1 of uncultured Parachlamydiaceae bacterium. Taxonomy (GTDB): domain Bacteria; phylum Chlamydiota; class Chlamydiia; order Chlamydiales; family Parachlamydiaceae; genus Neochlamydia. Next base: position 65,542 of record CAVVKX010000002.1, read on the forward strand.
CGTTGCCTTTATTTTTTGCTAATGCTTCCGAAAACTTTTCTTGAAACATCTTATTTGCAAACTCGGCTACATCTTTACCACCATGTCCATCGAAAACTCCAGTGATGCTACCTTGAGCGATCTCCTTGTAAAAATGCGCATCTTCCATTGCATCTCTAGGTCCCTGTGCTTCAGCTGCAAAATGTGATAATTTCAATGGTGATAAAGGCTGATTATTCATCATAGCTTCAAGAGAAGGAACTGCATCTTTGGAGGATATAAAGCTGTTAAGCAGATCTTTTTTGCGATGTTCCTTAACGGCTTTTGCGGAGTTTATCAACATCTTTACCATGGCTAAATCTGATCGCAGGGTGCGAGGTCTCCATGTAGGAATAAGGGCTTGTGGGATTGTTTCTTCCTTGATTTTTTCAGGCCTTTCAGCTTCTTTTGATAAGGGAACTTCTGGGGGTTGATTGAGGGGTAAAAGTATAGGTTGTTGATTGAGTGGAATTTGTGGCACTACATCTAGGGGTTTTTCAATGAATGGATTTTGATTTAATTGATGCCGTGCTATGAGGACAACTTTAATTTGTTCGCCTGTAGTGACTTGTTTCCATAATTTCTTGATATATTTACTATTTAGACATAAAGGTATAATAGTTACGCATGCAAGAAGCGCTAAGCTTCCATTGGCAATCCGCCAACAAACGTTATATTTTTTCTTGTAAGTAAGTTTTTCGTAATTATTTCCATTATAGAGTTTATTTTTATTATGTTTTACAAGATAAAAATCATTTTTTTGTGAATAGGGATCTTCTTGTTTAGAATTGACAATTTTTGCATTAAAAGGATTCATAACACCTATAAGGTTAAAATATTAAAAAAAATAATATCAGAAATTAAATTTAGTGTCTAATAATTTATCATAAATTAACTAAATAATAACCATGCATTAATAACCACGGAGCAAACTGAGATCACTGAGAGAATATGAGAAACTTGAATAGCCATGTTTCATCAATTTAATAGCATGAGAAGCTTAGGAATACCACGAAGAGTGAGAATAGTAGCCTCTCTGTGTGGTGAATTGTAGCAAAGCCTTAACATTATCTAGCCTAATGCAAAACGTTCATCATATTTTACATTATGACATGTCAAAAATTTTAGAAATTCTTCGTCAAAAGACATAGATACATGATGCTTTTCTTGATTTTGGATATATTTTTTTACATCATCTAATGAAGAAAAACTGACAGAAAAAGACCCAAAACCATCTTGCCAGGCAAAATCATGAAGTTCAGGAAAATTTTTATGAATCCATAAAGAAGAAGAATTTTTAACATTTCTTACAAACTGTGAAAACTTATCAAGAGTTTTTAATTCCACCAATAAATGCACATGATCTGGCATTCCCCCAATTTCTCGCAATTTTCCTGAATTGTGTTTTATGGTGGAGGCCATGAAAGAATAAAGGTGAGGCTGCACATTGGAAGAGATTTGTGACTTTCGCTGTTTTGTTGACCAAATTAAATGAAAAAAATGAACTTTGTAGGAATGTGTCATGCTCTTGTTCCGTTCACAGGCTCACTAACGCATATTAATAAAATTTGAAACTTAAATCTTCTCAAAATTAAATGATTTAGACAAAAAGGTAAATAAGGATTTGATAAATTCGATAATAATTTGAGTTCATTGCTGTGCGATCGAATGTACGGGCAGCCTAAAAAGCTTAAGAGAATACGAATGAAAATGTGTATGACCGAGCTTGCAAAACCACACAAATTAAAACCGCGCCGAAGGCTTTGGGAGTGTCGGAGCTTTAGCGCCGCTTTATTTCACAGACCTGTAAAAGTAAGAAGTTTTTCTCACCGCAGACTATTGATCCGTTTAATCCCATTACATTGTGGGTAAACCAGCCTGCAACGTTTCGTTATAAATCTTCAAAGCGTCATCATAAGATTCAATATGAAAATCCTCAAGTGCATCTTTTTCTTTGTCGAAAGTATAATAGGCGATTATATTTCTTTTATTCATTAAAGCGACATAAGCTACAAATGGTGGATCAACGTAATCCCCATTTTTTTTGCTAAAAGTGATAGTGAAATAAACATTACGAGAGCTAAAAGGATAATCGTGTAAGTAAGGTCGAATTTCGCAATCCTTGTTTATTTGATACAAAAAAGCCTCTATTCTTTGGACTAACAAAATTCTTACTTCATCAACATTTAAGTTTTGACTGGTCTGATAACTTAAATTGATCCCTTTTATATCATCCATCATCGCCCCGCCAGATCCAGTCAGTTGAAACCCCTCTCGTTCCATTTTTGCACTAAAAGAAATCATGTGACTTTCTGCTTTGTCCACATGCACAGGTGATGGAAAACAGGATGCAAAGATTAGTGTGATTGATAAGGGAAATATTATTTTCATCATTAATGTCCATTTAATTTTATATACTCATGGCGACCATTTAATTCATTTGTGTAGGTTTTCTTGCTATAAAAATGTGCATTTAAAGCACCCCCCTCTGTTTTGACAGTTTTTATGGGAGCAGATTTTCCACCGAATAAACTTTTTGTGCTATTAATGACTCTGGTTCCCCAGGTTACATAATCCCAGGAAGAGGCTATATTATTTATATCACCGTACATTCCACTAGGAACGGCCCAAGGGGAGCCCATAGTGAAGGCGCTAATTCTCGATGTGATAGAACGACTTAGACTCCGCCCTGCATCATACATTGTTAATCCTCCTTGGCTGTGGCCATCTAGAAAGGTGACGCCATAATCACCAATTGCTGCAGTAGCTGCTGTTAGGCATTTACCCAGTACTTGTGTCGCATGAGTCAAGATTCCTAAAGCCTGACCGAAACATTCAAATAAATCTGACATAAAACCATGCGTTGCATTATAACTTACATAAACGTCATACTTCCCTTCAAGAGCATAATATTTGTCCCAAGCACGTTGTTCGGCTTCTTGCCATGATACGCACATACCATTTTGGACAACGGCGTTTGAACTAAAACCTTCCATCCCTATGGCTATTAATTTGCTATAGGAGTGTGTTTCACGATAAGACATGGTATAAGAGCTCAAATTACCCTCCGTTATAAGATGCCCAAGCACTTGAATAATATCTTTAAGTATAGGACATGGCATGAGTTCGTGTCCCACAGTATAGACACAATTTCCTACAAATTTACAAAATCTTTTCCCATATTCCCAAATAGTGCTGCGTGCAGATCTAGAGGATTTTTCCGCACGTTCATCACTTTGGAAGCTTTGTTGTGCTCGGCTTCTGTCTTCTCGAACGCGAGTGTGGTGTGAAAATTGTTCGTCTCCATAACATTTTTCCAATCCAAAAAGGTCAAATTGATTGATAGGATTGTTAAATAGATAGGCATAAAGATTAGGGCCGGCCTCAAAACCTAAGGGATCTGCCGTGACCCAACGGGTTGTTGCAGGATTATAATATCTTTTTCCAAAATAGACAAAAGAGGTCTCCTCATCCGTTCGTTTTGAAGCAAAACGCCAAGGATTTTTTGAGGAAGAAATGGAGGAACATGCAGCATCATAGAGTTCTTCTTGACCATAAGCAGAGTAACGATAAGTTTCAACAGATGCCCCATTCTGAGGATTGACAAGAGCGCATACGTTGCCTGATATGTCATGAATTGGCACATAAGGTTTTCCATTAAGTTCTAATAAGACAGCAGCTCCAATTTCAGCCCCTTTTCCAAGACCCAGGACGCGCAGCTGTATTATTTTACCTGATGGATCACAGGCTCCGATTTCATTTTGACCTTGATAAATGTAATCAAAAGACTTTAGCAAGATTCCATCCCTATAATAGGTGCTGTTCAACCGACGATTTAATTCGTCATAGGCATAAGTCACTACTAAATGGCCATCATCTACACTAATGAGGCGATCCAGTGCGTCGTAAGAAAGTTTAAGCAAACCCTTGTGGGTTAGGTTGCCGTTTAAGTCATAAGTATTATCTTCGAGGCCATCGTGTAAAAGTTGATTGAGAGAATTAATTGTATGGGCGCAGCCATCTTTTTTAATTAAGTTATAAAGGGAGTCATAAATAAAATTGTGTACGGCGACGCCAATTTCAGAAGTTAATTGATAAAGACTGTTATAGCTGAAATTTCCTTTAATGACGCCTAAAGCATCTTTTGTGTTCTTTTTGATTAAGTTTCCGGCTTTATCAAAACCGCCCTGAGGAATTTCCTCACTCCACTTGGGTGATGCGATCCCGATCAAGCGTTGGCAAGCATCTATCGTATATTTCATATTCCCGGTGCTGCCAATTAACTTTGCACTTTCGAGTAAGCCTGATAAGTTATACTTCGTATAAGTATGTGTGTGCTTTCCACGCTGGACTTGAGATAGGTGAACTGATTTATATTTGTAGTTGATAAGGGACTTGTCGGGCAGGGTAATTTGTAAAGGTCGCGTAAGTCCATCGAAGACATAACCTGTAGTCAACCCATTGGCCAAAGTTTCTTCAATCATGCGGTCATTCGAGTCAAAAATGCGATGAGTCGCCGTGCCATTTTTGATGTCATCCACGCGAATAACATTTGAATTATTATCGTAAACATATTGATAGTGAAAAGATTGATCAGACGCTTTGAAAGAAGTCAATCTTCCTAGCCAATCATAAGCATGCAGAAGTTCAACGGCATCAGGTTTGATGAAAGCAATTTTTTGAAGATAGGAATTGAAAACATGCTGAGTCTGCTTTTGTTCAGGTGTCCCCAATGCTTCAGTTTGTTTGATCAGGTTGTTGTGGCCATCGTATTCAAAAATAGTGATGACCTGTCTTTCAGGTTGTGAAGGTGTAAAGACATGATCAATTTGTTTTATGCAATTACCTGCTAGGTCATAAAAGAATTCTCTTTTTTGTTGAATTGTTCCTGACTGGTCTTTTCGGATTTCAAATTTGAGACGGCCATAAGGATCGTTTTCTATGAAAACTGAATTCCCCAAAGGATCTATACTTTCTTTTGCAAATACGGATTGTCCATATGGGTTAAGGTGTCCATAATAAAAACGATGACGTGTCGTATTTCCTTCGGGATCGGTTACTGTTTCAATATCGCCATAGGCATTATATTGAAATCTGGTGATGGCAGGTTTAGTTTGATGATAGGTGATGGATTGGATACGTTCACTACGTTCATTGTATGCATAAGTATTGCGAGTTAATATATTTTCATTCGCATCTTCGGTGCGTTCTTCGACAACTCTATCCATAAGGTCAAAGTCTTGGACGTAAGCGATATAATCTTTTTCACCCGGTCCAAAGTACTTTAGGGTTTTGGCTACACGCTGGCACGAGTCATATACAAAAACACTTTTCTCGTCTCCTTTATTGATGCAAATTAGACGGCCGGCAACGTCATATTGGTAATCTGTGCGGTGTCCTGCAGGATCTAATTCAAATTGTTTATGGAAATGGTTGTAATGAGTGCTTGTTTCAATAAGTAATTCTCCGCTGGGTGCGAAGAGGGCTGTTTTTATAGGACGTCCTAAATAATCATAATCTATATGCGTGGAAGTTCCATTTATGGCGATGCTTTTTTCTAATAAGCCATCCAAAGTGTACTCGTGATATTCTTCTGTGCCATCGTAGTAACGGATGTTGTAAGGCTGGCCACGTATGTTATAAAGAATGTCTGTCCTATACCCAAGCAAATCTATTTTAGTCATAGGATTATTAGCCACATCATATTCATAACTTTCGTAGGGGCGACAGGTGCTGTGGTCTTCATTAAAAAGAACAGGGTAAGTTGTTTTTGTTAAGCGGCCCAGGTTGTCATATTCAAAATTTGTTTCGTGGCCATAACAATCAATCGTCGAAGTTTTTTGGTTAAGAAAATTGTATTCTTGACGTGAGGTTAATGTAAATGAAGGATGGACATCTTCTGAGCAAGTGAGGCGATTGGCATGATCATAAGTATGGCGAGTGTAAAAGGGGGTGCCGGGGTATTGCTCAGTGATAAGGCTATCATTTTCATCATAAGAATAAGTGGAGGTATTGCCTAGTGGATCCACTTCCTGCAGTATATTACCATGGGCATCATATTCATACTTCAAGCTATAACGGAATTGTCCCTTGGCATCATAAAAATCTTGTTTAACAATTTGCCCGAAAGCGTCATGAAAATTTTCGACTTTTTTTATGAGCTCTTCTTTTTTGGTGGAAAGATTAAGATATTTTTCTTCAATTATTTGTGGAAGGCCAATGGGCAGCTGTTCTCGGTACTGAATATATGTAATATGACGTTCGGTGACATGGCTAAGATCATTTTCCAAGGTTCCACTACCATCATCGGATATCAATTTGATCACGGATCCATTCAGGTTGTAAGAATAAAATTCACGGTATCGAATTTTTCCGTCAAGATCATGAATAAATTTCGCCTGAAGAAAATCTGTATTAGGATACAAATAAGAAGTTATTTTGCGTCCATCGTTCTCGCTCTTAACGTGATTGTAGCCATCATCGCTATATTCACAGTGCTCACAATATCTTTCGCACCCGCTTTCTAGAGGTACTCCCAAAGCGTTGATAATGACAGGCAACCGGTCCCGGCCAGTCAAATTCCCAAAGAGTAAGTTTTCTAAGATGTTACCCCGGATATCATATATGTAGTGGCGGCAGCTAAAAATTTTACCGTTCGCTTCTTGAAGGACCTTTGTCATTAAATTGCCATCAAAATCGGTATTTCTGTCGTACCAGAAAAATTTTTGCGTGCGCGATTTTGCACCCACTTCCTCGATGCTTTTCAGAAGGCTATTTGCATCGTAGCTGTATCGCGTCTCCTGGTTATGGGCATCGAAAACGCGTGTTGTTCCATAGGTGTTTGAGTGTTTATCGCGATAGATCTCATAAAAAAAGCGGTGTGTTGTTTGTGGTTGTTGGTTTTTTCCGACAGGTGCTCGTAGACAAAAAACGTGGCCATAATGACTGTGTTCTTTATCTTTTACGGTTATGAAAGGGTTAGTTTCGTCATAATAATCAATTTCCATGATTTGATTGCCGGGGAGTATTTTTCTTTTCATAAACCCAGACTTTGGATCATATGCATATTGTGTTTTAGGAGCACCGCTTGGAAGGACTTCTCGAAGGAAACGAGGATCCAATCCTTCAAACTTATATTCACAGCGTCCACTAACACCCTGATTAGCCGAGGCTATCATGCAGGGATTTATTTTAAAGTTCGCACTGTAGTCAAATTTAATCGAATTTAATAATTGAAAAAGGCTATTGATGTTGATAGTTTCTTGAATAGCCCACCCCAGAGGAGAATTTTGATAATGGTAAATTGTTCTAATGCCATGAGGTTTCTGTTCGTAAGCTAAGCCATAAGCAAAGTACTGCTCCGCCGTATTTTTTCCCGTTTTGCGGCTACAGGTGAATTCTTTTTCAAATTGCTTCACTGCTTTTGTTCCATCTTTAAGAGTAAAGTGCTTCTCTTTAAGTTTGACCTTCATTTCAAGATTATGAGGATTGCTTCTGCCGCTTATAAAATTTGTTGAACAGTTAGTCAGCCCATGGCGATAATTTTCTGGACGGATCTTATGTTTTTCTCCCGCTTCACTATAGGTGGAAATCATTCCCTGCATTGTGTGAGTGACGATAGGATGTTTGTGACTTTTAAATTCTACGGTTTCCGGTTCGTTGATGTTCCAGCCACTTGTATTGGTGTAAATGCGATTGATAAATAAGGGATCAGGTCCAGGTACACAAAGATCAATGGCAGAGTCAATAAAAGATCCGGTGATGACATTCACGCAACCATTGACAATCGCCGAGGGTTCTCCGGCTAAAGTGGCTAAATTTTGTTCAAAAACTTGTTGTGTAGGTATGTTTGTAGCCGCGTGCTGGGATATATTTGGCGGAGAGGGTGGGGGATCATCTTCAGCAGATACATGTTCAAGGATAAGCAGGGTGGTAGCTAAGATAAAAAAATTTCTCATATATAATCTCATTTTTAATCAAAAAAATATGATATATATATTTAAAAATTTAAATATCTTGCAACAAAAATTTTAAATAACGCGAGTTTGACAATGCAAGCGAAAGAAGCCTTCAGGCGCATTAAACTAAGACGTAGGTAAGAAAATGCACCCCACAGTGGTGCTACAATGCTTCCTACGCCTTTGTTAAACCCCTTCGGGGTTGAAATTAGTATTCCTTATTTTTAAATACCTGTGGGGTTGAAATTAGTATTCCCTATATCGAACTCAAACCCCGAAGGGGTGGGGTGAGCTCAGAATTCGGATTATAAAGCACGTTAAGGATTTTGATGCCTCTGTAAAGGTCTAAATTCGCCTTTTTCCATCACCTTGCTCTGTCTCCAAACATAATCGCCTGTCAAATTTATGTGTTCCCAACCAAGTGGAGATAAATGTTTCAGCAGGTTCTCATTGACTGTTTGACCATTATCTTTCAAGTGCTGGATTACTCGCTCTAAATATACAGTGTTCCATAGAACGATTGCAGCTATCACAAGATTAAGACCAGAGGCTCGATAACGCTGGTTTTCGAAGCTACGATCGCGCATCTCGCCAAGTCGATTAAAAAAGATAGCACGCGCTAATGTGTTTTTGGCCTCTCCCTTGTTTAGTCCAGCATTAACACGACGGCGTAATTCAACATTTTGTAACCAATCCAGCGTAAAAAGAGTGCGTTCAATTCGTCCAATTTCTCTTAATGCCATCGCCAAGCCATTCTGACGTGGGTAACTTCCGAGTTTACGCAATATCAATGAGGCTGTAACAGTCCCCTGTTTAATGGAAGCTGCTAGACGTAGAATTTCATTCCAATGACTCTTGATGTGTTTTACATCGAGAGCATCACCTATCATGGTATTAATTGATGCATACTCCTTTTTACTATCCACGACGAATAATCGCTTGTCAGCTAAATCACGGATGCGAGGCGCAAAGCGAAAACCAAGGAGATGCATAAGTGCAAAGACATGGTCTGTAAAACCTGATGTGTCGGTGTAGTGCTCCTCAATTCTCACATCGGATTCATGATACAGTAGCCCATCAAGTACATAGGTAGCATCACGCACCCCAGTAGCGGCCCTTCTGGGTGTGTGGGAATTCCTCTAGGAAATGCAACATCTCAATTATTTGCAAATGTTTATCTTCACGAGCTGGATGATTTTATCAAGCAAGAACTCCGTGAGAGGTATTATCTGCGCTATTGTGATGATTTCATTATCTTATCTAATGATAAAAACCATTTAGAATCTTTAATTTTTCCTATTCGAGAATTCCTTATAAAGAGGCTCCAATTAGATCTTCACCCAAAAAAGTTGATTATTAGAAAATTGACTCAAGGAATCGATTTCGTGGGATATGTTCTTTTTTTTAAGCATACTTTAGTGCGAACCCGAACGAAGCAGCGAATGAAAAAGCGATTAAAAGAGGCATACGAAATCTTTCTACAAGGGAAAATAGATGTGGTCAGTCTGGATCAAAGGCTACAGTCCTATTTGGGGATTTTTTATCTCATGCTAATCAACATACGTTATCTCAAGCTGTAAAAAATGCTTACTGGGTAAAAAACCAATGTGATTAAAAATATACATATTGAAAGTCAAATTTAATCACATTGAATAGTCTTCGTTTGTTAGTTCCAAAGTCGTTAAATCAAGGACCAAAAAACAAAAAAACAAGAACCTTTATCCAAGGCCAATTGACCAAGAGCCAATGACCTTAGAGCTTCCGCAGGGCCGCAACGCCAATGCTGTCGCGGACATAGTGTCGTAGTGGAGGTAGAGGCCAGCCGGGGCGAAGCCCCCAACAACTGTTTGATAGCCTTGAACTTTATCTTTACAGCGTGTATAGGTCCATGGATTATCGCTAAATAAGCGTATATTTGAACCAAAATATTGTGACAAAATACAAACGGCAGATTCTAGTATCTCAGGCACTTCGTAACTGATTAGAGATTTTTTAGCTAAATCAGCGACAATTTTTTGCTGCTCACCATAACTTTTATTTCTGCTTTCTGGAAGGACATCCTTTGTCATCAGCACCCATTGAGATTTATCGATTGACTTATCTCCATTCTCCTGAATAAGAGCGGACCAAATAAATCTGTAACCAGTATCACTAGCTGAAAAGTACTTCTTTGCAAGTTCACCAAGGCTTTTTAAGGTAAGCCCACCATTAAGAGTTTTAGGAAGCCTTACAAGCATAAGACTATCTTTCGCATTTTTTTCAGGAAATATATTTTTGAATTTTTTGCAGTCCGAAATGAAAGCATCTGAGGGTAAAGAAGAAAACTCTTCTCTGTTATCTTCGTCTTTTACAACATCTGCCCCAAAACATTGAGCCCATTTATCATTTCCGAAAGCTATTTCTCTATAAATAGCGATCTCCATAGAATGGGTTCATTTGCTAACGATTTCCATTGTTTACTAACACAACAAATGGT
>CAVVKX010000003.1:0-62717 GCA_963748975.1 uncultured Parachlamydiaceae bacterium
GTCCAGCGGTCCAGTGCCTTTTTGGTGATAATCATAATTCTCTGGTTCTCCTCATCTGAAACTGTGAGCTTTGGACGATGGATTCGATCAGGGCGGGAATGGTCGAGTTCTGTGTCGCAGCCTGCCTGATTATGGAACGTATCGCCGGACGATCATAAGGCTCAAGGCCCCGGCCGAGAGCATACGTCATCAATTTTTCCGTAAAGGTTGCAATGAACTCGTCGCGATGCTGGCTCAACAGAAGAGCTTTGAGTCCCGCGGCCCTCTCGAATTCGGATCCATCGGGGAGTTTGCCGGAAGGATTGATCGCCGCGCCACTATCCTTGTCGCGCCATGCGCCGATGCCATTGAAGTTCTCAAGCGCAAATCCAAGCGGATCCATTTTTGAATGGCACGATGCGCAAACAGGATTGGCTCGATGAGCTTCCATGGCTTCCCGCATCGTCAGCTTCCGATCTTTGGCTTTAAGTTCCAGCGGTGGCACATTAGCTGGAGGAGCCGGCGGCGGAGAGCCCAGCAGATTCTCGAAGACCCACTTGCCGCGCAATACGACCGAAGTGCGATTGGGGTAGGAGGTGGCCGTCAGAATGCTCGCTTGTCCCAGCAAACCGCCGCGCCGTGGATCTGTCAGTTCAACCCTGCGGAACGTGGCGCCGTAAACCCCCGGAATCCCGTAGAACTCCGCCAAGCGCTGGTTCAGATAGGTGAATTTCGCATCGAGTAACTCCGTAACGGGTCGATTTTCCCGCATGACCGCATTGACGAATAACTCCGTCTCGCGCTGAAAAGCCAGTTGAAGTCCTTTGTCGAATTCGGGGAACGCGTCCGGATCGGGCTTGAACTGATCCAGGCTGCGTAGCAGCAGCCACTGCCCGGTGAAATTATCTACGAACGCTTTGGACTTGGGATCGTCCAGCATGCGTGTGACCTGCTGCTCGACAATTTTCGGATCTTTTCCTAGCTGCTTCAGCGACTTTGGCGCAACGATAAGACTCCACAATTTCTCGCGCTGCGACTTGCAATTCTGCGATCACCGCGTCGTAATGGTTTCTTCCTCTTCGTCCATAAATCGCTTCTCCTGAACGCTGGGATTGTGCTATAAACACAAAGAGAGTGTTGGGGCGATCTTTCGACCGCCCTTCGCCCTTATAAGGGGCGCGAGCTTAATATCAATCTGCGCCTCCGTTCCTGACTACTAGCGTGGCTGGTCATCTCTTGGCCGGGAGCCAGCCCGCTGTAATTCCCGCCCAGTATACAGCAGAAATCCCCGAACCAGACAAGCAAATTCCGGTCCCTCAATCTGACCGAAACAACAACGGTACTAAAATACCGTCCAGCGCCGCACCAGCGAATGCTGAGCGGCATCCAATTGCGTTGTAGTTTTTAGACCAAACAAGCCATGCATAAATGATTGATAAATAATACATGTAACTGATACATAATAATTGGAACAAACCCAACAAGATGCCGCTCAGCATTCGCTGGTGCGGCGCTGGACAAAATAGTAATTGACAATCAATAAACGCTCAAGCATACTGGTCAGTATGAAGAGGCTAGACACTACGAAAAGAGCACAGATTATCCACTGTTTGGTGGAAGGTAACTCTATTCGGGCTACCGTAAGGCTGACCGGACCGCAAAGAACACTGTTACTAAACTCCTAGTGGAAGTTGGCGAGAAATGCCAGGAATTCCACGATAAGCATGTCCGCCATGTTTCGGCCCGTCGGGTTCAGTGCGATGAAATCTGGAGCTTCGTGGGCGCGAAGGCTAAGAATGTGCCAGAGGAGAAGAAGGGATTCTGGAATGGGCGACGTGTGGACTTGGGTCGCCGTGGACGCGGATTCAAAGCTGGTCGTCTCTTACCTCTGCGGCGGCCGGGATGCTGGATGGGCTAACGATTTCATGAAGGATGTGGCATCGCGTTTGACCATGCGAGTCCAGATCACGAGCGATGGTCACCGCGCTTACGCGGAGGCCGTCGAAGGTGCATTCGGGATAGACGTGGACTTCGCGATGCTGATAAAGCTGTACGGCGCTCCGTCCGAGAAATACGATACTCGCTATAGTCCTTCTGGATTGATCGGCACACGCACAGCAGTCCTGAGCGGGAATCCTGACCCTAAGCATGTCTCTACGAGTTTCGTAGAGCGGCAGAACCTAACGATGCGATGTCGATGCGCCGCTTCACGCGCTTGACGAACAGATTGAGCAAGAAATTCGAGAATCATTGTCACTCAGTTGCGCTCCACTACGCGTACTATTCATCGTTTTATAAAGAACTACAAGCAAGAAAGTATGCCGAAGATAAGAATATTCCAATTGATGAATATTGGGTTATTACTTCTGGTCGAATTCAGAGTATGAAGGGATTTGATCAAGGTTATTATAATGCCGAGGGTTATAAGCTCTTCTTGGAAAAGCATATACTAGGACGAGAAACTTAGAAGGGCCAATAACAAATGAAGATATTAATCGACAAGTCATGAAAGACTTTCCCTATAGAAGATGATAACGCACTTGGGGCCGGTTCTGCATAACTGCATAACTTTTTTCATATTTTCAAAAAGAAAAAAAGTTATGCATATGATCCACACAATCAATCACACCGGCCCCAATCATATTAAAAACAAAGGATTCCTAATGGAATGTCAAAATAGCATTTTCTATAAGTTACCTGAAGATATTAGTATACATATTGTAAATCTAAGCAAAGAAGTATCTGCTGAAAAAAATCTAGAGGAAAAGCTCTGCGATATTGGCAAAAAATCTTTAAACTGCGTGAATAACGAATTGGCTAAGCAATGTGATACATTTAAAGCGATTGTCGATTCCGGAAAAGGAGATATCATCTCTCCACAAAAATTTTTATACGTCTAATGAATCGTTTGCATGATATGCAAAGTGTATTGGTTGTGACACGTCTCCTACTGAAGAAGATTTGAAATTTATGGATAGGCTGACATGGGAGCATGCGCACTATAATACACTCATCGCCTCTCTCCAAAACGCGGCTCTATCTAGCGGCTTATCCATGGACGATCTTGTAACCTTAGGTAATCTTAATCATAAACTGAATGCTTCAGACAAAGATGTGAGAACTCCACATGAAAAGTGGAAAATTAAGGGCATTTTAAATTCAGCTATTGCTCTCATTCACAAAGATGCGCTTATACAATTTTTTAATGATAAAATTGTATACGAGGAACTTTGGTATTATTTTAATTCAGATGGGCGTGATATTCTATTAGCTACTTTACCTGAAGATAAGGAATCTCTAGAGAATGAACCAATCAAACTCAAGTATTTACTCAAAGCATATCGAAAAGAATTGGTAATTTTACAAAATCAGCCTTCAACAAGTTTTAACCCCAATGTGTATTTAGTCCATTTTTTGCGTGAAAAATCTAAGCAGTTGACGTACAGTATTTTCCTACATTATAGAAAAAATCCAGCATCTGAAATCATCAACTCGGATGAATTAATATTAGGAAATAAAAAACAAAATCTAATAATTTTTTCATCGTTTTATAAAGAACTACGAACAAGAAAGTATGCCGAAGATACGAGTATTCCAATTGACGAAGACTGGGATGCTACTTGTTGTCAAATTCAGAGTATGAAGGGATTTGATCAAAGTTATTATAATGCCGAGGATTGTAAGCTCTTCTTGGAAAAGCATATACTAGAACGAAAAACTTCAGAAGGGCCAATAACAAAAGAAGATATTAATCGACGAGTCATGAAAGACTTTCGCTATAGAAGATGATAACGCACTTGGGCCGGTTCTGCATAACTGCATAACTTTTTTCATATTTTCAAAAGAAAAAAAGTTATGCAGTTATGCAGACCGGCCCGATCACCGGCCCCAATCATTAAAAACAAAGGATTCCTAATGGAATGTCAAAATAGCATTTTCTATAAGTTACCTGAAGGTATTAGTATACATATTGTAAATCTAAGCAAAGAAGTATCTAATGTAAAAATTCTAGAGAAAAAGCTCTGCGAGATTGGCAAAAAATCTTTAAACTGCGTGAATAACGAATTGGCTAAGCAATGTGACACATTTAAAGCGATTGTCAATTCCGGAAAAGGAGATATCAAACTTTCCACAAAAATTTTTATACGTCTAATGAATCGTTTGCATGATACTGCTAAGTTTATTAGATGTGACAAGTCTCCCACTCAAGAAGATTTGAAATTTATGGACAGGCTGACTTGGGAGCGTAAGCATTGTGATGAACTCATAGCCTCTCTCCAAGAAGTCGCTAAATCCAGTGATCTATCCATGGAAGATCTTATAACTTTAGGAGATCTAACTTATAAATTAAATTTATTTACAGATGGCAAGACTCCCCGTGAAGAATTTATGATTGGTATAATTTTAATGTACCTTATCCCTGTGATCCACAAAAATATATTTCTTCAATTTTATGACCAAGAAATTGAAGAAAAAGATATACGTAATTATTTTTCGAATTTGGGTTCTAAGAAATATTTCCCACCAAAAAATAAAACAGATATGGAGAGTACGACTACCGTAGTCAAGAAATTACTCGATGCCTATCGAAAAGAATTGTTAGTTATACAAAATCAGCTTTTACCATTAAGTTATGACCCCAATGTGTATTTAGTCCACTTTTTGAAAATTAAACTGAACCAGTTGTTGGACTATAAAGATAGTCCGGCATCTACAATCAGTTCCGATAAACTTCCGTTGGAGAATAAAAAACAAATTTTACAACCTTATTTAACTGTTTTCCAAGAATTAATAGCTCGGGAATATGCTGAAGACAAGGGTATTCAAATTGATGACAAATGGCAGGATACTTTTAAGCAAATCAATGATGATGAAGAATATGAAGAATTTGATGAGGATTATTTTACTTATGAAAACTTTAAAACCTTCTTGAAAAAACATCTTCTTGGTCGAGAAACTTCAGAAGGTCCAATAACAAAAGAAGACATAAAAAAACACGCATGGCAGAACTTTCCTTTAGACACAGATGACCCGATGGAAATAGCGAAATACCAGCCCTAAGTCTGAACTGGCAAATCGCTTTTGTGCAGTTTTAAAAGATCCTGAGCGCCCAGCAAAAAGCTTGCAAGAAACAAAGTGCCAAAAAAAATGCTCGTCTGCATGACCAATATACCACCTTGTTGCAAGGGTCCTCTGGGCCACTGCGGTAAACCACCCCGCAGCAAAATCCCTATGTGATTTTCAGATAACACCCAGCTAGAAAAACCTAGAACAGACAAAGCGGCTAAAATACTTGCACATCCCACTTTCCAAAAACTGGATTTAAGCTGAGTTGATGGCCGATAACGACTGCTTCTTTCCAATTGATTTCCCAGCATAAACATGTTCACCCAGGCACTTACACTTGTGGCTAAAGCTACGCTAGCCGCTCCTAACCCCAACATAGCCACCATGACGAAATTCAACGCAATATTTAATGCGATGCAAACAACAGATGCACGGGTAGGCGTTTTATAATCATTTTGAGCATAAAAAGAAGGCGCTAGGATTAAAACGATCGCCATCGGAAAAAGTCCAAGACCATAACCCCAAAGACAAAGCGATGTTCCGGCTATGGCTTGTCGGTCAAAATCTCCATGTCCATAGATTAAATTGATACTGCTGTCCCCTAAAACAAAAATCGCTGCACTGATGGGAATCATCAGGGCAATGCTTTTGCGTAAGGCAAAATCCAAAAAGCCCCGAAATTGGGCGAAATTTTCACTTTTGATAGCTCGAGATAAAGGAGGAAGCATCGCGCCTGAAATGGCGATGCCAAAAAGAGCCAAGGGAAGTTGTTGAATACGTATGGAATACCATAGATAAGCTGGACCTTCGCCATCGGCATAACGTGCAAAGACAGCATCCAATGCATTGTTGATTTGCGACGCACTGACGCCGATGACAGCTAAACTTAAGGGTCCTAGTAAAGATAAAACATCTTGTGAAAGGAATTGCCAGGTCTTTGATGTAGTTCCTCCAAGATCTTTTAAACCCTTCTTTATTTGCGGAAGTGTGATAGCCCATTGCGCAATGCAGGCTAAATTAATGAAAAGGGTCATCCAACGCATAGCCGTTTCGGATGAAAGATGCCTTAAAAAAAATGTACCGATGATCCATAATAAATTAAAGGCTACAGGTGCAACGCTGGGAGTGAAAAAGCTCTTTTGACATTGAAGGAGAGAAGCATTGATGCCAAAAAGACAAATAAAAATTAAACTTGGCATCATAAGTAATGTGAGCTGCACAATTTCGGCATTGCCCGGTTCAAGCCCTCCCCACAAAAGAATTCCCCACAAAACAGCTAGGGTAAGCACAACTATCAAGGACAATAGTGCACTTAAACTGAGCGTCAAATGTCTAAAAAAATCGGCAGCCCTTCCAGGATCTTGCTGTCGAAGTTTTTCGAACTGAGGAATTAATGCGCTTTGTAAGGCCCCTTCACCCAATAAACGCCGAAGCAAGTGGGAAAAACGGAAAGCCACTAAAAAAGCGGCGACTGATTCTTGTGTCCCAAAAGCAAAAGCCATGGCCATATCACGCGACATCCCGGCAATGCGGCTCAGCATGGTGCCACTGAAAAAGCGTTTAGCAGATCGTATAATACTACTTGTGGAATCATTCATGCGCCTATGATCAATCAACTTCCCAAAAGATATCAAGTGCAAAATAAGGTTTTTGTGCATAGAACATACTTTTGCGCATAAGTTTATTTTACGCGAAGCGTTGGCGATGCGGTCACAGATGCTTTTTTAGAACTAACATCGCAACGCTTAGCGGTTCTAACATTTACGATATTTTCTTTCTGTCTCTGCGACTCTACGTTGATGTGTTATTTTCAGTGTTGTTAATGGTCTTGTCAAGAACCTGCCGGAATGCTAAGATTAGACCTCTAAATAATCAATGAAACGTTGACAAAACCATGCCTACCAAAGTACAACAATTACTGATTGGTGCCCATACCTCTGCAGCGGGGGGTGTTCAAAACGCCCTCTATCAAGGCCGCGAAATAGGAGCGACAACGATCCAACTTTTTACCAGTAACCAAAGGCAATGGAAGGCAAAACCCCTACCTCAAGAAACGATTGATGCTTGGGATAAAGCCCGCCAAGAGACCGGTATCGTTGAGACCATGAGCCATGACAGCTATCTCATCAACTTAGGCGCTCCAGATCCAGAAAATTTGATTAAAAGCCGTGAAGCTTTCCGCCTTGAAATTGAACGCTGTTTACAATTAGGAATTACCTATTTGAATTTTCATCCTGGAGCTTCTTGTGGAACCCCTACTCAAGAATGCCTCGATCGCATCGCAGAAAGTTTACTTCTTTACGAAGGGTCTTTAAAGAAAGGAACCTTAAGGCTAATCTTGGAAAATACAGCAGGACAAGGATCAGCTGTGGGATGGCGTTTTGAAGAATTAGCCTATATCATTCAAAAAATCAAAAATCGTATTCCCATAGGTGTCTGCTTGGATACTTGCCATCTGTTTGCTGCCGGCTATGACGTGACCACGCCTCAAGCTTGGGATTCGACCTTAAATGAATTTGATCGGATCGTCGGCTTAAAGCATCTTTACACTTTTCATATTAACGATTCTGCGAAAGGTTTAGGATCACGCGTCGACAGACATATGCATCTGGGTAAAGGGCTCATAGGTATTGAATGCTTCAAATTTTTAATGAATGATTCTAGGACACAAACACTTCCTAAGTATCTCGAAACTCCTGAGGGTCCACCTATGTGGAAAATGGAGATCCAAATGCTCCGGGATTTTGTAAAATCATGAGGATGATTGATCTATGCGTATAAAAGTCAAACAATTAAAATATCCTGTTCCAGGCCGCCCCTCCATTGTAGGACAAGAAGTCACGGTCAAGGGATGGGTGCGTACTGTTCGAAATCAAAAGACTTTCTCCTTCATAGAAATCAATGATGGCTCTACGCTTTCCAATTTTCAAGTGATCGCCAATCCTGATATTCCCGACTACGAAAAAATCATCAACAGCCTGTCAACCGGCGTTTCTGTGGCCATCGTGGGAACGATTGTGGAAAGTCCAGGTAAGAATCAGCAGTTTGAAATGCACGCAAAAAGCATCAATATCATTGGTGTTTGCGATCCCGAAGTTTATCCCCTTCAAAAAAAACGCCATTCCTTTGAATTCTTGCGTACTATCGCCCACTTACGTCCACGCACAAACACACTAGGAGCAGTCACACGAGTACGCAATGCATTAGCCTTCTCCACTCATCTTTTCTATCAGCAAAAAGGGTTTTTATATATCAACACACCTATCATTACTGCCTCTGATTGCGAGGGCGCGGGCAAGATGTTCCGTGTCACTACATTAGATCCTAATTCCCCTGCAAGACTACCCGATGGACAAATCGACTACTCTCAAGATTTCTTTGGAAAACCAGCTTATCTAACTGTCTCTGGACAGCTCAATGGAGAGATCTATGCTAGCGCTTTGTCTGATATCTACACTTTTGGGCCCACCTTTCGCGCAGAAAATTCAAACACTTCTCGACATTTGGCTGAGTTTTGGATGATCGAACCCGAAATGGCTTTTGCAGATATTAATGATAATATGGACAATGCCGAAGCATTCCTTAAATTTGTTCTTAAATATACTTTAGATAATTGTCCCGAAGACATGGAATTTTTTGACAAACATGTATCCACGGGACTCCTTGATAGGTTACTTCATGTCATTAATACACCTTTTGAAAGGGCGACTTACACTTATGCCGTACGTATCCTAGAAAAATCAGGCAAAACCTTTGAATATCCCGTCAAATGGGGCTCAGACCTACAATCCGAGCACGAGCGTTACTTGGCGGAAGAATTTTTTGCTAAGCCTGTGATTATCACTGACTACCCTAAACAAATCAAAGCTTTCTATATGCGTTCTAATGATGATAATAAAACCGTGGCCGCCATGGACGTCCTTGTCCCTAAAATCGGTGAAATCATTGGTGGAAGCCAAAGGGAAGAACGCCTGGACTTCCTCGAACGAAAACTTAAAGAAGTAGGCCTCTCCCCTACCGACTATTGGTGGTATTTAGAGCTACGCAAATATGGCTCTATCCCTCACGCAGGCTATGGTGTGGGTTTTGAACGCTTAGTCCAGTTTGCTACAGGCATGGATAATATCCGGGATGTCATTCCTTTCCCACGCTTTCCAGGCAAAGCCGACTTTTAAAAAGTGGGCCATACTGGCTTAACGCAAAAACGCCTAAGGCACAAAGTAAGTGTCTTGGAGCCTCTGCATTTATAATAAAAGAAAAGCATAAATCTTTCTTGAATTTAAGGGTAGATAAGCTTGTGTAAAAATATCTAAACGCTAAGATGCTAAGGCGCTAAGAAAGCCCCTTGGACCATTGAAGACTCGTCTAACCCCATTTTTAACTTGCGTTTCCATTCTTTGCGACTTAGCGCCTTTGCGTTTAAATCTAACTTGAAAACTATAGATCTTGCATGAATTTAGGGTTGGGTATGGAAATGATGTACCAATAATTGATTCACGACCTCGGGTTGCTCTTCATTAACCCAATGACTACAGTTTGGGATATAGCGCAACTCAAAAGGGCCTTCAAAAAAACATTGCATATCATGGGTCAATTCTTTGACAAATGCCGAGTCCTGTTCTCCCCAAATTAATAAAGTAGGGGCTTTAATTTTTTTCATTTTTTCTTTAGATTTATTCGTTTGTGCCATCTGCCTGAAAACTGCCCGATAATAATTAAAGGCTGCAGTTGACACGCCCGGTTGTTGAAAAGCTTTTAAGTATTGCTTAAGATCTTCATCAGAAAAAGTCTCCTTGCGAGAAGTATTACGCCGCATCATCAATTCAAATAGGCTTTTGCCAAAAATTTTGAAAGTCCATTCAGGAATATAGGGCAACTGAAAAAAATAGATATACCAACTTTTGGCCATTTGATGAAAATTGGACTTTAAAGCCTTGGAAAATGCAGCAGGATGCGGACAGTTCAAAATGGCTAATTTATTGACGACTTCGGGATGGTTCAATGCAATTTGCCAGCCAATGGCGCCTCCCCAATCATGACCGACCATGTGAACTTTTTCATACCCCAAGGCATGGATAAGCTTAACGATATCCAAGGCTATTGTTTGGGGTTGATAATCTTCTACCCTTGAGGGTTTGTCTGTTTGTCCATATCCTCTAAGGTCAGGCACTATCACTTTGAATTGCTTGGCAAGCTCAGGAATTTGTCTTCTCCAGGCATACCAAAATTGTGGAAACCCATGGAGTAATAGAACCGGCTCGCCCTCTCCTGCGGTCATATAATGGATCCGGATGCCATTGGCTTCAATAAACTGATGCTTCCACTCATTTGACTGATTCATCCGGTTATCCCATCTTCATTTTATGCTAAAGATAACTTTAATATTTATTTTAAACAATTAAATTGACAGTTTTAGGTTATTTTGTTCAATTTGACAGTAAAAAGGAGCAAACAAATGAACGTTGCCAATTGTGAAAAGTGCTGTTGCAATAAGGAAAATCTTGAAATGCCGAGAAATAAAGCTCCTCAAAAAGTGAAAAATCTCAAAACCTTCTCTCAAACCATTTCACAACTGGTCAAAAAACTACAACCCGTAGTCGAATTGATTTGTCGCGTAGCCCTAGCTATTTTTGCCGCTATCCTGAACCTTAAAGTCTTCGCAATCTCTGCATCGATAGGTTTTTCGCTTGGTGTAGGCTATGCAGTTTATAAAAATATCATCGATGAGCCTATTGAAGTGGGCTTAGCTCGTCCAAGCTGTGCGCAAGGTTTTTTTGATTATCTTTCCGGTATGCGCTGTCCTCCTCTTGTCAGTACGGTCATTACGGCAGTCTTTATCGGGGGGCATATGCACCATTCTCCTTTTTATATAGGCTTTTGTGGAGTGCCATTTGGAGTTTGGCTGGGCACGCAAACAGCACAAGTTATGTGGAACCTAACCTATCGGGATATCTACCCCATGCAAGCGCCGCTTAAAAATATACGCGATATTTTTACGCCTTTGCCAAGACCTTAAAAAGTCCTCTAAAGCATAAGAGACATGGGTTTGAAAATCAGTAGGATAAGCGGGATCCATGCAAAGAACTTTGTTTTGTTTTGAGTCAAACCCCCGGACAACAAGTAAATGACCCTGATCATAAGCTTGTATAGCTCCTTGCAGAGGCCCTTGAATGCTTACTACTAGCGGTAACCCAGCGAGCAACAAATCATGGACAGCTTTAAACCCATTTAAATACTGAACGGTGACTTCCCACTTCCCGCCTAATTCAGCATAAGCTTGGGCCGCAGCAAAAACCCAGTGACCATAGATGTCGAAATGATGATCCCAAACATGGTCTGCAAATTGCAAAGGTGTTAGGAAAGAACTTTTGTTTAAAAAATGGATAACAGCCGTAGTCGAGGTTGGGGAGCATAGCCGACTATTTCTGGGATCCCGGATTTGCATTTGGGATAATCCCTGAACATCCAAAAAGACATCGGAAAAAGGATGTTCAGGATTTTGAGCAGGGCCTGGAGTCGAAACATACAAAGCATGAAACTCTTTTAAATTAGATGAATCTTCCGCTTCCACTTTAACGCGCCAACCTGTTGCACCTGGCTCATGGGTGATATGAACGACATCTTGTAAAATTTGGAAAGAAGTAGAATTCTGTGCAAAGCTACGCTGACTTTTTGTGGTCCATAGGGCATAAGAAAACCAAGGAGTCCATTCCTTTAATTTTAGACTGATGGAGATATGATACTGCCCTTTGATAGGACGCAGAGCGTTCCAACCCACCGTCAAAGTCCTATAGGGAAATACGTCATCTTTTTCCCAAACAAAAGAGTGACCTCTTCTCTCTTGAATTGAAAGTCTGTGATAATAACCATTCATAACGCTTCTTTTTTTAATAAGAGACATTTCCACTATGACGCTAAATAATAATCTTGCTAAAAACACTAGTTTTAGGCAATATAATCAATCTTAGTTTTTGCACCGGTAGCTCAATCGGATAGAGTACCCGGCTACGAACCGGGCGGTTAGAGGTTCAAATCCTCTCCGGTGCGATGAATATTCAAGTTTTTCCATCAGGGCCTTTGGAAACAAATGCCTATGTCGTAAGTTGTGTCGCTACGAAGCAGGCGGCTATTATTGACCCTGCACCCGAAAGTGCAAACCCAATCGAAGCTTATCTAAGTCAACAGCATCTTTCACCCATAGCCATCCTTTTGACGCACACCCATTGGGATCATATTGCCGATGTGGCAAAAATTAAAAAGAAATATAACATTCCTGTTTATGTTCATGCGTTTGATGCAAATAATCTAGAAAAACCAGGGAGCGACGGACTTCCTAGCTGGCTATCGATCGAAGGTGTGATCCCTGAGCATCTTATAAAAGAGGGTGATGTCATTCATGTAGGAAATTTAGCTTTTGAGGTGATAGAAACCCCTGGGCATTCTCCTGGTAGCCTCTGTTTTTATAACAAAGAAGAAAAAGTTTTATTTTCTGGGGATACCTTATTTAAAGGTTCAATCGGTAATCTTTCTTTTCCCACGTCACGGCCCCATTTAATGCAGTCTTCTTTATCCAAGTTAGCCAAACTACCTGCCGATACACGCGTGTTTCCGGGGCATGGTCCTTCTACGACCATTGGAAAAGAAAGTTGGCTGGAAAGAGCTGAAGAACTTTTTGATTACTAATTTTTAAATAAAGAGGGTATTTATAGACGTATTAGTAGGCAAGCAAGCTACTAACGAAGGGGTTGAACGTTATTTCACAGTGTCAAATTAAGTTTCAGATGGCCGTCTGCATTAAATAATCATAAAAATCGGCTTCGCTTGTAATTAATACACTGTGATATTCCTTGCAAAGCGGAGTCACTGCCTCCAAAATTTCAGAATCACCCACACCCGGCAAACAGAAGGCGGTGATATCAGTTTGAATTTTATGATTCTTCAAAAGGGAAACACCCCCTAAATAATCCGGTAAATTAAACCCTTCTTCTTGGACACGGAAAAAAATCAATTGACGTCTATAAAGCAAAGCTTGAATGGCATAGAATAATCCTTTACTTTGGGCGGGAGGATTTCCAAGATTATCTACTAATTGTTCCAAACTTGTACACACATAGGGAAGCCGATACTCACCCTTTTCAGCTTCACCAAACAGAGCCATCGTATAGATTCGCATGCCAACCCCCCATCCTAAAGTTGGAGAAATGTATAACCATCACATCATTATACCAAATTCGAATTATTATTGGAATGTGCCTTGCGATATTGATAACGATTACTATCCCAGTAAAGACCCACATCTCCAAGACCCGCTTCGATATTTAAAAGACGATTATATTTAGCCACCCTATCTGTACGTGACATAGAGCCAGTCTTGATTTGACCTGCATTTGTAGCCACAGCAATATCAGCTATCATACTGTCTTCTGTCTCCCCGGAACGATGGGAAATAATCGCAGCATAGCCCCGGTTTTGAGCTAAACGAATAGTCTCAAGCGTTTCGCTCAAAGTCCCTATCTGGTTAGGTTTGATTAAAATGGAATTAGCCACATTTAATTCAAACCCTTTAGATAAAAACTTCGGATTGGTGACAAATATATCATCGCCAACGAGTTGCACTGTTTGCCCCATTTTTTTAGTTAGATATTCCCAACCCGACCAATCTTCCTCAGCAAGAGCATCTTCAATAGAATCAATGGGAAATTTTTTGTAAAGATCCTGTAAATACTCCACAACTTCCTCGGAAGACCTTTCCACAAACTCCATCTTTTTCTTCTTTTTCTTTTTTTCAATATAACGGTTTGTGGATTTATCAAAAAATTCGGACGCGGCGCAATCTAAAGCTAGTGAAACATCAAGGCCTGGACGATAACCCGCTTTTTCAATGGCGGACACAATGAGCTCTAATGCTTCTTCATTGGAATTAAGATTGGGTGCAAAGCCCCCTTCATCCCCCACAGCAGTGATGTGCCCCTGTTCTTTCAAAAGGCCCTTGAGTACGTGAAAAATTTCAGCACCCCAACGAACCGCTTCATGAAAGGTGGGTGCTCCTAGAGGTCTAATCATAAACTCTTGAAAATCCAGAAGATTGTCTGCGTGCGCACCCCCATTGATAATATTCATCATAGGACAAGGGAGAATATAAGTATGAGCGCCCCCTATATAACGGTAAAGAGGAAGCTTAGCTGTTAAGGCACCGGCCCTAGCCAGTGCAAGAGAAGCTCCTAATATGGCATTGGCTCCAAACCGACTTTTATTTTCCGTTCCATCGCTGGCAATCATCATCATATCAAGACGCATTTGATCGAAAACGTGCTCACCAATAAGAATTTGCGCAATGGGCCCATTGACATGGGCAATAGCCTTCTGCACACCTTTGCCCAAGTAGCGTGTAGGGTCTCCATCTCGTAACTCTAAAGCTTCATGTTGTCCGGTTGAAGCACCTGAAGGGACACAAGCTTCTGCGATGAGGTCCCCATCTGTAGTGATCATCACTTTAAGTGTAGGGTTTCCTCGTGAATCTAAAATTTCGATGGCTTTAACAGAGCGTATGTATGGCATGAATGTCTCTCGATTGATTAATTTTTTAACATCAATTGTGTATATCCACTTTTACATTTCTTATCAATGCCGAATGATCTAGTTATCTTCTCTGATGTTCTTGTGACAAGTCATCCAGAAGATATTGATAGGATGCAAAGCGAAGAGGAGATATAATCCCTTGTTCTACAGCAGCTAAGACAGCGCAATCACTCTCATGAGAATGTGAACAATCCGGAAACTTGCATCGATGCCCCATTTCAAAAATTTCCTTAAAATATTGTTCAAGTTCTTCTTTTTTCAGATCCCAGACCCCAAAGCTTTTAATGCCGGGAGTATCGATGCACCATCCTCCGAAATTTAAAGGTAGGAGTTGTGTGGTGGTGGTGGTATGAGCACCTTTTTTGGTTTTATCCACGACTTTGCCAATTTTTAGGTCAAGGCCCGTAATTGCATTTATTAAGGAAGACTTTCCTACCCCGGACTGACCAGAAAATACAGAGGCCTTATCTTTCATGATAAGACGCAATGCATCTAGTCCTTCGCCTGAGATGACACTGACAGCCCGCAATTTTATCCCTGCAATTTTATAGGCATTCACAAACTCTTTGTACATTTCTTTTTCAGCCGGGTCTGTTAATGGATCATTGAGTAAATCTATTTTATTAACAACAATAATAGGTTCCATATTACCTTTTAGAGAGGCAATAATATAACGATCGACAAGGAATGGTTTGATGGGAGGGTTGACCACAGAAACAGTGATCAAAACTTGATCGATATTCGCAGCGATTAATTGTTCTTGCCTTCTGGATAAATTGTCAGCGCGGGAAAGTACAGAATGCCTGGGTTCAACGTGAGCAATGAGTCCTTCATCGCCCTCGGATTTTTGAAAAAGGACAAAATCACCCACAGAAATGAGATTTTTGAATTGCGTTTTTTCTTTTTTTAAAAGACCTCTAAGGGAACAAACATAGGTAGCATTTTCATGTTCAACAACAAATCCTTGCGGTGTAATCGAAAGAACACGTCCTTTCAGTAGGTCTTCTTTGGCCAATTTGATGTTTTGATGTAAATCTTTGCTTTTCTGCCATTTTTCTCTATCTGTCTTTTTATATTTTGAACGATCTTTAGCTGAGGCGCGTTTTCGCTCCATCCTAGAATTTTTGCGATCGTCTTTATAATATTCAGCTTCAAGATCGCAAGGCACCCATTTCTGAGGCATGCGCGGTTCTTCATCTTTATTATAATTTTTCATAAATTATCTTTGACGCAACGTGTATAATAAAATCCCCGCAGCTACTGATACATTTAAGGATTCCATTTGACCCGGCATAGGAATCGTGAGGGCGCCGCAGTTAAGCCGTGTTTCCTCTGAAGGTCCATGCGCTTCGTTCCCAAGCACCAAAAGAATACCTTCCGGAGAGGAAATCTGCTGAATAGGTGTTCCTTGAGTATCCGCTACATAAGCTGTAAGTTTATTTTCTTGAATGAGGTTCTGCAAATCCTTCCAACTGCCATGAATCATGGGAAGTTTAAAAATGGCACCTCTTGAGGCCCTTAATGCCTTATCATTGTAAGGATCACAGCTTTCTTCCAGGAAAAATATGCCCTCCCACCCCAAAGCTAAAGCAGTACGCATAATCGTTCCCAAATTACCAGGATCACTTACACCGTCTAATGCAACAATATATTTTTTACCCTTCAGGTTAGTATTGTTGGGCATGGGAGTTTCAGCTAAGATACCATCCGAGGAATGCATACCTGAGATCTTTTGTATGATAGCTGATGTTGTCAAAATGACTTCATCGGCTTTGATTCCGGATGGGATGAGCCCTGGATCAACAGTCAGTATGGTTTTAAAATCACAAAGGTCACTTGCTTCCTGAATCAATTTTGACCCTTCGATAATCATGCTATGATGATCATAACGATAATCGCTATTTTGTCTCAGTTTCGCTAGATGTTTAATTAAGGGATGCTGAAGGCTAGTAATCTCTTTCATGTTAATCTCATTGTATATATTCATGATAACGGTTTTTTGGGCTTATTTCAACCCACATCTATCGGAATTGTTGAAAAATTCAAATTCAGTTTGCTTTGTCTTTTTAGTTTTCCCTCGTGGGCTTAATTTTATACTATGATAAATTTTAGTTATTAACTTATATACAAGTTTAAATCAACTATGTTAGGAATCTCTCTATGGCTACAATTTTTTCTACAGGAATTTCCGAAGAGCAGGATAGCTTTATTGCTGGGGCCAATGCAGCCAAAATGGCTATGGGGAAACATAAGAATCAACAACCTCAAATCGCGCTTTTATTTGCCGCCTTAGAACATAATGTGAAGGCAGTAAAAGAGGGAATAGAGAGCGTAATTGGTGCCATTCCTTTGATTGGTTGTACGACAGCAGGAGAATTTAACGAAGACAAAATTATCAATACCGGTGTGGCTTGCGCGTTGATTACATCAGACACACACCAGTTCTTTACAGGCATAGGAAATCATGTCACCTACGATGAAATTCAAGCCATTCAAAGAGCTTCAAAAATGTTTCCTTTGGAAGTTGAAGGTTATCCATACAGGTCCGCCATGATTTTTGTGGATGGTTTAATTGGCAAAGGCGAAGAGATTGTATTAGCTGCAAATAGTGTTTTGGGAGCTGACGTTAAATTAGCAGGGGCTGCTGCCGCAGATAGTTTTAAGTTTAAAGAAACCATGGTTTTTGCTGATGGAGAAATCATGACTAACGCCGTATCCCTTGGCTTAATAGCCTCAAAAACACCTGTGATTATTAGTGTAAAGCATGGCCATAAACCATTATCTCCCGCTCTTACAGTCACAAAAGCTAAAGACAACATCCTCTATGAGCTTGTGGGGGAGCCGGCCTATGATGTCTGGAAACGTTACGTGAGAAATGATCTGAAGAAGCTGGGCTTTGATATCGATCAGATTAAGGAATCCGCAGATATTTCTAAGCTTCTCATGAACTATGAGGCGGGTTTTATGACTGATCGGGATTACAAGGTGCGTTTTCCTTCTTCTTGTAATAGAGATGGATCCATTAACTTTTCGTGTTCTATATTTGAAGGCACTGCCCTTAAAATTATGAGCAGCAATGAAGAGGATCAAATAAATTCAGCAAAAAAAGCTGTAGAAGAAGCTGTCAATGCAGCAAAAGATCGAAAAATAGCAGGAGCAATCATTTTTGACTGCGCCTGTCGTGAGATGATTTTAAAAGAAAAATTCAAATTGGCTGTGATGGAAATGAAAAAGGTTTTAAAAGACATTCCCATGATCGGCTTTGAAACTTACGGTGAAATTGCCATGGAAATCGGCCAGCTGAGCGGTTTTCATAATACTACAACAGTAGTGATGCTTATTCCTGATTAAAATTAGATAAAAAATATGACAAACGTTGAAATTACATATCAAGAAATATTCGATAGCTTTCAGGAAAGTTTGGGCGTTGATGGCGCACATGAACTATTAAGGAAAGCTCTCCTGCAGGCCCATCTGCCCTATAAAAATTCTTATAGTAAAGAAGAGGCTGTTAAAATTTGCTATTGTCTTAAACAACAACGCGGCTTTGTCAGTATAGTCGCCTGTATTATTGCATCCAAGTTTATGATTCGCTAAAACCGATCTTTTTCACAAACTCTCCGGCCAATGTACCGATTTCTGAAGGAGGGGAAGCACATCTTCAGGATGATGCAGATTATGCTGGATAGCTATTTCCTCAGCTGTTTTTAAAAGAACACCCATTAGCTTTCCCTCTTGTATCCCATGAGACTTCAATAAGTCTGCTTGGATGACAGGTTTTTTCTGTATGGCGCGCTGAATATGTTCGGCAAGCCTGTTTTGATTTGCTTGGTGTTTAAGGATAAATGCTAGTTTCTCATCCTCAGACAAGTGGCTAGCTGATAGTTCTAAGCATAGCTTAGAGTCCGGGTGCGCGTAAAAATTCACCCAATCAACATCTTTTAAAATTTGATCATGGGAAAGAAGGGCATTTCCTTCATAAATAAATTTGACTAATTTAGCGTCCTTGATACTCGTCCTTAAATAAAGACAAAGATCCCACAGTTGTGAAGAGGTAAAGTGCGGGAAGAGGTCCATCATATATACGATGGGAGGAGCTTCTTTCGGGAAATAGGGAAAAAACCGCACATAATGCCGGATATCATTTAAATGTGCATTTTTAAGGGTGGGGAAGATAACAGACAATAGGCCTAAACGATGCATTTCGATGATGGCATGTTCGAACCGTGGATATTTAGACATCTTGACCAATTCGTTCCAAACCCTTTCTATGGCCACAGCTGGAAAAAGTGTTTCTGCATTTTCAATAATAGCCTCTTGAGTATTCAAATCGATGGGGAAACCAAAACGGGAGGAAAAGCGAATGGCGCGGATCATGCGCAAGCGATCTTCAAAAAAACGTTCAAAAGGGTCACCTATGCTCCTAATAATCCCTTTTCTTAAATCATCGATACCTTGTACATAGTCGTAGATTTTGTCTTCCAGTGGATCATAAAACATACCGTTAATTGTAAAGTCTCTTCTTAATGCATCTTCTTGAGGATTTGATAGTTCAATGCTTTCAGGCTTTCTGCCATTCAGATATTCGAGATCACGTCTAAAAGAAGAAACCTCAAATTGGTGCCCACCTAAAACGACAATCACAACCCCAAAGGCTAGACCAACCAAAATAGTCTGTGGAAAAAGGTCAAGCACAGCCTGCGGAGGTGCATCTGTGGCGATGTCAATATCGTCTGAGGGATGTCCCATTAAATAATCACGGACCCACCCCCCGGCAAAATAGGCCTTATAGCCGGAATTGACTAATTTTTTTATGATTTCTGTGGCAATATCTTTAGCATGCATAAGAATATGTTAAATCATATGAGATATGGAAGCAAGAAATGGATCGCTAATTTTCCTATCTTGCTTGCTTAATTTTAAACATTTATACTAAAGGCATTTTATATGAGATTTTTATGACCTCTTCAAAAATACGCGTTTTAGATGAGCATACCATCAATAAAATGGCTGCAGGGGAAGTCATTGAAAGCCCTGCATCTGTGGTTAAAGAGTTAGTTGAAAATTCTTTGGATGCACAAGCGACTGACATTTGTGTTGAAATCAAAAGCGGGGGGCGCCAACTCATTCGTGTGACCGATAATGGCTGCGGAATGAATCCTGATGACGCATTGTTATGTTTAGAGCGTCATGCCACATCAAAAATAAAAGAAGTAGAAGATATCCAATCCATTTTCACCATGGGGTTTAGGGGAGAAGCTATTCCGTCCATCGCTTCCATCTCAAAATTCATCCTACTCACATGCGCACAGGAGGGAAAGGGAACTTTATTGATTGTGGAGGGAGGAAAGATCATCCAGTGTGGAGAAGCCGTGCGTTCTCAGGGAACAACGATAGAGGTTAAATCCCTCTTTTTTAATGTTCCGGTAAGAAAAAAATTCCAAAAGTCTCCGGCCTATGACGCCAATGAAATATTAAAAATAATCACGATTCTTTCCTTAGGACATCCCCATGTAAAATTTCAAATGATAGACAATGAAAAATCTGTTCTTCAAACTGGGATGCCTATTGAAACTGACTTTAAAGAGCAGATGAAGGATCGCATTGCGACAGTGCTGGGTGCTGAATTCATCAAGGCTTGTTCGCCCCTTGATATTGCTAATGAACATTATCGATTAATAGGCTACGTAGGTTTGCCTTTCTATGCACGGACTAATCGTACAGGACAGTATTTGTTTATCAACAACCGAGCTGTATTTTCTCCTCTAATTTCCTATGTGGCTAAAGAAGCTTATGGCACAGCCTTGCCGGCAAATAAGCATCCAATTTTTGTTATTCATCTATCTCTGCCAGGTGAAGCCATTGATGTTAACGTACATCCACAGAAAAAAGAGGTGAGATTACGTCAAGATCCCGCTTTGAAAGAGTTGTTGCTGAGAGGCATTCAAAAAGCGATCCAACAAGGAGGAATGCCAAGTCAAAATCAGTTTCACCATTTTTCAGATCATATTCCGGAACAAACATCTGCTCCCCCATCTTTTGTAAAACCTATCTTTTCAATGGAACTCAAAGATGAAATAGCCCTTAGAAAAGATTATACTTCATTTAATTTACCTTCTCGTGAACTCGTACAAAATATTCCGCAAACATCATTCTTAATACCCACACCTCCCATAGAAAAACGTCCTTTGCCCCTAGTTTTGAATACGATACCCAGTTTTATTATATTGGATGCTTTATCTTTGGAGCGCTGGAAAGCGGTTCCACAAGATGGTTTATGCTTGTTGGATCAAAGAGCGGCTCATGCCCGCGTCATTTTTGAAAATCTTCTCAAAATAAATGCGAGCGAGATAGCTGTACAAACACTTCTGATTCCTTATTCTATGAATTTGAATCCCCATGAATCCGGACTACTGCGCGATAATCTGGGCCTTTTTTTTGAATCGGGTATTCACATTCATGAGATAGGGCCTCATAGTTTTATGATCGATGCCATTCCTGAAACCTTTGGAAACGTAGATGTAGGGCAATGGATTGTTGACTTATTGGAGAATTTAAATGAATTTCAAAAAGGTCCGCCTATTGAAAAAGAGGTGCAAAGACGCATAGCCCTTTCTGCGGGATATGCCGCAGTTAATTACAACAAACGTTTGCTGATTGATGAAGCTCGCGCATTGGTAAGTCGATTGTTTAACTGTCAAACACCTTTCTTATGTCCGCAAGGTAAACCCACAATTTCCTATATTAGTTCTGAAGAAATGTTGAAAAAATTTCAGGGGAAAGTATGAATGATCTCACACGTTTAGACAGGGTAAAAGAAGTCATTCGTTCCTCAGAATGCGAAGCATTTCTCGTGGAAAATACGATAAATCTTTATTATCTCACCGGCATAAATTTATCGGCTGGACAAATGGTCATAAAAACAGAGGGTGATAGTGTACTGCTTGTGGACAGCCGCTATTTCGAATTGTGTAAAAATAAAGCATCGGTTCCAGTCTTATTAAGTGAAAAGAACACACTGGACAAAGTATTAAATGGTGTAAAAAAAGTAGCTTTTGATAGTGAAACCATCACTTATCAGAATTTTTTAAATCTTAAAATGCAGTTAAAAGATCAAACTCTTGTTCCCCTTAAAAACCCCATACAAAAAATTCGTGCTATCAAAGAACCACAGGAAATCATTCTCCTGCGTGAAGCGGCTTTTTTGGGCGAAGAGGGTTTCCAATATGCAAAAAGTTTATTAAAAGATGAAATCAGCGAATTAGAAGTCGCCCTTGAATTGGAAATATTTTGGAAAAGAAAAGGAGCTCAAGGACTTGCCTTTGAACCTATCATTGCTTTCGGAGAAAATAGTGCTATGCCTCATCATCGGGCTTCCGATAAGCGGCTTAAAAAGGGAATGACGGTCTTAATCGACATTGGTGTCAAATGGAAAGGCTATCATTCTGATATGACGCGTACCTTTTTTTGGGGCGATCCCCCACAAGTCATGCACGATATATATGATATTGTACAAGAAGCTCAAAAGCGTGCCTTAACGTTATGCAAACCAAACACACTGATTGGCGATCTTGATTCCACAGCAAGGGATTATATTGCGTTGTCCGGATATGGCCAGAATTTTTTGCATAGTCTTGGTCATGGGGTGGGTTTGGAAATACATGAATGGCCACTCATAAGGAAAACAGAGCCTTATCAAAGCTTGCCCCTACAACCCGGCTTCGTTATTACCATTGAACCGGGAATTTATCTGCAGGGTATAGGCGGTGTGCGTATTGAAGATACAGTAGCCATTACAAGCACCGGTTGTGAAATTCTCACAGTCCCCTCGCCTCTCTTTCAGTGATCTCACCCTTAATGTTATTTATAACACTATAAAAACTGTTGTTGTTAATTGCAAGATAGTTTAAAGTGTTCATTCTTATATACATATAATAATAAAGACATCATAGCTATAAAAAATCCATGGGGGTTTTATGATCAATAATTCTTTTTCGTTAGGGTCAAGCCATAAGTATACAGCATCAGAAGTTGCTACTCCTGAGAATGTTAATACCAACAATACTCACGTGAAAGCTCTTATCGTTTCAAATGCTATCACGCCGGTTCTAAGTCAAATTCCACCCACGAAGATTGTTCGCGTGAGAGGAGATATTCGTATTAAACCACCTGAAAATACACCGCCAAAAAAGCTTTTAAATCTTCCTAAGGAAATACAAAAAATAAAAAAACCTTTAACAAGATGGACCTTGGAAGAAAAACAACGTCTTTTGCATATTGTAGAGGCTCATATGAGTGAGAAAAAAAAACTTGTTTGGAAAGAGATAGCTTTAAAATTTAATCATCCAGGTAGAAGCGAAGAATCTATAGAAAGAGCTTATAAAAGATATAAGCCTTGGGGAAAAAACGAGTTGTTAAAGCTGAACCAAAAAGTAAAAGAGGTCTTTAAGGACAAAATGCCTCCAGATTATCAAAGTAAACTTTGGTATACCTTGCAAAAAGAACATTACCCTTCACATACGATTGGAGAATTAAGAAATCAATATTCTCTAAACATGTGATTAATTTTTTAAAATCTACTATTAATATATCAAATATTTTAAATTTAAAAGTTTGTATTGATTTAAATTATATATTTTCATAAAGTTTTGCATTTAAATTATATAAAAAATAATATCTAACAAAAATCCGAGTTTTTTATGACACCTATACTCCCCATTCAGCCCGAACCAAACTTTACTTTTTTACCCCCGCAGATTTATGGAAATAAATACTATGGACGCAAAGCACATGACATCCGTTTTTTAGAGCCTAAAATCAAACTGCCACCCTTATTATACATCAATCCATTAGCATCTGTAGAAACACAGAGTGCCAAGACCTATTTATCGGATTCGAGTTCTGAAGAAAACTATCTTGAGAATAATAAAAGAAAACAAACGAATACCAAATGGGATGAAAATAGATTAACTAAACTTTTGAAATTTACAAAGGAAAATTGCGACTTTAGGGGGAGGATTAATTGGGAACAGGCAGAAAAAAAAATAGGCGAAAGACCAGATAGTGCCCGCTATGCCTACAATGCCCATTTAATTCTTTGGAAAAAAGAAGACTTGGCTGCGCTTGTAAAGTCTGTTAAATTAATATTTAAAGATAAAAAACCTACAAAAAAAGATCCTCTTTGGAAGAAAGTCCAAGGTATAGATCTCTTCAAAGATTATCCTGTTTATTCCATTAGTGCAACTTATCTCAAATTATTACGAAAAATCAAATTAGGAGATCCTGACCTTAATAAAACTTTAGTCACTATAAACGTAAATATAGATAATCATGCAGTAATAGATGAAACTTTAGTGGCCAAAATTAATGAACTCTCCAAAAAAGTTCAATTTGAAAACTTTGATTCTAAAAAATGGACCTTGTTTGAAGTAGAACAACTATTAAATATATATCCCATTGATAAGCGTAAGGCAAAGGAAGCTTTACCACACAAGCAAAATCTTACGATAGCATACTGTAAATTTAAACCGTGGTCGATTGAAGAGCTATCAGAACTTAAGTGGGTCTATGAAAATTCAAAGGGAACTAACATATTTGATAATGAAATTATACACAACATACAGAGAAATTTTTTTCAATATCGTCTAACACGAGATTTATTGAACCAATATCATAAAGTGATTCGTCAAATCGAATGGACTCCTTCGGGTATACCTAAACGCCTTTTATCCCAAAATGATTGGCGACAGGCTCTCTTTGCTTTATTCCCGAAAGATACATTACCATCACGTAAATAGCCCCATAAAATATTTTTACTTGACGACACGAAAACCTGTATATGGATCACAATGTTCAGGAGGCAAAGGTAATCTTTTGGATACGCGTAGCTCTTCTTCTAAGCTATCGTAACAACCCCCTTTTGCCAATTTTAAAGTGCCCGCTAGAGGACCTTTAGGGTCTTTTAGGACTTCTTTTCTCGCTTGCCTTGGACCATACCAGTCGGCGATCCATTGAAAAACATTGCCACTCATGTCGTATGCGCCTATTGGACTCTTTGCATTTTGAGTACGGAGTTGCATTTTATCGTCTCTGCTCAAGGGAAGTAAATTCGCACCGTTATAAAATCCTACTTCAGTCGTTAACACTTGAAAATTGGTGATAGGGACATCATTATATTTGTAGTTAGCCCATGTCTTATTAATGGTATCTTGACTGAATCCGTAACGGAATTTTTTTAGAGGTTGTCCCGCTTTTTCCAAGGCCATGGCTGCAGCTTTTTCCCATTCAGCTTCTGTGGGTAGTCGATAATTATTGTCGTTACAATATGCTTGAGCTCCATACCATGTGACATCGACGACCGGGAAGTTATCTTTTCCAGGAATAGCACGAAACGTCATACCCACCTCAGTTTCGAAGGTTGAAGAAATTTGACTGTAAGGATCATTTTCGATGGTTTTGCATATTAAGTGTCCTGAAAGATCAATGACCTGACCTTTCTTATCGGAATCTGAAAGGTAAATAAGTTTTCCATCTTTCACAGCTTTGGTCAGCCAGGCTGCATAGAGAGCATTGGTGACATCATAGACTCCTATGGAAAATGAGGTAATCAGGGCGGTTTGAACAGGACGTTCATCCTCAGCCCCTTCATTGAACACATCTCCCAATAGAACTTTGCCCTCGGGTACAGTCACTAATTTTTGCGAAGGAATAAAAACTGCACGTAAAATACGATGCTCACCGGGCTGGAGTTCGAAATCAATTTGAGGAGGAGCCGTGTAATTATCTATGGGTTCAAAAATAAGTGCGTAAGACACTTTGGGCTCCAGTGTAATGGAGACATACTTACCTTGATAGCTGCCTACAGGTTTTTGATCTTTTTCATTCTTTTTAATGATTTTAAATTGTGCCTCCATGATATTGCTTATAAGCACAATTTGAGCCTTCTCTTGACGACTGCTACTAGCTGCTAACGGCCGAAAATTAACAGAGACTACCTGTGTTTCGAAAGCCTTTAAATCCACTTCTTGGTTTTTCTGGGGGTGGTTTGTCTTATTTTGTTCAACAATCACATGATAAGTTCCCGGCAGTAACCGGTAACTTTTCTGCCCTTCTGAAATCTCATCTTTTATTGTAGGGGCTGGATTACTTATAGAAATAATTGTCACTAAAGTTTTGTCGTTTGTATTTGTTTCCACTTCCAACCTTCCAACCATCTGATAGGTTACAGGGATGACTTCAGGATTGTCTTCAAGGATGACTTTTTTATCTTCAGGTGGGATCAAATAATCAGTGTTATGACTTGTGAAACTTAGGGTATATGATCCTGCAGGAATACCTTTAAAAGTATATTTCATGCCATGCCCTTCCCATTTCTTGTCATTTCTTTCATCTTGAAGCAAATAAATGGCATCTTCGGTGTTAGATTCTAAAGTTAGATCATGATGATTCTTAAAATCAGGTGTCAATTGAACATGTTCATCCTCATGGACGATGACAGTTAAAGGACTGAGATTTCCTCTATTCATGGGAGTTTGAAAAGAAATCGTGTAGGGTCCTACAGGAAGAGGAGCGCTTGTCCATTCAAATTTGCCGTTTTGCGGTAACAGATCCACATGTAAAGATGCAGGCAGATTAGGAGAAGTTATGTCGAGTCCGATAGACTCATCTTGCGATATTTCCCCTGAGATTTCTATATAGCCAAAGGCACGTTCATACGCTAGCCGGGCAACAAAACTTTGCCTTTTGCCTACACGGAAACGGCCTGATGGGTAAACCTTGACACTATATCCTGGAATTTGTTTAGCACGAATTAAATAGTTGTTACCGGGAGGAACCATCAGATTGGAAATTGCACCCAAACCATGGTAGGTTATCGCATCGCCATGATACAAAATCCATTCAGCATTAGGAAAATTAGTCTCGACATTTAAAGATCCTCCCATAATTCCCCTTTCGGGCAAAGGAGGAAGTCGGTTAGGGAAATTCTGCGCTATTTCATCCGAAGATAAATTTGAAATGAATACGATCCACGCCATCCAATCATGCAGGGTTTCAGTATCATAAAACGCCACTTCAAGGGGTTGGAAATGTTGATCGATCTTAACAATCTCTCCTGATTTAACTGTGAAAATCCTTTCTAACGGTTCTTCGTAGAATGCATCCTTATTGGGGATCAAAAAATTCAAGGTATATTCCCCAGGAGCAAGATCTTCAACAACGACTGTGCGAGTCATATTTGTACCATCTTCCACGAAGGCATTTCCTTTGGGATACATATTTTGTTGCTGATAGGCATTCTTCAACCAAAAGCGTATGCGATCCAGACGATCGCCTTCAGGGCCTGTTTGGTAGACGACGATTAATGTTCCATTTTTTTGCGAAGGCTTACTCTCTTCTGCAAAACTCAGATTTAAATGAAAAAATAAACTAAATAAAATAAGCGTCAAAATGCAAAAACTGCGCATGGATCCTCGTCATCAATTTTTTATGATTTTACGCCCAATGGGGGTTTTCTAAAATTAAAAAATCAATGTTTCCCAACATTCGTATGCTTTATAATTTAAATTATTTAGAGCTTGAGCAAAAAAAAGAAAACAACAATTATCTAATAATTGAAGGAAATGATTCTTAAAATATAAATTCAGAATTTTTATTTACAACTTGTTTTTTGTTGATTCGCGGAGCGTCGCGATGAGTAACACAATCTTTAGAGATGAAGAAGTTTCGCATGGCTTTTGGATTGCGAAGACCTTCCTTCACTGTTCCTCAACCACTTTTCAGAAAAACAAGTTGTCGCTAACCGAGTTTCGTTTCCACAAAGAGATGCAAAATTCTTTTTACAAAACTTTCTTTTTTTTGCATCGCAACACTCCGCGATTCAAATACTTACGATGTCTTACAATGACTTATGGGTAATAGGATGGGAAAGCCTTCGCGGTCCGAAAGCGATACCAGCTGTTGTTATTTTGATTATGATCATCCACCGCAGCGCTGCGCATGAAAAACAATTTTTTAATTTAATTATTCTAGCCAGATGCATATTTTTTCACAGTGTCACTGACAAACTTCATCGATAAGTAGGCCCTCGGGATTGAAAGTTTGAAAACGGCGATGAGCACCTTCTATCGTCACTACAATAAAATGTAGGCTTGAAGAAGACTTAGCAATATACCAAGCCTGTTTGGGTGTTTTCGGCGTACGAACATTAGCCACCGACCACGCACCATCGCCTAAATAGAGCACACCTTGAGCTTGAGGCCTACCTTTCAGGATGGGATGCGTACGCTTATAAGCATGGTCGTTGTTTTCAAAAGCCACGTTAAGTCCATACTGTTCAAACAAAGGCACCCAATTTTGGCGAATCGCGCGGCTGGTGGGGAGATTGTAATTACGATAAGAAGGATAAGCAGGAACATGGTAAACGGCAAATTTATGTGGAACGTAGCGTCTTTGTGAAAGAACTTGTTTAAGCCAATCTGTTTGTCTGCCTTGAATGGGATTTGTGTGTCCTGAATCGAGGATGATCAGGCTCATATAACTATCAAAATCCAAAACATTAAAACCCTCTAGACCTGGCATGGGGAAAAGTGCAAAGAAAAACTCGGCCTCAGCAGGTGTTCCATGGGTTCCCCCCTGCACTTCATGATTTCCAATGGCAGGAATGATGGGGATCAAGTACCCATCCGGTGTCATCATAGTCTTTTTCCAAACTTTTAGCCAATCCAGCCATTTTTGAGCATCTTCCGGTTTAGAAACATCCCCGGTAGCACTATAAGCGATGTCACCGCCAATGAGTACAAACAGAGGATTTTTGGCGGCGGCTGCACGATTTGTTTTTTCTAACATTTCCAGCGTGCCGTTATACATATCGCCCCCCACAACAAATCGAAGGGGAAAATTTGTGTGATCAGGCATCGTACGGAATTTGTAAATCGAAGTTTCTTTATCCAGATGAAAACGATAGCTGGCAGCGGGTTGTAGGTCATTAAGCTCAACAGAATGGATGATGAAGGGTTGTTGAGAGGGCATAAACATATGCTTTCCACTCTTTTTGCACCACTGACCTTCACCTTCCCGTTGAAATTCAATCGCGTCATTAAGATCATCTTTTCCGGTAATCCACTGGATGTTCATGGACGATTGAGGATTATGCCGCCACGTCAAATAAAGACCTAAAGGCTCTTCGGCCCCCACAAAAGAGTAGCTAAAAAAAATGAAACAAAAAAGGCAACTTAAAATTTTTCTCATATAACCAGCCTTAAAAAGCCTATGATGCAGGGGATTAGTGGGTTTTTTTGTAGCCGCGCACTCTTTACGCGATGCCTAATCAGGCCGGAAAAAAGGGACTTTTTTCCCAGCCTTGAAGTTTAGCTTTTAGGTATACTCTAGTCTTTAGCCACTTCTTGAGCAAGTTTTTCCAGGACATGCACAGTTCTAGAAATAAAGTCTGCTAGTGTGCTAGGATCCATTTCCTTCTGAGATAGCAATGCAATCTCATAAGCTTCTTTAACTAATGCTGAAGCTAATTCAGGTTTTTTGTCCTCCAGCTTTTGAATGGCATGAATTAAAGGATTATTCGTGTTAACTACAAAAGTTTTTTTACCTAGCTGGGCAAAATGCGTGTCTTTAGGATTCATGGCCATCATATAATCACGCATGCGCCTTTGATTTTCATCTTGTAGAATAAAGCCTGGTAATTCGTCGTTGGCTAAACTTTTGGCCTCCACGTCAATTTTCTCATCACCCAATTTAGCACGCACGAAATCGGCCAACCTAGCTCCCTCACTCTTTCCACTAGCATCTAAGACAGTCTTTTCGCGATCTTTGTCTAAGATATGATCATCAATAGAAGCGTCGACGCGTTGAAACACAGCCGGAGTTAAGTTTCTTTCAATGGGCTGCATGACATAAATGTCGATCGGATGACTCGCACTCAAAATCCCAATGCCCTGCTTTTTATACATAGCATGAATCGCAGGCATGTGATTCTCATCCTTTGTATAATAAATCTTATCATGTGTTTTTTCACGATAACGATCCAGATATTCCTG
The DNA here is from genome assembly GCA_963748975.1 of uncultured Parachlamydiaceae bacterium. Lineage (GTDB taxonomy): Bacteria > Chlamydiota > Chlamydiia > Chlamydiales > Parachlamydiaceae > Neochlamydia. The sequence continues at coordinate 29,676 of CAVVKX010000003.1, forward strand.
TGCAGTCATCCATTCGTTATCCACGGATTTCCATATCAGAAAATCTTTGACGCGTTCATAAAGCTTTTCATCTTCCAGGACACCTAATTTGACGACTGTCGAAATATCATTCCAACTTTGGATAAAGCGCTCCCTTTCATTGCGATAAAGCATAGACAGGCTGTCCGACACTTTTTTAGAAATATGCCCTGACAGCAATCTCACCGTACGATCCATTTGCAGGTAGCTTCTTGAGACATTCAGCGGAATATCTGGGCTGTCGATAATACCACGTAAGGCCATTAAATAATTGGGGATAACATCCTTACAATTATCTGAAACGAAAACTCGGTTGCAATATAGCTTAACAGTGTTTTTTTCCACTTCAAAGTCACGATGTAGTTTGGGAAAATATAAAATACCTTTGAGGTGAAAAGGATAGTCAACGTTTAGGTGTATCCAAAAAAGAGGATCCTCATCCATAGGGTAAAGATAATGATAGAAATCGATATAGTCTTGCTGTGTGCAATCCGCAGGGTTTTTAATCCAAAGCGGTTCATGGGTGTTAATCAGAGTACTACCCAAATAAACAGGATAGGGTAAAAATGCGCAATAATGATTCAAAATCGTTTTCAAACGCGGTTCTTCCAGATACTCTTCGCTGTCTTTATCGATGAAAAGAGTGATTTCTGTTCCGCGGGTGGTCCTTGTCCCTTTTTCTATGGTATATTCAGAAGTACCATCACATGACCAGAAAACGGGTTCAGCGCCTTCCTTATAAGATAAGGTGTTTATTTCAACTTTGCTAGCCACCATATAAGCGGAATAAAACCCCAGTCCAAAATGGCCAATAAATTGATCTTTCTCTTCGCTTGATTGGTATTTGTTAACAAAGTCTTCCGCTCCCGAAAAAGCTATCTGAGCAATGTACTTTTGCACTTCCTCGGCGTCCATACCAATGCCGTTATCAGTGAATTTTAGCTTCTTATTTTCTTTATCGATTTCGATTTCAATTTTAAAGTCTTCATCATTAGCTGAGATATCACCCTGATCGCGCAAAATCTTCACTTTTCGAATGGCATCACAGGCATTAGAGACTAGTTCTCGAATAAAGATATCTTTATCCGAGTACAACCATTTTTTAATGATGGGCAAAATATTTTCACTATGAATTTCAAGATTCTTTTTAAGCATAATTTTATTCCTTTTTTATTGATAACACAGAGTATAATAGATCCTCACATTTGCATCAAAAAAAAAGAACGAGAAAAAATCATAATGATAATTTAAAAAATATATTTATTTTTATAAAAACTTAAATAAATCAGTTGATATTTAAAACTAAGTTTGTTAAAATTCTATCTATTTTAATTAAAAAAAGGAGTTTTTTATGATATCAAGTAATAATACACGCCCTTTAGGGCTCCTACCAGAACTATATATGGAGGTCATTAATTTAAGTAAAAATTTTAACACAACTTCTGTTGAAAAAAGTTGCGCCGCAGTTAAAGAAAAATGGTTTGAAGACGCTAATAAAAATATTGCTAAATCGTATCCACCTCTAAAAAAAATTATTGCCAATAAGATTTCCGCTGGAATTTCTCCACATAAAGTATTTATTCAATGTGTGAATCGCTTACATGATATCGCTAAAATTCTCTGTTGTGATAATCCATCTTCAACACCTCTGAATCTTAATGAAAGAATGATTTATGAACGTGAAAACTATCAAAAACTTATCGGAAATATTCATGAAACAATCCGTCGCCATAAAGTGTTAGATGAAATGTTGATTAATTTAGATGCATCAAAAAAATATTCTGTTGGGGAAAAACAAAAAATTAAAGAAATAATCAAAGATATTAAAAAAATCGACTTAAAAAAAGTTGAGATCTTAAATTTGCCAAATGAAACCGGATTATACGTTAATGGAAATTATATGATTCATACAAATGACAGAGCACAACTAGAATGTTTATTAAAGTTTGGATTAGGAATTTTTGTCACAAATTATGAGAAATTTAAAAAAGCCGAAAATTTAAACAAATTTTATAAGACGCTTCTCAACGTACATTCCTTATGCATTGAAGCCTTTTTAATGAGTGTGCAAGGGATATTTCCTATCGCCATTTCATTTCCATCTATTGATAAAAGTGAAACTTTGATGAAAAACATGAATCATCTGCTGGAAAATTTTTTAGATCTAAAGGCAAGAAAGTTTGCTAAAAATAACAATATTACAATCGATCATACATGGGAAAATGAAAAAATAATAATCCTGAATAAAAATGAATTTGAGAATTACAAAACTAAAAATGAGTTCATCAAATTTCTTAAGAATGCAGATATCGTCGGCAAGAAAACAAGCGATTCAGTTGTTTCAGAAGCGGATGTGGAAAAATATGCAGACATGTTTGTTGAGGTCTATCTATTAGAAGCATAGAGAGGAAAGAACAAAAAAAACAGGATATAAGGCCTTCGGCGGCAGGATAAATGGAGTAGTCCCAGCAATTTAGATACAACGCCTGTCAAATTTTTGGTAGTACATATTTTTTTTTATTCACCTACTTGGTGCCACGCCGAAGGCTTTTGAGTGTCGGTGCTTTAGCGCCGCTTTATTCCACAGACCAGTGAAAGCAAGAAGTTTTCTTTACCACAAAAATATATTATAAAAGCGGCGCTAAAGCACCGACACTCCCAAAGCCTTCGGCGATATTTTTGATTTGTGTGTGTTATATCTTTGCTGAATTAACTTGGTGGTACACATATAACATTTAACGTTCTTTATTAGTTGAAGAGAAAATCTCTCGCAAGATATATCTTATATCTCTCTTAAACGGAAATCTCGCATGTACAGCTCATTCTTTCTATTGGCCACAGTTTTGGGCATCAACTTTTTTCTTGTCCTTTATGCTGTTGCAGCCTTTGTCATCATTGGGGCGGGCTTGGCCAGCTTGATCCTTTTCACACGTGCAAAATTTGTGGATACCGCAGCCTGTACGATCAAAATTAATGAGGATCCTGAACTCACCAAAACAGTCGACGGTGGTTGCACACTCTTATTGGCCTTGTCTTCGAATGGGATTCCTATCCCCTCTCCTTGTGGTGGTAAGGCTACCTGTAAACAATGTCGCGTGAAAATTTTAGAGGGCGCTAGCGAACCTTTAGAAACAGATAAGGGAACCTTCACCAAAAATCAGCTGAAAGAGGGCTGGCGTCTTTCCTGCCAAACTAGAGTAAAAAACGACATGCATATTCATGTCGACCCACATGCCTTGGGAGTCCGAGAATGGGCGGCGAAGGTGATCAGCAACGAGAATGTGGCTACCTTTATCAAAGAATTAATTGTTGAAATTCCGGAAGGAGAAGAAGTGCCGTATCGGTCGGGCGGATATTTACAGTTTCATGTGCCGCCTTTTCAAACGCGAACCGACGATTGGAAAGCCACGATGCATGTTAAATTTCACAATGACTGGGAGAAGTTTGGGCTTTTTGGACGCACCTTGGACTTTAGTTTTTTATCGACGGGACCTAATGAAATCATACGCGCCTACTCCATGGCTTCTTATCCCGCGGAAGGACGCAAACTCCGTTTTAACATCCGCATTGCCACTCCCCCTTTTATCAAAGGAAAAATTGCGGAGGATGTTGTTTGGGGAATTTGTTCTTCTTACGCCTTTAGTTTGAAAGCGGGCGACACACTGCGTCTTTCAGGACCTTATGGTGAATCTTTCATGATTAACGATAATCGAGAACTGGTGTTTTTAATTGGGGGCGCGGGTTCCTCTTTTGGCCGCAGCCATATATTACAGTTATTTAAGACAGAGAACACTAAACGCAAGGTCACGCTCTGGTATGGCGCACGTTCTATGAAAGAGAATATCTATCAAGAAGAGTATGAACAGTTACAGGCGGAATTTTCTAATTTCTCCTATAACCTTGTGCTTTCGGAACCCCTTCCCGAGGATATAGCTGCAGGTTGGCCAGCTCAGGATCCTTTAAAGACCAATTATCTTTTCAAAGCCTTTGACTTAGGTCAATTAAAACAGATGGATGCTCCCGAAGAATGTCTCTACTATGTTTGTGGACCTCCTTTGCATAATAAGAGTGTTTTAAAACTCTTAGATGATTATGGCGTACCACGTGATAGTATTGTACTTGATGATTTTGGAAGTTAAAGATGAAAATTCTCTTGGCTCAAATCAATCCCGTTATAGGGGCACTCACGCCAAATGCAAACAAGATGATACAAGCTATTGAACAAGGAAAAAAAAGAGGAGCAGACCTTGTACTATTTCCAGAATTATCCCTTACAGGTTATCCTCCCCAAGATTTACTTCTGATTCCAGATTTTATTGAGGGTGTACAAACGCAGCTTCAAAATATTATAGAATCTACTCAAGATATCATTGCCATCGTAGGGCTTCCGCGTTTGAATCCGGACCAAAAGGAAAAGCCTCTTTTCAATAGCGCAGCCATTATTCAAAATAAAAAGTTGCTCGGATTTCAAGATAAGTCTCTTCTTCCCACCTATGATGTTTTTTCTGAACGACGTTATTTTGAACCTGCCTCCCAAATAAAAACATGGTGTCTTAAAAACAAAAATATTGCTATTACAATTTGTGAAGATATCTGGCAACATAGCGCCTTGTTGAAAGAAGCCATCTACAGAAAAAATCCTGTAGAAGAATTAGATAAACTTAAACCTGACATGATTTTAAACCTCTCGGCTTCGCCTTTTAGCCTTATGAAACTCTCGAGTCGTTTAAAAGTCTGTTCTCATGCAGCCCGAACTCTTAGCTGTCCATTGATCTATTGCAATCAGGTAGGCGGCAACGATAGTTTAATTTTTGACGGTTATAGTCTGTATATGAATGATCAGGGCGAGCTCTTGCAGCTTGCTGCAGGTTTTCAAGAAGACCTGTTGCTGATCGATACTGACTTGCCGCAAAAACCCATCAACATCCATCTCGAAGATGAAAAAGAGCTTTATCATGCTTTGGTTTTAGGCGTGAAGGACTACTTTTAAAAAGTCAGGTTTTAACAAGGCTTGCCTGGGTTTATCTGGGGGGATAGATTCGGCCGTAACAGCGTGCATAGCTGTGAGTGCGCTGGGCCACGAAAATGTCCTGGGTATAGGGATGCCTTCACGCTATTCATCTTTAGGAAGTAAGGATGATGCGAGACAGCTGGCAGAAAATTTAGGGATCGACTATCGCGAGGTTCCTATTGAAAAGCCTTTTCAAAGTTATCTGGATTTAATTTCTCCCAGTTTTAAAGATTTAGCACCTGATGTCACCGAAGAAAATTTGCAGGCTCGCATCCGCGGTATGATCCTGATGGCTTTCTCCAATAAGCTCGGTTATATTATTTTGAGCACAGGAAATAAAAGCGAGCTTGCCATGGGTTATTCGACCCTTTATGGTGATATGTGCGGTGGCCTAGCGGTTTTGAGCGATGTGACCAAAATGCAGGTCTATGCATTATCCCGCTGGATTAACCGTCAAAAAAAGGTCATTCCTCAAAGCTCCATCGATAAACCACCCTCTGCTGAGTTACGACTCAACCAAACAGATCAAGATACATTACCGCCTTATGAAATAGTCGACAACGTTCTTCAGGCTTATGTTGAAGAACATCAGTCTCCCGATAGGATAGCGAAAAAATTCAATTATTCTTTAGAGCTTGTGAACCAATTGATCAAACGCATCCATCGCAACGAATACAAACGCCGTCAAGCACCTCCAGGATTACGTGTCTCGGAGAAAGCTTTCTCAGAAGGACGGCGCTTTCCTATTGTCGAACGCTGGATCTAACAAAAGTTTATGGCACGACTGAATACATTAGGTTAAAGCGTAGGCCCTCACAAAATTATACAGGCACAATGACTAATGGGCCTGACGGTTTTTTGAAATTATCAAAGTAGTTAGGTGAAACATTAAATATCGAAGCCAACATTTCATTAGGATAGGACCCCAGGACCTCTCCAATGCCTATAAAATCAGGTTCGCTGTCACTGAAGAATGCAATCACTTCCACGTTGTCACTACCCACGTTTTCAATGTTATGGAAGTGCGAAGCCGGAGCAAAAGCTCCTTGTCCTGCTTTAACTTCTAATACATCTACATGGCCATTAGGTGCTAGAACGGTGATGCGTGTATGACCTTTAGTAATATAAATTAATTCTCCCGCATTTGTGTGCCAATGTGGCTCCACAACACCTTTAGGTGTTAATCCAAAACCCAAAATGCTTAAGCCATTGAGAGTATTTAGATTATCATGAAGGGCCGCTTGTACATAGCCTCCCTGGGTATCAATGACCTTGCTGCTGGCTTCTATGTTAAATTTATAGCGGCTGGAAATAAACTTAGGCGCCTTCAGTGAGGAAGGAAGAGTTTTTATCATTTCTTGTTTTTTGTTCTTTTTAAGGCCATTGAAAAATTCAGAAGGTGTTTTAAATGTAGCGGTGAATACAGAATCAGATAATGAATAAACAGCTTGAGTAAAACACATTTCATCAGGCTTCTCATCATTTAAAGCAAAGGCAATGATATTTTCATCGGAACCTGTATTAGTGATAGTGTGAACGTACCCTTGAGGAATGAAAAACACTTCGCCCTTACTGATTGTAAATACGTCGACTCCCGCAGGACTACGAATGGATACTAAGGCATTTCCTTGAAGGCAGTAGCCCATTTTACTTGCATTCGGATGCCAGATGGGTTCTTGAAAAGCCCCTTTATTGAGCTTTTAAGAGCGAAAAGGAAATATTGACTAAGCCCGACATTTCATCGGAGGTCACATAGGTACTGCTTCCGCCAACAAAACTTTTTTGCGCTTTAATAGATTCCAAGTCAAAAAACTGATTACTTTTGCTCAACATTGTACTGACCATAACCCCACCTTATCATTTAAAAAAATTTTACTCTGTGGACAATATAGTTATAAGTTATTTATATTTAATAATATAAATAACTAAATCTATAGCACCACCGTGTTAATTCTTTTTTTAAATTTTTATGGATATTAGCGCAATCATTATTTTAAAAGCTTCAATCTTTAAGTTGCATGATTCCGGGATTTTTGCATGCTTTTAAAGGGAATTTTTTGCCATAGTTAGTCTGTCCCCATAACTTAACGTGAGATTAAAAAATCCATGAGAAAAATTATTATCGAAAAAGCGGGCTCATACGATCAACTGAAGGTCAAAGAATTTCCTAATCCTCAACCAGCTAAGGGAGAAGTTCTCATTGAAACACGAGCTTGCGGTGTAAATTTCGCTGACTGCTTGGTCAGGATGGGTCTTTATCAATCCGCCAAAGAATTTGTAGGATGGCCCATTACCCCTGGCTTTGAAGTGTCGGGCATCGTCACCGAAATAGGGGAAGGCGTTAAAAATTTTACCCTTGGCCAAAAAGTCATCACCCTAACACTTTTTGGAGGCTACACCACCCATCTTGCTGTACCCGAAGATCTAGTTTTTCCCTTGCCTGAAAAACTGGACTTTAACCAAGGTGCTGCCCTTCCTGCTATATTCCTTACCGCTTATTATGCACTATTTGAACTCGCCCATCCCCGGTCCAAAGACATCATTCTTGTCCATTCTGCTGCAGGCGGTGTGGGAAGTAGTTTAGTCCAATTCGCAAAATTAGCGGGATGCACTGTCATAGGAGTGGTTGGGGCGCCCCATAAAGTAGAATATGTAGAAAGCCTAGGAGCCGATGCTGTCATTGATAAATCCTCACAAGATCTTTGGAAAGAAGCTGAAAGGTTAGCTCCGCAAGGTTTTGATGTTATTTTAGATGCCAATGGGGCGGAAACATTACGCCAAGACTACGCACATTTGTCAGCCGGAGGAAAAATTGTTGTTTACGGTTTTCATAGCATGTTCTCCAAAGGACGTGGAAAGCCCAATTGGTTGAAACTCATCTGGAGTTATTTTCGCACACCACGTTTCAATCCACTTTATATGACGAGTGACAATCATAGTGTGCTTGCCTTCAATTTGAGTTATTTAATGCAAAACAAAGACATCCTTATAGAAGATATGAAAATTATGCTGACCTGGTTGCAAGAAGAAAAAGTTATTCCTCCTTTAGTCAAGGCCTACCCATTAGAAAAAGCAGCAGAGGCTCAACGCGAACTGGAATCAGGCCAATCGATCGGCAAATTAGTTTTAAACCCCTAGAAGCAAAGAGAAAAAACAGGATATAAGGATCGCCTTCGGCTGCAGGATAAAGGCTTAATGCCTTTATCCTGCAGCTGAAGGCGATCCTTATATCCTGTTTTTATCTTGTTCTTTCCTCACTATGTTGATACGTTATTTTGAATAGCATGGTCCTATCATCCTGTTATTTTTTCCTTACGTTCGCGGGCTATGCGAGAAATCTTATTCCAGTTGCCCATTAAACCCATGGCGCTACGCATCTCTTTGACAGTCTCATTGGAAACTTCGATCATTTTCTGCGTCCCTTCATAAATAATTTGTTCCACCAATCCTTTATCATCAGAAAAATGTTTTCGTTTTTCACAAATGGGGTCCAAAAAAATATTGAGCGCTAAGGCTAATTTTTCTTTGACTTCTACGTCACCGACATTGCCTTCGCGATAACGATTCTTTAAATCTTGAACCTCTTCTTTATTTTTATTAAAAACATCGTGATAAATAAAGACAGGATTGCCTTCGACAGTTCCCGGCTGATGGGCATGAATGCGATTAGGATCGGTGTACATGCTTTTGACCTTCTTCTCCACAGTCTTTTTATCATCGGATAAAAAGATGCAGTTGCCCGCTGACTTACTCATTTTGCCCTTATTATCCAAACCTACAAGAGTAGGTACATGGCTGATAATCGCTTCAGGCATAGGAAATACCTCGCCATATAGCTGATTAAACCGACGCGCAATGTCACGCGAAAGCTCAACATGCGCTTCATTGTCTTTTCCTACAGGCACTAATTCAGCGCGAGGCATAAGAATATCCGCGGTCTGTAAAACAGGATATCCGATCAATCCCAAGGGCATGTTTTCAGGATCCAGATGAGCATTTTTAGCCATTTCTTTTAAGCTAGGCAGTCCAGTCAGACGATTTAAAGAGATCATCATCTCAAAAATGAGATTCATTTCGTAGACAGCAGGCGTAGCTGATTGAAGGTAGATGGTTGTTTTACTAGGGTCAATGCCGCAGGCTAAATAATCCAGAACCATTTCCTTCATGTTTTCGCGGATCTGCAAAATATCGTCCTTAGTAGGCTTTGTCGTCAACATGTGCAAATCAGCAATAATAAGATAACATTCATATTGATCTTGAAAGGTGACTCGGTTTTGAACAGAACCTACATAGTGTCCTACATGCAAAAGTCCCGTGGGGCGATCGCCGGTTAGCATTTTTTTCCTAACTTTTTCTGTCATAAAATCCGATCCTTCCAATCTTTTAAAAACTCTGTTCCATATTTATTAATCCAACCTTGTTAGCTAATTCTAATAACATCACAAGGACTGAGAAAGCGATCACTAAAATCAAACATAACTTTCCCCCACGTGTTTGATAAGGCGATTCCCTGCGCTGCCAATACCGATTCGACCAAGCCATCAAGGCCGGTAGAAGCCCTAGCAAGATAACAACGCCGAACGCACCTGCATATTCCAATGCAGTTAAGAAGGCCCGTGGGTCTGAAAGTGCAAAAACTAAAGGAGGAAGAAAAGTTAACGCAAACAATAGGATCCTTCCACCGGAAGTTTTTTTTATCCTTAAGCTATCTCCCAAACAGTCAAACAAACTTAACGAAACACCTAAGAAGCTGGTCACTATAGCAAAAAATGAAAAAAAGCGTGCAATCAAGGCTATACTTGAATTCTTTAAGGATTCTGCCAACAAATGCGCTCCATTAGCTCCCTCAGTATAGCCTTGAGAAATACTGTTTGCTCCACTCAATGGGATGATACCTAAAGATAAAAACTCCCAGATCACATAAATAGCGAGAGGAACAAAGCTACCAATCCAAATGGCTTTTTTTAAAGAATATACGTCACGATTCATATAGGTTGTCAAGCTAGGAATAATGATATGAAATCCAAAAGATGTGGCTATAATAGCTACAGTAATCAACAGATATTTAGTATCTATGTGCATCAATAAATTGAATTGGACATGGGGAGCTAAAAATACGACCAAAGCTATATAAGCAAGAGCTAGTCCTGCCATGAGCAACCGGTTAAGATAGTCCACCGAACGTGCACCTTGATAAACAAAATATCCAAAGATGGCAAATAATGGAATGGCTCCCGACCAAGCAGGCATGGTATATCCAGTCAGAGCCTGTACACATTCAATGATGATGGGACCACTGGCAGCCAAATAGGCTGTCGTTAATGAATACAATAAAAAAAGGTAAGTGACCCAACTGATCCATTCACCCGGCCTGCCCAAAGTCCGTTTTGCCATGGTAATAAGATTACTATTGTTTTCCATAGATAAATTGACTTCAAGGATTAACAAGGCTGTATACGTCATGTAAACCCAAAATAGCACAAGAAGTAAGATTGTTGGAATAAATCCTGCAAAACCGGTAATTACCGGAAGTGCTAACATTCCTGCTCCAATGGTGGTTCCAGCCACAAGGAGAACACCTCCTAAAAGAGCAGATTCATTTTGTTTCATAGACTTCTCTTAACTTTTTATAGATGAATATAATTGTATGATAATAACAGCAAGAGAACAGAGCATAATCAATACAAGCATCAATTTTCCTCCGGGCACCAATTGCTTGCCTTTCATCCCTTTGCAATATCTACCCGACCAAACCATCAAAGCAGGCAAAATGCCAAAAATAATCACAGCTCCAAATCCTCCCGCATAGTTAAGGGCCATCAAAAACGCGGTGGGATGGGTGAGGGAAAACACATATGGCGGTACAAGGGCCAATAAGCATAAGGCCAATTTTCCTGATCCTTTTTTAGGAACATGTAGTCCATCTGCTAAAAAATCCACAAAGCTCCATGCCACCCCAAGAAATGAAGTGACGATGGCAAAAAAGGCAAAAAATTGAGCTATATCCACAATCCATGAAACACCTATGGCTGTTTTTAAAGCATGTGAAGCCATTTGACCTTCGTTCATAGCTGCTTGAAGGCTATCTTTTCCTTCCAAGGGAACAATGCCCAAGATGAGCCTTTGCCCAGACTAAATAGATCAACAAGGGAATACAACTCCCAATGATTAAAACCCATCTTAGGCGGCGTCCATCCCTATTCAAATATTGTGTCAAGCTGGGGATAAGATTATGAAACCCAAAAGAGATGATCATCGCAGGAATAACGAAAAATACAGCATTCCAGTCTTGATGTTTTAGGAGTTGGCTATCAATGTGCGAATTCCCCATAAAAATCAGTAAAACATAGGTCAGAATTAATCCAGCCATGAGCAAGCGGTTAAATTGGTCCACTGCACCTGTGCCTGCATAAATCATCATACCAAACAAAGCAATCATCACGAGCCCACCGCCCCATCTGGGAAGAGAAACATGAAAAAGAGCTTCAAAAAAATCAGTGAAAAGCTCTCCACTGCCAATGACATATGCGACCATCAAGGAATAAAAAGAAAAAGAAAGACAATCCAACCGACTGCCTTGCCTATTTTGCCTAAAGTGTGGCCTGCTAAAGATACAACATTAATATCCTCTTTAAACCATAGGTTAGCTTCTAAAAGAAGCAAGCCCGTACAGAGCATAAAAAACCGACTCGCGATAAAAGAAACATGGAAGGCCCAGAAACCTGCTCTGGCAACAAAACCAGGAAGTCCCAACATGCGGCGCCAATACAGACATCTCGCCACCCAATAAATGGCCCCTAATGTTCTCCCTTTAGTTACATTGAATTTGAGTTTCCATGTTCCTCAATGAATTATTTTTAATTATTTAATCGAAAAGATTTGCAGCCCCATGTAATGAAGATGTCAGCTAAATCCACCAAGAGAAAGAATAACAAAATCAATGATAGCGCATCATACTCATAAAATATCATAAGATATTCCGGTATGCTACCAAATGTTTAGATTTTTGAAAGTGGATAGAAAAATTGATTGTATATGAATAGGAAATATCTATATTTCAAATTATTGATATCTCATAAATCTTTAAATTTCTAATTGAATGATATTGTAAAAAAAAATTCTATAAATTTATCTTTTGAAATAATCTGTAATTTATTTTTTTACTTGTTTTATTGTTTAATCAATATAAATTAATTTTAATTTTTTTTTGTATGATAATTTTTTTCAAACTTATTAAAATTTCGCTATTGTGAAAAGAATATGAGATTCCGAATTCAAACTCCACTCTTCCACAATTCAAAATCCCATCGGGAAGTCCATCTACAATTAGAAAGCAGATGATAAAAAAAAGTAAAGTAGAGGCCTGAAACTAGCCGCCTTGGAAAGAAAACTGGACAATCCAGTCACTGTACAAATCCTCTTCCAAGAAGCATAAATGTAAGATCTGAAGATGGTTTTGTTACACCAAGAAAACTCTCGGGTTTTAAATTAATGCAAAAAAGTCACAGTGTGGGTCATGTTTCTGATCAGGAAAAAGTCACATTAAACTCACTTGTTTTTCATCATAGGGGCCTTAAGCATATCGAGGCATTTTGTCATTTGATCCTTGAAAAATCCGACACCGCTATAGTAGGTGAATTTAAAAATTTTAAATTAAAAATTGACAATTATTTAAAAGAAGGATCTTTAAAAACAAAACATGTGAATTTAATCTTATTAAAGATATCAAATTTTATTTGCTCAAAAGAAATTTACTTATATCCTGAAAAATTTTTGATCTGCGTTCCGATCATTGAGGAAGTATGCAATATTACGGAATTAAGCAATTCTAAACCAGCTCAAGATATTCTTAAAAAAACAAAAGCTTTACAAGCCAAATTTCTAAAGGAAAGAGAATTATTGCTGGGTCAAAAAAAGAACGAAGACTTAAAGTATTTGGATTCAATTCTTTCTTTACCAACTAAACAATTAGAAGATAAGTTTAATTCTATAAAACTAACTCTTGAGACTTGTATAAAAGATGGTAAATCAAAAATTGATTCTATTAATGAATTATTAAGAAAAATAGAACTATTTGTTGAATCTAAGAGCGTCTATCTTTCCATAGAAAAATTTCAAATATGTACACCCATCATTGAACATATATATATAAATTCCCCGACTTAAAAAAATTAGGAATCAACACCGATGCAGCTTTTAATAAATTAGCCGATCGAATAGCAGAATTTAAGACAAAACAACTGCTTGAAAAGAAATATGCATTCGAAATTATACAAGCCATGTGGGATCCTACTAAGCTTGAACCTAACTGCTCAGACTTTGTGAAAGATCTGATAAAAAAAAATAAGGGAAGAGACTCTACCTGCAAAAGAAAAAGAAGAGTTTGAAACAATAATCCAAAGCGAATTCTCAAGAATTCAGGATCGCCTAATAGCGGGTCATATAATTTTCACTAATTTGTCCACCCTTATGCAAGTGATTATTGAAACTGTAACAAAAACGACTACACCCCTTAAGGAAAAAGTCTATCATCTTAATACTGCTGTTAGAGCTATTACATGTTTGATTTCACATTTACACAAGAATATGACCCTTTAAATCCATTCGCTTTGGACAGGCTGCGGAAATTGTCTGCGATTATGAAACAAATTGAAGAAGTTGCAACAAGACCCTTGAAAGTAGTCCCCAAAAGAACCAATTTATTAAAGATATACGATTACTGGCCGACTTATTGAAAGGCGACTCATTCTGAAAAGGGCGAACTTTATAACATATGAAATGCTTACCGGCAATTTATTAGGGAGTTCTTACCATCCTCCAACTTTTGCAAAAAAAACAAAAGAAGTTAGGAACAACATTTATAATACATCGAATCTTAGCAGCATTTTAGGTAGTTTAACTAATGATATTCTTCAATGGGATTTATTCAATCTTAATCAATTAAAATTATCTGAATTAGTCGATATGAAATTTCAGAAGAATAAAAATGAAGCTCCAAATGCAAATAATTTAACAATATATTTAATAAATTAAGCAATTTTACTACAAGTAGCATTTTAGCTAATCATTTGACACCTGTACAAGTAGAAGAGTTATTTAAATTTTTTCTCATAGCTAGCTTATAAGTTATATCAACTTAATGAGTTTTTTGCATCCAATGCGATCTATGCAAGTTTAAACAATTTTTCTATCTCCAGATTATATAGTAGTGAAAAAAGCAAAGATGCTACACCAAAACTCTTTAATTTAGATGATAAGGAAATGGGTAAGCTTGATGAACTTAATCGGGCCTATAACTCCGCAAAAAAATTATAAAGCCTTATTTGCTAAAATTCATAATGTCGCAACAAGTCCAGAAAACACCTATACTTTTCCTCTTTTTATTTCATTGCGCACTCTTACTATGGCTGATGAAGTAGAGCCTTTTATTATTCAAAAAGATAACGAAAAGCCTTTTACTAAGAAAGTAGATCCTCGTATTAATAATCAAGATCCACATCTTAAGGTTAATATTAATCTGAATAAAGTCATTATATGTGGTACAACTTTCCTGGATATTTTAGAGGCACAAAAACGCATTAGAATATATAACTTTTTTTATGGCAGTAAGCTTGAAATTTCAGATTTTGCTTCCTTAATGAACACTGAAGTTATGGACGATGATCAGATGTATAAAAGATCTTTGCAATTGTATAAGCGTCCATCCTAAATGTGATAAAGACCTTCAAATGCATGGATCATCATGACTATATGCAAAATCAAAAAGTGTAACAAATGGTAATAGACAGCTATTTGAAACATTTTTGGTTTTGCAGATGATTTAATAATCACCCGTACTTTTTAAAGGTTCTACAATCTATACGGGATACATTACAATTACCCAATCCAATCAAATGAGCTATTTGTAATTTATAGACTCTATTTTCTACGCTTTCTATAACTAGTTGAGCATGAATTTTATTGACCCGAATCATGGTAATAGCCCATGTATTTTCGGTGATTTGTTTAGTAGAATCTAAACAGCTAAGAGTCATAAGCTATCTCCTAAATTTACTAGGGGGCTTTCCATTTGTCCGGAATTCCATTGCCACCCCTATCATCTGGCTCTCCTTGCGGCTCTATTGCAAATTCTTCTATAAATTGTTTTTTAGTATAGTATTCGAAAAGTTGATTTTCATATTGTTCCCAAAATGTTATCATTAAATTTCCTTCTAAATTTCCAATAATCCAAAGAAAAAGTTTTGTAATGCAATTCACTTCTTTTTCTTGTCTTTCGATTTCTGAGTAAAGATAATCAATTTTAGCTACTATAGTTCTACCTTGAGTGCGCTCTTCCCTACTGAATTCAGGATTGTTTTTCACCATCTCTTTAATTTTATCAACTAGACTATCGATAGAATATGAAAAACTATATCCCTTGACACTAAATCTATAGCTCCCAAAAAAAGAAATTTTAGCTTCTGTTTCATTATCGGGCTTATCTAAAATTTTTATGATATCTTCATAAGATTGAGCCTCATTTAGAGCTCTAGATAATCTCATAAATTTGTCTCCTTCATAAAAAATGTTTGTTTATAAAATTTTATTGATTATATTGTCAAATTATCCTTTACCGTAATAATACATAAAGGGATTTAATTAGATAGAGCCCGGGGTCGATAAGCAATTAAAGGGGTTAAAACAAGCACATCTTCGCCCGAAAGCATCTAACCTAACATAAAGGAAAAGATCTTGCTAGTATTACAAGTACCGTTTCATTGCTATACAATTTCTATAGGCGAAAAACAAAAAAATTGAAGTCAAACGGGCAAAGCTGAGTCTAATTTCAGAAACTCCTTCAACTTTCCTTAGTTTCATTATTCAGACAATTTTCTAAGTACTAAATTGAGAATATTTTCTTTTTTATAAATATTAGAAATGTCATTGTAAGCTTGCTGATATTATATTTTCAAAAATTGAGTATCCGGTTGACTGGTACGAAAAAAATTCAGATTACATAAATAAAATATTTTATTTGGCTGATTGCTTTTCTGCGCGCCTCTGTTCTTGACCCATGCGGCCCATGTCATAACCTTCATAATCTACAAATTTAAAGAAACGTTCAAAGGCAGGAAATTTTTCACACACCTGCCTTGCCATCGTTTGCGCAATAAAGCGATAAGTTGGATGTCCGGCAGCTGATGATCGCAACTCGCAAAGCCACTGCAGGGCGCGCAAATTCACATGAAAGTACCAGCGTATATTATAGGCCATCGGAACCACATATTGAGCTTCCTCAGGCAACTCAGCAGCAATTTTATTATAAATCTCTTTTGCTTTGTGCATGGCTGCCACATAATCATCTTCCAGAGGAGTTCCCACAATTTCCGGTGCTATATAATAACCATAGTCACAGCAGAGCAGCTGACGCTCTTGTGTCAACGTGCGGTGGCGATGCAAATCGCGGTACACACCAAAATCTGTAATGAGTTCAAAGGTAAAGTTTGCGTGTTCAAGGGCTCGTGGAGATTTATGCCGGCGATTTTCACGCGCAATGCAACCGGCATCCAAGATGCGCATCAAATCTTCCTCTTCCAATCCTTGACATAAGTCCCTCAAATCCGTCAGACTCTTGTTACCATGAGCGAAAAGTAGTGCCGCCGCCACTTTAACCACAGCATCATGATCATAACCTACAAGACGGATTCCAGGCTCAATGGTTCGTTTAGGGTAACCTTCATTAACTTGAGTCGCCACTTGAAGGTCCGTCTGCATGTTTTCAAAGTATTTAGCAAAATTTTGATGTGTTTTATGGTTAAGGTCTGCTCTTCGGACAAAGGAAGGAATGACCTTAGAAAGTTCCTCGAACATTCTCTTGCCGATATCCTGCATTTCAGCTAAATTATTACAATGAAGTTTGTGAATCATCTGTTCAAAAAAACGTCCATTGCCAAACATCCCCATATTAGTCAGTGTCCCTGCAGGCAAAAGGCCCCGTAAACAGTCCAGTACTTTAGCTCGCAATGAGGCGGTATACGCTCCCTTAGAGGACGCCGGATCGTAAGGAAATTTTTCTTCAAATAACTTTGTCAAAGGTGGAATGAATTTGGTATATGTTTCAAAAAGCATGTTGCAAGTATTTACGTAAATATCTCTATAGGCTGATGTCATCAAGATGGGTTCACGATAAAAGAGATACTCGCCTTTGACTTTTTGATCGAAATAAATATAGCGAGTGGATTTTTCCAATGGAGAACCCCCGATGCGGCAATCTTCAATCAGTATGGCTGCAAGCATGGAAATATTCTCTATCGCGAGATGAGCTCCTCCCAGTTCGCCAATAGAATCATCTCCATATCCATCAAGTATGCGATCATAAAAGTCTTGCGCTTTTTTTATCGCTACGGATTGGTCATTTTTTTGCGATGAGTTTTCAGCATTAACATCGCCTACCATACTAAGAAAAGCAGATTCTTCTTCGTTTGATATAAACTCTTTTAATAGGAGTGAGCGGAGGCCTAATGTTGAACGGGAATAACGTGAAAAAAGGGCACCTTTAATCACTTCAGGTAGTTTACGCAGAACAAAAATATGACCGCTTGTATTGGTCACATAACGCTCTAAAATTTTTCGTTGGCTTTCAGTAAATTCTTCATAGTCATCTAACAACATTTTTCGACCCATGGATAATTCTTGATATCGGTGAAATTATTGAGAAAAAAGAATTCTCTTGCAAGTCTTACTTATACTTGTCTTTCGTTAAAAACTTTGTTAGTGCAATTTCCAAATCTTCAACTTTTATAGGTTTTGAGATATAACCATCCATTCCTGCCTTAAGGCATTTCTGTTCATCCCCTTCGAGGGCATTAGCAGTCAAAGCTATGATGGGAACGTGCTGTCCCTTTTCTTCTTTGTTGCGAATCTCTTGGACAGCCTGCAGACCATCTAATTCAGGCATTTGAACATCCATAAATATACATTCATAACTATTTTGACTGAAAAGCTGAAGCGCTTGCTTTCCATTTTCTGCCCCATCTACTTCACAACCAAGCATTTCAAGCATTTCTTTGGTCAGTTCAAGATTAATCAAGTAATCGTCCACAACTAGCACGCGAATATTAAATTTTTTAAGGATCTTATCCATCATGCAAACCTCTATCCATAAACAAATATTATATAAAACCTGAAGGATCGCTTTTTGTGTACATATTAATTATTTTTCCATTTAAGGCAATGGTAACTTTTAGTGGTCTTCTCTCAAACGTACGTGCCTTCATACGTGCCCGTGAGCGTGCCCGTGCCCGACTTTTCGTGACTTTAAAAAAACGCATGCTTACATTACCTATAAGTCAATTTTTCATATTTTAGGATATATTTAAGCTTGAAAGCTCGCGCACAAAGGCTTGAAAAGTCGGGCGCGGGCGCGGACACGCAATGTCATTCGGTTAAGCATTTTTTACTTCTGCTCCGCCAAAATTTTGAAGGGGGTGTTCTACTTCTCCGCGGATATGTTCGATTCCCTCTAAACGTGTTGTATACCTTTTTGGCTGAACTTACTAAATAATTCACCGTCTCGTCTATAACTGACTCTAAATACAAGATTTTTTCTACAGTCCAACTAAGCAGTAAAAAAATTGCCTTCTGATTAAGTTGTATTCCATTTCTTAATTCTGGCCAATTTTCTGCTTTTTCTTTTCGTATTTCTTTTTTTGCATTATCTCTTTGTACTTTATCATTATTATTTATGCCCCTTAGTCGTCTTAGAGTCGGCTTTTTATCCTTAAGTTCTTCTTCTTTTTGCGGTTGTGCCTGCAACTCAATAATTTTTAACAATGCAATAATCAAAAAGTGTGCAAATAACTCTTGTTTCACTCCTCGCTCTGTTTTGGAATGAAGATCTGTAACCCCGGTTATTACCTTGGATAATTTTATCATTTCTTCATGTTCCCATCGAAGATGATAAACCTCTTTCATACTAGCTTCCGGGTATTTTTCTTTATCCAATAGGGTAGTTAATAATACATAAACCTTATCATCAATCACATATTTTATTAATCGAACTCTTATCGCATCTAGACTTTTTTCTGCCCCTCTCTTTTTTACTTTTCTAGTAAATCTTTCGGTTGGAAATATCAAAACCTCTTTATCCGTCTCATTACTATCCCAAAAGTCATCTATTACATTTATGCGAACTTTTGTTTGTAATCGGAAAATTGCTTCTTTTCCTGTCTCTCGATGAGCCGATAACAATTCAAAACTAAAATATCCACGATCATATATATATAATGAATATTCTTTAGTATGTTTAAGATGATCTAAGGCACAAGCCCTCTCGTTGCCATGATCTACAAAGCTGTAGTCACAAGGCAATCCTGTTAATAGATCATACATACTACTTAGAAGACCTTGTGGATAGTAAGTGTGTTCTCCCTCTTTCTTAAAGCCAAATTCTAACAATTCTTTTGGTAGTAAAATTTTTGATCCATCTATGCTATATAGTCTAAGACTATGCCAAAGGCGCGGTTTTTCGTTGTATTCATTCCAAATTTTGACTATTTCATGACTAAGTTCTCTAAAAATTTCAGGATCTAATTTCATTCTTGCTTCGCATATAGAAGATGGCGCAAGTGTTTTAGGTTGATCTTTGATACCAGCTTGTAGAAAATTATTAAATATTTCTAAGAGAGTATTAGCATATCCTCTGTCATCTTTTGGTATTATTAAACGGAAAATAAAAAGAACAAGAAACTTCGTGTTAATTTTTCTTTCTCTTTCCATCCATTTGACATCATATTCTTTAAATTTTTTTTCAAAAAGATCCTTTATCTCATGCCACATTTTTACAAATTTTTCATTTTCCATGATTACTCTTCCTTGTTGAAAGAAGAGTTATATAAAATAAAATATTTATTGTCATTGTTTTATATTAACCGAATGACATTGCGCGGACACGCTCACGGGCACGTTTGAGGACAGAGGCAAAAGAGATGCGGGTCTTAAGCATTTATAGTGTTATTGCTAGTGATAAAAGTATGATAAGCCAAATTTCTAACATATCTTTCAGTTATAAAGGAGGCAAAGAAAAAGGTGACAACTGTAGAGAGGAAATAACCATAACCATAATAAGTGAAGCCTAATGGAAGAATAATAAGAGTAAATAAAGCATTGCTGAGCATAAATAGCACTTGTATATAAAAAACTCCAGCTTGGTAATTCAAATAAGAAATAAAGATTGTTAAAAAAAGTGTGAGTACTTGAAAAAAAGCCCCCATCACACCAAAATGAAAGATCCCTAATTGCAAGTAATTCATTCCAAGCCAATCAAATATTTTGGGGCTGATCAAAACAACGACAACGCTGACGGAAAGCTGCAGCATCACTAAAGAAACACCACTTTCAATAAAACTACGCGTTAATTCATTTTTATTGGATAATATCTTTTTCAAAGAAGCATGCTTAAGAATATCACGAAAAAACAAAGTATATTTTTCAAAAAAAGTTGTCTCTTTATTGACCAAAAATAGTGCCATAGCCGGAACTATCGTTAGAAACGCAACAAACATGGGGACATCATAATTGGGATATACGATTAATTTATTAGGCAATTGCACACTTTCCGGGCAAAACCACATAATCCACTTGTCTATCCAAATCGCTATATTATAGCAAGTTCCTCCTACAATAATTTTCCAATATGTTTTCCAAAAACCCATAAATTTAAATAAGGCCTTGCAAACACGAGGATATTCATTAAAAACTAGACCTATGAGTGAGCTCAAAATAAATGTAAGTCCTATAGTGAAGCCAAATAACATGTTAAACACGCCATCATGAGTCAAATTTTTATAGGCAAACACAGTAGATAAAATGACGGACAACAGTAGACCGATCACAAACGTTGCTGTGACAATATAGTAGTATTGTAAGGCGGTAATAAAAATACTTAAAAGCCATATTCCCATTAGAACAAGAAAATTAATAACAGCCATCCAAGCTACAGCAACAGATAAATTCGCATACCCAAAATAAAAAAGGACACTTAGGGGAAGTGCAAATAAAAACATAGTTAAAAGACCCCCAAGCATCAAACTAGGACCTTCATCAATTTTCTTCTCGTAAACTTGATCGGCTAAAAGCCTTGTTGACAACATGCACATGGGAGAAGAAAGGACAAGAGTGAAGGAATAATTATAAAGGATAATGCTCCTAAATTCTTCGACTTCAATAATACTGGGCCAGGTTCTAAATAAAATAAAAAAAATAGCTAAGGAAATAACTGTGATCAACCAAGCGCCACAAGTGGCAAATGTTGCATGAAAGTAAGCTATCAACGTGTCTGCAAGCGTCCCTTTTTTAACAAGTTTACGTATTACAAATCCAATCCCGGCCATTAATTTACCTCCTGAGATTTTTCTTTAAGCATCTCATAAAGGTTATGGTAGGATTGATTGAAACGCTTGACATTATAGTAACGTTTTACACGCTGCTGTGCGGTTTGACAACATTGATTATAAAGGTTCTTATCACTTAAAAGCGTAAAAATGGCTTCTGCCAATGATGTAGGATTTGAAATTTCACAAATTATACCTGCTAAACCCAGGGGAGGCCTTTCATCTTTATTTCCATAAACAAACTCGGGGCATGCTCCCACATTTGTAGCCACACATGGAATGCCAGCGGCTCCAGCTTCTAATAGGCATAAGGGCTGTGCTTCACTAATGCTGCTTAGTGTAATAAGGTCAATCTCAGGCAGATATTTTTTTATATCCACCTTATCTGTAAAAGTAATGATATTCTCTAATTTGTTATTTTTAACAATATCTACACATTCACTGTAATAATTAGGATCTTCATCGGTCCCTCCCATAATGAAGATGCGAAGATTTGGAACCCAGTTATTCAATATATTGACGGCATAAATAAAGCTTTTTACATCTTTAATAGGAACCACTCTTCCTATTAATGCTACTGTGGGGACGTGATTTTGGTCCTTTTTTAAGCTTGAATAGAGATCATAATTGATTCCATTAGGAATAATGATGATTTTTGATGGATCTGCTTTGTCTTCAATTTGTAATACTTTATTACCTTCGTAAAGAGTAACAATTTTTTGAGAAGCTTCATAAGTCAATCTAGAATACCCCACAAATGTATCAATCCAAAAATCTTTCAGGTCTCTTTCAAAACGGTTTCGTTCGACATTCAAATTTTGAGCCCTAGAGTCTGCCAACCAATCCGATGCTATAATTTCAATACGGCGTTCATTGGTATAAATGCCATGTTCAGTGGTTAAACAAGGTTTTCCTGTTTCCACAAAGGCACGAGCTAAAAATAAACCTGCATAGCCTGTGCATAAGGTGTGATAAATTGCAGCCTCAGGAAGATCTGCTAACATAATTGAATAAAAGCCACCTAGTAATACACGCCAGGACCAAAAATAATCCAAAAAACTAGTTTCTCCCATCGTTGATAAATACATACGTTGAGTCATGTTCCATGCTTCCATCGAATTTAATAATACATGGGATCCCAGTAAACCTTTAAATTCATTTAACACCCTTAAAATATCCCCTAAGTTTTTTAGGCTGGCATGATGTTGAAAATTTAATAAGGGCAATTCCAGGGACTCAAATAACCTCTTTTTTTGTGAATGTGTCAGCGTCTTAGAACCCACCGGCAACATCTGAAGATAGACGTGTGTCATTCCTACAACATTTTTGGGAAGCTCAAAATATGCTTTGGGGTGAG
Source organism: uncultured Parachlamydiaceae bacterium (assembly GCA_963748975.1). Classification (GTDB taxonomy): domain Bacteria; phylum Chlamydiota; class Chlamydiia; order Chlamydiales; family Parachlamydiaceae; genus Neochlamydia. Next base: position 52,432 of record CAVVKX010000003.1, read on the forward strand.
CATCCGGCGCTAATATACACGTCAAGTGAAAGGTTAATTGGGGCTGTGAGAGAATGAGCTCATGTGTCCATTGGGAAACCCCTCCCGCAACATAAGGATACGTTCCCTCTAAAAATAAACAGACATCGGCTTTTGTTGACTGATTCATGGATTGTAAAGACCCTGCTCATTCATCTTCCGGATTAACATAAAAAAAATTTAATTGAAAGATAAAGAATCAATTACAGGCATCTATAATTATGAAATTACATTTTATATTTTAAGCCAACTTGTCCCCCAGATACGCTTGAACAGGGCTACTCATCGAGGCGCTTAAACTCCGATTTAACGATCGATAAGTCTAGACGTTTACTTTCAATATCAAACTTTGAGCGTAAGATTTGGTCCACCAGCTTATTAATTTTAATTTGTTGGGCTTCCAATGTACGCAAGTAATCTGCAAATAGATTAGGATCAAGAGATCGAGCAGAAGCATTATAAGAGTCATTATCGGTAATTAAAAGTGGGTTTTTGCCATTCCACATCGCTATTAAATTCATGATTAATCGAGCTGTTCGCCCATTTCCATCAACAAAAGGATGAATCTCAATCAACTATCATTGGCTTTTTCAAATTGTGTGTTAATTTTTGCTAAATCAGCTACGGCCTGATCTTCTTCAGGATGAATTTGTGTTGTAAAATACCCTGGAAATTTTGGAATAGGAGATGATTGATTTATTGTTATGTTCATTAAACCTCTTGTACGTAAAATTACAACAGCGCTAAACAGTTTTCTCTTCAATAGCTTTTTGCTCTTTAACAAAATACTGCCTGCTTTCGCGGATGACCTCTGAAGAAAGGCCAGTAATACCAATTAAATTGACTATTAACATCGACGTGATACAAATATCAGCTAAAATCCAAACAAGATCCACATGAATGACTGCGCCTACAGGAACAAGAATAATATATAGATAGTTAAAACGCTGAGCAAAATGTGTCCCCCAAAGAAAACCTATTGCTTTTTCTGCACAATAGGCCCAAGCTAAAAGTGTGGTAAATCCAAACATCACCAGTGAAATGATAACGACGTACTCCCCTACCTGATGCCCTAGGCCAGTGCTAAAAGCATATGTAACCATACTCGTACTTTGTAAACCCGTTTGTTGCCAAGCCCCAGTGGTCAATAGTACCAGTCCCGTCGTTGTGCAAACTACCATCACCATAAAAGGAGCAATCAAAGCAACTAAACCATCCACCACAGGATGTTCTGTCCGAGCGCTGGATTGTAAAATCGGAACGATTCCAGTCCCGGCATCAGTGGCAAAAATTCCTCTATTAAAACCCGTCGTGATAGCCTTTAATGTAGCAGCTCCTAGAAAACCACCCGCTGCAGCGCTAAAATCGAAGGCTGATGAAAACATCAATTGAAAGGCTGGTACGATATGAACTCTATTTAAACAAAGTATAATCAGTGCAAAAGCTAGGTATAGAAAAGCCTTGATAGGGACGATGATGGAAGCAAAGCGCCCAATTCTCTGGATGCCACCTATAAGGACAAGTCCAAGCAAAGCAGCTAAAATGATGCTACAGAAAATGGGATGTAAACCCAAATTTTTTAAAGGAAGGACCATTGAGTTCACTTGTGCAAAGTTACCTACAGTAATAGCAGCAAGAAGTGTCAATAAACAAAAAGCTTTAGCTAATCGGTTTAAGCCCAAGCCATTTTTCAGGTAATACATTGGTCCACCAACATACTCACCTGCAGCATTTTTTTGTCGATATTTCACTCCAAGCACACAGCTTGCATATTGAATAGCAGAAGCAAAAAAAGTAATGATCCACATCCACACCAAAGCCCCAGGTCCCCCTGTAGAAATAGCAACAGCCATTCCGGAAATATTGCCTGTCCCAAAATTACCAGCCAACACAGTAGAAATCGCTTCGAAATGGCTAATGTTTCCTTGTGCATTTCTTTGCTTTTTGAGAAGATTAAAAAAGCTTAGTTTCAACTTAGAAACTTGAAGGCCTCTTAATTGTATGGTGAAATACATTCCTAAAATGATGATTGAAGGAAACACTACATAAAATGTGAATGCTTGATTGATTGTCTCCATGATCATATTGAAACTAATATTCACTGATTATCTCTCTTTTTTATTGATTATCCAACTTGAAAAGTAATAATAGGCTTCTTTCGAAAGAGGTCTATAAGCGAATAGTTAAGATATTTCTGCAGCTGATTTCGTTAAAGCTAATTTTGTGGTTAGATGAATAAGCAATAACCCAATGATAAAACCCGGTACAAGGGCGTTGATTTCAATGGGAATATAATTTTGCGCAATAGGCCAAAATGCCGCTATAGCTCCACCGGAAATAATTCCGATATAAGCCGCATATCTATTAAATTGTTTGGAGTATAAAGAATAGATGACTAGTGGACCGAAAGAAGCACCTAAGCCGGACCAGGCATAAAGAACTAAATCATAAATCGTACTGTTATTAAAAAATGCCACAACAAAGGCCAGTATCGCTGTTCCCACAACTCCTAAACGCGCCACCCTTAATAATTGGTCCGATGTTGGAGGCTTTTTAACAAGGCGTTTATAAAAATCTTCTGAAATGGTGGAAGTTAAAACAAGTATCTGTGCACAAATCACATTAATGGTAGCTGCAATGATCGCACATAGAACAAATCCGACAAAAAATGGATTAAATGCTGACTGCACTAGATTGACAAAAACCATTTGAGGATCTTTGATCGTATCTTTTAATAAAACCTGACCTATTAAACCGATACATGTCGCTCCTATCAAGGCTAATCCCATCCAAATCATACCAATTGTTTTCGATTTATGAATTTCTGAAGCGTGCTTGATACCCATAAACTTTGTAATGATATGCGGTTGTCCGAAATAGCCAAGCCCCCACCCCAAAACCATTGAAATGATCGAAATAATGGTGGAGATCTTTGTGTCAGGAATCAGAGATAAATTGGTAGGGTTTTGAAGAATTTGCGAAGTGACGGCTTCTATCCCACCATGCTGACTGCAAAGATAAAAAGGCACAAAAAGGATAACCGCTAATAGAAAAAGTCCTTGGATCAAATCTAACCATGCGATGGCAAAATACCCTCCCAAGCTCACATAAACAACGACAATGACTGTGCCTAAAGAGAGGCCTAAGGCGTAAGGCAAGCCAAACAAATGGTTGAATAATAAACCCAGGCTCACCAAGCCCGCACAGATGTAAACAGAATAAAACATCAAGCAAAAAACAGCAGACAAAACTCCCAAATAACCACTTTTATCATTAAAACGTTTTTCAAAAAAAGAAGACATAGTCGAAGAATTTAGATTCTCTGTCAGTGTGCGTATTTTGGGCGCTATAAATTTCCAATTCATCCACATACATAGAAGTAACCCTATGGCTGTCCACATGTTGAAAAGGCCACCCACTAAGATCACTGCGGGATAACCCATGAATAACCAACTGCTCATATCGCTGGCATGTGCAGACATAGCCGTAAGCCAATAGTTTAGACTACGGTTACCCAGTACAAAATCCGAAGATGTTTTTACTTTCCTTGAAGCCCAGGTTGCGCATACTATAACAAAAATCAAATAACAACAAAGTGCTGAATATATCGCCATAATTGAAACATTTAAAAAATTTTATTTAATTATAGTACTTTTTTATTTTTTTTTCAATGCTTTTCTTTGGCATTCGAATTCAGATAAAAATGTTTGTTGCGATGTTACCTCTTGCGTAATTAAAGTTTTGTGGAATAAAGCAACGCTAAACACCGACAATCCAAAGCCTTCGGCGAGGTTTTTGATTTGTGTGTTTATATCTATGCTGAATTAATCAATTCTTTTGTATTAACTTTCTTTTAATTCTTTTCGAATAGCATTATATTCTCTTTCTTCAGCTTCGGAACACGCAATCCCTTTTTCGTAGGGGAGTTTTTCTACCTGAGGAAATTTAAATTTCATCATGTGTTGATCTATTGTCCTAAGGACCTCTTTTGTCATGATTAAGTACGTGCCATCGTCATTTTTTATGACATGCAAACCTGGATCTTTGAAAAAAACAGTGTGCGTTCCTCTACAGTAGTAAAATCCAAATATTTTATCCTTCATGATTAGATAGCGAAGTAATAGAAAAGTCAACCTTAAACCTGTTGAAGTCACAGCATACAAATTGTTGTCTTTATCAAATGAGTCAACATCCATTTGCAAACTATCCTTTACCCTATTTGCACGTGCAAAATCTTCAAATTTTTTAGACAAGACTTCAAAGTTTAAAGGCTCTATTAATTTATCTAATCCCCAACCAATGATACGTTGTATATCTTCTTCATTTTCTTTATTATTGACTGCCTCAACTTTTATTATCTCGTTTACTTGAGCTTGACCTTCCTTTTTGATAACTACATTTCCATCAAGGACTGCTTGATGGGTTTTCTTTGTCATCTGGTTAAGCTTCATCAATGGAGATCTTTCGAATATTTTTTTCCTGCATGCAACATAGAATGTGTTTCAAACCGTCAAGAATTCTTTGAAAGATATTTTGGCTCATCACACCTATTTTTATTGCACCCTCTTTGCCTTTTAATTCCATCGCATAAGTGCGTTTCCAGTGATGAGTTTTCCCTTGTTTGATTTTTGTTAGGGTAGTTAAAGAAACTTCAGCTAAATTATTATAAATCTTCATAAACACCTGAATTTAAAAAAAATTAATAATACTACCTTTTACTGATTTTGTAAAGAGTTATGTTAATTACAACAGATCGCACAAGAGAATGTATGAGAAGCTCTTTTCAGTGCTCCGCCGGAGGCTTTGGAGTGCCGGTGCTTTAGCGCCGCTTTTATAATAGACCTCTTACGTAATTAAGGTTCTGTGGAATAAAGCGGCGCTAAAGCGCGGCACTCAAAAGCCTTCGGCGAGTTTTTGATTTGTGTGATTTATATCTATGCTGGTTAAAAAAAATTTTCATAAAAAATAAACCTAAAGTTGTTGACTCTTTTTCAAATTGTAATTAACCTTTATAAATATCTTATTAGAAATAAGATAAACATAGAGATTAATATAAAATACACATGAAAACTTTGGAACAAGGAAAATATGTCTTATTTATCTAACGGAATACAAGAAAGACTTCACCAATCGTTTATGGGCAATGATATAGCCATTAATGTGAAATCAGACCATGTTATTGCGAGAATTCCCAAAATCTAATGGAAGACAAAATTAGACAAATCATTCAAGAAAAAAGGGTTCTGTGCTTTAATTTCTCGAAATAAAATTAATGCAAACTATGTGTTTACAATTGTTCCTTATAAAATTCCAGAATTTTTTAATAATACTAATTTTATTATGGATCATTGTGAAAAAAATTTAGGATTTCAAAAGTCCATTTCTACATATTTCCAATCCCCACACAGGGTCAATGAATCAACCACCCATTTGGCTTTAAAAAAATTTGAAGAAGGCAAAACTCATTATTTTAGTATCGATGAACTTTCAAACTTATTAAAAAACAGAGCTTTTGTTGACAGCCAAGAAGATACAAATGTTCATGACAAATTTTCAAGAATTAATGATTTTAGATCTTTTGTCTCTTCAGCATTAACTCATGGATTAGTTAAAGTCATTTCATCAAATGTCAAGGATGAATATCCAATTGTAGAAATCGGAAGCGGAATAGGTTATACTCTTTCGGAAAGTTTATCGTCTAAAACAATTAGAATCCAACCCTCCCTTTCTGAGTGTCAATTATTAAGAAGGACTATTTTGGATCCAATATATCGAATGAATATCGAAGATCTTTATAATTGTCTTTTAAAAAATGGGAAAAAAATTCCACTTTTTTTTGCTTTAAATGTCTTTGATACAATGTTTGCGAAAGAAAGAAAAACAAACTTATCGCGAATTTCTCAACTTCAAAGTGTAGGTGATAAAGTTTTAATTATGCTCGATACCAATCCATACTTAGAAGTAATAATTGAACAATTAGAAACTTTATACCCGGAACATGCAGTATTGCCTTATTATCCGCTAAATAATGCATGCAATAAGTTTTCTGTTGTAATTGTTCCTCAAAAATTCATCCCATTTACTCCCTCCATAGCTGAATTCCTCAACATGATGGAAGAAGAAAGTCTAGCCTGTATGAATGGACCTGGATTGACTAAAAAAATCAATTTTAAACTTCATCAACTACAAAAAGAGCATAACCTTAAAGTTATAGCCCTTGAGGATTTTTTTGTCGAACAGATGAAAAGTGAATTAGAACAAACCGGTTATATACCAAATATTTACTATCACGCAGCATTTACAATTGGAGACCTTCCAAAAGACAAAGGCTTATCAGCAGTTACGGAAGATCTTCTCTATAAATCAGTGACCGATAAAACTAGTCTTCGACAATGGTCATTAAATGATAAAAACTTATTAAGCGGGTTAGCTAACAAAGGCCTTAAAATACCCGGTCATTTCAATGCAACTTTTCTGAGCAATCTTAGAGAGAAGGGACAAAAAATATTTGGTGCTGAAATTTTGGTGATCGAAGCTACAAAAACTACTAGCCTCAGTTAATATGGATTTTATTCATCAACCCTACCTTCCCGGTGAAACAATCGCCGCTATAGCCACGCCTCCGGGCGAAGGAGGCGTCGCCATCGTCCGCATCTCAGGAAAAGACGCCTTTAACATTGCTGCTCCGATTTTTTCCGGCCCCTTACATACTTATAAAAGCCACACGGCCCATTATGGCCAAATCAAAGATCTACAAGGCTTGCCTATCGATGATGTTCTCGTTTTGGTGATGCGCGCACCGCGTTCATATACAGGAGAAGATACCGTCGAGGTCCATTGCCATGGGGGCAGTTTAATTTCTCGGCGTGTGTTAGAAGTTATAATAGAAGCAGGAGCGCGCGCCGCGCGTCCTGGTGAATTCACATTCAAAGCTTTCGTCAACGGCAAAATTGACTTAGCCCAAGCCGAGGCTGTGCAGTCATTAATTAGCGCGAAAAATGAATATGCTATGCATGCCGCTGAAGGTCAGCTGAAAGGCTCACTTTCTGCAAAAATTATCTCTTTTCAAGAACAGCTGACTTTGCTGGCAGCTATTTTAGAAGCTTGGGTGGATTTTCCGGAAGAAGGGCTCGAATTTACTACAATGGAAGAGCTTTCAAAGGATTTAGAAGCTGTTTTTGATTCTATGCTTGCTTTGATTAATACCTTTCATGATGGCAAAATTTTATGCGATGGCCTTTCCCTATGCTTAGTTGGCTGTCCTAATGTAGGAAAATCCTCATTGATGAATGCTCTACTGGATAAGGACCGCGCGATCGTGTCGCATATTCCCGGAACCACACGTGATATTCTAGAAGATCAAATGCGTATCAATGGATTAAACCTTCGCCTATTAGACACAGCAGGTATTCGTGACACGGAAGAACTTGTTGAAAAAGAAGGAATTAGACGTTCGAAGGAAGCCATGGCACAGGCAGATCTTATATTATTAGTTTTGGATTCTTCTAAAGGTCTCGATGAAGAAGATCATCGTCTTATCAACGAAGCTCCGCCCCATAAAACAATCGCCGTTTGGAATAAAACCGATTTGCCTCATCCTGTGCTACCTACCATCGATCATTTTCCTCATGTGATATCTTTATCGGCAAAACATAAAACCGGCTTGGATGCTTTAAGAAAAATGATAGACGCTGTTATATGGAAAGAGGGTCCTCCTTCGAGGGAAGAGGTCATAATTACTAACATACGGCATCGTGAATCTTTGCAGCAAGCTTTAGCCGCTGGATTAAATGTCTTGGCTGGACTTGAAAAAAGGTGTTTCCCCTGAATTTTTATCTATGGATATGCGTTTATGTTTAAATGAGCTCGGAAAAATCATTGGTACTAATATAGGTGAAGATATTTTGTCGGCAATATTCTCAACTTTTTGCATTGGTAAGTAATTACTTTATGAATAAAAAAGAGCGCGCAGCAAAAATTGCACGCATTTTGAATAAATTGTATCCAAGTCCTCCCATACCCTTGCTACACAAAGATCCTTATACTTTGCTGATTGCTGTCCTTTTATCTGCCCAATGCACAGACAAATGTGTGAACAAAATCACCCCTCATCTCTTTGCAAAAGCCGATACACCTCAAAAGATGATCCAACTAACGGTAAAAGAAATTCAAAGCATAATACGCCCTTGCGGATTATCTGAGAAAAAAGCTAAAGCCATCCATCGTCTTTCCGAAATCATTCTAGAAAAACATAATGGAGAAGTTCCTGCAAAAATGGAAGAATTGATAAATCTACCTGGCATCGGTCGAAAATCGGCTTCAGTTATCATCTGCCAAGCCTTTGGTAAACCTGCTTTTCCTGTCGACACCCACATCCAACGCTGCGCTAAACGATGGTGTCTTAGTCTAGGAAAAACACCGCTGCTGTGGAGAAAGACCTCAAACTCCTTTTTCCAAAAAAGACTTGGGCCAAACTTCATCTTCAAATCATCTATTTTGGCCGTGAATACTGTCCTGCACGTAACCACAAAGCTGAAATGTGCCCCATTTGCAGTTGGATGCCCGATTAAAACCCATGCCTGATTAAAACCCGTGCCTGATTAAAACCCGTGCCCGTGCCCGTGTGCGTGCCCGTACCCGAAAAATAACTATCTACACATAATCCAGAAACAATATTAATCGGGCACGGGCACGCACACGGGCACGGGCGCGGGTTCAAGTCGGGCACGCACACGGGCACGGGCACATATGCATTAAGCTAAGCAATATTTGCATATAACTCCATAACTTCTAGTTCGTTATAGTAACTATTGCTCATCCTTACATTTTCCCGTAAGGATAGCCGCTTTCGTTTATCCATGCAAAGCCTTCTTGGAATATCTTCAATAAGCTTTTCTATAAATAAACCCATTTTACCCTCTTGTAAAGCTATAGCAAAGGCATGATCTGCAATTAAATAATTTGTTAGTTTATAACAACTCAATTCCCTGCCTACTCCACGAGCATATAGCATCAATGGTGGAGTTAGACTTCCTAACAAGAGAATCATAATCAATCTCCCATAAAGAAAACAGTGAAAGCGTTCTTTATTGTATCCCTTAAAGATATGAAAATTTAGGCAGGATTTCCATTGTTTAAAAATGAGCTCTACTCTCCAGCGCGCGCGATACGTGGCCATGACTGCTGTGCTAGAAAGTATTGTACTAGGAATGTTGGTAATATAAATGCAATATTTTAACAAATTCTTTTTCTTTTTACTTACTTTAGTTCCATGTCTTTGAGCTGATCTATTAGCTATTCTTCGTTTTTTATTAACAGCTTCTTCACTCATTAAACACGCTATTAAACGCACAGGATGTTTTTCTTTACCTACGAAAACTTCAATGTCCAACAATCCTTTCCACATATATTTACCTATAAACTTAGCTAGATTAAGAGGGGTTTTGGCTTCCTTACTCTCGTAGACGTCCTCATTGACTTTCCAAGGAGAGATATAATATGCATTCTTTTCTTCAATCTCTTGGAGCTTCTTTAAAACAAAGTAACCTAGATCTCGAATGACAAGGTCGTCTTTTTCGAGCATAGGAATTAAACGTCCAGCTAAGCTTTGATCAGGTTTATTGCCGGAGAAAAAATCAATATCAACAATTTCCTCTGACAAATAATTAAAAATAAAGTCGATTTTTACAGATGCTTTGCTAGCGACCCCACCAGAACCTTTAAAGTGAGGACTTAATTTTTCATGAAGCTCTGCTCTCGTGCTATCTTCAATCAAAATGCGATTAAAGCCAGACAAATTCTGAAGCTCCGATAAGCTGGCTATATCTTTTCTTATCATTTCCTTAAGAACTTTCCCAAAACAAACTTTCATAAATGCTTCAGCGCCTTTTGAATTAATTCTTTGAGCCAATGCAGGCGCGCTTAAGTTGCATGTCTTGTTAATTTTCCGCATTCTTACTGCTAGGCTATTTAAAGTCTCAGCTTCTAAAAAGGCATTAGGAATCATCATAGCTTGGGCAAACTCATGTCCTTTTAGCCGGCTAGTTGAGCGCTGAACAAGTCGGCATTTTTTGGCCAATGCGGTACAAAAATTTGGGCTGACAATTTCTTCGAATTTTGTTAGTATTTTATCAAGATCTTGCATCTTACGTCTCCATCGTGCTTTTTGTAGGGTTTCGATGGAGATGGTTTTTATATTCTTTTCTTTAAAAAATCCACTAGTTTTTTAATTTTAAATGACCTACGCTTTTAGCTTAATGCATATGGGC
>CAVVKX010000004.1:0-21137 GCA_963748975.1 uncultured Parachlamydiaceae bacterium
CTGTAAAAAATTTTGTGTAAATAAACTTTAAGGGAAAGTAACCTTTATTTTCCCTTCAATAGAAAATGAAGCCGCGACGGAGCGAAGCGAAGTTGCGGCGGCTAAAAACTTACACAATATGGAGACAGACAAATGTCCACATCAAAAATAGAGGATCTACAAGCGGAATTAGCTAAGTGCAAAACCACAGAAGACCTCATGGGTAAAAATGGTCTCGTTCAGAGGCTTGTTGGTGATATGCTAAAGCAAATGCTTCAAAAGGAAATGGATGAGCATCTTGGATATGAGAAGCATTCACATCAAGGGCATAATTCTGGGAATAGCCGTAATGGTCATACTAAAAAGAATGTCAAAAGTAACTATGGTCCTATAGAGCTAGAAGTACCAAGAGATAGAGCTGGTGAGTTTGAGCCAGTAGTCGTAAAAAAACATCAAAGGACTATAAGCTCATTCGATGATATAATCATTTAAATGAGCTCGAGGAATGACAACACGAGATATCCAAGCCCACATGCAAGAGCTTTATGGTCTTGAGATGTCACCAGCAATGATTTCTAACATAACAGAAAAAGTGATGGATATTGCTAATGAGTGGCATTCACGTTCTCTTCAATCCATTTATACCATAGTTTATTTTGATGCCATTCATTACAAAGTTAAGGAGGGAAGTAAGGTAGTATCAAAAGCCGCTTATACATGTCTTGCGATTGATAGGGAAGGAAAAAAGGAGATTCTAGGTTTATGGATTGGGGAAGCAGAAAGGGCTAAGTTTTGGCTCAAGGTATGTACTGAGCTAAAAAACCGCGGGGTTCGGGATATTTTAATTGCTTGCATAGATGGCTTAAAAGGGCTTCCCGATGCAATTAAGGCAGTTTTTCCTGAAGTTAATATTCAGTTATGTATTATCCATATGATACGAAATTCTATAAAATATATTCCAACCAAATATAGTAAAGAATTTATCAAAGATTTAAAAGCTATTTATAAAGCACCTACAGTCGATGCAGGGAATCAGAATTTGGAACAATTACAACCGAAATGGGAGCCTAATTATCCCCTTGCAGTAAAGCCTTGGATGGTGCACTGGGAAAACGTGAAAACATTTTTTTCTTTTCCTGAAACAATTCGTCGGATAACATACACCACGAATGCTGTAGAATCCCTTCACAGGCAGTTCAGAAAGGTTACTAAAAATAAGGGTATATTCCCAACAGATGAATCCTTAATGAAAATGCTTTTTCTTGCAGCAAGAGATGTATCTAAAAAATGGACCATGCCTAATCGGGAATGGAAAACGGTTATATCTTACTTATCGATTGCCTTTGGCGAAAGGTTGGAACTTTGAATGACCGAAATGATTTACACAAAAAAATTGACAGACTCTAAGCAAAATAAACAATACAACGAGTCAATATGAAACAATTCAAATAACTTATTAAATGAAGGCAGGTTAATAGAACTTTTTTTTTTGATTTGAAATTCTAGATAATATTTGCTTTTTCTGAAACTGATAAATTATTTTTTTTCTTTTAGGTATTCATTAATAGCCTGTTCAATTTCTGGAGTCAGAAGATAATCAGAAGGAAGACATAGTGATTCAATTGCCTTGCTAGCATTAGCTCTTATAAAAGGAAAGCATTTTGAAAATAAAACAATCTGCATTAAACAACGTAAGGGATCTGAAGAGTTTTGCAAAAACCCTTTGATTACAGGTTTTTCCGTAAGTGTAATGAGCATCTTGGCTTCAGCTATAAATAGATCAAGCAATGCTTTTGGAAAATTGTCTTTTAACATCCACAATCTTTCATGTTCGAATGCCTCTGGATTCTTTAATAAGCAACGAATTTCTATGCAGTCTGCATCGTGGATAATTTTTTGTTCTAAAGAAATAGCTGGTTCTTTATCTTTTTCTGAAATGCTTTTTGATAAAACTTCTGCGTCCTTAGAGCTAAGCTTAAGTTGACTGGTCATCACCTCACTACAAATTTGTCCACTTTGTTCATCCCATAAGTCTTCTCCGTAATCACTTTCACGCCCTGTGTCATGCAAGTATCCAGTGAGAGTTAGATTTTTTGGATGAGTTGATAGTGAATAACCTTGCGCTAAATACATCTCTGTAATGATTGCTGAGAATAAAGCCGTTCTAGTCCCATGAACTAATCCATGGTGTTCTCTTTCAGAACCATTAGGAAAAGGTTTTTTGTATAATGAGCAAAGTTTTTGAATATGCGTATTAATAAATCTGTAATCAGATGAAGAAAGAGTAGTGTATTCTCCAACAACATCATTTGAAGCATGATATAAAGGCAAAGAAAATAGCGAAGAAATGGTCGATAAACTGTGGACCTGTATTTTATTAGTAAGTCCATGTCTTTCTAACCAATTTTTAATCGTTTGAATGTTATCATCCTTTACGAATAAAATATCGATTTCTTCTCCCCATTTTGCTGAGGAGATGTTAGCCTCTCTTTTATCTTCTTTTAAAAAGTAACTCTTCTTTTTTGTCGATCCAATCAAAAGAGGAAAGGGAGATAGAATTAGTTGTTTTTCTTCTCCTGAGAAATTGATAGCCAAATTTTTTTCAAAAACGTTTTTTAGGCGTAAAAGTCTTTTGCCAAAAGAAAGACTCTTGGCCTGAATTCTCTTTTCGATTTTTTCTCCAACAACCTTTTTAAGAAAAAAAGTTGCCTCTAGGGATTCTGGATTTAATTTTGCTAAAACTTCAGATCCAGGTCTAGTACCATAGTCCTTAGGATCAAAATCTTTCATGAATTCATTGGAAAAAGTACGAAAGTTTACAATGTTAAATATAATATCTTTCCAACTTTGATGGTTGATAATAGAATAGTCATCATATTGTGCAAAGAGAACTAGAAAATACATGGGATCATTTTCTTTAGACCAAACAGAATATCTGTATTTTTCATCTAAAAAAGGGAATTTGGACTCAATCTCTTTTTGTGTGCTTTCATCATAAGCTGCTTTTTTAAATTCTACTTCAGGGTAATTTAAGGCTTCTAAGATCATCGCTTCTCTATAAAACATTTTCTTTGTGGCGTGATGAATAATTTCTTCAATTATAACTGAATATTCTTTTTGTAATTTCTCAAATAATTTCGGTTCCCATTGTTTCAACTGTAAAAGGGATATGATTTCATAGTCCCATTGATTATCATCAACAGAAATGTGCTGAAGTTGTTCTAAGCAATTTTTGAAAAGAGATTCAGGATCGTTAAATTTTTTTGGATTAAATGAATTGCTAATGTTTGCAGCATAATCCCAGCTTCGGGAGAGATTACGTATAGTTTCAACAGAAATCCATTGTTGGTTTACGCCGGCACATTCTAAACCCCCTTTCGTTAATTCACCACACATTGGAGCAATTCCATTATCAATAAGCTCTCCAGTACTCAGCATAGTATGATTGCTATATGGAAGCATCGGCAAAATTGCACTGTTCCGTGTACCCAATGGATCGGTTCTACAATTTTATAACTATCTTTATGTAGAAGATTCATCTCAATAAGCTTTTGCTTTAACAAACCAAGAGCTTTTTTTCTTTCCCCTGGACTAGAATATTGCATAGATATTTCACATTTCGATATTCGAAGATTATCGGAGAGATAAGAAGGTAAACTTTGATTTTGTTTAACACATTTTTTTATGATTTCATAAATTCTATAGGGAAGCTTGTATTTAAAAAGTTCACGTATTTCGCATTTAAAAGAAGAATAGAGTTGTTGTTCCTCAACGGTTGTCAGGCTTTTCTTGTAATCGATTTTATTTTTTACAAGTTCTTCTATTCTTTCGATAGAAATAGTCTGAAAATTTTGTTTTTTGGCTTCTTTTAAAAATTCTATATCTAATGTTATTTGTTGATTAACTGAATTGTTAAAAATATTCATATCTAATAAACTTTAGTAAAAGAGTTAAAATGTTAATTATATACAATTTAATGGTTTTTTGTCACTATTTATTGTTAACATGGTTTTTAAAAATTCATTATATAACCGCTAAAATAGGTCAACACCATTGAATTTATATATGCTTTTGATTTGACATTATCAAATTATTGACATATATATTATAAAAAGCAAGGACTAACGTGAATCTTAAACACTCTTACTCGGGCCTTCAATTATTGCGGAAATTAGTCGGACAAGAGGGGTTGAACATTTTTACGCTAGCTCAAGCAAAACAAGCAGCGCTAGTAGTAGATATCAAACCAGGTTATGTAATTGAGGCTTTACATCATTTGCAAAAAGAAGGATGGATTTGCAGGCTCAAGCGAGGGCTTTATGCCGTCACTGCTGAATCAGGTATGGGTGTACCTCCTCATGAATATGAGATTGCCTTGGCTTTAGTACAGCCTTGCGCAATTAGTCATTGGTCAGCTATGCACTATCATCATTTGACTCAACAAATTCCGAATAAGATATATGCTCTTGTTCCTACTGGGACCTCAATCCCTCGTTCTTTGAAAAAAGAACTTTATCATTATGTTCAGATAAAACCAGAGCATTTCTTTGGATTTGAAAAAGTATGGATTGAACAGTCTCAGATTTTAATCACCGATCTTGAACGTACGCTATTAGATGGCCTTATGACTCCTCAATATTGCGGAGATTTTCAGGAGGTTTTACATGCATTTAAAATGGCTGTTAATAAAATGAATTTAAAAAAGCTTATCGATTATGCTCTTTTGTTGGATGTTTCTGTTATTAAGCGTTTGGGATGGATTTTGGAAAGTCTTAGTTATAACGAAGAAACTTATATTAATCGTCTTTTCTCGGTACCAATAAAGGGTTATAGAAAACTAGATCCAACAGGGCCCTCTAAAGGCTCTTATAACAAAAAATGGATGATCCGCGAAAACATTGGAGAATGAGATGCGCCCTTTGCGTAAACGTTTAGAAGAATCTGTAAGAAAGACAGGAAAACGCTTGGATGTCCTACAGCAAGACTATCTTCTTTCCTGGATCTTAATAGCTATATTTCAACATCCACTTTTGAGCTCTTCACTTATCTTTAAAGGAGGAACGGCTCTCAAGAAATGTTATTTCGGGGATTATCGTTTTTCGGAAGATCTTGATTTTTCGGCAAAGGCCAATCTTATGGATTCCCAAGAGTTATTCAAGACCATTAGTGAAATTACGAATGAAGCAGAAAGGCAAATGAGGGATTATGCACCTATAAAGCTATCCTTGGATCTTTACAAAGAAAATGAACCCCATCCTCAAGGTCAAGAAGCCTTTCAAATTCGTGCACAGTACCCTTGGCAAAGGGAGCCTTTAACTGTAGTGATGATTGAAATTTCAAGAGAAGAACTTTTACTCTTGCCACCTATTTCTCGCAAACTTATCCATGAATATGACGAGCCTATAGTACAGAATATAACAGTCTATTCTCTTGAAGAAATTATTTTGGAAAAGTTGCGAGCGATTTTGCAGCACACAAAAAAATTGCATGAACGTGACTGGAATCGATCGAGAGCAAGAGACTTTTATGATCTATGGTCTATTTTTAATACTTTTCATAAAGAACTTAATCTGCAAAACCTATCAGCTCTTCTTGAACAAAAATGTGCTCATAAACAAGTGAGTTTTGTCGATGAAGCTTCTTTTTTCAACGAAAAGATATTAGCAAATGTCAGTCAAACATGGAACCAATGGTTGGGTCCTCTTGTAACTTCTTTACCCTCGTGCGATAGAATTATTAATGAATTGCGTCCCAAAATTGCTTCTCTACTTAATAGTAAAGTTCAATCATAACGAATAAATTCCTATAAAATTTTCCGCATTTTTTCCGCAAATGATAGGAAAAGCTGTGAATTTTTCTGAATCCAGCAGAATAAAATCTCAATTTACTTGAGAGGAAAAATTGATTCTGGTTTAATCTATTTTGTTCAGAGTTACACCAAGAATAGGACTCATAACCCGCTGGTCCTTGGTTCAAGTCCAAGTTGCCCCACTTTTCTTTTTCTTGCTCTAGATGCTGTGTGAATCATTTTCGATTTTTTGTTCTTTGACAAATGAAATCGAAATTTGATACTGTGGACCACATATGGACCACTAAACCACAACAGGTCACAAATGAGCACGATTCATCACTCATCATCTGCATTGGCTAACCCTAACAATCAAGAAGAAGGGGTTAAAGCCATGAAAGGAATTGATAAAAGGCCCAATAAAGATGGGTCGTTCAGTTATCGTGCTCGCGTTCGCATTAAAGGGCATCCAACCGTAATCAAATCGTTTAGCAATATGACGCTCGCCAAGAAATGGAAGCGAGATACCGAAGTAGAAATCGAAAGGGGGCGTTATTTTGATAAGATTGAAGCCCAAAAGCACACCTTTGGGGAAATGATCGATCGATATATTGATACTGTCCTCTCCAAAAGGCAAAAGTATGCAAGAAACACTTTGCGCCATCTCAATTGGTGGAAAAATCAACTGGGCGATTATTCATTAGATCTCATCAAGCAAAGTCTCATCGCTGAAAAACGCGATCTTCTAGGCCAAGAATTGACCGATCGTCAACAGCATCGTTCGCCGACAACAGTTGTTCGCTATTTGTCGAGTTTATCACACGTCTTCACGATCGCATGCAACGAATGGGCATGGCTTACCGAAAATCCAGTAAAAAAGGTATCGAAGCCAAAATTGCCCAATGGGCGCACGCGGTTTTTGTCTGAAGAGGAGATTAAGAAGGTTTTGGAGGCTTGCCAGGCCAGTAAATGTCGCGATCTTTACATTGCAGTGGTCTTGGCAATGTCGACCGCCATGCGATACAGCGAAATTATGAATCTTAAAAAGACTGACATCGACTTTTCGTTGAATGTGATTACTCTTTATGAAACTAAAAATGGCGAAGTGCGGTCTATTCCCTTGGAGGACTTACCTAGGGAGCTCGTCAAAGAATGGGTTCAATCCTTAACCTCTAAATCGCCACTGGTTTTTCCTTCTCCTCACGACCCCAAAAGGCCAAAAGATATTCGATCGGCATGGGATAACGCTATTCGAAAGACCGAGATTGAAAACTTCAGATTTCACGATTTAAGACATACTGCGGCATCTTATTTAGCGATTGATGGACATAGTCTGCTCGATATTGCCACACTGTTAGGGCATAAAAGCCTGCAAATGACAAAGCGGTATGCCCACCTATCCCAAGACTATAAAAGACGTATGGTCTCAAGCAACAACAAACGTTTATTTGGAGAGAAAAATGGCGCTTACAGCTGAAGAATTTAAATATTATTTAAAATTTGATCAATTGAACTTGAATCAGTTTTTGGAACTATTGGAAGGTCCTCCCCTTTTCAACTTTATCAATAAGTCTAATGAAGATAAAAAAAACTGCATTACTGCAATGGCAATCGCAAGCATTGAAGCAGGCAAAATCAAGGGGAATGGATCAAAAGATGCGTCAACGTTTGCAACACCTATTTGTCATTGGGTGGAATGGGCCAATAGCAAAGGATTGACAGTTCCCTCTGGATTGGAAGAGGCTAGCAAGAACCAAGCTAAAAACCAAAAATCATATAGGAATAAATTTGAGTCTGAAGACAAAACTACCATTTTGTCTCTAATCGAGATGCTTCATGATTTTATTCCTGAGTTACCAATCGAAAGATTAGTGACCGCAGAACCAATCCAAAGGCACTCTAAAGATGTTTATACCGACAGAACGTTAATTGATTGGGCAAGAGATCATGGGATAACAAGTAAGAAAATTGGACGCCCGCGGGATGATTTGAAAGAAAAATGTCTTGAGAAAATCCCCAAAAAGTGGGGGTTTATTTGGGATTAATTTCCTGATCATGTTCTAGCATATCCTAAAACAAGTCAAAAACATCAAAACCCTCGGTTTTGACTGAAAGTCCCTTTCGCGCCATCCGTCCGTTTTATTAAAATTTTATTCATGCAACATTGAGAAGCAAATTGCAATACATTGCGGTGTTGCGAATGCCTTAACATTACATGGAGAATAAAATGGATACCAAAACGATGCCAAAATTAATTCCCGTTACCAAATGGAATGAATATCATGTATGGCCTCCTGTCGGGGGCCTTCGACATCTTATATTCTTTGCTAAGCTCAATGGCTTTAATAAGGTGATTCGAAGAGTGGGGCGGCGAGTTCTGATTGATGAAGCCGCTTTTTTTCAATGGTTAGAAGAAAACAACCATAAAGGGGCGAGCTATGCTAAATAAGAACTCATCATGTTTTGCTTGCAATTGGGGGAATTATGCAATCTGCACTGATTAACCCCATTACAATACAAACGTTAGTCCCCTCTGATCGCGATGATGAGTTTAATCGCATGGTTGAGGAAGTTGAGTACCATTCAACACCCACCGATTGCATTCAATTTGGGAATCATCTTCTGAACAAAAGTGGTCTTTATTACCTCGATAAAAAAAGCTCAAAATCAGATCAAGAACCATCGCTCATTTGGATTTGCTCTCCTTTTTGGCCAGAAGCACACTTGAGAGATGCAAATGGAAAAAATCATGCTTTGCTTCTTAGAATTCATGATGGCGAAAAAAAGCATCTATGGGCAATGCCGCTCAAGCTGCTTGCGAATTGGGCTGATTTGAATGAAGCTCTTCTTGATTTTGGAATGATGACACCTACTACTGTTACAAATCAAACGCATTTGAAAAATTTTTTAATGCAAGTTAGGCCAGAAAAAAAGTTTCGCTGCGTGGATAAGGCGGGATGGCATGGGAACCAATATGTGTTTCCTGATGGGTTAATTATTGGCCAAGGAGAGGATCAGGAAGGCGTTTATCCCATCAACGAGATTTGCCCCAAAGGAGTCAAACAGAAAGGAACTTTACTGGAATGGCAAACAAATGCCCTTCCACTTTGTCTTAATAATTCGCGTTTATTGTTCAGCATTGGGGTGGCCCTCGCATCCGCTTGCCTTAAACTAATCAATGAGGAAGGCGGCGGCTTTAATTTCAAGGGACGCAGCAGCACGGGAAAAACCAAGTGCTTGAAATTGGCCACTAGTGTCTTTGGATCGCCCGATTATAAGAGGACTTGGAGGGTAACTGCCAATGGATTGGAAGCGATATGTAGTCTTTATAATGATAGCCTACTGCCCTTGGATGAGTTCGGTCAATCAGAAGCCAAAGAAGTTGGCCAAATGATGTACATGATTGCGCAGGGAGTCGGGAAACAACGCTCTGACCGTACTAGTGAAGCACGCGAACCCAAATCATGGATAACAATGGTGCTCAGCACGGGAGAATTAGGGCTTGTCGAACAGGGTCAGGAAGGAAAAAAACAAGTAAAGGCAGGCCAACTCATTCGATTCATTGATATTCCCGCAGAAGTCACAAATGGATATGGCTGTTTTGAAACCATTAACGGTTGCAAAGATGGAGAAGAATTTGCAAATAAATTGGACCATCTCTGCGCTCAGTATTATGGGACCGCAGCAAGGGTTTTTATCCAAGAAATTGTAGATCATGGGATAGACAACGTTCAGCGCGACTTAAGATTTGCTATAGACGACTTTGCCGCAGACTGTGCAAGGAATTACGATGGTCAAATTAAGCGCAGCGCCAGGAGATTTGGGGCCGTTTATGCAGCCTTATCTTTTGCCATTAAAAAGGGGGTCTTAGGTAAGGAAATCACCGACGACATGGCCAAGTGGGCAATAACGAAATGCTTTAATGATTGGTTAAATGATCGAGGTACCACAGGCGACATGGAGTCCTATCATTTGATTAATCAAGTAAAAGGGCTTTTAAATGAGAATGCAGAGGGAAAATTTTTAGAGATCAATGCGGTCGATGAAAAACCTATCAGGCAGTCAATTTGGGGTTATCGAAATGGTGCTAAATTTTATGTGCTTCCAAAAGCATTTAAAGAGAACATTTGCTTTGGATTCAATTCCAGGCAGGCCGCTGATATTTTGGCTGAATACGGTCTCCTTTGCAAAGATAATGAGGGAAAAAACAGCAGGGCTGAAAGGATTCCCGCTCACATCAAGCCCGTCGATCGCTTTTATGTGATTGATCTAAACCAGGAAATCACAAATGAAAAACAGTAAAATATTGATAATCAATGATGTATCACAATGTAACACTTTAACAAAAGTAAGGTGTTACAACAATATTCGAATCCAGACACTATTCAGAACTGCTTTTATATATATGTGTAACACTGTAACACATGTAACACCATATATAAAAAGTCGCGCGCAAGGCAATTTATCAATCTATCAAGTTAATATTGTCCTATTTCAATTATTTTTTTGTGTTACGGTGTTACTAGTGTTACATCATTGAATATCAATATTTTAAATGTGTTACGAACGTGTTACAACGGTGTTACAGAAAGGAAGTCATGAATATCAAAGACCTGACTGAAGAGGAGGGGTATGCCATCAAACGCAAAGCAGCCTGCCATGGAGGCGAATATTGTTCACCTTGCCCCTTTTGTAAGGATGGGAAAGATCGCTTTCTCATATGGCCCAATAGATCGAATAAAGATGGTAGTTATCAGGGAGGGCGATTTGCTTGTCGTGTATGCGGTAAATATGGGGATGCGATTACCTTTTTACGAGAGCTGCATGGCATTTCCTATAAAGATGCGTGCGCGCGTTTAAAATTAGAGGCTAAAAGATTCCGCGCCCCTTTTATTATTCGATCTGCACCTTCTTTTCAACGCATTGATGATCCGCCAATAGCATGGCTGGCCAAAGCTGAAAAATTTATTGAATGGTCACACCGACAGTTGATACAAAACCCAAATGCATTAGCCCTATTACGTAAGCGAGGCTTTAGCTCACACTCAATCACCGCATTCAAATTGGGATTCAATCGCAAAAGATTCTATCGAGAACTGCCCGAATGGGGGCTTAAAAATGATTTTAAAGAGGACGGCACACCTCGCAAGCTTTGGCTACCTATCGGGATCACAATTCCAACATTTTCTTCGGCTGGCAAAGTCGTTAAAATAAAAATCAGACGATCTGATTGGAAAGAGGGCGATCGTCTACCCAAATATGTCGAAGTTTCAGGATCGAAGAGATCCCCTTCGATATGTGGTGATCGCAGCTTGCCTGTATGTTTGATCCTCGAGAGCGAATTAGATGCTTTGCTAATTCAGCAAATGCGCTTCCGATCTACTCTATTGCATTGCCCTTGGCGGCAGCACAAAACCGATCGACTATGACACTCATGAGATTTTAAGAAGCCTAAGACTCTTCTTTTCTGCCCTGACTTTGACAAGGCTGGGGCTTGGGCATGGGTAAAGTGGAAAAAGATGTTCCCCTCAATTCAACGCATCCTTACGCCAAATGGCAAGGCCCCTGGAGACGCCTTGGAATCGGGGATCGACTTAAGGCAATGGATTATCAATAGCTTAACCTTTAAGGAAAATTTTACTGAAAAAAAGAGATCCGTAAAATAAATCAATCTGATCAAGATAAGCCTATGGCTTCGAACGAAATAACAGAAAAGGTCAATCTATATAAGCAGCTAACGGGCACGTCTTTTAAGACTCTAGCCTTGGATATCGTAGAACGGTCCGCCTTTGCGATTCCTGGTTATGACAAAGAAAAGCAAACAAAAGTGTTATGCGAACTGCTTCACGATATCAAACCGCAAAACGCCATCGAAGGGATGCTTTGCGCTCAATTGGCTGTCTTGCATTTCCAGGGGATGCAATGTTTAGGGTCTGCTGAAGATGCCCAATGGCGTCAACACATTGAAACCAATCTGAACTATGCGATTAAACTCTTAAGACTTCAACACGAAACAATTGAAACCCTTATGAAATACCGACGCAAGGGTGAGCAAAGAGTCGTTGTTCAGCATGTAAATGTCAACGATGGTGGAAAGGCAATCGTTGGTCATTTTCAAACTGGGGGCCAAAAGAGTGAAGAAAATGAACGAGGTACCCCATGATTCGAAAGTGTGGAGCCAAGACAAGAGTGTCGGCTATGTCGGAATATTGCAGACGAATTCCCATGTCCGAACGGGCGATGTCATTTGCATGGAGGTAAGTCAAAAGGGGCTAAGACAAAAGTAGGCAAGATGCGTCAAAAAATGGCTTCTTGGAAGCATGGACGTCGATCAAAGGAGGCTATTGAAAAAACAAGATTTCTGAAGAATCTATTGCGATCTTGCAATGAGAGGTTAAGTCCTTCTTTCTTTTCGTAAGTTTGAATGGAAAGGTCAAATTCCCTATAGATTTCCGTCTTCAAATCGGTTATAATCCTATCTTAAAAACTCCCATGTTCAATTTATGGGTCAAGAAACCAGAAAGATATAAATAAATTTATAAAAAATAAAATCTAGCGTTTTTATGAATACCGAAATTAAAGTCCATAATGAGAAACCAGAAGGCTTTCTTCCAAAAGTGGAGGTCGCGGCTTCTTATATTAATCTCAATGGTAAGCTTTTATTGCTCGAACTAGCCTCTCATAAACAAGAGGCGGGGTTATGGGAGTTCCAGCTGGCAAATTAGAATCTGACGAAATACCAGTAAAAGGAGCAAAAAGAGAACTATTTGAAGAAACGGGTATGGATATAAGCTTAGATGATTTTCACTCTCTTGTCGCCTTGTACATTAGTAAGCCAGACTTCGATTACACTTCTATATTTTTAGCGTCAATTTGAATACTGAGTATCCTGTTAGTCTTTCTGCAGAACACACATCATATAAATGGGTTTTACCAACGAGGCAAAAGACTTTCCCGCCGCTAATGAATGGCGCTAATCAAGCTTTAGATGCCTACTATCAACATTCTTCTAAAAAGAAGCGGTCGGGCGCTTTTGTAAATGTTTATCTTATTTTACGAAAAGAAAATGTAGTTCTCCTGCACCTGCGAAAAAACACTGGTTACTGTGATGGATATTATGGTTTAGTAGCTGGTCATGTTGAAGACGGTGAATCTGCTATCTCTGCAATGGTTCGAGAAGCTTACGAAGAAGCGGGAATTTTGATTCGTCCATCTGATTTAAAAGCTGTTCATACCATCATAGGCAAACAAATAGGTTAAACATTGACCTATTTTTTGAATGTCAGAAATGGCAAGGGACGATTACTAACCGCGAACCACAAAAATGCTCAAAATTAGAATTCTTTTCTTTAGAACGATTACCACTCAATATCATTGATTACATTAAAGATGGGTTGGAAGCGGCTTTGAATCAGAACTTTTATTCCGAATCGGGATGGAACTCATGATTGTAAGAAAAGAATTTTATTTCGTCCGTCATGGACAAACAGACTACAACATTTCGGGATGCAAAGTAGACCATGAAGATGTTTCACTAAACGCTACTGGCTTTCGGCAAGCTCAAGAATTAGAATCGATAATCGCAACTCTTCCAATTAAATCTGTATGTTGTAGTCCATTGAAAAGAGCAAAGGAAACCAAAGAAACCATTGCCTTACGTTTACAAGCAGATCATTACGAAATGCCGGATCTTGGTGAGTGTACAATGCAAGTTTGGAATGATATGACCAATTTGGGTATGAGAGCATATCAAAGTCACTATCCTCATGTAAAAAGCTTTATACAAAAAGCTCTTAATGGAATCAATGAAGCTCTTTCTTATCAGGGACCAACTTTAATAGTTGCGCACGGTGGAATTCATTGGGCTATCTGTTGTTTGATGGATATATCAGATCATGATTGGGTCATTGATAATTGCCTTCCCGTTCATTTTTTTATAGGGAACAATGATCAATGGAAGGCAAAGAAAATCACATGAAAGACACTTTTCGATTTCAATTTAACCCAGTCGATGTAGTCCATCGTGAGCTAGTGCATAAATGGCTTCTTCAGCCTCATGTCGCCCAATGGTTTTATGGACAGGGACTTCAAAATACATTTAATCACTTAGATGAGTTTCTTCAAGGCAAATCGCAATCTCATTACTGGCTTGGATTTGATAAAAGCCATCCATTTGCTTTTTTAATAACCTCTATTGTTTCAAAGCCTCAAGATGAGTTAACTCATTGGTGCTCTCTAGAAGGGGATGCAATAACCCTTGATATGCTAATTGGCGATAATGACTATCTAGGTAAAGGTCTTTCTCATCTCTTGATCAAAGAATTCTTGATGAGTCAGTTTCCAAAAATAAAAGAAGTACTTATTGATCCAGAAGCAACTAATTCCCGAGCGATTCATGTATATCAAAAGGTTGGTTTTAAAATTCTTGGGGAATTTATACCCTCACATAGCCCACATCCACATCTCATGATGCGATTAAATATGGATGAATTACGCGCTCTGACTATTCACAAGGAATTCACAAATGAGAAAAAGCGCAAGTGCGGATTCATCCCATAACATTATTCCCGACGGATACAAAGCCCTTCTCGAGGATCTTAAGCTTCGTATTCGTTCTTCGCAAATCAAAGCGATTGTTAAGGTAAACGAGGAACTGATAAAACTTTATTGGGAAATTGGCCGTGAAATTGCCGAAAGACAAGAAAAAGAGACTTGGGGATCTCAGGTCATTGAGCGATTAGCCAAAGATCTCCAAACTTCTTTTCCAGGAATAGGCGGATTTTCTAGAGCTAATGTCTTTAAAATGAGAGCTTTTTATCTCGGATGTGCAAAAGTCTCACAAGCTGTGAGACAAATTGAAGACCTGCCATTTTTTCGCATTCCTTGGGGTCATAATGTTATTCTGTTGACTAAAGTAAAAGAAGATACTCATCGGTTTTGGTATGCCCAACAAACCCTTCTTAATGGATGGACACGCAGTGCTTTGGAAGATTGGATTAAATCCGACCTAGTAAATAGACAGGGGAAGGCAGTCACTAATTTTGCTGAAAAACTTCCTGCACCCCAATCTCAATTAGCCCATGAAACATTAAAAGATCCTTATAATTTCGACTTCTTAACTCTTGCAAGTGGATATCGAGAAAGAGAATTGGAACAAGGTTTACTAGATCATATTCAAAAATTTCTAATCGAGCTTGGGCAAGGATTCGCTTTCATTGGAAGCCAGTATCCTTTAGAGGTAGGAGGAAAAGACTATTACCTCGATCTCCTCTTCTATCACATCTCTCTTCGATGTTTTTGTATCATAGAATTAAAAAATACAGATTTTAAGCCCGAATACGCTGGTAAGATGAACTTTTACCTATCTGCTGTTGATGATCGATTAAAACACCCTTCTGATAACCCTTCGATAGGTATGATCCTTTGTAAGACAAAAAATAATTTTACGGTTGAATATGCCTTAAGAGATATACATAAGCCTATGGGCGTAGCGGGTTACGAAACCAAAATCATGGAATCTCTGCCCCAAGATTTGAAGGGTAGCTTACCTACTGTTGAAGAATTCGAGGCCGAATTGGCCAATGAGAATGAAGATTCAATACGGGATTAAAATAAGGAATTGATGACAGTGATGGATAAGAAAATAATAATCGATACAGCACTTGCCCGTCATCTGATAGATTCCCAATTTCCTCAGTGGAAAGATTTAATTATACAACCCGTCGCCCTGAGTGGTTGGGACAATAGAACTTTTCATCTGGGTGAGAATATGCTCATCCGTATGCCAAGTGCTCCTGATTATGAGCTTCAGATCGAAAAGGAACAAGAATGGCTGCCGAAACTAGCGCCTTTACTGCCACTTCCAATCCCAGCTCCTTTGGCGATTGGAAAACCTTCGGAAAATTACCCCTGGAGATGGTCAATTTATCGTTGGATTGATGGCCAATCAGCTAATCACTCACAAATAACCGATTTATCGGATTTTGCTAAGAGCCTCGCAAACTTTCTCACTGCTTTAGAACGGATTGATGCAACAAA
This sequence comes from uncultured Parachlamydiaceae bacterium, assembly GCA_963748975.1. GTDB lineage: Bacteria > Chlamydiota > Chlamydiia > Chlamydiales > Parachlamydiaceae > Neochlamydia. Next base: position 15,806 of record CAVVKX010000004.1, read on the forward strand.
TGGACCTTTGGCTGGATTGCACAGTTTTTATCGCGGTGGAAATCTCAATCATTATGACGAGGAAGTAAGGCAAGCAATTGTTGCTATCGAGGATAAAATCGATGTAAACGCCATTATTGAGGTTTGGGAAGCCGCACTTATGACAACATGGGATAAGTCTCCTGTATGGGTCCATGGCGATATCAGTGCTGGAAATTTACTTGTTCAAGAAGGTCGACTTTCTGCTGTAATTGACTTTGGGCAACTGGCAGTTGGCGATCCCGCTTGTGATTTGGCAATTACCTGGACCTTATTCAAAGACAACAGTCGCGAAATTTTTCGCAAAGCACTTCAATTAGACTCAGGTACGTGGGCCCGTGGACGAGGTTGGACTTTATGGAAATCTCTAGTTGTTGCAGCTGGATTTACTGATCCCAATAACACAGAAAGTAAAGAATGCTGGCGCATCATTGATGAAGTACTCGAAGATCATAGATGCTTTTCGAGACATTTGAGATCAAGCTAGCTAAAAAGAGAGGTGACTAAATATGACATCTATAACAGGACCCAATCCCGAAACTATTTTTCCTATTAAAGATTACTATAAGCTTGTTTTTCTCAAAAATTTTGTTAAATCCAAGAATATAATTATTGGAGACTATACTTACTTCGATGATCGAGATGTGGACCAGAAAAATTTGAGGAATACAACGTCCTTTACAACTACGATTTCTCAAAGGTAAAACTCATTATTGGGAAATTTTGCGCAATCGCAGCCGAAACTCGTTTCATCATGACGGAGATCACAAACTGGATGCAGTAAGTACCTATCCTTTTCCCATATTTGGACATGGGTGGGAAAGTGCATTTAACGTATATGATCTACCAGTCAAAGGCGATATTGTTGTCGGTAATGATGTTTGGTTTGGATACGACTGCTTAATTAAGAATGGTGTAACCATCGGGAATGGCGCTATTATCGCCGCTCGTGCAGTAGTAGTCAAAGACGTCCCTCCTTACGCCATCGTTGCAGGAAACCCCGCTAAAGTTGTGAAGATGCGTTTCGATCATGCCACAATTGAGCGATTACAAAAAATTGCATGGTGGGATTGGAATATTGAGAAAATCAACCGAAACCTAAAATTGATTTGTCATCTCGATATCGATCGATTAGAAGCCGCTGGATTGGAGGAATAAGTATGAAACCAAAAATAGAGACCAGTTCCGACTTCTACCGTCCTCTATCTTTGAAAGCTGGTGACAAAGTTGCCATCATTTCCCCTTCTTCTGGAATGCCTTTTCTCTTTCCTTGGGTATATGAACAAGGTTTAAATCGATTGAAAGAGATTTTTCAACTTCAACCAATTGAATTTCCTACAGCTCGTCAAAGCCCAGAATATTTATCAAAAAACCCAAAAGCAAGAGCAGAAGATATCAATCAAGCTTTTGCCGATCCCTCAATCAAGGGCATTATTGCAACAATAGGTGGAAATGACCAGCTTCGCATTCTCCCTTATCTGAACAAACAAACTCTTTTGGCCAATCCAAAAATCTTTATGGGATATAGCGATAATACCAATCTCCACTTATTCCTGTGGAATTTAGGGATCATTTCCTATTATGGAGGAGCTATTATGACCCAGTTTGCAATGGGCGGCGGTATGCATGATTACACAGTCGATTCAATCAATAAAGCCCTTTTTAAGCCATCTATTGGTGAAGTATTTCCTACGGACGAATACAGTGATGCAGACTTAGATTGGGCAGATAAACAAAATTTAACCAAAAGAAGGCCGCAATATCCTAGCAATGGATGGTATTGGCACAATAATCAAGGGGAATTAATAAAAGGACAATTGTGGGGAGGGTGTCTCGAAGTTCTCGATCTCCACTTGTCAGTGAAGTCATATCTACCAGAATTTGAGCGTTTGAATAATACTATTCTTTTTATTGAAACTTCCGAAGAGATGCCTTCTGAAGGATTTGTCTATCGCTTTATTGCAGCTCTAGCCGAATTAGGTCTACTCAGGAGATTCAAAGCAATTTTAATGGGGTATCCGAAAGCACACTTCTGCGGCAAATTTCCACCCGAAGGAAGAGAGGCTTTCATTTCAAATCAAAAGAATGCAGTGATAAATGTTTTAAATGACTATGACGTTTCCATGCCCGTCATATTTAATATGAACTTTGGGCATACCGATCCCCAATTTATCGTTCCTAATGGAGGAAATGTAACAATTGATTGTTCTAAAGAAAAAATTTATTTCCATTGAAGATGAAACATTCTTATTTATCCAAAAATTATGACACTAACAAAGCAAAAAAAAGTTTAAAATCAAAAATTTGGTCTGAAAAATTTGAATATCTTGTTATTCAGAATAGATTTTCTAAAGTAATACGCAATCACGAGTTAGAGATCTGGGGAATTCCACAAATCTTGAATGGACTGAGTTATCATTTCAAAAATTTTTCCAGTTTGGAAAAAAGACAATCTCCTGGCAATACAACAAGAGCTCAATTTAATAATACCATTAATGAAATAACAGCATATTTTAATCGATTAGGACAAATATATTCTTGCATTACTTCTGATTGGTTTCAAGACTATGTAAAAAAAGAACAGCTGCCTTTCCTATGTCCATCAATCCTGCGCTTATTCCGTATCGTCACAAATACGCAGCTCATCGGAGCTTAGATCGTCCATGGGGTGAATCTCAATCACAGCACGAAAGTCATTCGAATATTTATTTATATAATGAATGGCATGGAAAAATTGGAGATCCACGCATGCTCATAGGATATCAAATTAAGATAGATAAAAAGGACCGATGTAAGATTCTAACCAACTATCATCCCTTGCCTGTTCAGAATTTTGAGTTTTTCTCGGATAAGGAAATTTTTATAGATTTTGTGCCTACAGATCATCACAATCGAATAATACATGAGACCTTTGAAACTTTAACCCAACTGTTTGTTCATCCATAATCGTTATAAAATATACGGACCACTAATGGACCACTCGTCCACAAAAAAAGGCGACTTATGACAAACGAAAGCAATAGAATGAAATCCTTCTGGCTGCTATTCTGATTGTCGTTAGCTATTGCTAATGATTGTGATGAGTGGAGTTTGCACGGACTCATAACCCGCTGGTCCCTGGTTCAAGTCCAGGTTGCCCCACTTTTCTAACCTATTCTTCCACAACAAGTTAGGTGTTATTTAGTGGATCGTTCTAAAAACGAAAAAACTGTCGATGCACACACAGTGCACACACCCAACTTTACCCCTAACTTTTTTTAAGGCACTAAAAATCAATAAAATATAAAATTTCTGGAAAGCATTCTACACTACATCTTTAAGATTTATCAATTTTTAATGAATTGATCTGGCAATTTTACCAGGCTTGGCGTTGATATTAAGAGCTGTATAAATTTCTTTATGAATAGATTCAGGATTTGTTGTTGACCTTATTCGAACTTGTTGGTTAGCTTTATCTCGAAAAGCTGTTGTAATGCGTGCTTGGGTGTTCATATAAGAACGAAGCGTATGCCACCGTAAATTAATTCCCTTTTCTTTTAACTTATATAGAACTGTTTGCATGACATGATATGCAAGAACAGTAATAAAAAGGTGTCCATCAACTCGATGTTCCTTTTGGTGGAATACGGAACGCAAACCTAGTTCTCCTTTTAAACAACGAAAACCATTTTCCGCTTCTGTTAGCATAATATATGTATCCCATAATTCTTGGGAGGTCCATTCCAATAGATGAACTCGGAGACAGTACCCCCCATTAAATCGGTCATCTAATTCTTTTTCATCAAAACTCCATTTGATAGATTTCGCATTTTTGCTATTCTCATCTGGAATTATCTCAACATTATAAAATTGAGAGATTCGGCGATACCTCTGCTTTAATCTTCCAAGTCTTTCTAATAGTAGTCTATAGCTCTTTGTGCAGTTCTTTTTTTCAAGTCCGCTCGCCATTTTATTTAATCCGGCTTCAAATTTCTTTTGAGCTTGAGTTCTCCATTTCTCTTCTGTAGCTAATGTTGCTTCTGATTGGCAATAGACAAGTGTTTCATTGGTTGTTGGATTTTTTGTGCACGCAGCTCGAACGCTTTGTTCTTTTTTTTCTTTTACAGTTTCAAAGTTAAGTCCTTCGGGAAAGAGCTGAGATCGTTTTCTAGAACAAACGATGTAAGGATACTTTTCAGCTTGCAAGTATTTAATATTGTCTTCGGTAGCCAAACCCGCATCAAGTACTATTATTGGTTTAATATTTTGATAATCTAGCCGCTTAATCACTTTTTCTAGAGTTTTGGCTTCGGCAACATTTCCTTCAAAGATGTCGGTTTTTAGGGGAAAACCTTGGGGATTAAATACGATGCCTAAAGTTATCAATGGACAGTCATTTCGCTTTTCCTTTGATCGTCCTTTTTTTGCTTTTAATATTTTTTTCGCAGTGCCTTCAAAATAAGTATTTGTTAAATCATATAGGGCAATGGTATTTTTTAAAGAAAACAAACTGGATTCTTTTTCTTTTAGATGATCTTCAATGGCATCTTTTTTCTCATAGAGGATATCGCCTATTGTATAAACACTTTTGAGCGAAAGACGTTCAAAAGAGGTTTCAAAAAGCTCATCTAAAGCAGAGGCGTTTTGGAGCCACTTAAAAATTGATAGCTCACTTGTTTTGCCAGCTAATCTACCGATAATTAGTGCAGTAGCAAGTTCTATTTGACGTTTGCTAAAACCAAGATCTTGTAATTTGGTATCAAGTTCAAGTTGACGAATCGTCTCTAAACAAATGTGTTCTAGGCCGGTTGTACGCATATTTTCATGTTCAATCGAATTTATATCAATTGTTTGATAATCAGTTTCTTTAGGAGTACTCGTGAGACAAGTAGATTGTTTACGAATTAGCATTTTAGCATAGTGTTGAGCTAGTTTCTCAATATGATCAGAGTAAGCAAAGAAACTGTTTGAACTTGTGGTAATTTCTTCAATGCGATTTGCCAATAATTTTTTTTCTTCATCAGCCAACTCAATATTGCCCAGATTTAAAAGAATAACTTGACGAGGGCCTCGTTCGGTCCGGACTGATTCAATAAGCTGATAGGAGAATATCGCTTTTTGGTCTTAGGATCTTGTTTGAGAGTTTTTCTTATAAACATGTTAAGGACAATAGCAGGGTCAAAAATTTTTAGTCAATACATGACAAGTTTTTCTGACACTACATAGAGAATAAACAGTTTTTTAACCATTTCTTAAGATATCGCCTGTAGGGGGGTACAGGAAAAAAGCATAGAATTGCTTCGTAAATGTATAAGTTTTTTTTATTAAGGGTAAA
>CAVVKX010000005.1:0-170806 GCA_963748975.1 uncultured Parachlamydiaceae bacterium
ATGCAAAATTCTTTTTTACAAAACTTTCTTTTCTCGCATCGCAACGAGGCTGGGGAAAAAATTTAAATGTTTTAGCGTTAAAAACTTGTTGTATATAATCTTTTTTTTATTTATAATCTTGAATTTATAAAATACCATTCACAATGGCGTGTAAACCAATATATTTCTCAGGATTATATATGAATATACAAAACACTCTTTTTCCTCTTCAGAATGCAATAAAAATGATGATGAGACAAAAAATTATAAAGGAAAACCAAAGTTAAATATTCCCATAAGAAATCAAGTTGAAATTATGAGTTTTTCGATTATTGACGATTTGATACCCTTAGATCCATAAGGCACGAGCTGTATGGGCTTATGCAAATAAGCTAGATCTTTCAACAATTATTAGTAATATTAGGTCATATCAAGGAAATGTGGGTCAGTTATACATTACAGATCCACGCTAGCACTTATCTGTGTGGCTATATGCAACAATCGAAGGAATATCTTGTGGTCGTGTTTGTGGAGAGAGAGGTATTGTAAAGAACATAATGGATTTAAATGGCTTTGTGGTGGTGTCAACATTGAGTCCCACACGATTAATGATTTTCAAAATGGAAACAATTCTTTAAATGAGTTATTAACCCAAAGTGTAGCATTATTTTTAAGCCAAAATCTTATTGACTTGGAAGTTTTGTCCAAGATCACATCATCTACAAGCTAATGCTGGAACCTCTTCTTTTCGCCGCAAACCAAGACTCAAAGAATATTTGAAAATCGCAAAACAGCATGTTGAAAAATTGAATAAAGAAAGAGAAGAAAATACAACAAATTTTATTGATAAGTAAAAAGTTAGAGAATTAAGGAGAGGGCTAAAGATAAAGAAATAGAATTGATAAGAGCGATTAAAGAATTAACAAAAATTAATGCAGAAAAAGCAAGAAATCTAGAAAAAAAACATCGACAAAAACTTACCCAAAAAGAAAAAAAAAACCTTCGAGCCTCGATTACAGATCCGGAGGCAAGAAAAATGAAAATGGCAAATGGAGGTGGCTACACAGCCTATAATGCACAATTAGCAACAAAATACCAAAACAAGAATTGTAGTAGGAGTAAGTGTAACAAATTCAGGTGTAGATGCAGGACAAATGAGCTTAATGCAAGAGCAGATAATAAAAAGATATAATATTAAACCAGTTCGTTGGTTATGTGATAATGGATATTATGATCATGAAGACATTAAAAAGTCAAAAAGTTAAATCAAAAGTGTGAAATTTTGAAATGCCCCCACCAAGAAAGCCAAAAGAAAAGAGAAAAGTTATATTCCCAAAAGAAGTGATAGCGGAGTTGTCAAAGAGTGGAGAATTAACATGGGAAAAATCGAATCGAAAGAAAAATATAAATTGAGGCATCGACGTTAAAATAATTGACAGCTAGAAATAGAGGATTGCAGCAATTTGTAGTAAGGAATTTGGAAACAGTTACATCAATGATGATTATATTTGGATTAACTCATAATATGGTAGAGCTTTAAAAATCGCATTAATTAAAAAATGTTAATGAATAAACAATAGAAAAAATAGTAGATGTGAAAAAGTTGGACAAGAAATAGAAGTCTGCAAGAAATAAAATGTAACATTGGCGATAGTCAAAAATTGAAAAAGTCAATTTTTCAAATAGATATTCATAAGAAATTCAATTTTTTACCAGCCTCAACGCTTCGCGGCTCAAACATTTACATTGATTTTAATAGACTAAAAAAATAAACTTTTTTTTAAAAAAAGTGTTAAAAAATTATATGTTTGCAATTTGTAATATTATTAAATAAAAAATAATTAAAGTGAAAAATTTTCTTAATTTAGCCATATTCTTCTATTTGTTTATTTGTGCAGCACTTAATGCCGTTAACATTGCTATCACTTTTGATGACTATCCAATGCCTGATGGGTATATTTTTTCTAAACAAGAAAGAATAGACCGTTTTTTAGCCGTTTGTGCAAATCATAAATGTAAAGTCGTATTTTTTTGTATTGGAGAGAATTGCAAGGAAAATATTTCTTCTCTCAATCAAGTGAATGATAGCGGTCATTTTTTAGCCAACCATTCTATGGTACATCATCATTTAAGTTCTCAATCTCTTTCTGAATTTGAAGCAGAAATTATAAAAACCGATTCCATTTTATCGCCCTATGAAAATATGAGAAAGTGGTTTAGATATCCTTTTCTTGATTATGGAAATCGTTATACAAGCGGGGGCTCTAGTGAAAAAGCGTTTGATGCTTTTGGGATTCTCAAAAAGCTCAATTATGTTGAAGGCTATGTCACTATGAATAATTTCGATTGGCATATTAATGAAAGACTTCAATTAGCTATTCTACAAGGAAAAAAAATTGATTACGAGGCACTTAAAAAACTTTATATCTCTTTATTAAAGAAATGGTGCCTTTTTTATATCCATCTCTATAAAAATAATTTTTCAGAGGAAGTTCCACATACACTTCTGCTTCATGCAAACGATCTTAATGCACTTTATTTAGATGATATTTTCCAAATGATACATGAGTGTGGATGAAATTTAATCTCTCCGGAAATTGCCTTTCAAAATGTGAATTGGAGAAAAAAAATTTATGAAAAGCGAGATTCTTTATCAGGTCCCCTGTTAAATTTAATTAGTTTAAAGCCTCCTTCACTCGATCGTCGAGAAATTGACAAATTTCTCCATCATTCACAAATTTTTTCGCCTAATTTAGATATTGATAATTAATTTAACTCTTGAGATTTCAAGCTTTTCATGGGCAACTTGCCTTGGGGCATCTTGTGATTTTCAAGGGCATGAAAAAACGCTCTTAATGATGCAACACTGTGGCTATAGGTCAAATAAACCACATGTTTATTATATAATTCACTATTCATTACATCTTGTGGATTGCGTAAACCAGCTATGACTAGTTTGTGATCAGGTATTGTTTGGGAAAGTTTATACAATAATGTCTGCTGATCTTTCCATACATGACCATTGAAAGATAAAAAAATTGTTAAATCTGCATTCTGCACATCTTTTTTGATATTTTGTAAAACCTTATCCAAAGAGAACGAAAGCTCTTGGTTTTTAAACAACATAGGAGTGACTTGATAATCTTTCAAAGACTCAAGTAGATTTACATTAAGATCTTCAGGTGCGACAACCATGACTTTTCGACCTTTAAGTTTCGTTTCACATCGTGTCAATAATTCTACTGGAGAAACTAATGTAAGGGCTTTTTCAGCCACAGAGTTTGCAAGTCCTATGTGCTCCACACCTTTGATTTCAGATAATGCATAAACTTGACTCATTTGAGCCACTTTCTGTTTTAGCAATAGAACTCTTTTGACAGATTCGTTAAGTCGAGAGACGGTTATCTTTTTCTTCTACAGCCTGTTTGAAACCAGATAATACTTGAATAGTTAACTGCTGATTGATTTCAGGTGATTTCGCACCTTCAAATTCTGCCCATTCAAGCTGCCCCAAGATCAGGCAATCAGAACCCGCATTAAATGCTCCAATAGCAGCATCCGTCACGCCTTTTAAAGTTTCTTCCCAAGACTTTTGTTGATTAACAACACCCTTCATGACCAGAGAGTCACTGATGATCACACCATCGTACTCATATTTTTTTCGTAAGATATTCGTCAAAAATTTAGAGGATAAAGTAGCACAATTTTCAGAATCAATTTGAGGAACTAGAACATGTGCAGACATGATAGCATCAGCTTCTTTTCTTAATGCAAAAAAGGGTTTTAGCTCTATTTTTTCCAGATCTTCCATTTTAAGATCAATCCTAGGAAGAGAATGATGAGAATCGACTTTTGTCCTTCCATGTCCAGGGAAATGTTTCAAAGTAACGCAAACTCCAGCTTCATGAAACCCTGATATAATTTCTTTCGCAAATTTAATGACTTCGTCGGGGTCTTCACCGAAAGAACGCGTTCCGATCACAGGATTTTCAGGTTCATTATTAACATCAACAACTGGAGCAAACGTTTGTTGAATACCTACAGCCCGCATTTCTTTACCCATGGCAAACCCTACTTGTTTTGCCAGAGATGGATCGCCTGTAGCAGCCAGCGCCATATTTCCTGGAAATTCTGTAAAGTTCTTAGTCAGGCGAGAAACTATTCCACCCTCTTGATCTACAACAATTTGTGCAGGTATGCCTAAAACCTCATTTGAAAGAGCTTGTATCTGCTCCGATAATTCTTTCACCTTCTTAGGATCATTCAATTCATTGGCCCATGCATAATAGATGATGTTACCGAGTTTAGATTGCAGTATAGTCCTGACTACTGAGCGGCTCTAACGTTGCACCATAAAAGAAACGAGATGAAGACTTGTCCAATTTTTTCCTCAAGAGACATGGAATCTACAAGATGATCGATTTCTTCATTAGTAAGCGAAGAAAATGCGGTATTATTTACATAAATTTTTGAATTATTTACACCAATGCTATTCATTACCTTTATCCAATATTTTTAAAGTTCATACGCAATTCCACCGGAGTTGACCTTTTTAAAGCAAAAGAGCCGGATTATCAATGAATTTCGCATAGTGGTGAGAGAATGCAGAAGCCTGATCGCCATCAATAAGGCGATGGTCAAAACTCCAAGATAAGTTGAGGGTGTCCCTAATCACAATTTCGTCGCTCTTAACCATGGGCTGCTTTTGGATGCGGTTAACAGCTAAAATAGCTACTTCGGGATAATTTATAATCGGTGTAGCCCAGAGGCCACCGTCTCCTAGCACTCCAAAATTACTCACAGTAATTGTACCTTCTTTCATATCGTTTGGATGAAGTTTATTTGAGTTGGCCTTATTTTTCAGCTCTTCATAAGCATAAACTAAATCGATAAGGGAGAGGTCCTGAACATTTTTAATGACAGGAACAATCAATCCAAGCGGCGATGCCATCGCTACACCAATATTATATTGATGATGGATGATGAGTTTATGATTATCCACTGAACTATTAAATTGAGGAAACTTTTTCAAAGTTAAGCACAGTGCACGTATAAGGAACGGCATGTAGGTGACTTGTATGTTTTGCTTAGCTGCTTCTTCTTTAAATTTTTGCCGCAGTTTAACTAAACGTGTAGCATCGACTTTTTCAAAATAAGAGAAATGGGGAATTTTTCGCTTAGATTCTGCCATTTTCCTGGCCATCAAGTTTTTTATACCGATGATGGGAACTTCCTCGTCCCCTGGAAGTTTGATGATTGGTGAATGAATCTCCTCGGATGCAGGCACGTTCCTATGTTTAAGTAAATCATCCGGTGTCACACGGCCTTCTTTACCTGTTCCTTGAATATGTTCAATATCTAGGCCCCATTCAGCCGCAAGCTTACGCGTGGAAGGCAAGGCAAGGGATTCTTTATCGCTCGCAGTGGTCTCCATTTTAACTTGTTGAGTAGACTGAGGAAGGGAAGAACAAGGCTTGACAGCTGCTGATTCTTTAAGCTTAGCTTGCTGTTTCTGGGAAGCTACATATCCCTCAGCCAATTCTAAGTCGTAAAGGGGCTTGCCTTTGATGGATATTTCACCAGGGCGATAGTAGTGTTTTACTATTTTGCCAGGATAAGGAGCCGGTAACTCCACTGTCGCCTTATCAGTCATTACGATCACCACAGCCTCATCTTGGGCAACAGGATCGTTCACATTCTTCAGCCACTCAATGACTTCCCCTTCGACAACCCCTTCCCCAATGTCAGGTAGAGTTACAGTATGAATTTTAGCCATATATATTCTTAATATAAAAATTTAATAATGGAGAGTTTCTATAATAGCCTTTTTGACTCGTGGGGCATCGGGCAGGTACTCTTTCTCTAAAGTATGCGGAAAAGGTGTGTCCAGTCCACAACATCGTTTAACAGGAGCTTTTAACCTTAAAAAACATCGTTCCGTAATAGCTGCGGCAATCTCAGCCCCGAATCCTTGTGTCAAAGGCGCCTCATGGCTCACAATACAACGTCCCGTCTTATTCACAGACTCAACGATAGTGTTGATATCTAGTGGATTTAAAGTACGTAAGTTAATGACCTCGACATCCACATGTTCCTTTTCAGCCAATTCAGTCGCGGCCTCCATATTTTGATGATGTTGCGCTCCCCACCCAATCAACGTGATATCTTTTCCTGAACGCTCGACATGTGCTTTTCCTAGAGGGATCAAATATTCTGCCTCTGGAACTTCTTGTTTCAACGATCGATAAATTCTTTTTGGTTCCAGCAGAAGTACAGGGTCATTAGAACGAAGGGCCGAAGAAAGTAATCCTTTAGCGTCATAGGGACTCGATATAACAGCAACAACTAAACCCGGAATATGAAGAAAAAAAGCTTCCGGAGACTGAGAGTGATAATGACCCCCATGGATACCTCCTCCATAAGGCGTGCGAACGACCATGGGACACGCATATTCATTGCCTGTGCGGTAACGCATCTTAGCCATTTCATTGACCATTTGATCAAAGGCAGGATAAATGTAATCCGCAAATTGAATTTCACAGATAGGCTTTAGCCCCTTTTGTGCAATGCCAATGCCAAATCCAATGATGCCAGCTTCTGCTAAAGGCGTGTCAAAACAACGCTCCTCCCCAAATTTTTCTTGTAATCCGGTAGTAACCCGAAAAACACCACCAAAGGCTCCTACATCTTCCCCAAAAGTTAAAAGTCGGGAATCGCGGGCAAACTCCTGATGGAGTGTATGGTTTAGAGCTTGAATTATGTTCATTACAACCATACAACCCTATTCATGGTATAGAGATTTAATTTCGTTAAGTTGAGCCTCAAGACTCGAAGGGATCTCGAAGTATACATCTTCGATGAGGGATCTTAGAGTTGGCCTTGGAGTCTCTTTAGCGACCTTAATGGCATCTGTCACAGCTTTACTAACCTCATCCAGATAACTTTCCTCTTTTTGGCCATCCCATAATTTTTGTGATTCAAGGTATTTACGCAGCCGTAAAATAGGACAGCCCAGCAATTTTTCCTGCACTTCGACCTCTTTGCGGTATACGGAAGGGTCATCTGATGTTGAATGTGCACCAAGACGGTAAGTCATGGCTTCAATAAAGACAGGACCTTGACCATTCAAGCATTGTTGACGAGCTTTAGTCACCGTTTCAAAGATTGCAAAAAAATCATTCCCATCCACACGGTAAGTTGTGATATTGCGTCCCGCCACCTGAGGAGCCACGCCATCGCTTGCAAACTGACGCGAAGCAGGCGTTGAAATAGCATAACCATTATTGCGACAAAAGAAAATAGCAGGCGCTTTTCTCACCGAAGCAAAATTGAGGCCTACATGAAAATCACCTTCCGATGTAGCTCCTTCACCAAAATAAACAACAGCGACTTTTTCTTCTTTTTGTAATTTCATGGCATAAGCGCATCCTGCAGCATGAGGAATTTTTGTTCCAATGGGAGAAGATACATGCACGACGTTAAGCGCTCGAGAACCAAAATGGTTGGGCATTTGCCGTCCCTGAATCAAGTCCTCTTTATTGCAAAACATATGATGGAGATATTGTTGGGGGGTAAAGCCGCGCCAAAACATAATGCCACATTCCCGATATTGAGGGTATAGCCAATCGTCAGAGGAAAGGGCGGCAGCACTTGCCACGGAGCAGGCTTCTTCACCTAATGAACTCAACGCAAATGAAATGGTCCCCTGACGCTGAAGAGTGACCATGCGTTCATCAATGTGACGGGTCAGCACCATAGTTTTATAGGCTTTAACTAAAATTTCATTGGAAACTTTTATTTTACAAGCCGAAGAGAGTTCGCCTTTTTCATTTAAGTAAGAAAGTGTCGGAAAAGTCATTTCCTAAAATCCTGTCAGATTATGAATCACCATTTTAGCTTTTCGCTTGATCTAGGTCAATTATCTTCTCCGCACTACAAAATTCATTTTTATTAACCACCGAGCTCACTGACTCGACTTTGTTGATTTTTCAGTTTTAAAACTAGAGGAGGAGCTTTTTAGGGCTTCTAAAGGGCTTCTAATCTGTTTTATTAAAATACTTAATATCAACAGCTAATTTATTAATCATGCTGCTGACATCTGATTTATGATTTCCACAAATTCTTTAGACCAAATTTCCTCATTTTGACCGAACTGGGGAAAGTATTTTTCTTCCAAAATATGCCGCCTTACATAAGCCAATGCATCTGAAAAGGTTATTTGCTTTTTGGGGTACCAAGAGCTTGTTTGAATAGCTATTTTATCGTCATTTTCTTTTTGAAGTTCTAAGGCCATAAGGATAATAATTGAAAAAGATGCAATAATACACGGTGTTTCTCGATCTATGGCCTGATCAGACCATTGTCTTTGAGTTTCCATTCCAAGATGTCTTCTTATCTCTTCAAAGGTAACTTCAATTGGCCAGCGATTAATATATTCTGATAATATTATCTCCGGAGAGGATTCTAGATCTAATGTAAATATGACAGTTGGTTCGGAATTATCTGAACCTTTGATTAAAACCCATTTAATTGGAACAGGGCGAATCCCATATCCGTACCAAAGCGAAGTACCAGCTATAAACTCAATTGTTTTCTTTTTTCCATTATACCAATGAATTTTAGTTTTCTGCCATTTAAGGCAGGGATCCATTAGCATTTCGTTAAAAGTTGGCATTCTCGGACCAACGAGATTTATACGGCCTTTTTTATTAGCAACGGGGAATTTAAAAGTTCGAGCATCTAAGCGCATTCTTGAAGTAAGGTTAATTTTATGATCCACACAGGTATTAGCTAAGATATAGGTTGCAAAAGCACTATCGGCGATTATGGATATTTTCTTATCCTCGCCAGCCCATCTTCTTATAAGCTTTATAACTTGACACGCCCATTCATTCAAAGTTTTGTGTTTTTTTGATTTTCGCTTGATATCTTTTTTGTTTTTAGAGCTTGAGAGAGGCCTTTCAGGAGGAATTAAAATGCTTAAAAATGGTAGTGCCCATATTTTGTTAGATCCTGGAAGTTTGATTTGAATGGTACAGACTAACCACAGTAACCCTGGGACTAAAACCTTTCTTGATTTGGTAGATCTAACCGCATCTCTTTGTATATTTAGACTTTTAATTTTAGGACCTTTCCTACGCTCGACAGTAGTATCCAGAGCAATTTGAATATTTTTATTTTCTGGTAATAACGAAATTAATTTTAGGAATAAAATTTTAGCTCCTATTAAAGGAGACCATTTATTTTTATTGAAAAAATCATGGTAAATAGAAAAATTCTTAGCCTCTCTCAGGCCTAGACGTTTTAAAAGCTCTGTTACTGTGCGTAGCCCCTTACACAAAATATGAGCTTGAAATAGTTGTGAAAATTTTTGATGTGTAGGCTTTGAAAATAATGGAGCAAAATTAGACAAAACTGAAATAATGGGAGATGGCAAATTTGACATAGTTAATCCTTTGTTGAAAAAAAAGATACTATGTCAAATTTGCTTTTTATTCAAAAAATCAACAAAGTCGAGACTGAGATCAATGAGAGAATATGAGAAAATTGTAAACTATAACGCAGTCATTCTTTTGCGCATAAGTTTATTTCACGCGAAGCGTTGGCGATGCGATCACAGATGCTTTTTTAAAACTAACATCGCATCGCAACGCTTCGCGGTTCAAACATTTACGATATTTTCTATTGACTTATGCCCAAAAGAATATTGGCATCTTCGCGCCTTAGTGTTGAATTTTTGTTTTTGTATTCTATTTGCCTGGTATTAAGTAATTATATCTAGACACTTAAAGAATTGGAAAGTAAAATTGCCTCCAAGTTTTAAAAAGGTGATTTCTATGATTAGTGCCATTTGCATCGCTAATGGAAATATAGTCCAGCAAAATCATTTAGCTGAAAAAAAGAACATCGAGGCTAAACCAAAACTGGGTGTTTTGGCTGGAAAAAAAACATATATAAAAACTAATCCCAGAACACGTTGGATTTCATTAATTGCATCGGCCATCGTTGTAACGCTTGGTATAACCTTAATTGCCGCCATCACTTCCGCGGGAGCTATCGCCGGGGGAGTTTCATTGATTGTACTTAGTTTGATAGGTTGTGCGTATTTTAACTTACGTTGCTATGCTCGCGAAATCGCACTCGAAAATGAGATGAAAAAACAACTAAGTTTAAAACTGAAATACAAAGAAGACTTTAGTGATCTTCCAAAAATTCATTGGGATCACCCCAAAGGGCGGGTTATCATTAAAATCACTGATGAACAAATAGCCGCTAATCGTCCCCTACCAGGCGAAGCTAAGCACTTCATTGCAAATTGTAAAGATATTCAAGAGCTTCCTTTTATAACGACTTTATTGAATAAAAATGGCGATATACTTTTAAATGCAACGGTTTTTGATCGTCATCTAAAGGGCGAGCCTTTTGCTTTTGCGCTTCAAGGTGTTGAAATGCCTTTAAAAGATTCACCTCACAAGATATAAACATTAAATAAATAATTGAACACATCCAGAGGCTTATGTTTTCCCATATTGCAATTGCAAATCCTCAAGCAGTAAACTTAAAACCAGCTGAAAATCTTCCTGCAGTCAAAGAACATCCAATATGGAATGGCCGCCATATTTTTATCACAACGAACAAAAGACCACTTTGGATCTCACGTGTAGCAGCCGCTATAATAATCACTGTTGGCATCATCCTCGTCACTGCTTTGATGGGGGGAGCTGCACTAGCGGGAGGAATTACATTAATTTCCTTAGGAGGATTGCTTTTAATCTATACGATAGGGATGCGTATCTTAAGGGAAAAACTACATGAATATGACCTATGCAATCCTGCGAGACTCAGTAAAAAATTCCAATGTGCAGAGCTGAAAGATTTGCCCAAGGTAGATTGGGAAGAAACAAGAAAACAAGTGATAGTGAAACTAACCGACAAGCACTTTGTAAAGGATGTTCAAGGACTTGTGGGTGAAACAAAAAACAAAAAAATCGCTTTCCTTATCTCCCTCAAGAAAAATGCGAAGAATGAAAAACAAATCAATCTTCTTAGCTTTCAAAATAAACAAAAAGATTTTGTTATTGAATATGCCGGACAAAAAAAATCACTTCTCAAAGATCCTATCCTCATTCCAGTTTATAGTAATGACTTAAGGGAAAGGGATTTTTAAATCAAACCATTATATAGAAGAAAAAGATGTTTATCACCTACAACAAAGTTCGCATGCATGATACCGACATGGCGGGCATCCTCTACTTTGCAAAGCAGTTCCGCTATGTGCATGATGCCTTAGAAGACTTAATTGAAAAGGAGGGTTTTAGTTTTGATTATCTGTTTAACAATTCGGATTTTGTATTTGTCATCGTTCATGCAGAAGCAGATTATCTATCTTCAGTAAAAGTCGGTGATCTTTTGGAAGTGCAAGTCGAAGTGGAAAATCTTGGAAATACATCATTCACCATGTCTTACAAAATTTTTAAAGCTGACAATGTCATGATGGGTAAAGCCAAGACTGTGCATGTTTGTTTGGATGCTAAAACACGCCAGAAAATTACACTTCCTGAATCTTTAAAGACCATTTTCCAAAAATATCAAGCCCCCCGGGAAGAGCTTTAAAGCCTATTCAAAATCCTACTAATCCTGTATAAATAATTATTTTTCAAAATAATTACAGTACTTATGTTTCATTCTTATCCTAGCCCCTCTTAAGCGCGATTCATCTCGGTCTTAAAGGACCCAGTTTTCTCGTGTCATTGGATAAAGCAAATCTTTTTAATCCTTCTCATTTTTCTCACTGATCTCACTGGCTCCGTGGTGATTTATGCGGTAATTTATGCAACAACATCTTCTGAAACGGTGAAACGTCCGGCGGGGTCACGCTCAATAGTGCAGTAAGCCACATCAGGATCATGCGTAAAAAACAAACGACCCTTAACGTTTAAAACTTTTTCAAATAATTTTGCCTTTTCATCGACAAGCAACTCAGGAAAACGATCATAACCCATAGTGACAGGGAGATGCACCCAAGGTTTTCCCGGAACAAGATCGCTTACAAAAAAGACAGGGTTGGCATCCATTTGAATTTCAGAAAGAATCAAGCCAAGGGTATGGCCTTGTGAATAATGAAAACGCACGCCAAAATCCAAGTCAGGATGGGTCTCTCCTTCAATGAACTTGAGTCTGCCGGATTTTTGCAACAATTGATGAAGCGGGGGTATAAAAGAGGCTTGCTCACGCATGTGAGGCTTCTGCGCGCGCTCCCAATGTTCTTTTCCTACATAAAATTTGGCCTTAGGGAAAACAAGTTTCTGTTCCTCTCCATAGGAGGATAGTAGTCCACCCGCATGGTCAAAGTGTAAATGAGATAAAATAACCGAATCAATATCTTGAGGCCTAAAACCTAATGTTTCCAGATTTTTGATCAAAAGATGTTCCTTCTCAATTATTCCAAAACGTTCTTTTAACTTGGGATCAAAGAAATTTCCAATACCTGCTTCAAACAAAACATTCTTGCCTGACTGCGTTTGCACAAGGAGGGCCCGACAGGCTAAGGGAATACGATTTTGCACGTCTACTTTTGACCATCGACTCCAAAGAGCTTTAGGGGCATTGCCAAACATAGATCCACCATCGAGATGTTGACGATTCCCTTCCACAGTCCACGCTTTCATATTATACGCTCCAAGATGGAGCGCGCTTTTCCAAAAAAGCTTGCATCCCCTCTTTCGACTCATCACAATGACGAACTTCTCGATGAAGCGCCAGGCCCAATTTTAAACTTTCGTTCATATTTACAGAGTCTATCTGTCGAATGAATTTTTTTACGCGTGATGCCGCTCTTGGTGCTCCCTTAACAAGAGATTCGACGTATTTAAGTGCTTCTTGAAGGCAAGAGGATGGCTGAGTAACTTTGTTGATCAGGCCAATTTCATAGGCACGCCGGCTATCGATGCTATCTCCCAAAAGGATGAGCTCATGCAATAAACGTCGGGGAAGCATGCGTATTACGAAAGGCATAATCTGGGCAGGCACAAGGCCCCGGCGCGTTTCGGGAAATCCAAAAAGAGTGTTCGGTTCCGCAATGGCTAAATCACAAGCGCAGACAATACCTGCACCCCCACCTAGTGCTGCACCATGCACTGCGGCTATAGTAACTAAAGGACATTCATAGATCGTCTTTAATAGTTTACCTAAGCCCAAAGACGAAGGTTCTTCCAATGATAAATCTACTGCTTCCGACAGATCCAAACCTGCACAAAATACTGTCTCTGCTCCTTTTAAAATGATAGCCCGTTGTTCAGATAAACTTTGTGTTTCCTCAATCGCCGCACTTAACGCATTCATTAGATCTATCGTCAATGCATTGCGCTTATTAGGCCTATTTAAGATTAATACCGTGCAATGCGGATAACTTCTGTCAATAGTAAGAATCATATTAAATCTCCATTTCAAGAAGAGCTTGACCTAGAACCTTTCCTTGAGAGTCGATACGTAAGGAACGACTACCTCCTCCATCTAAGACTCCCTTAATACAAAGTTTAAAGCTTGGAGATTTGGTAATTCGTACCTAACAGTGGATAGGACACCCAAGGGTTTAAAAAAAATCATGGAGCAATGTGCACTGTCAAATGCTCTAATAAATACTTATATCCCATTTCGTCATAGGCAATGATACCAATATTAGCACTGGATCCTTTGTCACCGCTGCGTGCATAAGTTATTTCTCTAAGTGGACGTTTTTCATGTCTATTCATGGATAACCTCAATAATTTTGACTTCCGGTGTTACTGCGCTTTGATTAATTAAGCATGGCCAATAGCCAAAAACCTCACGGACGCGTGGCCGACCGGAAGTATATCCAGTCAGCGCCTTGAGGTCCACTGGTAATTAAAGGAGCTATTTCCTTAGCTAAATGCTCTAATGCTTCCTTATGTGGATGAGCTAGCAGCAATACGTAGAATACATTCCAAGGAGCCTTCAATCATGTCGTTGCTTTATCAAAAACTCCAGGAACAACATCTAGAGCACCTAAACATTCGATAGATGTGCGGGAGAGGGAATAGCCGGCTTGCTTGACTTTTTCTAAAATGACTTCACCACATCTTCTAGCTTTTCTAAGAGGGCACTTGTGTCCAAAAACAGATAAAAATCCCTCGACTTTGAATCCATCACGATATTTTCGCGCTGACTTTATATTTATCTGGCGGCTGCTTACCCTTGGCTCCCGTAATATGAACACGGTTACAAGGTGACTTGAGAGTATTAAGTTTGAGTGAAAGGAATGAGGCCGTCACATCAGGGCTTAAGTAGATAGCCGGGATCGCCAATTTCATAAAGAAGTTACTCTTTGGTTGTCTGTTCACTGACAATTCCTGCGGTACTTTCCGGCTTCGTGGTGATCACAAAAGATCCATCCGATGAAACTTCAACAACGGGAAAACCTATTTGGGCAGGATTGGGAATACCTAGCCAATTCGTAGAAAGTCCTCCTGTGACCTGAGTGCCGCATTCAATTAAATGACCTGCAATTGTTGCACCAGCAAGTTTGTCATAATCCTGCCATGACCAATTAAAGCTGACTACACAAGGCGCCACAGTCAAGCTAGGATGAGCAACCCTTCCGGTGATTACAATATCAGGCATCCTGACCAAGAGCTTCAACGATCCCATGGGCACCCAAGTAGGCATTGGCGCAGCAGTGACCAGGCGTTTTTGAATTGTGCCTAATGCCTCCTGTGTTTCATGTTGTTATAATCTGCATTCTTTCCATCTTTGGTAAGGAGACCAAGTACATCATCTCCATAAACAACACCAATTTTGCAGGCATGAAAACCCTCTGCATGACGTAAAACTTCAAACGAACGGCTTGTGCGCATGCCATAGGATTCAATCCTCCGGCATTTGTCACAATGCGAACTTTTGCACCCTGCTTCCAAAGTGGAATCAGCGATTTAACTACATCTAGAAAATCTTTCGCATATCCAGCTAGAGGCTCTTTTTCTCGTTGGATTGCCATGATAGACATGGAAACTTCAGATAAATAATCTAACATGAGGGAATCAGAGAGTCAGGCCATTCTCTCTTACAATGCGCGCTGTTGCTCCGGGTGAATCACCCCAAAAAGCTTGTGCATTTCCAATAGTTACTTTGCCTGGCATCTAAGACTCCCTCATAATATTAAACACCCATTGCAAGAGTTCACCACGGGAGCTTACTGAGATAACTGAGAAAATATGAGAAATTAAATAATAGTAATCCCATTCTTCAGTTTAAGATAGTATCTCATATTTCTCCGTAATCTCGGTCTCGACTTTGTTGATTTTTTGAATAAAAAGCAAATTTGACATAGTATCTTTTTTTTTTCAACAAAGGATTAACTATGTCAAATTTGCCATCTCCCATTATTTCAGTTTTGTCTAATTTTGCTCCATTATTTTCAAAGCCTACACATCAAAAATTTTCACAACTATTTCAAGCTCATATTTTGTGTAAGGGGCTACGCACAGTAACAGAGCTTTTAAAACGTCTAGGCCTGAGAGAGGCTAAGAATTTTTCTATTTACCATGATTTTTTCAATAAAAATAAATGGTCTCCTTTAATAGGAGCTAAAATTTTATTCCTAAAATTAATTTCGTTATTACCAGAAAATAAAAATATTCAAATTGCTCTGGATACTACTGTCGAGCGTAGGAAAGGTCCTAAAATTAAAAGTCTAAATATACAAAGAGATGCGGTTAGATCTACCAAATCAAGAAAGGTTTTAGTCCCAGGGTTACTGTGGTTAGTCTGTACCATTCAAATTAAACTTCCAGGATCTAACAAAATATGGGCACTACCATTTTTAAGCATTTTAATTCCTCCTGAAAGGCCTCTCTCAAGCTCTAAAAACAAAAAAGATATCAAGCGAAAATCAAAAAAACACAAAACTTTGAATGAATGGGCGTGTCAAGTTATAAAGCTTATAAGAAGATGGGCTGGCGAGGATAAGAAAATATCCATAATCGCCGATAGTGCTTTTGCAACCTATATCTTAGCTAATACCTGTGTGGATCATAAAATTAACCTTACTTCAAGAATGCGCTTAGATGCTCGAACTTTTAAATTCCCCGTTGCTAATAAAAAAGGCCGTATAAATCTCGTTGGTCCGAGAATGCCAACTTTTAACGAAATGCTAATGGATCCCTGCCTTAAATGGCAGAAAACTAAAATTCATTGGTATAATGGAAAAAAGAAAACAATTGAGTTTATAGCTGGTACTTCGCTTTGGTACGGATATGGGATTCGCCCTGTTCCAATTAAATGGGTTTTAATCAAAGGTTCAGATAATTCCGAACCAACTGTCATATTTACATTAGATCTAGAATCCTCTCCGGAGATAATATTATCAGAATATATTAATCGCTGGCCAATTGAAGTTACCTTTGAAGAGATAAGAAGACATCTTGGAATGGAAACTCAAAGACAATGGTCTGATCAGGCCATAGATCGAGAAACACCGTGTATTATTGCATCTTTTTCAATTATTATCCTTATGGCCTTAGAACTTCAAAAAGAAAATGACGATAAAATAGCTATTCAAACAAGCTTCTTCAAACCCAAAAAGCAAATAACCTTTTCAGATGCATTGGCTTATGTAAGGCGGCATATTTTGGAAGAAAATACTTTCCCCAGTTCGGTCAAAATGAGGAAATTTGGTCTAAAGAATTTGTGGAAATCATAAATCAGATGTCAGCAGCATGATTAATAAATTAGCTGTTGATATTAAGTATTTTAATAAAACAGATTAGAAGCCCTTTAGAAGCCCTAAAAAGCTCCTCCTCTAGTTTTAAAACTGAAAAATCAACAAAGTCGAGACTGAGATAACTTTAGAAATCTGAGAAATTAAATAATAGTAATCCCATTCTTCAGTTTAAGATAGTATCTCATATTTCTACCGTAATCTCGGTGTCCTCAGGGGTGAATTTTCCTATTAACCAAAATTTAAGGTGTTATTTTAAACCTGGAGGACGCCTGTATGAAACGTACGTTCTTTTATAGGACTCCTACTCACTAACTTCAGTAAATGTATCAATGTTGCCCGCGTTGTGTGCGGTGCAATCACTGCATCCACCCATCCACCGGCAGCGCCATAACGGATATCCATTTGCTCCCTATATTTCTCTCTTATCTGATCATGCATCGCTTGCGATTCATCCTTATTTAAACGTTGACCTTTGCGCTCAGCCGCTTTCTCCTGAACAGTAAAGAGAGTATCGGCTACTTGGTCAGCACCCATCACCGCATACTTGGCGTTGGGCCAGGCAAGGATGAAATTTGGATCATAAGCTTTTCCGCAAAGTGCATAGTTGCCAGCACCAAAAGAATTCCCTACGATAACGGTAATTTTTCGCACGACGCTATTGCTAACCACATTGACAAGTTTCGCTCCACTGCGAATAATACCTGACTGTTTCAGCCTCCCGACCTACCATAAAGCCCACGACATCTTGAAAAAAAATGATGGGGACTTTGATCTGATTGCAGTCCATGATAAATCGTGTAGCTTTATCGGCCGAATTGGAATATAAGACTCCTCCGATTTCAATTTCACCCTGACCGGTTTTGGTGGGCTTGTGTTGATTGGCGACAAGGCCTACACGTTGATTGCCTATTTTGGCATATCCTACAACTAATGTCTGACCATAATGTTCTTTATATTCCTCAAAAGAGTCTGTATCTACTATGCATTCAATTAAATCATGGACATCGTACATTTGCGCATTGTTAAAACCTACAATATCATATAACTTTTCGCAAGCTTTCTTTGCGGCCATAATGGACACATCCCTGTCATTTTCAGGAGGTAACATATCCACTAAAGTGCGCAACCTTTTTATGCAAGAGGGATCGTCAGGCTCTAAAAAATCCACCGTACCACTAATTTCAGCATGCATTTTCGCACCGCCTAGCTCTTCGGTGTCCACAATTTGCCCTATAGCGGCTTTTACCAAGGCAGGGCCTGCTAAATATAATCCGCTACCTTCGGTCATCAGTAATTTATCACAAAGGACAGGCAAATATCCTCCACCAGCTATACAATTTCCCATAATAGCGGCAAACTGGGGGATTCCAGTCGCTGAAAAGATTGCATTGTTTCGGAAAATACGTCCAAAGTCATCTTCATCAGGAAAGATCTCTGCCTGTAGAGGCAGAAAAACTCCAGAGGAATCCACTAAATAAATAACAGGCAGGCGACATTCATAAGCGATGCGTTGCGCCCTCAAGACTTTTTTGACAGATTGCGGAAACATAGCCCCGGCTTTTACAGTGGCATCATTGGCTACGATCATACAAGACCGTCCAGAAACGGCACCAATGCCAATAACCACTCCTGCAGCCGGTAATTCCCCCCACTCGCTGTACATCTTATAGCCGGCCCAAATCTCTAATTCAAAAAAATCCTTGGGATCATCAAGTAAAAGCTCCAAACGTTCGCGCGCAGTCAGACGACCCAACCGCCGCTGCCTTTTCTTTGCCCGCTTCATCCCCACCTTGACGCAAAACAGCCTCTTCTTTTAGAAATATTTCTGTTAACTGTTTTAGGGATGGGTTTGTTATACTGCCAACAGCTTTCATGGGTATTTAATGCCTGTAATTTGATCTGAAACTTTTTCAACCAATGCATCATGATTGTCAAACAAGTGATTTAATGAATCATCAATTTTCTGGAAAGCTAATTTACAATATAGCTTAGCAGATAATATATCACTTTCCCTAGTTGGATTGTCATATCCTTTAGAAAGCAAATCGCTATCCAATTTGCTCAAAAGCGCTGTGACTGTATAAAGAGCTATAGCACTAGTCGCAATACGATCGAGTGCTAATTGTTTTTCTATAACGGATTCGCGGTATTTATTTAAAAGACGTATGATGGAAAAACCAAATCGGCGTATAGCTTTGCTTAGTTCTGAGGCTTCATCCTTAAGTAAGGAGGACTGTACAGGAACTTCAGGAGAAGATATTCGTTTAAAAAGACTCTTGGAGAATTCGCTAAGTGTTGCCATTTTATCTAACGGTGATTTTAGGGCATAAAGCACACCCTGCAATGAAACGCCCACATCACGCAAGCCAACAATCCCAATAAAAGCCCGCATGACTTCGTTAGAACCTTCTCCGATCATATTAAGCCGTGCATCACGCATCATTCTTTCTAGAGGATTATCTGTAAAAAAAGAGCGTCCGCCATATATTTGCATGGTATCATATATGATAGACCACAAAGAATCGCTAGCAAAGACTTTTAGGATTGCCGCCTCAAGCATAAAATCTTCCGCGCCTTTATCCACAAAGCCGGCTGTCATATAAGTAGTAGCCTCCATGGCGTATACCAACGCAGAAATACGCGCAATTTTTTCTTTGACTAACCCAAATGTAGCCAGAGGACGTTTAAATTGATAACGCGATTTACTGTGCTCGACAGCTTTATTAAGCAGCACTTTGCCAACCCCCGTACAAGTGGCCCCAAAGGTCGTACGGCCATAATCCAAAACAGTCAAACATATTTTTAGGCCATTGCCTAAAGACCCAAGAATATTAGCAGCAGGAACTTCCATATTATGAAATTCGAGGTTTGCGGTTTTAGAGCCGCGCATGCCCACTTTTTCCAAAGCAGGTGCTGTCACTTTAAAACCGGGCATGTCGGGTGTTACAAGAAAGGCGGTGATTTTATCCTGCTTTCCATGGGGCGTATCGATGGTGGTCTGCGCCATGACTGTGAGAACTTTGGCAAGACCGCCGTTTGTTATCCACTGCTTCTTACCATTGATAATATAGAGAATTTTTAACAGGATCAAATACGGCTCGTGTTTCAACACCGCTGGCATCAGACCCGGCATTCGGTTCTGTCAACGCAAAAGCCGCCAAAGCTTCCCCTTTAGCTAATGGAACAAGCCACCGTTCTTTTTGAGCATCAGTTCCGAAAAGGAGCAACGCTTTAAGTCCTATGCTTTGATGGGCATTGATGAATAAGGCGGTGGAACCACAATGTTTAGCAATAGTTTCCGCTATATGGCAGTAGGCATATTGCGACATCCCTAGTCCGGAATATTGTTTGGGTATCGTCATTCCTAAGACACACTAATTTGGCAAGAGCCTTTACAACATTTTCTGGAATTTCAGCATGACGGTCAATCCAATCAGGATCGATTTCCTTTTCAGCAAGCCTTTCTACTTGCGCTATATAATTTTTTGTTTGCTGTTGTTCTTCGCTTGAAACTTTGGGATAGGAAACACTTCAGAACTATCAAACTTCCCAAAATAAAGCTGCTTTGCAAAACTAGGTTTTTTCTTTTCAGAAAATAGAAGTTCTTCCGCAAGTTTTCTTTGTTGGTCGTCCATGATAAAGCCTTGTGCATGACAATAATATGAAACTATCAAATTTTATTTTAAAAGAAAACTACTACGATGAAAAAGAAATCAACTTAACAACACCTATTTGATCAAGCATCCTTCATTTTTAATATGTATATTGATATAATTCGCGGCTTGAATCCTTATAGGCGAGCTAAATATTATAATAGGGTAGATATGAAAAAATTATTTTCAATTATAAGCTTTTTATTATCATTAGTCGCTTCAAAATATCTTTTTAGCGATTGCCGCGGCAAAGTTGATATAGCTCCAGCTTTCGTACATCTGGATGTATTGAATTTCGGTAAAACTGTTAAAACAATGGATATACCAGCACTAAAAATTGATTCTAATTATCTTATTTACAAAGGATTATGTATAAAGCCTGGATTCTTATATGGCTCTAATCGCGGCTCTCTTTTGACTGCGGGAATGGGCCTGGGCTTTTTTATACCGATTAACGCATGGTGTGTGACGCCTTCGATAGGTGTCAACTATACACAGTTAAAAACAAAAATCCCTCTGGTACTTACCGAAGTAAAATTTCTTGCTCAAGAAAAGTTTCGCTCCTGGTCACCCTATATAGCTATGGAGATTTTTTACAAAGTTATTAAAGGTTTGAGAATTGGAGTCCAGGTTCAGTATGCTTGGAGCAGATCTCATGTCACTATCAAAAATATTGGATCGGATAAAAGCAATGCCAAAGGCCCTAGTTATGCGATGCTACTTGAACGTGATTTTTGCGAGCATTGGTCGTTGAATTTAGGCGTGGCTTATAATATAAGTCTAACGAGAGAAAAACATGGTTTGAGAGGTTATGGAATGAAGTTGGGTGTCGCCCGCTGGTTCTAATGGTAGGGTAGTATTCCTGATTATTTTGTTATTCCAACTGACTTATTCTGAATATAATAGGAATCACCGGCTGTTTCTATGATAGCTCCTCCCAAACAAATATCACCCTGATAAAAAACTATAGATTGACGTGGAGTGACAGCACGTTGTGGAATTTCAAATACAACTTTCAACATTCCATTATCCTCAGAAACGATTGTGCAGGGCTGGTCAGACTGACGATAGCGTACTTTTGCAGTGCAAGAAAAAGGGTAGCTGTGGCATGCCGTCCAAAGAAACCCAGGTCGCTTCACAAGCCAACAAATCATCGCAGAACAAGGCAGGGTGCTGAACCCCCCTTTCGATATAGACCACATTACGGTTTATGTCTTTTCCCACAACAAACCAAGGTTCACCTTCTCCTCCAATACCCATTCCTTTGCGCTGGCCTATTGTATAATAGGCTACACCATCATGCCTTCCCACCACTTGCCCTCCAAGCGTTTCAAAGTCGCCGGGATTATAGGGAATATACTGATTTAAAAATTGCTTGAAATTACGTTCACCAATAAAACAAATGCCTGTGCTGTCTTTTTTGTTCGATGTGGCCAGACCATTCTCTTGAGCTATTTTCCGCACACTAGACTTTAACATGCCTCCTATCGGAAAAAGGACTTGCGACAAGATCTTCGATTTAATTGTATACAAAAAGTAACTTTGGTCTTTCCCCGAATCGCTTCCTTTGCCAAGACAGAAAGCTTGATCATTTTTTACAGACTGGCAATAATGCCCTGTCGCCAAATAATCAGCACCCAGTTCAATGGCCTTATCGAGCATGACTTTAAATTTGATTTCTCGGTTACATAAGATGTCTGGATTGGGTGTGTGCCCTTGTTTAAGTTCTTCAAGAAATTGATTAAAAACATTTTCACGGTATTCCTTAACAAAATTCACTGAATAGTAAGAAATTCCAATCTGATCGCAAACTCGGACCACATCTTCAAAATCCTGTGCCGCCATGCATTGGCCATGTTCATCCGTTTCTTCCCAATTTTTCATGAACATCCCTATCACATGGTAGCCATGTTGTTTAAGCAAAAGCGCTGAGACAGAGGAGTCGACTCCCCCTGACATTCCTACAACTACGGTTTTTTGTTTATTAGTAAGCACGCGATATTCCTCTATGCTTCTTCTACGGCAGGGATCAAAATATTTGTTTCCCCCTCAGAACGAGCCACAAGCACTGCGCAGCACGAAGTCCCAAAAACATTGACGACAGTGCGGCACATATCCAAAACACGTTCAACGGCCATGACTAAGCCAATAGCGTCAGCAGGCAAACCCAAGGCATGCAAGACAAGGACAGCTCCAATAAGGCAGGCAGAGGGAATACCAGCCAGCCCTATAGAAGAAAAAACGACCAGCAAAAAAGCATTGGTAATAAACCCTAAGCTCATGGGCACGCTATAAACCTGAGCAATAAAAAAAACTGTGACACAGATAAATAACGCAGAGGCTGTCAAATTCAAAGTAGTTCCTAAAGGAACTGTAAAGCTGCAAATACGGTTTGAAACGTTGGCTCGTTTTTCCAAGCACTCCAATGTCAAAGGAAGAGTGGCTGCTGAAGAACTCGTAGAAAATGCTGTCAATAACGCTGGCCCCATAGCACGAAAATGTGCGATAGGGCTAACCTTAGCAACAAATTTAAGTAATAATGGAAGCACGATACCAGCGTAAACAATCAAAGCAATGACCACAGTTAAAGTAAACCAGGCTACTGAAAGAAAAGTTTCCAAGCCCGTTGTGGCTATCACTTTTGCCACCAATCCAAAAACACAATGGGCAAAGCGCGCATGACGAGATGAGTAATTTTCATCATAATTTGAAAAACACCCGTCCAAAATCCTAACATGATTTGAGATGGCTCTGGATCAATTTTAGAAATAAAATAGCCAAAGAGTAAACTAAAGAAAATAAGCCCTAGCATTTGCCCCTGAGAAGCAACGGCTAGAATGTTGGAAGGAATGAGCTTTAAGAGGAGCAGTTCCATCTTTTCAAAAGTCCCTCCGCTACCTAAGGATTTAATTTCTGTCAGTTGATTCATCTGAGCATTGTGAACTAGGCCGGCAGTTTTTTGGGCAACACCGGGTTGGATGATCAGGGTACAGATTAAGCCTACAGCTACCGCTAAAGTTAGTGTCAATAAAAAATAGCCCAGTGTTTTCATCCCTAAGGAACGAAAGGAGCCTTCACTACCCAAGCGGGCGGCACCGATGATAATAGATGATGCAACTAAAGGGACTACAACTAAGGTCAATGCATTAAGAAAAAGCTGACCGATTAGACTAAAGATTTGCAGGTACGTTACGCCAAAAATACCTTTATCTGGACCTGCTAAAAGTCCTGCTATAATAGCCAGAAATATGGCGGCGAAAACTTTAATTAAGATGTGATTCTTCATAAGCTTAAATTATGCAAAATATCTATTATTAAAAAAAGAAATTATAGTACAAATTCCCTTTTTATAAAATGAAAAAAGAAAAAGAGTTAGTCTACATAAACAGAAAAATAAAATAAAACCACTGAGCCCATAGAGATCAGTGAGAGGATTCTCACGCTTCGTGGCATTTCTATGTTTGTTATGATATTCAGAAACTTTGCAGTTTTATTGGAACGGATTTATTTTACAGATTATAATTGTATAATCTTACTCAATTTCTCATATTTTCTCACTGATCTCATTGGCTCAGTGGTCATTTATACCCTATATGGCTTTAACCACTGAGCCCACAAAGATCAGTGAGAAGGGTCTTACGATTTATTTAGTTAATCCAGATATAGCTGATGTAGACCAACGTGAAACTGATCCTTTAACGGGTAATATCATGTAGCTGCTATTGATGTACATCATGCGTAAGGACCCCTCTCTGTGTTTTCTGTGGCTCTGTGGTAATTTTAACTGCTGAGGTGTATCGACATTAAAGTTTTTTAGGCAAAGCAAATTTCGCGAGATTGTCTATATAAAAGATTTTGAACAGGTTGTTAGGGTAAAGGGAATTTTATTTTTAAAAAGATTAATTCGAAAGATATCAAGGTGCTCCAGCAATTCTTTAATAGGAGTTTGATTAATTGTAAGCTCAACAGAATAGTGTTCTCTCCATTTAGAAAAATCCAAAATATTATCGAGGCCTACTTTTAACATGAGTTTTTCTTTTACCCTACAACTTTTTTGGGGATCCAGTTGTTCATCTACAGAGTACGATCCTAAGCCAACAAAGAAAAAATCGTTACGATCAAAATAAAATTGATATTCCTTTGAAGGCTTATCCTCAGGTTGGCCTTTCAAGCTAGAAAACATTTTTTTCCCCATAATCCTAAAATGCATCTCATTTAACGTTTTCGCTATATAAGAATAGGCTGCATGCTGATTGATGAATTTTAATAGGGTCAATAACTTTAGGAATTCATTTCTTTTTGTATTTTTATCATCTGATTCAATTTGATAAAGAATTTGACACATTCTTTCAAACTGTATACATGCAACCCTAATAGGATCATGAGACTTCTCTAGCTTATGCAAAAGAGCATCAAGTAACGTTTTGAAAAACTTACCTTGGAGAGAACCTACCTTTATCGGTCCTAGAATTTTATCCTCATTTGCATGTATTAAATTTTCTTGAATTTCCACTAATTGATCACCCATTTCAAAATGATGAGAAAAGCCTAGACTATCTAAAAGAGCTCTAAGATCAAAATCTTTAGTTAAAGGCTTACCAATAATAAAATAATCTTTTAAAGCCTGTATTCCTTTATCATCATTTTGAAAGCGTAAATTCTGACTAAGATGATCGACAAGATCGCAAAAAAATACTCTCACATCTTCCACTTTTTTTAATTTTTCTTTATCTCGAGAAAATATTTTCTTACTTTGTGACAGAGGATTGCCGCTGTAAATTGATAATACATCGGAATTTAAGACATACTCTAACTCCTCCGGCTTTCCGGCCAACTTCATCAAATTTGAAGTTAAGCTCAAAGCATTACTGCCCAATTGTTCATTTTTCCCAAATTCAGATAATAACCGCCTATCGGTAGCAATATTTGCATCTTTAATTTTTCCTTCTTTAGCTTTCATTTCGCGGTCAGCAACAAAATAAATTTCAAATCTTTTATCTTTAAGTAACAAGTGTTCAATACGTTTTTCAATACTATTGATGTAAACATTGTAAAGATCGATCATTTCCTTGTAGCGCAAGCTAAAACAATGCCCATACATTTTTAAGTCATCGTTTCCCTCATCGGTAAAAGAACGCAGTAAACACACATTAATCTTATAAAATTGTCTCGCTACCTGTTTTGTCACTCCATATTCCTTAATGATTTCTGCGATAGCTTCTTCTTTTACTTTTATTTCAGGAATCAAGCCCTTGTAGTTCATTTCTCCAATTGCATCTTCCAATACTTTCAATAAACTATTCATGGCCTTTTTTAATTGGTAAAGATTCAAAATGGAGAAGAAGAGATTTCATTTATTTCTATCCATTTCAATAAATTTTTTGCATTGGTTGATCTCGGAAGATTGCCTTTTGAAAGGGCCGGTATGTCTTCATTCAAAGTGAGTAAGCATTTTTTGATATGATCAGTAATCTTCTTATGACCTTGCGAGGGCTTGACTTTCTCATCGAATAGCAAATCTTTAATATCGGTAAGATTTAACCCGATGGACCCAGGCCTGCGTTGAGCAGGCATAGAATCCGAATCTTCACCATTAGCTTTCAGAAAATGTTTGGCTATGTTAATTAAACCTTGAAGAGAATCATTCAATTCAACTTTTTTACTTGGATTTTCATTTTTTTCTTTTAAAATTTTTATGATCGCTTCTAATTGAGCCAGCATCTCTTTTGCGGAATCTGAACTTATGCCTTGCCTAAATTCACTTCTAAGCGATGAATGCATCTGTTCGCTAACCTTTTCAATAGAAACTGACTTTTTACCTCCTTGTCTATTAGAATCTATGAAGGACATGCTCCGTTTTCTCATAGACTCAATCTTCTTTTCTTTTTCAGCGAAATTATTGTCAGAAGGTGGATCAAATAATTTTGTTAGATCTTTTGGAAGACTGCCCTGATTATTTACCCTGATACGCATCTGATTCAATTTGCTATCAACTTTGACTCGCGCCGGTACTCCTAAAATATCTGAACTTTTTTGTCGAACATCTTTATTAGATTGACTACGTAAAAAAGCACTTTTCTCCTTAGCCGCGGATTGATCATCGGCTTTAATGTCAGAATTATTTTTACTAGCTGTATTCGTGTTTGCAATTAAAAATGACATATTAAAACCTTTTCGTTTTTAAAACATAATTAAGTAAATATATTATAAAAGCTTTAAATGCAAAATTTATTTGACTGGACTTGTTGTATAATTAACCACTGAGCCACTGAGATCAGTGAGAGGTGTGAGACAGGGAGAAATAGGATCAATTTTAAATTGTTGAACCATGAATAATTAACCACTGAGCCACTGAGATCAGTGAGAGGTCGAGACAGGGAGAGGATCAATTTTAAATTGTTGAACCATGAATAATTAACCACTGAGCCACTGACTCGACTTTAGCATTTTTTCAGGCACAAGCTACCAAGTGAAAGAGATCATTAATATTTATTTTTTTTCTTGGCTTTGTTTTTTACCCCACTGTGAAAAATATCTTTTATTGAGAATCAATAATTTAAGATATACCATTACATCTGAGAAATGTCAATTGTTCTTCTATTGACTATGTAAGTTGTTTGAGGGGTGATTTCATTTCTGTTGATTTAACTGATTCATTAGCTACTAGGCAAGCTAGGGAATAAGAAGCTATTATGGTAGGAGCTGTTCGGTTAACGACTTATGTCTGACCATGTGTGAATAGTTTCTAGGCCTAAATGTTGATTGATCTCTTGAAAAGTGGTTTCGATTGACCATCTACCTACAAAATACTCTATAGCTTGCTCTGCGCATATTTTAAAATCAGTGACTAAAATTGCTATAGGTTTGTTTTTACCTGTTGGATCTTTAGTAATTATCCATCGTATAGGCACTCCTCCGACAGTATTGTGATACCATAAACAGGTTCCTGTTAAGACATCGAGTTCTTTTGTTTTGCCACTATACCATGGAGCCTGTAAGCGTATCCATCTCTGCTTTTTTATCACCCAGCAAAGTTTCTAAATTGGCAATCTCTCTCCTACCACTGAGGACGACCCCTTTTAGCTTGTCGAGGTGGAGGAAAGCTCATAAAGGCTTGCATCAAGCCTTAATTGGGTACAAAAAATAACATTATGCTTTATGC
This sequence comes from uncultured Parachlamydiaceae bacterium, assembly GCA_963748975.1. GTDB lineage: Bacteria > Chlamydiota > Chlamydiia > Chlamydiales > Parachlamydiaceae > Neochlamydia. Next base: position 27,533 of record CAVVKX010000005.1, read on the forward strand.
AGGTTCTGCATATATCACGACAGCAAAAAGCACTATCAGCAATGACTACAATTTTCCTTTTAGGGCCAACCCAACGACGCAATTTGAAGAACAAACTGACTAGCAATCTTAGTTATTTTTTTATGACGAGCCTTACCTTTAAGATCAGCTTCGTTAAGGCTACTTGATAAAGTCCTTTCTGTGTTAAAGAGATAGGGATAGAAAAGGCAAACTCCATTTGTACTTTCGACCCAAAAACTCTTACACGGACAGTTGCCACAAGCCAATTATGTCCAGTTGTTAAAACTTTTTGGTGTTTAGATGATGCGACAGCGTCTCGATGATAACCAAGCCCCTTAATTTTAGGACCTCGTCGTCTATTTAGATGGGAATCGATGTTGATTTCAATTGGAGAATCTTCTGGAAGTAACTTCTCGATAATTAATAAAAAGAGAATTTTACTGGCTTCAAAAGTAGACCATTTGGCTTTACGAAGAACATAAAAATACTTAGTAAAGTTACTATCTTTATGTTTTCTAAAACACTTAATTAAATTTGTAACAGTACGTTTGCCTGTACAAAGAAAATGAGCGACAATTAGCTCTATGGCATTTTTAAAAACAGGTCGAGAAAATAATGGTGCAAACAAGGCAAAAAACTGTAAAATAGCAGCTGGCAGATCTGTCATCATAAATCCTTTTATCGGTGAGATGAAAAAAAGATTTAAGATACTGGTTGTCTTTTTTTATGCTAAAAAATGCTAAAGTCAAGACTGAGATCAGTGAGAGGTCGAGACAGGGAGAGGATCAATTTTAAATTGTTGAACCATGGCATTCGCGGTATCTAATTGTATAATCCTACTCAATTTTCTCACTGATCTCAGTGGTAATTTATGCAACCTTTGAGATGTAGAAATAGTGGTAATTTATGCAACCTTTGAGATGTAGAAATAGTGGTAATTTATGCAACCTTTGAGATGTAGAAATAGTGGTAATTTATGCAAAACACCTTTGAGATGTAGAAATATGTTCGTTCAGGTGCAAAGGGCAAGACCGTAAACTGATTTGGGAAATCCGGAATAAAGAACTTCGGCACAGCAATTCATCGTTTTCCCAGTTGTCATAACATCATCGACAAGTAATAGGGTTTTATCACGAATATCGATATGTTTTTTTAAGGAAAAGGAATCACTGTCCAATTCAAATCTCTGTAATTTTGATAACCCCGCCTGACTATGTTCCAACCATCGCCTAGATAGAACTTCCACGACGGGTCTTTCGATGATGCCTCCCAATGATTCTGCGAGCAATAAACTTTGATTATATCCTCGAGAAATCTGGTGAACAAGCGTTAAAGGAACAGGAACTATAAAATCAGGCAGGGGCCAACCTAAGCGCAAAAGTTGTAGTGCTAAATAAGCTCCCCCGCCTTTAGCAAGGTAAGGTTGATTGGCGTACTTCATTTTGATCACTAATGTAGCTGCAGGGCCATTGTAATCGAAGACAGCGGCGCATCTTTTAACGCAGGGGGATTCCATAAAACAGGGATAGCATACGCGCTGTTTCGGATCATAATCCTCGCTAAAACAATAAGGACATCTTTCTTCCGGATTGACAATGTCGAGCAATTCCGCGCATGACACGCAAAATAAACCTTTATTTGAAGCAATAGCAGTTGAACAGTGTAGACATAATGAAGGATAAATAAATTCTAAAAAAGCAAACAAAACTTGTTTAAGCATATGTCAAAGAACGTGAGAAAATTTAGAGCCATTTGATTTTTTTAGAATTTCAGTTTCTGAATGACCTCACACTTCATCTAAAAATATCCTGCATCTGACGATCCATAAATGTTTTGATTTCGGGATAATGCTGTGGATAATTCGCTTGAAACCAGACATTGAATTTGTTGACGATGAGCAATAAATCAGGCTTGTGATATTTTTTCTCTTTCATCCGTTCATCTTTTGTGAGTTTTCCTACATCCAAATGAATAGGCTTATCATCCACAAAGCCCGTGTTATGCATCACGCCATGGTCCCTATCATAAATGCCTTTACTATATTCTAAAAGATAGAGATCGAAAATCTGCTTGATCCGTTGTTCAGCCAAGGCTACATTTCCTTGATTCATCAGATCAACCATCACCATTCTTGTTGTTTTGACTTTCTCTTGTAAGATGAAAGGAATTTCATCGAGATCAATATTTTTTTCTAATCCCATTTTATCTTTTACATGAGCTGTAGTATGCAAGTTGTTGCTTTTATTAAGATGGATATAAATGAGTCCGGTCTCTGGTCCATGAACCTCATAGGCCAATCGGTACCCGTCAAAAACACTATTTAGCAACCGACGTTTGCGTTCGATTTGCTTATCTTTATAAACCTTAAATACACCTATAGATGGCAATAAATCAATGAATAGAGAAGGTTTCAAATGCTTAAACTTGAAAAATTTTAGGACATATCTGTCATCTGCACTTTTAAAAGCATAAGATTGTGCGCCCTTTCCGATATAATGGAATTTCTGTTTTAGAATTTCGTCAAAGTTCTTTCGCTGTTCCATTGTCATGGAAGGAACATCCCAATCCTGACGGTAAGGCATATTATAAGTGATATTGGCCAAACGAAAATCATCAGTTAACCGAAAGTATAGTCGCGTAAGCCAAATAAACTAAGCCCAACAAAAGCAACCCACAGAAGTTTCCATAAAAAGCGTCGTTTTTTCATTAAACTCTCACATTAAGAAGCAAGATTATAAAGAATCAGAGAAAAAGGGTAAAGAGTGAAAAAAAGCGATCGACACGTGTTATACGTTATTCCCCTTTTTGTAGGACATACGTGGGTTTTTGCCATGTCCCTTAATAGTAACAGTAAAAAGTTCTGCTATTTTAAAAAATATATTATACTGCTTCATTTTTATCTGTATATGAAGATTTCCCTCAAAATCCACGTAAGATTTGGAAATGCCATTAGGTAGATAAAATTTAGACATTTTGCCTTGGCTATATGTATCCTTAAGCTTAGTCAATAAAATCTGATTATTTTTAACTTCGTAAAAAATCGTTCCAACCACAGGATTCAATACCGCTAAATCCAGTCCAAAATTCGTTAGTATTTCACCTGGAATAGCCAGTAGGACACTATTGTCATTAATTTTAGGAGGATTGACAAAAGCCAAAGAACCTTTGCCTGTAAAACTGCCTGAATGACCTAAAAATCCCTGCACATTTTCGATAATAAGGTCTCTAATGACTAAAGGTTTGTGGTGATTTTCCTGTGGAACCTCTCCTTTTTTGTGCAGAAGTCTGGGTGTAAATTCTTTAGCTTCCGCACGGGACAGAACCACTTTCCAACCCTCTTCATCGTATTGGCGAAAACGTAAACCTTCGGCTTCAAAATGTCCACAATCATCGTCGATACAAATATTTTTCAAAAATACATCTTCATTCGATAGACATAACTCAGCATTTAAAGTTTTAAAATCATAGCCTTTGAATTCAAAATCCTTTCCTTGTAACTTTCCAACAAAAGATGTGTTTGTTAATTTATTCACCGTGTCAGCGAGATGGATTTCCCATTGACCTTTTAAGGTATATCCTGACCCCATTTGACAACTCGTCAATTTTTCACTTAATTCCGGAGCTAGGAAGCTAATCATCTGATGAGCATTAAATTTTATCTCACCCTCTAAATAATAGGCATGTTTTACAGGGGATTTGCTAAGATCCTTTGAAAGATTAAAAGTCATGCCCTGTAAAACGCCCACTGCCTGATCGATGACAAAACCTTTTTCAGGGTCAATCCCCCATTTGATAGTTAAAGGATTGACAAGAACATAAGTAGGTGGTTCTTGCGAAATGATTATTTCACCGTGGCTTAAATGGGGACATGCGGACTTGAACTGAATCCAGAAAGGCATCGCATGATTATGACACTTCGCCAAAAGTTTAATTTCACAGGGGTCATATTCTAAACTTAAATCGGATAGTAATATTTTTTTATTTAGAAATTGATATTCCCCACCTTTAAGAGCCAAACGAATGCCATAGTGGGGATATGCATAATCAACATTTAAACTCCCTTCAAGGTCACCATTATATTGCGCCTGATGAATCAATTCCTTGACTACCGGTGAAAGGGCCGAAGGAAAGTTTAGAGCGAGCTGCTCAGCTATTTCAGGAAAATTGCCTGGGGATATAAAAAAATCTAAATTTTGCAAAGTAAATACATCCTGGCTTATGTCATATTCAACTTTTTCTAATTGTAAATTTGCTTTGCTCCTGTTTCCTGAGTCAGATTTTAAACCCGCAGCAATCTTGCGAATGGTTAATCCTTTCTCTGAGTTGTAACTTAAAGTCACCTGATTAATATCATCAAAACGAAATCCTTTGAATTCTCCATCTTTAAAGGAGGCATTAAATAATGCATCAAACTTGCTTCCGCTCATTCCTGCACTACAACATTCATAATGGAAAGGTCCTGAAGCTTTCAAATGACCTTTTAGGGGCCATTTTTGTAAGAAGGAATTGAGCATGGGCCATTCATTCAGGACTTCAATATTGACATCCAGCAAATTAACTTTTCCATCCACCATACGACTCTCTTCAAAATATTCACCCTGTAAACCCATAAGAATCGATTTTCCTAACTGAATGCCTAGAAAATTTATGAACCAACTGCCTGGTTTCCGTAAGATATCAGCTGCAATAGAAATATGATCAAGAGCTAATTGGTCGATGATCCAAGCATTGTCTATGATTTTCCCGTCCAATAAAACACTTTTATAAGCATAATCATCAACTAGGACATCCTCTCCAATGACATGGTAATCCCATTGAGAGCGAGTATCGACATATTCGATATCAATTTTAAAGGTTCCGTGAGCTTTCTTAATGTCATTTAGATGCCTCAAAGAATGCCTTGAAAGAGATAAAAAACCTGTTCGGCTAAAGCGTTGTAAGTCTTGAAATAGATGGGTAAGTTTAAGGTCGGCTTTTAAACGAAACTCTTGGATTTTACACCAATCTTTAAGGATTAAATGAAAGGTCTGAGGATGGACGTTGCCGAAGTGTGATAAATTTTGATCAAGGACAAATTGCCACAATTAAATCCAGGAAAAGCCCCTGAAGAAAATGTTTGACCTGATAAACGTATGACATCGCGCTTTTTATCTCCTAACCAGATATCAAAGGTGGCTTCGTTTTTTACATAATCTGAAAAATGAATCTTTTCGCCTATTAAAGTATACTCTTCAACTCTTTCAGGATCACCTACAAGCAGGGTCCCTTGAATTTCAGAAAAATCTAAAGTATTTGCTTGTTGGTCATATTCAAAGTTTAAACTAAGTTCATGTAAAGCAACGTTTGAGTCATTAGCGATTACACCATCCGCTAAAGCTCCACGAAGATGCGTTTGCATGGTACACTCTTTTCCCGTACAGGTGAGATGGATATGACTTCCCTTTTCATGCAAAGTCACATCCCCTTCAATAGGCAACTAAGAAAAAAAAGTGTAGGGTTAAAATGGGAAAAGAAATTTTGTACTTGTGTCATTTTTCCATAGACAGTCTGCGGATAAATATCTAAATCAAAAGAGCCTTTAGTTAAGTCATAGGCGTCAATATCCAAAGCACCCGATATATAAATTCCCTTACAGTAAGATTCTATAGAGGTGACATGCATCTTATTTCCAGCAAAATGCAGGTCAGCATTAATATCAGTGAATAAGAGTCCCGTATTTTTATCAAGATAAGTGGCATTGATTAAAGGTAAAGAACCCCTATGTCTTCCTGTTCTAAAATCAAAGAAGTGCTCTGCATTGTGTTTAAAGGGTTCTCGTTTGATTTCGTCGACATTAATCACCAGCAGGTCATTTTCAAGACAAACATGATGTGCCTCATAAGAAATATTTAACTTCATGCGGTCGAAACAACCTTTAAGATTCCCCGTTCCAGAAATGTTGAAAGGTATTATCTCAGTTAAAATAGGTTCAATGAATTTTTTCAAAGGCAAATCATCACCTTCAAACCATCCATGCCTTAAGTGATAAAAATCATGATCAAGCAAAGTCAGAGAAGTTTCTGGTGATGTGAAATTAAAAGATACTGGGTTAACTGTAAAAAGCTTGCAAGGAATAGCCTGATGCAAGTTGGAATCTAGTGAGCCAGGTGTCAATTCGCAGCCAAAGGTTAATGGTTGTTCTTTTCCTTCTGCATCAACGATTTTGACTAGACCTACCAGTTCCTCTTTTTGTGGATGGTGATTAAGATCTGCCGCGATGACTACCTGATGCCGATTAAAAGTTCCCAACAAATTTTTACGCATTTTTTCATGGGGGACATGCTTGATAAGATCGTTCATTTTTCCATGCAATAGTAATTTACAAGCATGACTATTGTTAATATCCACGGTACCGAACATCTCACCAAAACACCCTTCAGCATGGGAATTTACAATTTTTCCTTGCGAAAAGTTTATTTTACAAAGAATATTTTCTATTTTCAAAAGAGGGTTAGCCAAAGAGAAAATTTGCCCCGCCACGATATTTAACTGTAAATTTGTCTCTAATGCGTTGCCTTCAGTGAGCCCCAGAGTCCCATGTCCCAGAACATTTTCAATGTCAAACGCAGCATTCAAAAGTGAATGCATAGCTTTTAGATGGCTAATGTTTATATTTTCAAATAGGATTTTATCAAGCCCATGTTTTGTAATCATCGCTTTAGCATTGATATCAAAATTACCTTCTACTAAAGAGACTTCTTTTAATTGAGGAATCAGTTTCAATAATGCTTGCAAAAGCACTATATCTTGATGATGTTGATGATTTAGATTAAATTGAGCTTGATAAGTGTTTTCTGCTAGCTCATTAATCTTAATACTTCCACTGGAATGATGTTTAGAATCATTTAAATACCCTGTCAAATTTAATTTATTAGCCTCCCCTGAAGCCAATGAACCTTCCCCTTCTATTAATAATTGAGACTTTTGCCCGCAATTACCATATATACCCTCCATCTCAATTTTGGCTTGCATCCGGTCATCTATACGAATTAGACCTTGTAAATTTTTTATTTCTCTTAAGGCATAACTTAGCATCCCATTAAAAGCTATATGTCCAGAATAATTTTTTAGAATATTCAAATTGACCTGGTTCAAAGATCCTCTGACGCCAGTGGGGAGGTGTTCAAAATTAAAATGTTTCAGATGGCTTTCTCCATAAATGGAAGGCCATCCATTTGGTTTTAAAATAAACCCTATACTACCTTGCAAAACACCCTCATATACTTCAAAATCGTGTAAAGCAGGCGAAAGAAATTTTGCCAGATGATGCAAACGGCGGCAGTCCATTTCTTGACATCGAACATCCAGCTGACCTGCAGATGAGGGATCTTTTACAAAATGAACAAAAAGATGATTATTCTCTGAAACTTCAGGCGACCCTTCTTTAAAATCGATGTCGAAATTGCCTTTATAAGCTGATCCGATGAATAATTCTCCATTGATACCATAGCTTTCATCGCCCAGGTTGATTTGGCCTTGATGAATTTTTACATGTGTTTTTTGTTCGAAAAAACCTTGATGAAGATTTCCATCATGGATTGCTAATGAAAAACTGGTATCGGGATGATGGATTTTAAACTTGGGCTCTTCCAGAATAATATTAAGGTTTATTTCACGTTTCCATAAGTTTATGCTGTAGCTAAGTGTTGCTCGAGTGGCATTCAAAAAGATATTAGCCGCACATAGGTTTTCGCCATTTTTGCATAATTTAGGGTTATTAAGCACCCATGTTTCATCCATACGAAGGATGCTATCTGCCGTTAATTGTCTTCCTGTTAAATTTGAAATTGAATGAAAAATGTAGAATTCTATGGATTTAGAAAGGAGATATTTTCCTGAAATGCCAAGTAGTATAGCCGTTAGCAGGCAGATGAAGATCCATTTTTTTTTCAATTTGTTCATATAATGTTAGCGCCTTGGCGTTTGTATTCTAACTAGAAAATTATAAATCTTTCATAAATTTACGGTTAGTTCTTTGCGACTTAGTGCCCATACTTATTGCGCATAAGTCAATAGAAGACATCGTAATATTTGAACCGCGAAGCGTTGCGATGCAAAAAAAAAGAAAGTTTTGTAAAAAGAATTTTGCATCGCTTTGGAGTGCGAAGGCCTTCCTTCGCTTTTTACATAACAATTTTGAAATATAAAGTGGGATCTAAATTTTGACATTTGTGATTGATTGTGTTTGTTTTAGAAAGCGAAGGAAGGCCTTCGCACTCCAAAGCGATGCGATATTAGCTCTGAAAATGCACTGTAAACGCATCGCAACGCTTCGCGTTAAATAAACTTATGGGTAATAGGTTGGGAAGGCCTTCGCGCTCCAAGGGCGATGCGATGTTAGTTCCGGAAAAGCTTCTGTGACCGCATCGCCACCGCTTCGCGTTAAATAAACTTATGCGCAAAAGTATGTTAGCCCCTTTCATGAATTTACAGTTAGGTTCTTTGTTTTCATAAAAACAAAAATTTTCATTTAAGTTTTTCATCTAATTTTGTTAAGCTCCTTCCATTATTAAGGACAAAACATGCTGAGAAGATTACTCGATTACACCAATTCTTTAGCAGAGCCAGGAAAACCCCTGCACTTCCTTGAACCGCTGATTAATGCTAATGATACCTTCCTTTATGAAGCTCCCATCAACACTAAAAAAGCTCCGCATATACGCGACGCTATTGACGTCAAACGATGGATGATACTTGTTGCGGTAGCTCTCATCCCTTGCATCCTAATGGCTATTTGGAACACAGGATTGCAAAAATACGTCTACAGCAGCGGAGACTTCCAGCTGATGAATGAATATTTGTCTGCAGGCCAAAGCTTCAACGACTACATAGACTTTGCCACAAAAAACAATCGTTATATAACAATCATCAAGGAAGGACTCTTAATTTTCCTTCCTTTAACTCTTGTTTCTTACCTCATAGGAGGTTTTTGGGAAGCTTTATTTGCAATTGTAAGAAGACATGAGCTCTCCGAAGGATTTCTGGTCACAGGTATTTTGTATGCGTTGATTCTTCCTCCCACAATTCCTTATTGGATGGCTGCGGTAGGAGTTTCTGCCGGGGTTGTATTGAGTAAAGAAGTTTTCGGTGGTTCAGGCATGAATATCGTCAATCCAGCCTTAGCTTGCAGAGCCTTTCTCTTCTTTACCTTTCCTGGTAGGATGAGTGGTGATGTCTGGGTAGGTTCAAGTGCGAGCGAAGTGCGTCAAAGTCTAATTAAAATGAATCAAGATGCACACACTAATGCTTTGGATGGTTATACACAAGCCACTAAATTAGCTGTCTTTAACACTCCACAAGAAATTAAACGCATTCATATTGATGCGATAGCCTCAAATACCTTAGGAACCGACTTAAGCAACATTCAAACCCTCCAACCCCATTTTGACAAATGGAATATGTTAAACCATCAAAATGCAACTATAGGCCAGCTCACTCAGGAGCAGTTGAAAAGCTTTGTGACAAGTCCCCTCGTTGAGGGAGGACTAGGCCTTTCTTCAGGTTACTATGAAGATGCCTACCACTTTTCGGCCTTAAACTATGGCATGGGCCACAATCAAGACTGGAGCTTTTTCTTTGGCGATAAATTAGGGAGCTTGGGTGAAACTTCTATCTTAGCATGCCTACTAGGAGCTCTCTTTCTGGTCTGGACGGGTATTGGATCATGGAGGACGATGCTTGGAATGCTTTTAGGTGCATTGGGGACCGCTCTAGTTATACAACTCTCCTCCCATTTTCTATTTCCTGAACATGGCGCTTGGACTGCTGCGCCATTTGGCTTTCCCGCCTATAAGCATTTACTTTTAGGTGGCCTGGCCTTTGGTCTTGTTTTCATGGCAACCGACCCCGTCTCATCTCCTACGATTCCCTTCGCCAAATGGATTTATGGAATCTTTTGTGGAATGATCACCATTGTCATACGCGTCATCAATCCTGCCTACCCTGAAGGCGTCATGCTAGCCATCTTAATGGGGAATGTCTTTGCTCCACTTTTTGATTATTATGCGGTAAACCTGTTTAGAAGAAGGAGCTTGAAACGTGTCAGACTCAGTGCCTAAGCCAGTGCAAAGCAATGCAAAAACGATAGTTTTTATGATTATTCTTAGCTTCACTTGCGCTTTGATTTTATCTATTTTAGCAAGCGTCCTTGAAGAACCTAAAACTATAGCCAAAGATTTAGACCGCAGCAAACAAATGTTGATGGCATCACAAATTTTAGATCATCGTGGTTATTTTTTGGTCGAAGACAAAGAGAGTAAACATGTATCTGCACAATATCAAGAAGGTGTATTGATTCCTTCAAACACCCCTGAAAGTGCCAATAGAAGCCAGCTTTTAGATATTTATAATAAACGCATCGTTCCTTTCTTGGTAGATAGGAAAGGCAACATTAAGACATTTCAAGAAGCAAACATCAATTACAACAACTATGTCGCAGAATATCGCAAAACAGGTTATTACAAAGAACCTTGGATGCTTATTTATAAAATCTTGCCTAATTTAAGCGACAAAGAAAACGACCAAAAGGCTGAAGCGGTAGGTTATGTAATCCCTATTAATGGCTTTGGCCTGTGGGATGCCATCTATGGCTATCTAGCGATCAAACCCGATGGGAATACAGTTATAGGAACATCCTGGTATGACCAGAAAGAAACGCCGGGTTTAGGGGCTAACATTGCAGAAGCTTACTGGCAAAATTTATTTCCTGGAAAACACATTTTTCAAGAAAATGCTGATGGAAAAACGGATTTTAAAACTGGACCTTTAGGCATTAATGTTGTGAAAGGAAAAGTTGTCGAGGTTTTAGGAAACTCACCGAAAGCCCTTAGCTCAGTGGATGGAATGGCAGGAGCTACTTTAACAGGTAACGGGGTTACGGAAGCTTACCGTGATGTTTTGGCACCTTATCGACAGTTTCTCATCAAACTCCAAACGAAAGCTGAATAATAAAAGACAGCATCCAGGATGTATTTTAAGAACCACATCGTGTTTGTATTAGCTCTTTTCCTGCATATAAAGGGATGCATGATGTTGATAAGCGCACAACTTATGATAATACTTATTAAGAAAGCTTACGCGATCATTTAGGGATATTGCAGAAGTTTCTTCCAAGACAAACGCAAGGTCTTTTGCAAACATCGCCATGAAAGGAAACATGGGTTTTGCTTTGTTTTGCAGGATTTGATCTTCATATTCTTTATAAGCTTTAAAGTTAAAAGACATATTAAAAATAGCTTGAATGTTTTTTAATTCATTGCTTTTTAATCTGCAGGAGAGTGTCCCTGATGTACAAAAATCGCCTAAACGAAAAGATTCTTCAACAACAAAACAGATAAATTGTTCATACCTTTCCTTCATATTTTGTATATGATCCTGGCTATCTACATCTTTATTATAAAGCCTTTTCAGCATGCCCTGCAAAGGTAATAGAACAGCATTAGAAGCATCTGCAATAGGTTTAATACAAACGAGAGGATCGCTTAAAAATTCCTGATAGGTAAATTTTGGGAAACAGGTAGCATAAAACGCAGGAATAGATTCAGCGAGACTTTTCGCTAATTCTTTCATGGCTTTATTATCCCCCTCTGTCACCACCTTTATGATTTGTTCAACCTTTGGTGCATCCATAGGATGAGGACTCTCTCGCAAGGCAATTTTTTCGTCTTTAATTGCTTTTTCAAATGAGGATTGCCACTCATTATACATGGCAATAACATCTTTCTTTTTTTGTTTAAGCGCATCGAAGTCAGAATGATCAAAATTGTCGATAGCAAAGAAGAAGTCCTCGGCGGCTTGCTTAAATTCAGAAGAGATAAAATCCTCGACATAATAGGGGCACGTTATAAGCGTTTTAAACAAGTCCAAGAGGTTACTTTTAACTTGTAATGGGACATGCGAATCTTTCATTAAACTTAGCATATCTTGTAGTAGTGTGTAAGGAGTCATTTTAAAAAAAGGCAGGCCATTGACAAGGGCTTTGTGCGTAAGCAATGGAAATTTTTTTCTGTAGGCCTGCTTTTCTACACCATCAGGTATGTCAGCAATTTTCTTACTTAAAATTAACTCTAAAAGATCATCCGTAACAGGAAGCGCTAATCGAATTTTGTTTAAGCGCACTATTTCTTCATTTTCTGTTTTAGAAATAAAAGGTATATGATTAAGATCATCAGCGAATTGTAAGACACTTTTCTGCATTTTTTCGACAAAATCTTCATACAGCTTATTGAAAGCTTTGTTCATGGATGGATTTTTTTGTAGGACAAATCGTGACTGACTCTGTTTGACTCTGACAAGAATCTCATCGATAAATAATTTTTCACCTTTAACTTCCACCCCAAAGATCCCCAAATCAAGCGCACTACTTATTCCAAGTATGACGACCTCGAGGGCTTTTGTGGAAGCATTGTTTTTCCCATATCCAAGTGGATTTTTTATTTGGGCTCTGGGCTTGATGGTCAATTCATCCTTAAATGTTAATTTATTATCCTTTTCCAACTGTTGTACAATGTCCGCAATCATTTTTAAGGTACTGTAAACTGACTTATAATCATCATTTTCTTGTCGAACAAAGGCATGATTCATACGATCTAGTCTTTCTTGACTTTCTTTATCCAATAACGGATTCTGAAGTATTGCTACCTTTTCAGGAATTGCATCTGGCACTTCTATGACCGGAGCCTCTTTTTTATTGGGCTCTATAACATTCTCAGATTTTTTTTGACAAGAAGTCGGTTCTGGGATTTTTGGACTGATCGCCAGTTTTATAGGAATTTCTTTTTGTTTAGGTTCTTCATTTTTCTCTGGAGGCAAATTTTTCATTGCCCAATTTTTATAAATGGTCTTGGCAATTAAGGCAAAAGCAGGAAATAAGAAAGCCGTTAAAATATAACTGATAATCTTAATCGCTGTCTTAGCCATTGCATTTTTTATAGGCATACTTTTTCGATTGCATGCTTTTATATAATTTTTGCCTATATGGGCATAGGCGTCCGCGGCAGCTCCGATAGTGATCAATGCCCTGATGATGGGCTTTCTTTTTGCAATAAATTTTTTTGAAAATTTTATAGGTGTGTAAAAGCTATATCTAATAGGAGCATTCACGTTCATGATGTATTCTTGTTTTTTAAGTCTTTAAGTGGATTTATTGTGATTAAATGTTACCAATTAATTTATTTTTTATATGGGCTCGTATATTTTTTTCCATAATATCTCGGTCATTTTGTAGCCTGGGACTAAGCTTGTAAAATGCACCCGTTTTTTCTTCTGTTACAATAAGACCTATTTCTTTATCATCCCGTAGTCTTGAACTCAAAAATCCAACTGCATTGGCATTTTGTTTGACAGCCTGAATACCTATTTCTTTATCATCTTGTAGTCTTGGGCTAAGGTATTGGACCGCAAGGCCCTCTTTTTTCACAGCAAGAAGACCTAAGTCTAGATCATCTCGTAAACTTGCATCAAGATATTGAACTGCGTAAGCATTTGCGTTTATTACTATAGTACCGATTGCTTTGTCTTTTTTCAATCTCCCACTTAAATGAAAAACTCCGAAGAAGTTAGTTTTCACTAAGGCTAGCCCAATGTCTATGTCATCTCTTAATCTTGAACTCAGATTTTGAATTACAAAGATAGCATTTTTAGGATTTTTTACAAATGCAAGAGCTATCTCTTTATCGTCATAAAATATCGGGTTTATAAAATGTATATTTTGCGGGTCTCTTTCGAGCGCTTCTAATGTTGCTTTTTTTTCTTCTTCATAAGCTTCATCTTTTATTTCAACTTCTTGAAGATTTATCTCCTCATCTTTATGTTCCACTTCGATATTAGGTTGCAATACCAAAGGCTTATTTTCTTCAACTTCTTGAAGGTCTATTTTCTCATCTTCAGGTTCCACTTTTTTTGGTTCTAATACTAAAGGTTCATCTTCCACTTCGTGCAGAACTATTTCTTTATTTTCAAGTGCTTTATGTTGGATAGATTCTTGCTCCACCACCGGTGCGCTTATTTTGTTTAAAATTAACTTTTGATTAACTTCTAACTTTTTGTCAATTGGTGGAAGAGACTTTAAGTTGTCTTGGACCTTTTCACCTTTTTTATTTTCTTTGGGAATATCTTTTAGTCTATCACTAGCATCCATCAATGCAATAAAAACGAAACCTATGACTGTGATCAGTGTCACACAACGAATACAACTTTTTGTTTTAATGTAGGTGTAATAATGACTTTTTTCGATCGTCTCGGCTTTCATTAAGGGTAAAATGACACACTTTTGAAAAAGGACAATTAAATTAGAAAACGCACTTATTACGGGAACATGGTCTAAAACTTGGTCAGCAGAAACAAGAAAGTCAGAGGCTCGGTTAATTTTCATTAAATTTCCATTTCTATATTTAATTTAATAAAGTTGAATGTATAAGCGACATTTATAAATAATTTCTACTGTCTAAAAGCATTTCAACCTAGTCAGTGTACCCTAATAATGGATTTTTCACAAGCTATACGCAAACCTTGAAACTAATGAGATTAATCATTATAAGATATATCCAAAATGCTAACGATGACAGTTTCCATGACACAACAAAAAGCCCCTGCCCTTTCGTATTTGACTTCTCAGCTTTGGGGTGGAAATCAAATTCTTGTGGCCGTACTAGGCATATGCTCAGCACTAGGAGTAACCAATCGGCTATCAGTATCGGTGACAATGGGTCTTTCTGTAGCTTTTGTGACTGCCTTTTCCTCATTCTTTGTGTCTTTATTGCGAAGAGTGACCCCTGACAGTGTACGCATGATCACCCAGCTAGCGATTATTTCCGTCTTTGTCATTATGATAGATCAATTCCTTCAAGCCTATTTTTTCAGCATCTCCAAAGTCCTTAGTGTTTTCGTTGGATTGATCATCACTAATTGCATTGTGATGGGACGCACGGAAGGCATGGCAAAAAATGTGGAACCCATTCCAGCGTTCATGGATGGCTTAGGGGCTGGTTTAGGTTATGCAGGGGTTTTATTCATCATAGGAGGCTTACGAGAATTTTTTGGTTTTGGCCAATTATTCGGACATCAAATCGTTCCTCTTTCGTGGTATGCTTCACCTGCAAATCCCAATGCATATGAAAATTTTGCGTTAATGGTCAGTCCCCCGGCAGCTTTTTTCATCATTGGCGGCATGATCTGGATTTTTAATAGGCTCAATAGGACAGAGGTTTAAAGCATGTGGTTAGGAAGCTATGAACCTCTTAATTTATTTGGTCTGCTATTACAAGCCGTATTTATTGAAAATTTTTTATTAGCTAATTTTCTTGGCATGTGTACTTATTTAGCTTGCTCCACTAAGTTAAAAACTGCCAATGGACTCGGCGTTGCCGTTGTCTTTGTCCTGACCATCTCCGGCATTTTAAATTGGTTCGTCCATCGTTTCGTTACAGGTCCGGGAGCTCTCCACTGGCTTTCGAGTGTAGGCTTAGAAGCTTCACAAATTGACTTAAACTTCCTTGAATTCCTTCTATTCATTTCCATCATTGCGGGCTTTACGCAAATCCTTGAAATCGTCATCGAAAAAACTGCGCCAGCTTTATATATGTCATTAGGATTATACCTTCCTCTTATTGCAGTCAACTGCGCCATTTTAGGGGCTTGTCTTTTTGCTGTTACACGCGACTATCCTTTCTGGGCCAACATCATCTATGTTTTTGGTTCCGGCTTCGGATGGTGGGTGGCGATTGCACTCATAGCTGCTATCCGTGAAAAATTGGCCACCTCAAAAGTTGTTCCAGGATTAAAGGGGATGGGTATTACTTTTATTATGACGGGGCTTATGGCTATTGCCTTTCAAGGCTTCACCGGCATTAAATTAGCAGTGCCCACGGGAGGGCCTGTCAATTCGGCCAGCCAAATCGCCCCCCCTTCCCAGCTCGAAACAGAATATAGCGAACCTGAGTGAATAAGACCCCGTGACTCGCATTTTATAACCTCTCAGGTTTAACTTTTTGAACACCCAGCCATTCGCTAAATTGTTCCAAATAAAGATAGATCACAGGTGTTAAAAACAGCGTGATAAGCTGCGACACGCACATCCCTGCAATAATGACAAAACCTAAAGGTCGACGCGATTCTGCACCAGCGCCAATCCCTAAAGCAATAGGCAAAGCCCCCATAATAGCGGCTACAGTCGTCATCATGATTGGACGGAAGCGCACAACACAAGCATCAAAAATGGATTTTTCAGCACTTTCGCCTTTGCTGCGAATATTATCCAAAGCGAAATCGACAATCATAATGCCGTTCTTTTTGACGATGCCTATAAGCAAAATAATTCCTAAGAAAGCATAAAGGGATAATGGACGGCCCGTGATAAAAAGAATTAGGAGCCCCCCTACAATGGCAGGAGGTAGCGTTGATAAAATGGTGAGTGGATGTATAAAGCTCTCGTAAAGCATCCCTAAAACAATATATATAGTGAAAATAGTGACCAGCATAAGAAAGGCAGCACTTTTAATGGATTCTTCAAATTCTTGAGCAGCCCCTTGCACATTTCCGGTCACTTTCGGAGTAAATGATTGACTGGCTAATTGACGAAGATGTGCAATGCCATCACTTAATGCTATTCCCGGAGCCAAGTTGAAAGTAATGTTCACCGCAGGAAACTGTGCGAAGTGATTCACGCTGGCAGGCCCTACACCTTCCGTCCAATTAGCCACGGCATTAAAAGGAACCATCTGCTGGGATACACTAGATCTCAAGTAAATATCATTAAATGCATTAGGATTACGTTGCATGTCGCGATCTAATTCCACAATGACATCATATTGATCAATAGGAGTTTGGATACGTGAAATTCGATTGCCGGAGTAACCTAAAAGCAAAGACTGCTCAAAGCTCAACGCATCAATGCCAAGCGTAGAGGCCAACTCCCTTTGGATATCCAGATTAATTTGCGGTGTTTTTATCTCCAGATCTGTTGAAAGTCCCTGAAACATCGGATCGTCATGCATCTTTTGAAATAAAGCATCAGCAGCTTTATAGAGTTCTTGAGAATCCAGACTTTGCATCAAGTACTGATAAGCTCCCCTAACTTGGACACCCACATTCAAGTCTATAAGAGGGACTGACTTCAAGTAAACATTTACACCAGGAATGTTTTTTAATTTCTTATTATAAATTTGTGAAAGATCGGAGATCGACTGACGCTTATCCCTTGCTACCAAAGATAAAAAAACAATGCCTTGACGGTATTCCGGGGTTGCAGCAATGGATAACATGGATTCGATCTCAGGTTCTTTTTTTAGGATATCAGTGATTTGTTTATGAAAACGTTCCATCTGTTCCGAAGATGTGCCTTGCTCAGCTTCGGTATAGGCAAGAATAAATCCGATATCTTCATCAGGTATAAAATCTGTCGGCAAGACTTTAAACAATAAAATGCTAATGATTACACTGGCAAGGCCGACCAAAAGCATTGTTTTACGATGATGCAAAACCCAAACAAGTCCATTTTTATAATGACCCAGCATCCAATCATTAAAACGATGGGACAAAACTTCCATGCGTGTTTTGCGATCAAGATTTGCGGGAGGAATAAAGCGACTGCATAACATGGGAGTTAAAGTCAGAGAAATGATCCCTGAAGCAAGTGTCACTATCGTCAAAGTAATGGCAAATTCTGAGAATAATTTTCCAATAATACCTGCCATAAAGATAATAGGAATAAAAACAGCAATCAGTGACACTGTCATAGAAACAATAGTGAAGCCAATTTGCTTAGATCCTGATAAAGAAGCTTGCAGAGGCGTCTCGCCCTGCTCGACACGCCTAACGATATTTTCCAAAACGACAATAGCGTCATCGATGATAAAACCAATCGCCAAAGTCAGGGCCAAAAGTGAGAGGTTATCAATGGTATAATTGAGAGGATAAATGGCTGCGAAAGTAACAATGATGGACATGGGCATCACTAATGATGGAATAATTGTATCCCAGATTTTACCGAGATAAACGAAGATGACCAAGACCACTAAAATAAAGGCAACGACTAAAGTAAGCTCGACATCTTTAATTGAATCCAAAATCGATACGGATCGATCGAAAACGACTATTGTATCCAGTGAAGCGGGCAACAAGGGTTTTAAGTCTTTCAGTAACTGATGAATATTACGTGCCACAGTGACGGCATTCGCTTTGGGTTGGCGTTGCACAGCTAATGTGACACAAACTTGATCGATATTTTTATCAATATAGCGTCTTGTTCCGCGATCATTTTGCAAACTGTCAAGAACTTTACCGACATGATGAAGAAAAACAGGAGCATTGCCACGATAGGCGACGATGAGAGAACTATAGGCATCGGCGTTGAACAAACCTCCATTATCATAAATTGTTGCAGATATAGAATTTCCATCTGTCTGACCCAAAGGATTATATTGATTTTGATTGGCTAAAACCGTAGCAATATCCTGTTGGGTAATTCCCATGCGTGCTATCATTCCTGGGTCTAATTGGGCCCTCACAGCATAAGGAGAACCATAGACTTGCACTTGAGAGACACCATCAATAATGGAGATACGCTGTCCAATCACTGTATTGGCATAGTCATATAGCTCGCCCTGTGTCATAGTGGCGGATGTAATGGCAATATAAACAATGGGTGTAGCGGATGGATTGATTTTTTTATAAGTAGGCTCTTGCGGCAAGTTAGGAGGTAACTGCGCTCTTGCAGCCACAATAGCTGATTCCACATCCACGGCAGCCAAGTCCACATCTATATTTATATCAAACTCTAAAACGATGATGGTTGAGCCTAAAGTGTTAGAAGAGGTGACATATTTAATGCCAGGAATGGTCATGAATTGTTTTTCAAGTGGTGTCGCTACCGTATTAGCCATGATTTCGGGATTTGTTCCCGGAAAAGGTACGGTGACAGTAATGACAGGATAGTTAACGTCAGGGAGATTACTCACAGGAAGCTTAAAAAATGCTGAAACCCCTAGCACAAAAATAGCGACCATGAGCAGAGTGGTCATCACAGGTCGTAAAATGAATGGCTCTGAAAGATTCATAAGATTAAAGCTTACTTGGTTTCAGTTTTATTACTATTCGTATTAGCTAAGTAAACTTGCGCATTAGGGCGTAAATTAACCTGTCCTTTAGTAACAACCTTCTCACCAGGATGGAGGCCTTTTTCGATAAGAAACATTTTCTCTACGCGTTCTCCTTTTACTACCGGACGGTATTCTACAGTTGAGGTGTCTGCTTTAAACACATAGACAAAGTTGCCATCTTGTCCAAATTGGACAGCCTCTTCGGGAACTAATAATGCATCGGGCTTCACACGCAATTGGAGCCTTACGCGAACAAATTCCCCAGGCCATAAGAATTCATCTTCATTAGAAACTGTACCTTTGATCAGGATAGTTCCTGTGTTCAAATCAATATGGTTATCAAAAAAATAAATCTTTCCCTGTCGTATATTATTCGTCATTTGAGGTAAATAGACCTGAAATTTCAACTGACTTTCTCTCATCGCCTTTTGTACTTCTATATAATCCGTTTGGTTCACATAAAAACGAATGTCTGCAGGAGTAATCGTCCGTAGATCAGTCAAAGCATTCGTATCATTGGGCACAACTAAATTCCCAGGATCAACCGTGAACTGACTGATTTTACCTGTAATAGGCGCACGGACTGTGCACCAATCTAAATTCAATTGAGCCACTTCCACTGCAGCTTGATCGGTCAATACTTGTCCTTGGGCAGACTTCACGTTGACTTGATATTGCTCAAAATTTAATTTGGAAATAAAATCCTTTTCAGCTAAAACTGCGTATCGTCTTGCTGTAATCTGAGCCAGTTCCAAGGCGGCTTGATCCTTTAATAAGGTTCCTTTGGCTTGATCAAGGGCAGCTTGATAAGGCCGTGGATCAATTTTGTAAAGCTGATCCCCCTGTTTGACGTATTGGCCTTGTTTTACATTGGCCTCCAAAATTATACCACCTACTTGTGGCCGGATTTGCACAGTGAATAAAGAATAGGCGTTTCCAATAGATTCAATAAATATAGGAACATCGCGTTGAACAACATCAGCTACTTCTACAGGATATTTCGGCACTTGTTGTTCTTTTTTTGAACATCCATAAATACAAAAAATCAAAGAAAAATAAAAAAAAAGTTTGGTCATTCTTCTTATTGGCATTGTTGAATTATTTCCTCTAAAGCTATGAAAATATTGAAATTCATGTTTATTCTCAATATAATGTTCCGGTTGCATAGGCCAATGACGCAATAGATGTAACATATTGTGTACGGGCCTGAATATAAGCAGTGCGGGCGTTAGAAAGTGTCACCGTCGCAGTTAGCAAATCTAAAAGAGTATTGACGCCTTCGCGATAACCATAAAACGCAACATTATAAGCTTCTTGGGCATATTGTAAATATTCCTTACTGTATTTGACTGTTTCAATAGCTGTTTTAAAAGGCATAATAGCTTGTTATAACATCCAAAAAGGCCTGTTCTTCGGTCGTTTTATAAGTTGCATAGGAAGCGGCTGCTTGGGCTTTAGCGCTGCGTGTTAGATTAAGTGCCAAAAATCCATCAAATAAAGGACCCGCAGCTGTGATGCCTGCAAAAGAAATATATCCGTTATTAGCAGGATTATGAATGAAATTAATACGCTCATACTCCGCAAAAGCGCTCACAACAGGCAATCCGGCAGAATATTGGATGGTGATCTGTTCAAGCGCATTTAAGTAATTGGAATAGGCTGCTGCAAGGTCCGGCCTAAACTCTTTCGCTTGTTCCAATAAGGCATCCATATCTTTTTCTATAGAAACTTCTTGAAGTTTTTCAGGCATGGGGGCAACTTTGAAAACACGGTCTGCGGGAAGGCCAACGGCAGTAGCGAGTTGCCCCATGGTGGTGTGGAGATTATTGTAAGCTTGCTCTAGTAACAGTTGAGCATTTACATAGGCTGAACGCGCTAATAAAAAGTCTACAAGTCTTGCCACACCAGCTTCATACATGGTCTTGGCTGATTCAAGGTTCTGCAAGGCGTTTTTTAAGTTATCTTTTTGTGCTTCAACGGTAGCTTGTGCGGCGATATAGTTATAGTACGATTGTAAAATGGTCAAAATGACCGTTTGTAAAGTACGATTATGCGTCCAATTTGCAGAAAAAAGTGCCTGTCGTGCTGCTTCAACGTTAGCTTGTCTTCCGCCAAAATCCAACATGATATAATTTACTGAAATATCAGTAATGAGAAATTGATTGTATACAGCTCCCGTATTTCCAGTAATTGAGCTAGATGCAGCTCCTCCCCCTGCAGCAATGACGCCACCTGCACCGGGAACAGTCATATTATTGGTATTGGTCGTGTTAGCATTATTGATGGCTGTAGCTCCATTAATCAGATTACCAACCCCGGTCGCACCTGCACCGAAATGTGATTTTACAAGTTCGATTTCTTGCGCACCTTGAATTTGAGGGTAAAACGTGTTGTACTTCGAATAAAGAATGAATGCATTGGCACGAGCAGTATTCCATGTAACCTTTGTCTGTGGGTTGTTGCGTAATCCATAGTCGATCAATTCAGCAACACTAAGAGGAGTGCCTTCAGGCAGCTCTTCTTCGCAATAATGTTCTTCACGTTTAATTTTATAAGGAGGAATCCAATTTTCGTTATTGCAAAAGGCCGCATCACCAACATTAGCTGGGTCAGCAAAAAAAGAACAACCACAACATAGATATCCTACAAAAGCAATTTGCAAACATAAATATAAAATGTAACGATAGTAAATGAGCATGCTGCATTAAGTGTTATGTCAAGACTCAGAGTTATAGCATAGAATTTGATAATGGAATATAAAAATTAATTTAACCTAAAAATGTCGCTTTCTTTATAGGCGGAAGCTTTGTATCACCTCGTTGGGGATACTTATTTTTACATGTTTTTTCATTCACATGCCCAGCGCTTCGCTGAAGGCTTTGGAGTGTCGGTACTTTAGTACCGCTTTTATAATAGACGTCTTGCGTAAGTAAGGTTCTGTCGATCTTCTGGTTCTTTTGAGCCAATTTTCAACTTCAAATTCCAGGGAGTCATATCAACTTCGTATATGTGCACTTCCATTTGAATCAAAAAGGTCTTGTTTGTGATAAAAAATACGTCTTGCTTTCCATGAGGTCTGTGGAATAAAGCGGTACTAAAGTACCGACACTCCAAAGCCTTCGGCGAAGTTTTTACTTGTGGAAAAAAAAGCCCCACTTCCTGAACGAAAGTAGGGCTATTATTTTTGAGAAAGAACTAAATCACTTCTGAATTTTTTTTCTTCAGGAGTCTAAAGGATTGGTTGAACTTTGGAAACATTTTTCTTAGCTGCAGCTCGCTAAGACTTGTCCTCCAAAGGCATCAAAATAGCACCATCTAACTCTTGTGCACGTTTTTCAAATAGTCAGCATTAATTTTTCCCGTAATGGAGACAGTAGGGACATTATTAGACGTCTTTTGGATCATGTCTTTACACTTTAACTGATGGTTGTGGAACTGGCTTTTGCTGCCCCTTAACGGGCGGTTGTTTAACTGGCGGTTGTTGCCCCTTCACTGGTGGTTGTGGAACCGGTGGTTGTGACCTTTCACTGGCACCTGTGGACCTTTAACCGGAGCTTGCGGACCTTTAACTGGCCCTTGCGGAGCTTTAACTGGTACTTGTGGACCTTTAACCGGAGCTTGTGGAGCTTTAACTGGTGCTTGCGGACCCTTCACTGGCACTTGTGGAGCCTTCACCGGCGGTGCAGCTGGGCTTGTCTTAGCAGCGATCTCCTCTGCTTGTATTTCTGCATTTTTAACAGGAGGATTTTCTTCAGGTTTTTTTACCTCTTCTTTCTTGTCAGCTTCATTTTTTTTTTGCTCAGGAGCCGGTTTGTTTTCTTCTTTCTGTTCTACATTTTCTTTTCGAGGTGGAACTGTAGCTTTAGGCTGTTCGAGTGGTTTATTGCCTTCTTTGGAAGCAGCATTTTGCTCAGCTTGTTTTTGTTCTTCCTTTTCCAATAGTTTTCTTTGCTCAGCTACCTTTTTTTCAAGTTCTGACACTTCTTTATCACGATTATTTCCAAGACGTTCAAGTCCTGGTTGTGGTTGTTCAACAGCTTTAATTGCTTCCTTTTCAATTTCTTCTGCTTCAACATCAAACTGCTTGCATAAGAAATCTAATGCCCAGTCAGTTGGTTTTAATTCTTCTGTATTGCCACGGTCTTTTTTCATCTGGGCAACAAAAGCTTTTGGATCTTTTTGGAATTCAGGTTTGTTTAGTGTCTCGTCAAAGAATTTTTGTGTAATTACTTTATCACAATTTAATACATGTTCTTTAACAGTCAAATCCGTCCACTCTTCAGCCACTTTCTTCCATTCTTCAGGTGTTTTGGCAATAGGAGGCTTAACAGGTTCTTTTTGGTTTTCGCCAGCTTTTTTAGGTTGTTCTTTGCCATCAACATCAGGCTCAATGGGTTCTGGCTCAACAGGAGCTTTAGGTTTAGGTGGTTCTTTCTTCTTTACGCAACGGCAGAAGCAGCAAAAGACTTTTTCTAGTATATTTTTCAATTGGGTAAAGAAACGTTTACAGCAATTAGGCTTGACAGGTTTATCTGCTTTAGCATCCTTAATGACTTCTTGCGCCACGTCTTGGACTTTTGCATCGACAGGTTGTAAAACCTCTTGCTTTTTTTCGCTTTCAGGCGCTTGAACCGCTACATCGGCTGCTACAGCCACGCGTTTAACTTCAACCATAAATTCTCCTTAAATTATACTTACAATGATAAAAGCTTAAGTTTATACATTTAGACTGATTATGTCAATAATGTCGTTAAATTAGTTAAAGGTTTTTTAAAATAAACTGTTCACGGAGGATAGGCTTTTTGGCTGCCAGCACTTCATCTAAACGAGAGACAGGCATTGTATGAGGAGCGGTCTTTAAAAGCTGAGGATCAGTATAAATTTCTTGGATAATTTTTTTAATAACTTCAATAAAGTAATCTAATGTAGCCTTAGATTCACTTTCTGTAGGTTCAATGAGCATGCCTTCTTTTACTATCAAAGGAAAATATATAGTAGGCGCGTACATCCCATAATCAAGCATCCGTTTCGCCATATCAAAAGCACGAATTCCTTGATCCAAATAATTATCTGCTTGAACTACAAATTCATGCATACAGGGCTGTGGGTAGGGAATGGTTAACAGGGGTGCGGTTTCAGTTTTCAGATAGTTGGCATTGAGGACGGCCTGTTCTGCAATCTTTCTTAAACCGAAATGTCCATGCAATTTCGTGTAAAGATAAGCACGCAGATAAATTCCAAAATTTCCGAAAAACGAAACCATTTTTCCAATGCTGCGGGGATCATCCCACACAATGCCGTACTTCTCACCTTTTCTTTCTATACGAGGAACAGGTAAAAATTCTTTTAATTTATCATTACAAAGGACGGGACCTGAACCAGGACCGCCTCCACCGTGAGGAGTAGAAAAAGTTTTATGCAAATTAATGTGCATCACATCAAAACCCATATCGCCTGGCCGCACGAGGTCAAGGATGGCATTCAGATTAGCGCCATCATAATACAACAATCCTCCTCTCTGATGGATAATTTGTGCAAAATCTAAGATTTGGGGGCTAAACAACCCTAACGTATTAGGATTGGTCAGCATTAAACCAGCCGTACGTTCCGATATCCTACTTTTTAAGTGATTCAAATCCAAATCCCCATTTATATCTGTGCGAATGGGAATCGTTTTCAGTCCCGCCATTGTTGCAGAAGCAGGATTCGTTCCATGGGCATCATCCGGTATAAGTATCTCCGACCGTTTATGATCTCCCCGTCGACGATGATAAGCATTGATCATTTGTAACCCGGTGAACTCACCTTGAGCTCCTGCATTAGGCAGTAGGGATCCTGCGGACATTCCGCAAATTTCGCATAACATCTCAATGAACTCAAAAATCAATGCCAAGTTGCCTTGTACAGTATCTTCAGGAGCCAATGGATGTGTCCTAGTAAAACCAGGCAATGAGGCACATTGCTCATTGATACGCGGGTTAAACTTCATTGTACAGCTACCCAAAGGATAAAAATTTTTATCGATACCCATATTACGGGAGGCCATTTCGCAAAAATGGCGCATCAAATCTATTTCAGAAACTTCCGGAAGGGGCAAAGGTATTTGGCGCAATAAGGAAGGATCAGGATAAAAATCCTGAAACTCAGGACTATCCTTGGGTAAGCTATAGGCATGCTGGTCAGCCTGACTTTTTTCGAAAATGGTTTTTGTCATGCTATAATGACTCCAAACTAACTCTTTATAAAATCATGCAGCTAAGTTTTTGGCTATCTTTATGTAACGGTCAAGCTGTTCTCGGCTTTTTGTTTCTGTCACTGCCGTTAGCAAAAATCCTTGATATTGAGGATAATACCTTCCCAAATCAAGACCGGGTTCGATAAGCTGCGAGCGGAATGCGTGCTGTACAGTTTCTAGGGGAGCGGGTAATTTAAACGCGAATTCATTGAATATCGGTGCGTGTCCCATCGTCTGTACACCAGGTATTTTTTCAAGATGACTTTTTAGATAAGCAGCCCTTTGAAAGTTTGTGAGGGCAAGTTTAGGTACCCCTTTTTTTCCATACCATAAGAGACTCACTAGTACAGCCACAGCAGCTAAAGCTTGATTAGTACAGATATTAGATGTCGCTTTTTCACGACGGATGTTCTGTTCGCGTGTTTGCAAAGTTAGGACAAAACCCTTACGCCCCTGAGCATCGACAGTTTGCCCCACAATGCGTCCAGGAAGCTGTCGTATTAAATCTTCACGACAGGCCATATACCCTATATAAGGGCCTCCGTATTGCAAGGGTATACCCAGAGGCTGCGCATCGCCTACAGCAATATCGGCTCCTATTTCTTTGGCGGATGCATAGAGCCCATACGCCAACGGATTCGCACATACGACCGTTAAAACCCTTTGAGATTGAGAATGGGCACTCAAGCTTTTAACATCGTCGATGATACCAAAAAAATTGGGGTAAGAAAGAAGGACTGCTGCTGTCTTATGATCGATTAATTCATAAGCCTTTTGCAAATTTAGACGTCCGTCGGATTGAAGCGGAATGATTTCTATTCTTGTATGGTGACTGCTTAAGTATTGCTGAACCACTTGGCGATAATGCGGATGTAATGTTTCAGTGATCACAATTTTATTGCGTTCCTTATGAACACGGAGGCTCATCAGCATGGCCTCTGCGCATGCAGATGCTCCATCGTATAAAGAGGCATTCGCTATATCCATGCCTGTCAAGGCACAGATGGCAGACTGAAATTCAAAAATGGTTTGCAACATCCCTTGTGAAGCTTCGGCTTGATAGGGAGTGTAAGAGGTAAGAAATTCAGATTTGCTGCAAATGGCATTCACCAAAGCGGGAATATGATGTTCATAGGCTCCAGCACCTAGATAGTTTTCGTAGGACGAATAAGTGTTTTTAGCAGCCAGCTTTTCCATTAGCTGCAAGCCCTCATATTCTGAAAGGCCATCATCTTGAATGCATGCCGGCAAACGTAATTTTTGGGGAATAGCGCGGAATAAGTCATCGATGCTATTTACACCGACCACTTTAAGCATTTCTTGTCTTTGGGACTCTTGATTCGAAATAAAATCCATCAATGCCTTTCGAAAACTAACTTTTAGGTTAAATGCCTAGATTCATACTCTTTTTCATCCATGAGTTTATCAAGTTCTTGGGGAGAACTAAGCTTTATCTTGAATAGCCAACCCTCTTTTTCCGGAGATTTATTCACTGTATCTGAGGCCGCTGCAAGAGATGTATTGACTTCTACAATAGTGCCAGAAACAGGCGAATACACATCGGCCGCAGCTTTGGTCGATTCCAAGACCGCCGCCTCCTCTCCTGCGTTCACATGTTTTCCAACCTTAGGAAGTTCTACATAAACGATATCTCCTAATTCCTTCTGCGCATAATTGGAAACCCCTACCGTCCCTATATCTTCTTTCACTTCAATCCATTCATGTGTTTCTGAAAATTTCATCTTTTCCTCATAAAAAAGGTAATGCCACAATTTGAGCTTTGACCAAGTTTTTTCGTATCTGTACTTCGACCATTGCGCCGATTGTTAATTCTTCCTTCACCAAGATAATGGCAATGGCTTTATTGAGTGAGGGTGAAAAAGTCCCCGAAGTCACACTTCCGATGATTTGGTCCTCTTTAAACACAGGATATCCTTCACGCGCCACGCCCGGTTCCATCAGCATCATCCCGTATTCGCCACGTTTTTTTGAAGTCTTTTCTAAATTTTGTAAAGCTTCTTTTCCTAAAAATTTGCTTTTATCCCATTTAATTGTCCAAGAAGAAACACTTTCTGAAGCAAAAATATCATGCGCTAACTCACGTCCATATAAAGCAAAGCCTTTTTCAAGACGCAACGTGTCTCTTGCCCCCAGTCCAATCGGTTGAACGCCAAAATTAGCGCCTTCTTTAAGCAGTCGGTCCCAAAGCTGAACTATCGCTTCACTTGGACCATAGATTTCAAAACCCCCGGCTCCTGTATAGCCGGTGGCGGATAGAATGACTTCTTGACTCAGATAAGGAAGTACCATAAAATGCATAGGTTTAATCGCTTCAGAAATAGGAAAGAGCCCTTTAATCAAAGGCGCAGCTTTTGGACCTTGAATAGCAAGAATGCCATCGAAAAATTGAGGAGTAATTTCAACTTTAAAACCATGGCTTTCTGCCTGAAGATGCGCCAGATCTTTTTCACGATTACAAGCATTAACTATTACAAAAAAATGCTCCCCGTCTCTTTTATAAATGATGACATCATCGATGCAACCACCAGTTTTTGCACACCACACTGTGTAGATAGCGGTCAGGTCGCTCTTACCCGCAATTTTATTCGTGCTTAGATAATCTAAAAATTTTTCCGCCTCGGGTCCTTGGATATCGATACGTCCCATATGGGATACATCGAAAACTCCGACTTTTTGACGAACGGTGAGATGTTCTTGGACAATGCAGGTATATTGTATGGGCATGTCCCATCCACAAAAATCTACCATTTTTGCATTTAAAGCGATGTGCCTGTGGTATAAACATGTTTTCATATAACTAGACCTCATGATTTATTTAACGCGAAGCGATGGCGATGCAGTCACAGGTGCTTTTACAGAAATAACATTGCATCGCCTTTGGAGTGCGAAGGCCTTCCTTCGCTTTCTAAAACAAACACAATCAATCACAAATGTCAAAACTTAGATCCCATTTGTTATACTTAATAATTGTTAGGTAAAAAGCGAAGGAAGGCCTTCGCTCTCCAAAGCGATGCAATTTTTTTTTTTACAAAGCTTTCTTTTCTTGCATCGCAACGCTTTGCGGCTCAAACATTTACGATGTTTTCTATTAACTTATGCGCAAAGGTTTATTTCACGAGTTTAAGTGAACTCCAAAGAGAAGGCTGCTGTTCAATTTGAAAATCACTTGTTACTACGGAAAAATGCTGAGGCTCTTCATGGCTGCGGTTGATACGATACGTAAAACCCAACCGATCAAACTGTTCCGGATCATAGCCGACAAGACATTGGCTTGGAATAAAAATTTTCATCGAATAACTTCTTACAGTGAACTGGCTTTTGACTTTTAAATCCTGAGGATCGCAAAGCTCATGCCTATCTTCCGTTCTAAAGCGTGTCAATTCACCTGCTTGAATTCCTTCGATAGCTTCAGGGAGAAAGAAAAAATGATGACAAAACCGTGTATTATATCCAGACGTTTTAACATCACGCGTATCCACCATTAACTCCACGCTGTCGCCGCGCGTTACCACTGGATAATAAGCTTGATGGAAAGGCTGAGAAACTTCCACAAGACATTCAAGTCCCTGCTCGTTCCAACCTAAAGCCACTTTTGCAAAATATTCGTCCCCACAAAGTTGGGAAGTGTTGGGTAGTAAGTATTTTTTTTCAGAAAGGCCCTTTGCTGCATAATGGCAGTCGACACTTAATTGAAAAAAATTGACAGGAGATAAGGCGAAAGAATCTTCATCCAACATAATAGATCTCTTGCGTTATCATGGTTCTTACTCTTTGGATGTATTCATATAGTCCAAAGATAGGGCTTTTTTATCTTTAAACTGACCTAGCAATTTTTGCATATAGATACGTTGGGCATCGGTTGCAGCTACATGATAGAGCTGCCCTGTTTTTTCCATCACACTATGATCTCTGAAGACTTCCCGTTTTTCAAGATGGAAAAAGTTCAAATCTCCGTTTCCGGGAGTATTGACTTTACTCCACGAAGGAGCTTTCAAAGCAAATATTTCCTGGGCGTTTAAATCTGTATTCAAATGACTGCGTGTTCCTTGATAGCCTGTTTGTATGAGTTTCCATTGATTTTCAAGGCCTTCTCTCTCCACTAAATCCTTTTTTTCCTCAGCGTTGACACGTACCCATTTTTCCTGCGGGCCGTTATCTTTTTCTAAGCTATTTCTAGCCTCACGCATGTAAGCATAAAGCCGCACAGAAGCTAGAAAATCTCCTAAAAAGACATTGGGTGTTGGTTGGGGAGAGATAGCTTGTTTATAATCTTTTTCTACAGCCTTGCGAATTTTGTCAAAATATTGATCAGCGACAAGATCGCTGACATCAGACAATGGCTTACAAGTTCCATCAGGTTTCTGATATTGGGATGAGTTACTTCCTCGAATTTTGACGTAATAAGCTTCAAGATCCTTATCTAATAATGAGTCTAATATCCCCTGTGCTTCTGCTTCTGCAAAAGTGACGATTTCACGCTTAGGTGCACGTTGGACGACTTCTATTTTATAGTAAGTCAGATCATCAGGAGAAAATTTAAGGAGTTTTTTTGCAGCATCATTAGAGGGTTCACTCTTGAGCGATGCTTGATCTAGAAGCTTAATGATTTCTTGGCGTTTTTCTCCATTGGCAAAAGAAACCTTGCCTCCCTTATCCAGGATCACAACTTCGTCGGTTTTAATCGGGGCATTTTCCAGTGCCTGATCGATCCATTCCGGATGAGTCTCAACAATAGCAGCACGAGCAAACGTATCCACTTGACTGCGTGTTTTATCATCCAGGCTATCTAGAGCGGCAAATCGTTCGTCACGTGTACTTGCTTTTTTTGATCCTAGCTCAGGAAATTTCTTTTTTAAAACATCCCAATTTTTATCATCGACTTCCCAGTCCCATGTTTCTTTTACTCTCACCTTTGCTTGTAGCGCACTTTTATTAACTTGAGCCACTTCAAGGTTGTAACGATGCTGAATTAGCTCCGGAAACTTTTTAGCCACCTCATCAATAGGTAGAAAATTCGAAGGCAGCATCAAAAGACTTTTTTCATCTTGACCACGTTTTGTAACGGCACTGAGATAAGTCTCAAGCTTTTGCATAGCACGGTAATTGTCGAAGCGTAAATCCTTAGGCAATTCAAAAAGTTGGCCTGCAACACCCTCCTGCGCATATCCTTGCATTTTTTCTACGCTAAAAGGGTCCACAACTACTGCATTGCCAACATCGCTGAAAAGACGTCTGAAAAGCAATACATCGCGCCAAATTTTTATCGCTTTATTTTGATCCATTCCCATGCGTCGCAACTGTTCATCAAAATATTGCTGCAAGGTTGCCACACCTAAATTAGGATTATCCATATTTTGCTGATAGCTTGTTGCTGTCTGCTGAAGAAGGTCCGCCAAAGCTTCTTCTTTGGTAACTTTGTATCCTTTTTGCTCGGCGACTTTAGCACTGTTAATGATGAATTGAGCCACTAAACGTATAAAACGCGGCCCAAACCAATCTTCAAGAGTATGATAGCCAAATAAGGAAAGGTCCACGGAATCTAAATTTGGATCTGCCGGCAGCCAGGAGTATTGTTGTTCTTGATAGTGCAAAACTCTTCTTAATAAAGGGGCGGGGAATTGTTTTTCTTGAAGGAAAAGAGAGATGCGCCCAGCCAAAGACTCTGCATCAACCGGGTTGTCAACATTGTGTAAAAGATCAAAATTATATTTCATATCAGGAAGGAAATGGTTCCAGGCACCTTCAACATTGATAAAATTCGCCTGGGGGTTGTTATAAAGTGTATAACGCCTTTCTTTTTCCGACCGAGGTTGCAAATCTTTAAGAAGTTCTTCAGGATAATTCATGGCAAGAATGAAGCCCAAGCCAGTCTCTAAAAAGTCTTTTCGAATGACCCCATCATTTAAAAAGTTGGGTCCCCAAATTCCTCCTAAAATCAACTTATCCTGTATGTCCGTGCCTATGAACACCGACAATTCATCCAACTCCTGACGCTTCACATTCGTTCCATCGTAAGCTGTAAAAACAGTCTGTTCGTGAGGATATTCCGTATTTAACGTGCTATACGTTCCAAAAAATGAAAAAGATATAATGATGACAATGGTAATGACCGCAAAGAAATAACGTTGATATTTGCGCAAAAATTGTAACATATTTAGCGATCTCCTAAAAATTAGATGGTAGACCTCTTGTGTAATTAATGTTCGTTACAAGAGGTGAAGTGAAGATCGTAACAAAAACGTGTCTTTCTCTCAAAGAATATCTATTCTTTAAAGACAAAATATTTTTTTTCTTACAAAATCTTGCGTAAGCTCATAAAAAGGCTAGCTTTAATAGATGACGCAATTCATCACGCACCTCTTCAAGCTGATGGGATGTGACCTTTGATGTCATTAATACATAACTCTGGTTTTTCATAGCCTCTAGCACATAGGTTTCTTGTTTCAAAACAGCTCTTAGGTCTGTCTCTTCAGGCATGGCAATGGATATAGTCCCCTGATGTAAAAAGCCGCTTTTTGTACGCCGTTGCGCAGCGCCCCCTACTTTTTTTCCCTCCACCATCACATCATAGATAGTGGGCTTAGCCATGCAAAAATTTCCACTAGCGACATCCAAGGGCTTCGTTTCAGATGATAGAAGGGTAGCCTGAATACCCTTTCGAAACTGATGGATGGCTTGAATGACTTTTTTATTTACATACGCATAGTTGTCTAAAGTATTTAACGAATAGGCAGGATGCGAGGCCGGAATTAATACTGAGAATGTCAAATCTGTCCAATGAAAAACAATCCCTCCGCCGGTGGGTCGGCGAGCTAATTGCAATCCGAGCTTTTCAATGCCATCGGCTCTGAGAAAGTTCAAAGGATCGATAAAATATCCATAAGTAGCACTTGGCCCCATCCAATCGTAAAAATGCAATAGGGGATGCCCAATACTAGAAATTTCTTGAAGAAGCTTTTGATCCTTGTCCATATGATTTTGCGCAAGATCAACACCACTATGCAAAATTTCCCAAGGCATTTTATCTATTGAGAAAAGGGTTAAGTTTGTCAGATAATTTATCTCCAAAGACATAGCCTAGATGTTTTAAGTTATGTGTATGGGGATCTTTTTCATTGAGGATATAAACCGTCCGCGGATCAGCGTAGGTAATCATTAAATAACGGCTTCCTGGTGCATGTATTAGGTACTTTAGGTCGAGAGGTTTATCAGGTTTGAAAAAAGTACCGGCGCCCGCCGTTTTAGGAAAAAGTGGAGATGGATTTTCTTGGGATGTTGCCGGTTCTAAACAAAGCATTAAACCGCAAATGACCGGTGTCATACAACTTTTTTCTTGGAGCGTTCCTTCCTGGAGTAAAAATTGATCGTAAGCTGATGGGATGATAGGTGGCTTGGGTTCTCCTTCCAGAAGTTGATCATAACCTATGCGTAATAAACGCACTTCCATGAGCTCAACTGCAATTTCTGCCAAGCGCCGATGTAAAATCAATCTTTTGAGCAGCTCGCCCTGCCGGAAAAGGTCTCGTCCCTGAAAAAAGATATCATTGGGGTTTTGTTTATCCAGTTGATCGAGTTTAACGGATAATTTATGGCTAAGAATGCGATCTATAGCATCGCTCATCTCGTAAACTTCATTCATGTTCACAAGTCCATCAAATTCTATAACCCCATTTTTATAAAAATAATCACGGTGTGATTT
The DNA here is from genome assembly GCA_963748975.1 of uncultured Parachlamydiaceae bacterium. Classification (GTDB taxonomy): domain Bacteria; phylum Chlamydiota; class Chlamydiia; order Chlamydiales; family Parachlamydiaceae; genus Neochlamydia. The sequence goes on from CAVVKX010000005.1 coordinate 60,621, forward strand.
ATCTGTGGCAAATTTCATTTATAATAACACCCGATTAAGCTAAATATGGATAAATTAATATATCATGCTTATTATCATGTGCTCAATTAGCATTAATTTCAAGCTGAAGAATCTTATTGCTATCCTAAAAAATGAGAGTTGATTAAGATTTCCCCTATGAATGCATACGAAGAACTGCTCCGGAATGCTCCGGAAATTGAGTCCAAGCTGGGTTATACTTTTAAAGACCGTTCCCTATTAGCCTTATCTTTTATTCATCGATCTTTCATTAATGAAAATAAAGAGATAGGGCAACATAATGAACGACTTGAGTTCCTAGGTGACTCCGTCTTAGGGATGCTAGTTGCTGATTACCTTTATCGCTATCTTCCCTCCACTCCAGAAGGTGAACTATCAGTCCTGCGTTCCCGTTTGGTTGAAGCCGAGTCTTGCTACTATTACGTGCAAAAATATTCTTTAGGCCAATATTTATTGTTAGGTAAAGGCGAAAGAATGAATGATGGTCGGGGAAGGGAGTCCATTTTAGCGGACTTATTTGAGGCTATCATGGGCGCCATTTATGTAGATGGGGGTCTTGAAGCGGCCAAACGTTTTTTGTTCAAAAATTTCTCCCCCGAAATCGATGCGATTTTAAAAACACCTTTGCGTAATTTTAAAGCGCTTCTGCAAGACTATTGCCAAAAAAATTTTCAAACGACACCCACTTACAAAGTTCTTAGCGAAATGGGTCCTGACCACAGCAAAATTTTTAAAATTTGCGTTCTAGTCAATGATATAGAAACAGGCTTTGGAGAAGGTTCTTCAAAGAAAGCCGCCCAGCAAGCAGCAGCTGCAGATGCTTTAGCGCGCTATAAAAAGTCTTTGGAATAAAACTATGGCTATCAAACAAAAAAGTGTTTGGTATTGTTCAGACTGCGGACACAAGCAGCTTAAATGGACGGGCCAGTGTCCTCAATGCACTAAATGGAACTCTATGCATGAGGAGATGGAAGTCACTGGAGCCAAAGCCAGATTTGAAGCACAGAGACCCATAAGCACCAGCAAACCTGTTCGTTTGAAAGAAGTCTCCCATAAAGAAACACCCCGCTTAATCACCCAAATGAATGAATTCGATCGCTTGATTGGGGGTGGGTTAGTGCGTGGTTCCCTTTCCTTAGTAGGGGGCGATCCAGGAATTGGTAAGTCCACTCTTTTGCTTCAGCTTTCACAAGCTCTAGCTGTGCAGGGGTTAATCGTCCTCTATGTCTGCGGCGAAGAATCGGTAGAACAAACTTCTATGCGTGCCTTACGCCTGGGCATTGATTCTGAAAATCTATATTTGCTCAGTGAAACAAATTTTTCAGCCATTAAAGCGCAAATAGATCAGATTAACCCGGACATATTAATCGTAGACTCTATCCAAATTGTCTATAAAGGGGAAATCACCTCCGCCCCAGGGTCAGTCACACAAGTCCGTGAAACGACCACCGAATTTATGCATATCGCCAAGGGCCGCGGAATTGCCACATTTTTGATCGGGCATGTCACTAAATCAGGTGAAATCGCAGGTCCACGCGTATTAGAACATTTAGTCGATACAGTTTTATATTTTGAAGGTGACAAACAAAATAATTACCGCATGATACGTGTAGTTAAAAACCGTTTTGGACCCACAGATGAAATAGCTGTATTTCAAATGCAACAAGCCGGCCTTATTGAAGTGCCGAATCCTTCTCATGTCTTCCTGGAAGAACGTCGTAAAGAAGCTATAGGCTCAGTGATCATCCCCACCATCGAAGGCACTCGCGCGATATTAATTGAAACTCAAGCTCTAGTTACCGACACATTTTTTGTCACTCCTTCAAGGCGCTGCACAGGACTGGATCAAAATCGATTGGCTTTGTTGTTAGCCGTACTAGAAAAACGTATGGGCTATCAACTCCACAAATGTGATGTCTTTGTTTCCATTGCTGGTGGGATGCGTATCACAGAACCGGGTATAGACCTTGGAGTATTGCTTTCCGTAGCTTCTTCTATGCGCAATCGCAGAATTGATCCCGAAACCACGGTTGTTGGAGAAGTGGGTTTAGGTGGCGAAATCAGAAGCGTGACACGTATAGAAAGCCGTCTGAAGGAAGCCATTCATATGGGATTTCGAAGATGTCTGATTCCTAAAAGAAATGTCAAAGGCATTTCGGCTGAAATTACACAAAAGATTGGAATCGTAGGTGTGGAATTTGTTGAAGAGGCTGTGCAACATCTCATTAGCTAAGAAGGTCCCTATTTGAGTATGAAAAAGTTTTTAATTAAAGTTGGAGCCAGGACTTCTCCCCTTTCTAAAGCCCAAGTACTTGAGGTCCATCTTGAAATTTGTAAGCAACATCCCCACATAGAATTTGAAAGCATTTATGTAGAAACTACTGGTGATAAAGACCACACCACTTCCTTGCGTTCCCTTGATAAAACAGATTTTTTTACTAAAGAAATCGACACTCTTCTCCTTGAAAAAAAATGTCGCCTAGCGATTCATTCCGCTAAGGATCTCCCCGATCCAATTCCCCAGGGCTTAACTTTAGCAGCCATCACCAAAGGATTAGATGCTGCCGATGTACTTGTCCTACGCCCCAGAGAAAATCTGGATACCTTGCCTCCCGGGGCCATAATCGCAACCTCTTCTGCTCGGAGGGAAGAAATGGTGAAAGATTTAAAAAATGATCTGAGTTTTTGTGATGTGCGCGGGACGATAGGCGAACGGCTCGCCCTACTGGAAAAAAAGCAGGTCGATGGTGTAGTTGTCGCGGAAGCAGCCATCATTCGTCTGGGTTTAACACATTTGAATCGCGTCCGTCTACAAGGTAAAACAGCAGATTATCAAGGCCAATTGGCTATTTTATGCCGCACGGAGGATCAAGAAATGCTAGATTTATTCCAATGTTTAGATAGTCGACAAAAAAAGCCGCGCGTTCTTTTTTTGGGACTCGACCTGCCTGAAGAATCTCACAATGACCCTCATTTTATCCATTATCCCCTGATCCGCATTGAAGATTACCCTTCAAACTCCCCCGCTATTCAAGAAAGTTTTAAAGAAATGCTTTATTATACACATATACTGTTTACAAGTAAAAGCGCTGTCCATGCATTTTTCCGCCACTTTTCTCAGTTTGGTTATAAAAAACAACATCTGCAAGGAAAAGAAGTGATTTCTGTCGGACAGCAAACTGCTAAAGTTCTTAGGTCTTATGGAATTGCCCAACCTTTGATATCTTCCATAGAAACCGCAGAAGGAATGATAGAGCTACTCAATCACCTACAATTAGAAAACGCTTATATGTTTTGGCCTCACTCTGCTATTTCGCGGACTGTTATTAGTCAATTTCTCATACAAAGAAAAGTACGTTTTAAAGAATGTGTAGTTTATGACACAGTGATTAACAAGCCTCTCAAGCCCATAGATTTGAATTCAATTGATGAAATATATTTTACAAGCCCGTCTACTGTGGACGCCTTTATAGCCGTTTTTGGAAGCCTGCCCAGAGACAAGGTTTTAAAAGCTATCGGCCCTATCACTGAAGAAAGATTAAATAACGTATTAACCACTAAGCCCGAGAGCGCACGTTAACCACTGAGCCAATGGTTCAATTAATACAACCCGCGTCATCCTTTCTTCCTATCTTCACACTTCCTCACTGATCTCACTGGCTCAGTGGTTGATGTATGCTCTCAGGCTCCGTGGTGATTAATATAAGCTGCGCTATTTTTTGGTTTAAAAACTTGTAAAAATTAGTCTGTTTTGGCCAGAATGGTAAAAAAGACTTTACCCAAGGAGCTGTCTATGGCATTCAAATATCAACTTCCTAAATTGCCTTATGATTTTGGTGATTTAGAACCTGTGATTAGCGCGGAAATTATGAAACTGCACTACACAAAACACCACCAAGGTTATGTTGACAATCTAAATAAAGCCGTCGATCAGTACGCTGAACTTCAGCCTAAAGCCGAACAAAACAATAGCCCTGCAGAGCTTATTGCTTTACAATCTGCAATTAAATTTAATGGCGGCGGACATGTCAACCATAGCATTTTCTGGACCAACCTAGCACCACAAAGCAAAGGCGGAGGAACACCTCCAAGCAATGGAGAGCTACTTAACGCCATCAAAAAAGATTTTGGCTCCTTAGAAAAATTCATTGAACAATTCAGCACCAAGACCATAGCCATACAGGGCTCAGGATGGGGTTGGTTAGGCTATTGCAAAACACACCATAATTTGCATATTGTAACTTGTGAAAACCAAGATCCTTTAAGCACTAAAGGCCTAGTTCCTCTCTTAGGCATAGACGTCTGGGAACATGCCTATTATCTCCAGTACAAAAATGTTAGGGCTGAATATGTAAAAAATATTTGGAACATAATTAACTGGAAGAACGTGGAAGAACGCTATCAGCAGGCCGCCAGCCAGCTAGCCACTGCAAATAAGTAAGTATTAGAACCGTGAAGCGTTGCGATGCAAGAAAAGAAAGCTTTGTAAAACGAAATTTACATCGCCACCGCTTCGCCTTAAATAAACTTATGACTTTGCTTTTGCGAGGCTGTGAAAAAATTAGGTTGAATTTCAAGCGTCTGATGTATATAATCATAATATCATTTAATTTAAGAGAGTTACAATAATGGGATTATTCTCAAGGAATAAACCTAAAATAAAAATTCAGACGACGAAGAAAGATGGATATAGCGGTTGGTTAAAATGTACACACTGCAACGAACTCATCCATGTCAATGAATTGCAACAGAATATGAACTGTTGTCCCAAATGTGAATATCATTACCGTTTAACTGCGGAAGAGCGCATCAAAATTCTCACAGATGAAAATTCTTTCCAGGAATTGTTTACTCATCTACGTCCCAGAGACCCTTTAAATTTTGTCGATGTCGAACCTTATCCTCAACGGTTAGCAAATGCTCGAGAAAAATCCGGGTTAAACGAAGCCATCACAGTGGGAACTTGCACTATTAATAGCGCTCCGGCAGCACTGGGCATCATGGATTTTAATTTTATGGCCGGCTCCATGGGCTCTGTTGTAGGAGAAAAAATCGCTTTAATCATCGAGCATGCTCTCACACATAAACTCCCGTTAATTCTCATATCGACATCAGGGGGAGCTCGCATGCAGGAATCCATCCTATCACTCATGCAAATGGCCAAAACCTCTGCCGCTTTAGCCAAACTTCACGAAGCTAAGCTTCCTTATATTTCAATTTTAACCAATCCGACCACAGGAGGAGTGACTGCCTCATTCGCCTCTTTAGGCGATATCATCATCGCTGAACCGGATGCATTAATTTGCTTTGCGGGTCCGCGTGTCATTGAACAATGGATAGGAAGACAATTGCCACCTGGAGCACAAAAATCTGAATTCCTTTTGAAGCATGGAATGATCGATTGCATTGTGAGCCGTAAAGAATTAAAACAAAAAATCGCCGAAATCCTCTTTTACTTGACAAACAATGGCATAAATAGCCATCAAGAAGAAACACAAATTTTTTCAAGCAATCCGAAAAGGATAAATAATAAATAACATGACAGAAAATAACGGATATCAAATTGAAGTGCCCGTCCTTTCCGAAGACGCAGATTGCTTACCTCATTATGCTTCTCACGGTGCTGCAGGAGCTGATGTCAAGGCTTATATTAAAGAACCTTTGATCATTGCACCGGGTGCTTCATGCCTCATTCCCACGGGATTGCGCTTAGCCATTCCACAGGGTTATGAAATTCAGGTGAGGCCTCGCAGTGGCTTGGCCCTAAAAAATCAGGTCACTGTGCTTAATACCCCAGGCACTATTGATTCGGATTATCGGGGCGAAGTGGGCATCATTTTAATCAATCATGGTAAGCTAGATTTTATAGTGACACCTGGCATGCGTATCGCGCAACTTATCCTTGCCCCTGTTATATTAGGGAAATTTACCTTAACTCACGAGCTGACAGAAACAAAACGTGGTTCGGGCGGCTTTGGCCACACTGGAATTCATTAACACGAGGCTCAGCCTCAGAGAAAAGGGTCAACTATGATCAAAATATCTAAATATTTAGATCAAAATCTTATTTCCTTTATCTCAGCAGAAAACCGCGATGAAGTATTGCATATCATTGTCAATAATCTTCATCGGCATAAAGTTGTCAAAGATGAAGAAGTCTTTTATAACGCCATATTAGAACGTGAAAAAGTCGTTTCTACGGGTATTGGGATGGGAGTTGCTATTCCGCATGCTAAATTAAGCGGCTACAATGACTTTTTCATCGGAGTTGGCATCCTTCAAAAAGGAGTGGATTGGATTTCTTTTGACGGCAGCCCTGTACGTATTATTTTTATGATCGGAGGTCCTGATGATAAGCAAACTGAATACCTTCAAATACTTTCAGGCTTAACGATGGCGATTAAAGATGAAGATAGACGAAGAAAAATGTTAACATTGAATTCACCAGAAGCTATTATGGCTTTATTTAAAGGATTTTAATTCCGAGGTATATATGGACTTAAATATCAAAGACGTCACTGATTTACTAAATGTGTCAGAAAAAACCATACATCGTTGGGTTAATGAAGGAAAGATTCCTTATTACAACCTCAACGAACAACTTCGCTTCAATCGTAATCAAATTGAAGATTGGGTCATGAATCAAAAAATTCTGGAAGCTGAACAAGATAAGCCTTCGGTTGTTAATGCGGAAAACCCTCCCATTAAGGGTGGTGTCAAACAATTTAGCTTTTTCCGTGCTTTGCATAAAGGCGATGTTTTGACACAAGTCTCAGGCAGCACTAAGGAAGAAATTATTCGACATACTATGCAACGCATGGCGAAGCATCTCAACCTAGACGCTGATGGCATTTCAGAGTTACTTTTAGATAGAGAAAAATTACAATCTACTTCTTTGAGTAATGGTATTGGCATTCCCCATACACGCGACTTTTTGCTCAATGCGCATTATGATGTCGTCGTTATAGCCTATCCAGAAAAACCGATCCCCTATGGTGCTTTAGATGGCCTGCCTGTGCATACCTTGTTTTTCCTTTTTGCTTGCGATGACAAACGTCATTTAAACTTGCTGGCAAAAATAGCACACTTGACTAGTCAGCCTGCTACACTACAATTTTTGCAAACAAAGCCAAATAAAAATGAGCTTTTGAACTATGTCAAGACCTTTGAATCGGCGATCAGTAACAGCAACGACTAAAGTGAGGACTTACTTTAAAATTTCCATTACAGACTTATTAACAGCTTGAATAAAAGACTTATATCCCTGCGTGAAATCTTCCGCAGAAATTTCGTAAGGAAAATCAGGCTTTACTCCTAAATTTTCTATAGGTTGTTTTCCATCCAGCCTATAAATTAAAGAGCCCGTTAATGTAAAATCTGCCACTCCAAAACGATTGGAATACTTCTTATTTAAAATATACCCACCAGCCCCGGCAGTCGGGCTGCCGAAAGTTTTAGCGCGTTTATTATCTTGTAAAAGGGCAGGCAAAAGATCTGCACAAGAAAAACTCAAACTATTAGTCAGCATAAGAATAGGTTTAGTGTAGCCTGTCATCGGATGAGGGTGAATGAATTCTAGACCTTCTAATGGATAAGGGTCTGTGATAAACTTACCGGCTTTAAATTGATCTTTAATGAATTGTGTATAATCTAATAGAGATAAGGCAAACTTTTTATCTACAACATATCCATGTACATCTGCACCTAAAATATCTATGGCAGACTCATCGGAATCAATTAATTTCAACCATTCCAAATCCTGAATAGCAAAGAAGACATCTTCTTGAGTGATCGCTATTTTTTCTTTTAAATTAATTAAAGGAGTGTGGGTCAACATTGAAGCCAATGCATATGTATAATAAGCGTATCCTCCGGGATTATTCATGACATCAAGGACCAATGCATGTGTGCGCCCTTCCATCACATCAATGATATGGCTAAATTCTTCTGCTTCATCGCTGTCTCCATGAAAATCCGGAATACGAATGTATCCGATGCTTTTTCCTTTATAAGTATAAACGTAAGCATCGAAATCTTTAGATTTGGACTTCCATGTGATAGGTCCTAATGCAGGAAAAGGACTTTTCTTAGCTCCCAATACTTTGCCACCATATGTGGCATTGGGCAGATACTTTAATAAGCGCGTATAAAGAGGGAGTGAACGACATTTATGAAAGAAAGGGTTTTTACCAATTGGACAATATGTATTAGATACAAGAGAGAATTTGTTTTCAATTTCTTCCGGAAGATAATCCCAGTCAGTCAAAAATGCATGCATCTTTCCTTCATGGTGCCTTTTGTAGGTGATCTCCACAGTGCCTTGTGGAACTTCTTTCAAAGCATCTCCTTCACGGACGGTTAATTGCAGTTCACTCAAGTGCCTATAAGTAGGCGTATCATAAGAACTATAGGCTGAAGATTGAATCTCTTGAATCATATCTCCAACCGATTGACCATCAAATGCAAGGATTTCATCCCCAATTTGCAAAGGAAGTTCTGCCTTTTCATCACACCAAACCACAAAGTAATGGTCATGGATTCCTTGTACTAAAAAAGGAAGTTTTGCAAATTCCGTGGAATAAAAATTGACACCAACATGGAGGTCTTGAAGAGAATTAAAAAGATCGCGAAGAATTTGTTGATATTGTCGCGAGGTCAAATCATCAGAAGCCAAAATTTTTTCTTTGGCAAGTGCTATTTCTCGATCTAGATCCCAATTTAAATAACTTTTTTTCCAACTCGCCGGGGCATAATTGACTTCAATCTCATTTTTAATGATGTCAAGGTCAGCAATCATGCGGGATTTGTCCTGGGTTTGATAACCAAAACAAATCCTGCAGGGAATGATCAAAAATAAATAAATAAAGGTAAAAAATTTATACATCTTAGGCTCTTAAATAAAATCACTATATTATGATTAAATCGGATTGACTTCTAGGAAATAATGTCTTGTGCTACGATGACCCATTAAAGAAGGGAATGCGATGAATATCCTTAATAAACAACACTACTACAATATGAACAGGACTATAGCCCAAGTAGAAAATTTTTTCTTGAGTGGGTTCAATAAATCCTATGATCTTCGCCAAAACAATGGCGAAAGCCGTCCTTTACAGATTGTAAGAATGGCTGCCGGCATCTTTATTGGTTTACTCACCTTACCCTTAGCCGGTGTAGGACTATGCATCAACCGTCTTTTCCGCAAAAAGATTGATAAAGAAGTCTTTAAAAAAGAATTCGATGCTTGGAATAAAATATTCCACCACTATGATTACGATCAAAATTTTAAATAAGAATCGTTGCGTATCGGTGCGGAACACTCCCGCTTATTTAACTACTTAGTCCGCTTTATCCGCAAAATCACCTGTTGTTCTTTTTCAATCAATAAAAGTTTGGATGCCGTCTCTTCTCGTATTTTAACCGATGCTAAACAAATAAAATGTGCTACCCTCGAAGAAAAAAAATTGATGAAACGCGCCATCAAGAATCTGCACATCATTGTAAAGAAAAACGGTGGTTCGGTACTTTAGTACCGCTTTATTCCACAGGTCTGTAAAAAGCAGGACTTTTCTTTACCACAAACATATTATAAAAGCGGCGCTAAAGCGCCGACGCTCCAAAGCCTTCGGCGAAGTAATTTCAGCTCGCGGACGTACCTGCCGTCTTTTTATCCGGTTTCCTGTGCAAGTGGATCAACTCATCTTCAGTGATAATCAAATGATCAGCATCTGCAGTGACCGAACAACGGCATCCCTCATCTGGATGCATTAACAATTTTTCCGCCAAAGGATCTTCTAAGTACTGCTCAATAGTACGTCGCAAAGGCCTAGCTCCCATTTCTGGCTGAAACCCCTTCTCGACAAGAAAACTCTTAGCTTTGTCATCAAGCGTTATAAAGACTTCACGGCGATTTAAGCGATGCTGAATCTTTTTAATTTCTATTTCGATCACTTGCATCAGAGCTTCCCGGTTGAGGGGTCGGAAAATAATCATATCATTCAGACGATTTAAGAATTCAGGCTTAAATTCTTTTTTTACAGCCCCTTCAATTTTGTCTTTTATATGTTCATAATCTAATGATCCCTCTTGTGCTCCAAAACCCACTTCAGTCGACTTCCTGATTAAGTCCGCACCCAAGTTGGATGTCATGATCACAATCGTATTGCGGAAGTCAATCTTACGGCCGAAAGAATCCGTCAAGCGACCTTCTTCAAGGATTTGCAGGAGTAAATCCATGACATCAGGGTGGGCCTTCTCAATTTCATCAAATAGAACGACCGAATAAGGACGTTGACGCACCTGTTCTGTCAGCTGCCCGCCTTCTTCGTGTCCCACATATCCTGGAGGAGAACCCGTCATACGGCTGACGGCAAACTTCTCCATATACTCGGACATGTCCACTTGAATCAAAGCGTCTTCCCCGCCAAACATATGAATGGCTAAAAGACGAGCCAGTAAAGTTTTTCCTACACCTGTAGGGCCTAAGAAAAGGAAAGCGCCAATTGGACGGTTAGGATCCTTAATATCGGCCCGGCTACGACGAATGGCTCTTGCAATTGTTTTAAGGGCTTCATCTTGCCCTACAATACTTCCTCGCAAGATCTCTTCCATCTTGAGGACTTTTTGTGTCTCCCCTTCTGTTAAACGGCTGATAGGAATACCTGTCTGTTTAGCCACAACCTGAGCGACATCTTCGTCTTCAACGATGACCTCATGTTCTTCTTTATTGACTTCCCACTGGGCACGAATTTGTTGCAGCTGTTCACGCAAAGTTTTCTCTTTGTCGCGAAGCTTTGCAGCTTTCTCATACTCTTGTTTGCCAATAGATTCTTCTTTTGCCAGACGCGTTTCTTCGATCTCAGCTTCGAACTTGCTGATATCCTGCGGTTGATTCATCATAGAAATACGCATCTTGGCACCGGCTTCATCAATCAGGTCAATAGCCTTATCAGGTAGAAAACGGCCGTAAATATAGCGATCTGAAAGGACTGCTGCAGCACGTAACGACTGTGGAGTGTAGATACACTTGTGATGGTCTTCGTATTTAGTTTTCAACCCGGCAAGAATTTCAATAGTATCTTCCACAGAGGGCGGTGCCACCATAATTTTTTGAAACCGACGTTCCAAAGCGGCATCTTTTTCAATGTGTTTTCGGTATTCATCAATGGTTGTTGCCCCAATGCACTGTATTTCTCCACGAGATAAGGCAGGTTTTAAAATATTAGAGGCATCGATAGCCCCTTCAGCAGCACCGGCCCCCACGATCGTATGTAATTCGTCGATAAAAAGAAGGACATTGCCATTCTTTTTGATTTCATCCATGACAGCTTTAATACGTTCTTCAAACTGACCCCGATATTTTGTACCGGCGATCATCAAAGCTAAATCCAAAGCAATCAGACGTTTTTTGCGTAAATTATCGGGAACTTCCCCCTTAACAATAGCCTGCGCGAGTCCTTCTACGATTGCTGTTTTCCCTACTCCCGCTTCACCCACTAATACCGGATTATTCTTGCGTCGTCGGCAAAGAATCAAGATAAGTCTCTCTACCTCTTGCTTGCGGCCAATGACGGGATCCATTTTATTTTCGCGGCACATTTCCGTCAGATCATGACCGTAAGCCTTAAGGGCTGGCATTTTTTCCAACCCGCCCGCACCTGAATTGGCTTTTTCGTAAGGTTTGCCTTGAGAGCCTCCCTGACCTCCTGAAGATGCACCGGCACCGGCAGTGGGAGCTCCTGAACCTATGGGGGGAAGTTGTAAATTAAACGTTTCTAGCTCTTTAAGAACTTCTTTTCGGACCTCTTTAAGGTTCACATTTAAATTTTCCAGCACCTGAGCCGCTACACCGTCAGTCTGACGTAAAAGTCCTAGCAGGAGATGTTCTGTACCCACATAATTGTGATTAAGATTGGCCGCTTCTTCGTTGGCATATTCAAAGACCTTTTTGACCTTACCTGTTAAGGCAGGATCCCCATAGACCTGAATTTCAGGACCATAACCGACGAGTTTTTCAACTTCATTGCGCACAGTCTCAAAGTCAATGTTAAGATTGCGCAGAACATTAACAGCTACACCCTGACCCAGCTTGAGCAAGCCCAGTAAGACGTGTTCTGTTCCTAAGTAGTTATGATTCAATCGCTGAGCTTCTTTTTTAGCCAGCTTGATCACTTGTTTCGCGCGATTTGTAAATTTGTCAAACATATTAAGTCTCGTGGTTAAATACCCTATATATTAACTGTATTCTTACTCTGTATTTTTTGCAAGCTAGGCCATACTCTAGGCAAAAATCATCCCATATGCTAAAGCTTATTTAAATCCATCTTGCGCTTACATCGGCCTAAGTTGATTTTCAAATGCACTTATATGAGGAAACTATGTTTAAAAACTTAACATTTGCAGTCTTCGCAACGCTTCTTGTAATTTTTCCTTTATGGGCCCAAGAAAACACTAAGAAAGATGAAGAGACCATCCGACAAATCTTAAATGATTATATCAAAGCTACTAACAATCATGATTCTAAGGGTATGGCTTCTTTTTGGGCTCAAGATGGGGACCTGATTAACAATTGGGGTGAACTAGGGACAAGTCGAGAAGATATAGAAAAAATTTTTATTGAAAATGACAAAGGGCTTCTAAAAAATGCAACTATTGCTGAATCCGTAGAATACATTCATTTTATAGCGCCCGATGTGGCTTTATTGGATGTAGATAGAGTAATCACGAACATGACGGACGCTCAAGGAAAAAATATTGCCCCCTTAACAAATCATGCCCTTTATGTATTTGTCAAACGAAAGGGTCAATGGCAGATCATTGCTTTTCGAGGCTATGATTTAAAAAAGGTCATGCCTTAAACTTCAGTACTGGGCATAAGTTTAGCTTTCGCAATACAATCATTGATTGATACCCCATCAAAAGAGCTGCCAAATATCTTTAGCTTGAGACGATTATTCATCCAATTGCATTCCCGAGTTTTGTATTGATAAATATATATTGGTATATGTATAATTGTAATAAAGAGAGTTTCTTATGAAAGTAAAACCCGTGACGTATACAATTCCCGAGCAATTGGATGTAATCCTGCACGCTAAAATTGGTCGAGGGCGGATGAGTAAATTCGTAACTCAAGCCCTATGGGCAGCGTTAAAAAAAGAAGAGGATTCTTTATTAATAGAATTTTTAGAAGCTGATAAAGATCCTGGAAATGCTGAGGTTAGGCAAAGTTTTTCTGAAATTGAGGGTGAAGATTTTATTGGATTAGATGATTTTGACTTTAAAGACCGAGCAGAAAATGAAAAATGATTATCCAAGACGTGGAGATGTTTACTGGGTTCGTTTAGATCCATCTGACGGAAAAGAAATAAAAAAAAACACGACCTTGCCTTATTATTTCTAGCGATATTGCAAATCGTTCTGAACTGATCGTTATCGCCCCAATCACAAGTAATGTAGACCGAATTTTTCCTCGTATTGAGGTGCAGATTACATTAAATGGACAAAGCGGGAAAATTATACCCAGACAGATGAGATCTATAGATAGAACCAAAAGACTGGGAAAAAGAATCGGTTCCATATCTTTGGAAGAAATGAAGTGTGTCGACGACGCTATCAAAGTAATTTTAGGCTTGATATGAGTAACGATTTAAAAAGGGTCATGCCTTAAACTTTAGTACCGGCCATAAGTTTAGCATTCTCAATACAATCATTGATAGAGACTCCATCGAAAGAACTACCCAATAGTGTTAACCTTGGGGATAATTCTTCCATAGTATTCCTGAGTCCCTGTATTTTTTTCTCATGACCCACTAAATATTGAGGAATAGCGGATTTTGCCAGATGGGTATCTATGGCATCTGGCTCTGAATCTATTTTAAGATGATGTGAAACAGCCTTTAAAGCCAAATTTAAAAAATCAGATTCATTCCAGTGTGAAAAATTAGGCAGGCGTGTTCCGCCTATCATTACGGTGAGGCGTGTCTCTTCAGCCGACGAGTTTTGTTCTGAAAATACACAAGAATCCCAAATCATACCAAGTACGTCTTGCCTTTCCTTAGATGGAATAAGATATCCAAACCCTTCCCTTGGCAACAGCTTTCGTTTGTATCCCAAACTAACAACCGCCACTGAAGCTGTTGGAATACTATCCAATAGTTCTCCGGCTTTCTTATGATGTGTGCGTATTAATGGGGATAGCGCCTGTGCAGGTAGGCTTGAGTAAACTTGATCCGCCCATAAAACCTGGCCATTCATTAATTGTACTTCAATACCCGTCGGATAAAATCGCAGTTCGGTGACTTCATGATTAGTTAAAATATGCTTTTTCAGATGTTTTGCAAGTGCTTTGGGCAAAGTTTCCATGCCCTCTTTAAAAGAAAATAGACTTGAGTTGTGCATTTGTTTGACAAATGGTGATAAAACTTCCTCTTTTTTGACAAATCGATTGAATAGCGCCCCTTTCAAAATAGAGCCGTACTCTCTCTCCCATTGAAAAAGCTGCGGAAAACAGGATTTTGCAGAAAGTTGATGGATATCACCCGCATAAATCCCAGTCACTAGCGGATCCAAAAAAGTTTCTACCGCCTCTATTCCAAACCTTCGTGCAAAAAAGTCATGGATAGATTCGTCTTCTTCTTGTCCCGAAAGTATTTTCCATTCTTTGAATAGTTTTGGTAGGATAGGTCGCGTCAAGGGTGAAAATAATAGGGATAACAAGTTGGAAGGAACTTTTTGCAAACATCCATTTAAGTATAAATAGCGCTGCTGCGCTGCAGGGTTACCTTGTACAACTTGACTCTGCAAGCCTAATTCTTCCAAGAGCTGCAAGGTAGCTTTTCCCTGCCCCTTTGATCTACAACTATGCGGCCCTCGCTCAAAAAGAAATCCCTTTTTCTTCAGGGAACAAATCCAACCTCCGACTCGCGAAGATTTTTCTAGCAATGTGACATCGTAACCTGGCCTTTGCCTAAGATACCAAAGGAGCGAAAGCCCTGAAATGCCGCCTCCAAGAATAATAATTTTTTTCATAAATAAAAAAGTTGTTAAATTTAAATATATGATATATAATGTTTTATGTTTTTTACTCAAAGGTTTTCTTATGCCAAACAAAATATCTTTTTGCGATCTACAAAATACCTGTCAAGCTCTTCACGAGTTTGCTGAGGCACGCTCAAAAGTGAAGCCCGATAAAGATGTCATTTTGACCGTAAAAAAAATTGATGGAAGAGACGTGTTGAAAGCAACCAGACTGAGTAAAATGAAGTGGTTTGCACGTCTTGTTCGCTGGTTCGGTTTTGGCGATGCCACTCTTAAAGCGGTAGCTCCTTTTCTTGAACGTCATGAACCCAAGCTCCCATCCTCATTCTCTCGTTTGCAAGACAAAGATTTTATTTCAATGGATTTTACTGAGAAAGCCGTCGACCGCTTAACCCATTTGACAAAAGAAGAATATATAAAATTAAAAATGCAAAAAGCCAGAGGATGCGAAGTTTTTAAGCGTTGCCTGTCTCATCACAACAAAGGTCATCGACAAAAAGTCTATATTTTATTGCAGGAAACAGAAAAAAAAGCTTTGAGAGGGCATGGTAATTTCGCGAAGGGTGGTATCTATCATTCCTACCCTAATCCTATGGGGCCCTATCCCTTGAATGGAGATGAAAAAAAACTGCACGAGAG
Source organism: uncultured Parachlamydiaceae bacterium (assembly GCA_963748975.1). Taxonomy (GTDB): domain Bacteria; phylum Chlamydiota; class Chlamydiia; order Chlamydiales; family Parachlamydiaceae; genus Neochlamydia. The sequence continues at coordinate 76,314 of CAVVKX010000005.1, forward strand.
ATATCGCCTACCTGTTATTGATAAAAACGAATTTGCCTACTTACAGCCTTTCTTCAGACATGAAGACAAAGCTTCTCCTCAAGCGATGGGATTTTGTTATGAATATGGTTTAGGAACTAAGAGAGATATAGAAAAAGCACGTATAAACTATGAAAATGCTACTTTTGAAGGCGAATACTCGGCTTGTTACAATCTGGGGCGCCTATGCTTAGAAAATGATCTTCAAAATGGAATTGATCCTCTACTGGATGCGGAAGAAATTTTGTTAGAAAAGATTACACGTGCTCAAAAAGTGATTGATGACATACGTCTGAAGCCCGCGAAGGTGAGAAATCACGATATATTTGATGATCAAGTTGAACTCTCCTATGTGGAAACAAAAGAAGAATACGAAGATAGAATGCAAGATCTTGAAAAGCATGAGCGTGAGTATGCTCCTTATTTCAAAAAATGGAGCAAAGCCCTAGCCCAAACATATCTTGTTCTCATCGAGAGTTATAAAAAACGTGGTAATTTTGGTCTTAAGAAACTAAAGTTATATGAACAAAAAGCAGAGCAGCTCAAACAAAAGTTAGGGCATTAATTCGCTTCTTTAACTGTTTCTACAAGAACCTTTACAGCATCATAAGGGGTGTCTGGTTTGATGCCATGGCCCAAATTAAAGATAAAGGCCGGATCTCCATGCATGGAATTTAGCAAATGGTTCACTTCTTGTTCGATCTTGTGATGTGGAGCATAGAGGATATCGGGATCTAAATTCCCTTGTAAAGCAATATGAAATGGAATGACCTTGCGCATATTCGCAAGATCGCAGTTCCAGTCTAGGCTTATGCCTTGCGGAGCCGCTTCTACAATTTTAGATGCAAATACCGATGAACCCCGACAAAAGATAATCACAGGAATTTTATGCTTTTGCGTTTTTTCAATGATCTCTTTGATGTAGCTATAGGAAAATTCTAGAAATTGTCCCCAGCTCAAATAATTAGCCCATGAATCAAAAATTTGAATGGCATCTACGCCCGCCTCAATCTGCAACTCAATGTAGTCAGCGGTAGCTTTGGTAATTTTGTTTAGTAACTTGTGGAAGCTGCTTGGATTGCTCAAAAGCCATTTTTTGGTTTTGGCTAGGTCACGGCTGGAACCCCCTTCAATCATATAGCTGGCCAATGTAAACGGTGCACCACAAAAGCCTAAAAGCGGAACTTCCAATTGCGTTTGCAACAACTTAATTCCTGTACCCACATAAGAGAGCATTTCATCCACATCAATTAAAGGAAGTTTGTCGATGTCGTTTTCAGACTGTAGAGGCTTCGCTATCACGGGACCTTTGCCCTCATCAAACGAAAGCCCTAATCCAAAGGCATCGGCCAGTAATAAAATATCGGAGAAAAGAATGGCTGCATCCATGTCAAAAGCTTTGATGGGGAGTTGCGTCACTTCAAGAATAAGATCAGGTTGATGACACATCTCCAAAAAGGAATGACGAGCACGAATCGCACGGTATTCGGGCATATAACGACCTGCTTGACGCATCAGCCAAATCGGAGGTCGCCCCACGTTTTCACCATTCAAGGCCTGGAGGAGTTTATTGTTTGTTAGCGTTTTCGTTTCCATTTTTAAGTCCTAGTTTGATCATAAAATCGATAGCGCGAAGCATTGCAATGCGCTTACAGGAGCATTTTAAGTACTAACATCGCATCGCTATCGGAGTGCGAAGGCTTTACCCATAAGTTTATTTAAAGCGAAGCGTCGCGATGCGTTTACAGTGCATTTTCAGAGCTAATATCGCATCGCTTTGGAGTGCGAAGGCCTTCCTTCGCTTTCTAAAACAAATACAATCAATGACAAATATTAAAATTTAGATCCCACATGTTTTAATCATCAGATTTTTAAAAAGCGAAGGAAGGCCTTCGCACTCCAAAGCGATGCAAAATTCGTTTCCCAAAAATTTCTTTTTTTTGCATCGCAACGCTCCGCGATTCAAATACTTACGATTTCTTACAATGACTTATGGGTAATAGAATGGGCTTTTCTTGCATCGCAACCGCTTCGCGTATGTCACATACCTATTTTTTTAAGGATAGCATCCACAGTAAAACCAAATTCTTTTGCTAAATCCGCTGCAGGGGCAGACGCACCAAAACTGTGCATACTGATGGCTATACCATTCATACCAATATATTTATGCCATCCCAATTCAACGCCAGCTTCAATGCTAACGCGTATGCCGATGTTGCCTCCAAGAACGCTTTCTTTGTATTCCTGATCTTGCTCCTCATAAATTTCCCAACAGGGCATTGAGATAACACGCACGCCTTTACCCATTTTGTCCAGCGCTGCGGCAACATCCATAGCAAGATGAAGCTCTGAACCTGTAGCTATTAAAGTGTAGTCCGGTTTGGACTTTTCTTTTTTAAGGATATAAGCTCCCCTTCCCACGCCATCAGCGTAGGAGAAGTTCTTCGTCTCAGGAATTTCAGGAAGGTTTTGACGAGTTAGCAGTAAAGCTGTAGGACCATTAAAACGCAGGGCAGCAATCCAACTCATTTTAACTTCATATGCATCGCCGGGTCGGATCACCTGTAAAAACGGAATGGCACGTAGAGCAGCATAATGTTCAATGGGCTGGTGTGTAGGGCCGTCTTCACCTAAAAATATGGAATCGTGTGTAAAGTGATAAATCACATGGGCCCTTTGCAAGGCGGCCAAGCGAATGGCATTACGCATGTAATCAGAAAAAGTTAAAAATGTGCCGACAAATGGAATAATCATTCCTGTCTGAAAAAGTCCTGTAGCCATCGTGGCCATACCAAATTCCCGCACTCCAAATTTAATATTTCGTCCAGTAAAATTACCGGGAGCTACTAAAGCATAGCTTTTCATCATGGTCAAATCAGAGCCAGAGAGATCCGCAGAACCTCCGTAGAGTTGTGGTAGGAATGTCGAAATAACATTGAGCACCTCATTGGAAGCTTTACGTCCTGCAATAGGGGATTTTATTTCGATCTTTTTTAAGCGATCCTCCAAGTCATTCGGCAACCTATTTTGCGCCATTTCTTCATAGAGGCGCATACGATCGGGATTATCTTTGGCCCAAGTATCAAACTTTGTGCGCCAAGCATTCTCCAAGGCTTCATCTTCTTTGGACTTCTTGCTAAAGAAATCCTTAACTTCTTGAGAGACATAAAATAAAGGTTCAAGAGGTATTCCAAGAAGTGTTTTAGCTGCTTTAACTTCTTCCACACCCAAAGGTGCACCATGAGCTTTACTGGTCCCCGCTTTGTTTGGAGAACCTTTGCCGATAATTGTATGGGCTATAATCAGCCGGGGACCTTTTTGATTTTCCCGCGCCTTTGAAAAAACGCGATGAATATCATCGAGATCATTCCCGTCGACCTCGAAAACTTCCCAACCGTAGGCTTCATAGCGCTTTCTAGTATTTTCGGTAAAACATTCGCTAGTCGGCCCGTCCAAACAAACATGATTTGAGTCATAGATCATGATTAAGTTATCTAATTGTAAATGTCCAACCAAGCAGGAAACCTCAGATGAAACCCCTTCCATCATATCGCCATCTCCACATAGGCAGTAAACTTTGCTATCCAAGATTTTATGATGCTCGGTATTGAACTTAGATTCCAACAATTTCAAGCCAAGAGCTTGTCCTGCGGCATTACCGACTCCCTGACCAAGAGGTCCAGTGGTTGTTTCAACGCCCTCAGTGTCCAAAGATTCAGGATGTCCAGGTGTTTTGGAGTGCAGTTGTCGGAAATTTTTAATGTCATCTAAGGAAAGATGATATCCAGATAAATACAGAGCAGAATAAAGCAGCATCGAACCGTGCCCTGCAGAAAGAATGAAGTGGTCACGATTGGGCCATTTTGGATCTTTGGGATTATAACGCAGCACATATCCCCATAGATAGGCTCCAATTTCAGCACAGCCCATGGGTAAGCCGGGATGGCCTGAATCTGCTTTTTGTACTGCATCCATGGATAAGCCTCGAATGGTGTTGGCAATTTTTGCCAGCATCGCCCTAAGATTTGGATCCAAAGGAGTTTCTGAATTTTGTTTTTTCTTTTCCAATGCGCTATTGACTTCAACCATGGTTTTGCCTATTAAAGATTGTTAGTTGTTTAAACTCTAACCACAATTTAGTAAACAGGCAAGAAAAAATCATGAATCCCATAGCTGTTTTTAGGAGTATGCATCACGAATTGGCACGCAATTACAATCTGCCTTTCTCAGTAACGCTTTGTGTAAAATCCTTATCAGTCGTCCATTGGATGTGGTGGTTTTATCGGAAAAGACAATTAGTCAAACCCGAAAACATCGTGCCTGCTGCTCTAGGTACAGCGCTGGCTGGTGGAATGAAATTTACGCCAAACATCATTGAAAAAGCCTTAAACACTGTTGCCAAGATGATCCTTTTAGCGACCCGTATTGACGAGTGCATTCTAAGCATGCAATCCCTTGCCCGCTCGTTTACGCATTTAAAAGAGGCGTGCTTGGGCAAATTTCCCCTTATTGTCGAACCTCAATGGGTAAAAAGTCCTGAATCCATGGTCTTTTCTGTCCATACAGTCAACCAATGGAGAGCTAGGGGAAAGGAATTTAAATCCTACATGCGAAGGATTTATTATTCTGTTTTGAGTATTTTTGTGAAGATTTTTAAACTGAGCATGCGGTTATGGGATACTTATCACGCCTTTGTATATCCACATGATGCCATCCCGGAGGTATTTATTAGTGGGATGTACTGGTATAGGAAGATTCGAGATGACAAGGCCTACACTTATGCCAAATTAGAACAATATCAAACACTCATACAAAATATTTTGGATGCGACTCGTTGCCAAACTTCAGCAAATAACCTCGTGAATAAAACCAAAAGCTTGTTAGAAAATGCGGTGAAAGGAGCAGAAAAAATAGAAGATATCCATCATTTAATGCAGGACAAAATCGCTAAACCGGCTAGAAAAATTGTGCGAGTCATCCATAGCAAACTTCTCTCTAAAGATTTAAAAAAAACTAGCATCCATACCCATACCCCCTTTGTTTTAAAAGTTCCCTTGCCCTAAACCCGCGCCCGTGCCCGATTAATATTGTTCCTGATATATGTGTAGAGAGTTTTTTCGGGCACGGGCACGCAAACGGGCACGGGTACGGGTTTTAATCGGGCACGGGTTCTAAATAGGTTTAAAGGCCTGATTCTCTAATAGTGCTTTTTTCCAATGATATAGAGTTTGCATACTTCTCATATCTATGAGCCTGTCTCTAGAAATAGTGGATTTATGTTTCCCTACTTGGTCAGTAAATTTAGAATTTTCAACAATATACTTTGGCAAGCATAACGTCAGTAATGATTTCCCTTTTAAAAAGGGTTGCAAATGATCATGTACAAGTTCTAGCGATTGGACTAATTCATCGAAAAAACCCTGGTTATGCAAAATACTTTTTTGAATTTCGATAGCTCCTGTTAGTTGATAAAAACTTTCGATTAAGAAGAGCCTTAGCTCTCCAGGCGATGCCATTTTACTAATCACCTGCTCTAAGCTTTCGTTACTATCGATCAATCGACCCTCTGATTTAACTACATGCGAGTTTATGATCAATCTATATATCAGTGGGTTCGCCACTTTTTTCAAAACATCTCTTAAAAAAGCTTCTATTTCCGTAGATAATGATAACTCATGGTCTATGAGTCCTCCAGCTTTAATCACTTCAAGAAGAAGGTCTTGATTCTTATGTTTTAAAGCCTTTTTAAGTATGAAGGTAAAGTATTTATGAAATTTTGGAAATGCTCCATGTTTGAGTAATTGTTCAATCATGGGCAATTTTATTTCTGTCTTATAATTCACCTGTTGGGCAAAATATAACGGAGAAAAAACATAACCAGCTGTCAATATATCCAAAGTTGGTTTATTCATGTTCGCATTATATTTTGATAAAACCGATATGGCATCAGGGCTATTCAAAAAGATAGCATGATGAAGTAATGTCCTTCCTTGTTCATCATATCCATTCACAAGTATTTCAAGATGTTGTCTATTCCTTTGTTTGACAAATTCGTCTTGCTCATTCACATCGTAAATCGAACTTAAGGATTTTTCCAATGATTCGCCTTTGTCATCTTTTTTCAGGTCTTCAATTAAAAAGGATCGGTTTTCTAACAATTTTTTTTGGTAAGATTTTCCAACAGGTGGTTCAAGCGGTATTGCATTTTTTTGCGCAAAAAACCCATAGTCAATCTGAGAGCTTACATCCATAGAGGGAGAGCGTTGAGAACTCGTCGTTGACTGTAATGTTCTAGCTTCAATATTTTGCTTAGTTTTTTTTAAACTAAGTAAATAGACCTGCAAGTCATTAGCAATAAGTTTTCTTTGCTCTTCATCTTGGAAGGAAGACCTTCCATCATTATTAGAATTAAATTTGACTTTTTTTACCGGAAAAAGTTCTTTTATGACCGCTACTTTGTTTTTCTTAGAACTCACATCATTGCTTCTCCCATACGTCAATTGATGATTTGAATTAAAGGCGTTATCTTGTAAATGGCTTATCACAGATTGATCTACATCTAACATCTGCGCAGACCTTTCTTGAAAATTTGCTCTGTGTGCAGATTGAAATTTTGATTTTGTCATGAGTTGGTAAATGCTTTTACATCTTGACTGAAGTTCTATTCTATTCCACGAAAATGTTTCAGACTGATCCATGCCAGATATCAAATTATCAAGCCTGCTATTAAAAATTTCTAATTCAGAACTATTCAAAATTTCGAAAACACTATTCATGAATTGTTGATCATAATAATAGTCACCTTTAATTCTATTCCAATCAGACATAATATCCTGAAATTCTTCCAGCTCTCTTTGCTTATCGTCAAATGGGACGTCGCTTGCAGATTTGGAAGCTAAAAATTCCATAGGAAGAGAACGTTTAAGCCCTTCATCTGGTAAATGAGCATTTGCTTTGGGAAAAATTTCTCTAACAATTCTTTCAATTTGAACAGAACCTGTGAACATACCGTCGGATTCAGAAAAAGTTTTAAATTGAGAGGCAATATGTGTAGCTTCAGAGAGTTCCACTAATTTTCTTGTTTTGTTAATTTCGGAAATATGAAAGCTAATGGAATCAAATCTTGTGCTATAAAATGTTTTAAAAAGTGTGATGGCAACTTCATGCAGATTTGCAATAAATTCATCTTCAGGAAGGCTAAAGTTGTTAGCTAATGTGCCTGCTATTTGCTTAATATTTTCAGCTGTGGTTGCATTCCCCCATCCCAATTCACAAATGGAGATAAAATGACTTACGATTTTTTCAGTATGCATAATTAACCTGTTAATTTATTTTTATTAAAAAAATATATATATGTAATCAAACATTAGCTCGTAATTTAATTTTTATATAATTTTTTTGGAAAGGATATACTTTCTCAAAATTTTTATACAAAACAAATATTTTTTATATCTTTTTGGACTTTATTGTACAATTCACCACAGTAAGGCTGTGAGATGAGTGAGAAGGCTTAGGCTGTTTTTTTTACAGGCTGAGTGGCATTCTAAGCTTGTCATGATATTTAAGGCTTTGGCTTTGAAATCATCAGACTGCTATCCTTGAAACTTTAACGTCAAACTGCTGAAGTAGAAACCTCTCAATTTTCTCATATTTTCTCATTAATCTCACAGAATCCGTAGTAAATTTAGGCAACAACGCCTATTTTTGGCATAGACTTCATTTATTTAGAATTTTTCATAACTTTTTCATAATTAATTAATTGAAATTTAACCACTGTTAATATAGAATTTTCCTTTAATTATGAGGATAATATGCCAGATATAAGTAAAATACAGCCAAATTTAAATCAACAACTTCCAGTTTCTCATTACGAAGGCAAACAGGCTTTTCGCACAGCTCTAGATCGCTGCGGATATGCTAAACGTGTTGTCTTATTATTTGTCGCAGTTTTGTTCAGCTGTGGTTTTGCGCTTTTAAATTCACGAGTACAAAAGATTCGCCATGAGCTCATGGAAGGTAAAAAAATTACCTTCCTTTCCAAAGAACAAGTAGAAGCCAGAAAAGATGCGGCTAAGACGGCTGGGTTAGGTAAAGAAAATTTGGTTAAGAAAGAAGCAGAGAAGCAAAACCAGGCCATTATTGTACCTCAAAAACCTATCGTAAATAAACCTACTGACAAGTTACCCGAGCCTTCTACACCTAAACAAGATAAAATTGAAGTAGATGAAAAACCTCGTGCCGTCAATCTGGAACCCCTTAAAGTTGACACTGACAAAAAATTGACTATAGAAGATATTCAAGATCTCATAAAAGTTAACGCTGACAAAGAATTCGCTAAAGAGGATATTCAAGCTCTCATAAACTTCTTCAAGTTGCCAGACCCCCCATTGCGAAAAGTAGAACGATTAGTTAAAGATCAAATCGACTTTCATTCTGTAGCCCCACATTTTGCCAAAATAGCCTCCAATCAACTTTTAGACCTGAATGGATTAACTGCGAGGGAAGATTTTCTAGAGTCAGCAAAAGAAAAGACTTTTCCCATTAAACCGATAGTCCTCGCTAAAAGTAAATTTATCAATGCACATATGTTGAAACATCTTATGCAAGATAAACAACCCTCCAAATTAGGAATAAAATACAAACCAGGTGACTTCCTAACGAATATGGAAGGTGCTTTGCATACATTCTTAACTCCTATTACTCCCATTGTTATGTCTGGGGATTATATCTACAAGGGTGGGCATGGTATTCAATCTTTGAATGGCAAGGGAAGAAATGTGGTATTGAGTGCTGCCATCCACCCTGATTTCGAATTAGGTGGTGAAAATGAGGTGGTAATGAAAATCGTGGAAATAAAAGAAGACTCTTTAGAAGGAGAAAGACTATATAAACATCATTTGCCGCTTCATACCCGAATCACGACAAATGCGATGGGAGGACCCACTTTCGCACAAGAATTACCAAAATATGAAGAAGATCTTCGCAGATATATGGTTTACCACCTCACAAAAGAACATCGTTTACCCAGTTTGAAAGAATTGCCAGCAGATTCAATAAAAAAACCGCAAGAAGCCTTAGCGCTCATAGAAATCTTAATAAAGAACCATGATCCTATCGATGAAACCACTCTGCAAAACCAATTTGTCGCTCTCAATGGCCATGTTATTTCTTTGGAAGCTTTATTTAATGTCTACATCCATCAAACAAACAATGAGTTCACAGCTCTTGAAGCCCTTCTCCCCCAAGGATATGTTTACACTATTAATCCCCCTTCAATTTTTGCCGGGGAGATTGGCCAAGAAAATGTGAACCTCCTCAACAGATTGCAGCTTTTAGCTATAAAAAAAATGCATCAGGATTTGCGTTTAGAAAACTTAAAGATCATCGGATTTGAAGACTTTGCGGATAAAGGTGCTGTGGGCTTATACCAAACTATTTTTCCAAATAAAAAAGTTTTCCCAAAAAACCAGCTCTTTAGTGACGACGGGTATTATTCAGTTAAAGAAGATTATGCTTTAGTCATTCATAACAATAGCAATGGATTTGGTAATAATATTTTAACAGAGGGTGAGCATGGCAGTCTCGATGGTGCTATAGGCAGCCATTCAAGTGCTGCGGCAAATATGTTTTATAAAACTGAAAAAGGTAAGATGCTTTTCAATGAAGACAATGCAAAGCATGTCATCACCTTATGATGCTTTAATGCGACTTTTTATCTGCCGGTGAGCCATTAAGAATGCTGAGAAGGTTGGAGAAAGAAGGTTTAGGCTGTTTTTCTGCATATATACATTTAGAATTAATTTTATGCAGAATTTTTCATAACTTTTTCATAATTAATTCATTGAAATTTAACTAATCTTATTGCATCATGATTTATTAAATATGGAGGATCCTATGCCAAATATCGGTAAAGTACAGCAAAATTTAGAACAACAACTTCCAGTTTCTATTTACGAAGGCAAACAGGCTTTTCGCACAGTTCTTGATGGCTGCGGATTTGCTAAACGTGTGGTTTTATTATTTGTCGCAGTTTTGTTCAGCTGTGGTTTTGCGCTTTTAAATTCACGAGTACAAAAGATTCGCCATGAACTCATCGAAAGTAAAAAAATCACCCTCCTTTCCAAAGAACAAGTAGAAGCTCGAAAAGATGCGGCTAAGGCGGCTGAATTAGGCAAAGAAAATTTGGTTAAGAAAGAAGAAGTGAAGCAAAACCCTGTCGCAATCGAACCTCAAAAACCCATTATAAATAAACCTGCTGACAAGTTACCCGCGCCTTTTACACCCAAACAAGATCAAATTCAACCTATTAAAAATAACCTCGAGTTGCCAAAAGCTCCCTTACAAAAACCATCAAAAACTAGCCGTTACTTTTTAGGACGAAACAATTTTATAACCGTAGCCCCGCATTTTGCCAAAATAGCCTCCAATCGGCTTGAAGATTTGAAGGGACTATCTACAAGAGAAGATTTTCTAAAAGCTGCTGAAGAAAAGACTTTTCCTATTAAACCGGTAGTCCTCGCTAAAAGTGAATTTATTTTTCCTGAAATGCTAAGTCATCTCATGGCAGATAAACAACCCTCCAAATTGGGAATAAAATATAAACCAGGTGACCACATTACGAATATGGAAGGAGCTTTGCATACATTCTTAACACCCATCACACCCATTACTATGTCCGGGGATTACATCTACAAAGGCGGGCATGGCGTTCAATCTTTGAATGGCAAAGGAAGAAATGTAGTATTGAGTGCTGCCATCCACCCTGATTTTGAATTAGGAGGTGAAAATGAGGTTGTGATGAAAATCGTGGGGATAAAAGAAAACCCTGTTGAAGGAAAAAAATTATTCGCTCATTTCCCACTTACTAATCAAATGAGTGATAATGCGTGGGGAGAATCCACTTTTGAACAAAAATTACCAGAATATGAAGAAGAGCTTCGCAAACATATGGTTTACCATTTGACTAAGGAACATCGTTTACCTGGTTTGAATGAATTGCCCCCGGGTTCAGTGAAAAAACCTCAAGAAGCCTTGGTGATCATAGAAAACCTAATAAAAAATAATGATCCTATTAATGAATCTACCTTAAAAGATTACTTTGTTGCTCTCAATGGCCATGTTATTTCATTGGAAGCTTTATTTAATGTTTATCGTCATCAAATAAACAATGAATTCACTACCCTAGAAGCCCTTCTTCCCCAGGGATATGTTTATACCATTAATCCCCCTTCCATTTTCGCACAACAGATTGGCCAAGAGAATGTTTCCCTTCTCAATAGATTGCAACTTTTAGCCCTAAAAAAATACCATCAGGATTTACCCTTAGAAAACTTAAAAATCATTGGATTTGGTGATTTTGCCGATAAAGGCGCTGTGGGTTTATACCAAACTGTTTTTCCAGACAAAAAGGTCTGTCCTAAAGACCAGCTCTTTAACGATGGCAGATATTATTCAGTTAAGGAAGATTACGCTTTGATCATCCATAACAATAGCGATGCCTTTGGAAATAATATTTTAACAGAGGGTGAACACGGCAGCCTCGATGGAGCTATAGGCAGTCATTCAAGTGTGGCGGCAAATATGTTTTATAAGACTGAAAAAGGTAAGATGCTTTTCAACGAAGATAATGCCAATCACGTCGTTATGCGATGTTTTATTTAACGCACATTAATCAACGCGTCATTAGGATTTTTCATGCTAACTCAAGAAATTCGCAGCAAATTTCTTCAATATTTTAAAGATAAGCAACATGCTATCATTGCTTCTTCACCTGTTGTTCCCCATGATGACCCTACCTTGCTTTTTACCAATGCGGGCATGAATCAATTTAAAGATGTCTTTTTAGGTAAAACAGTGCGTGACTACAAACGCGCAGCGACATCGCAAAAATGCATTCGTGTAGGCGGAAAACATAACGATCTGGAAAATGTAGGACACACAGCACGTCATCTGACGTTCTTTGAAATGCTAGGCAATTTTTCCTTTGGCGATTATTTTAAAGCCGAAGCTATACAATTTGCCTGGGAAGTGTCGACCCAACTCTTTGGTTTCGAGCCGGAAAGAATTTGGCCAAGCGTATTTCGTGAAGATGATGAAGCTTTTGAAATATGGACTCAATATGTGCCTGCAGATAGGATTACACGCCTTCATGAAAAAGATAATTTTTGGGTCATGGGCGATACCGGTCCCTGCGGACCCTGTTCAGAACTTTATTATGACCGTGGACCCAAATATGGCTCTGCAAACCGTCTAATCGACGATCCCGACGGTGACCGCTACCTTGAATTTTGGAATCTGGTCTTCATGCAATTTAATCGGACTTCCCCTTTAGATATAAAAGCATTGCCCAAACCGTCCATTGACACAGGTGCAGGCTTAGAGCGTATTTTGAGCTTAAAGATGGGTGTGGAATCCGTCTTTGAAACCGATGTATTACGTAGTCTCATCGCACAAGTTGAACAGATTTCTGGCGTGTCTTATGACCCAGCCAATGAAAAACTCGCACCAGCTTTCCGCGTCATCGTGGATCATTTACGCTGCCTTTCTTTTGCCATCGCTGATGGAGTACAGCCAAGCAATATTGATCGTGGATATGTCTTACGTAAAGTTTTGCGCCGTGCAGTCCGTTATGGCCGTATGTTGGGCATGGAAGATCCTTTCCTAGCCAAAATTCTTCCCCGCCTTATTGAAACTATGGGCGGCGACTATAAAGAATTGCTCAAAGGACAAAGCCGTATCGCTGAAATTTTAACAGGCGAAGAGGAAGCTTTTCTACGTACGTTACATCGTGGAGGTAACATCCTCAATCAAGTCATAGAAAAAGCTCAAATTGGCGACAAAAAAATTAGCGGTGATGATGCCTTCAAATTAAAAGACACCTATGGCCTGCCGATTGAAGAAATCCTTCTGATCGCTAAAGATTCCACCCTTACCGTCGACGTAGAACGCTACCATGTGTTAGAATTGGAAGCCAAAGAACGTTCCCGTAGCTCTCAAAAGGCTACTCAACAAGTAGTTTCAGAAAATTTATATACTAGCTTTGCTGAAAAGCACGGAACAACCGAATTCATTGGCTATACCTTGCATCATGCGGTGACTAAAATTGTCGGCTTGATTCATGATGGACAATTCGTAGACGATCTTAAAGAAGGCCAAGAAGGCATTGTTCTTCTAGAAAAAACTCCCTTTTATGCTGAAATGGGAGGCCAGATCGGCGACATAGGTATAATCAAAGGGGATAACAAATTATTTCAAGTCAGTGAATGCAAAGCTCCTTATAAGGGAATCATCGCCCATATAGGAAAACTAGAAAAAGGTGCACTCAAAATCGGCGATGTAGTCACCGCATCGATCGACACTGAACGCCGTCAACGCATTGCCAACAACCATACAGCGACTCACCTATTGCATTGGGCTTTGCAAAAAGTTTTAGGAGAACATATAAAACAAGCCGGTTCCGTGGTAGAACCGAGCCGCCTGCGTTTTGATTTCAGCCACCACAAAGCTCTCACACCCGAAGAAATTCACAACATTGAAGACATGGTCAACTCTAAAATCCGCAGCAACCAAGAGGTTGCATGGTATGAAATCCCCTATGAAGATGCCCAAAAACGCGAAGACATTAAACAATTCTTTGGAGAAAAATATAGTTCTATAGTCAGGGTCGTTGATCTTGATTATTCTAAAGAGTTATGCGGGGGTACCCATACATCTTCTTTAGGTACTATAGGTTATTTCCGCATCGCCAAAGAAAGTAGCATTGCAGCAGGTATACGCCGCATAGAAGCTTTCACAGGGCTAGAAGCCGAGATGCTAAGCCGTGATAGCGAGAATGCTTTTTCTGATCTAGCTGTAGTATTAAAAGTGCCCACGGCAAAAATTGGCGAAAGAGTTGATAAATTACTGGAAGAGAACAAACAGCTCCAACAACAACTTAAGCAATTCCAAAAAGGCAACCTTGAGAAGATTGTAAGTGCTCTTTTGGATAAAGTTGAAAAAAGGCCAAAAGGATCTTTGATCGCCGCAAAAGTCTCCCTTTCTCAAGAGGAGCTGCGAATCTGCGCAGATGATCTCATGGACCGGCTTAAATCAGGCGTCCTTGTCTTAGGCGCCCCTTTCGAAGAACGCTGTCAGTTTATCATTCGCGTCAGCGATGATCTTGTTAGCAAGGGCATTAAAGCAACGGAGATTGTTAAAGCCCTGTCACCAATCATAGAAGGTAGCGGAGGGGGCAAACCTAATAACGCTCAGGCGGGTGGTAAAGCCCCTCAAAGAATTGATGAAGCTTTGGAAGCAGTTAGAAATTTGGGGTTAATTTGAACCCATAAAACCCCTGCCCGTGCCCGAATTATAACCCGTGCCCGTGCCCGTGTGCGTGCCCGTGCCCGAAAAAAAACTCTCTACAGATATCTCAGAAACAATATTAATCGGGCACGGGCACGTACACGGGCACGCAATGTCATTCGGTTAAGCATTTTTTACTTCTGCTCCGCCAAAATTTTGAAGGGGGTGTTCTACTTCTCCGCGGATATGTTCGATTCCCTCTAAACGTGTTGTATACCTTTTTGGCTGAACTTACTAAATAATTCACCGTCTCGTCTATAACTGACTCTAAATACAAGATTTTTTCTACAGTCCAACTAAGCAGTAAAAAAATTGCCTTCTGATTAAGTTGTATTCCATTTCTTAATTCTGGCCAATTTTCTGCTTTTTCTTTTCGTATTTCTTTTTTTGCATTATCTCTTTGTACTTTATCATTATTATTTATGCCCCTTAGTCGTCTTAGAGTCGGCTTTTTATCCTTAAGTTCTTCTTCTTTTTGCGGTTGTGCCTGCAACTCAATAATTTTTAACAATGCAATAATCAAAAAGTGTGCAAATAACTCTTGTTTCACTCCTCGCTCTGTTTTGGAATGAAGATCTGTAACCCCGGTTATTACCTTGGATAATTTTATCATTTCTTCATGTTCCCATCGAAGATGATAAACCTCTTTCATACTAGCTTCCGGGTATTTTTCTTTATCCAATAGGGTAGTTAATAATACATAAACCTTATCATCAATCACATATTTTATTAATCGAACTCTTATCGCATCTAGACTTTTTTCTGCCCCTCTCTTTTTTACTTTTCTAGTAAATCTTTCGGTTGGAAATATCAAAACCTCTTTATCCGTCTCATTACTATCCCAAAAGTCATCTATTACATTTATGCGAACTTTTGTTTGTAATCGGAAAATTGCTTCTTTTCCTGTCTCTCGATGAGCCGATAACAATTCAAAACTAAAATATCCACGATCATATATATATAATGAATATTCTTTAGTATGTTTAAGATGATCTAAGGCACAAGCCCTCTCGTTGCCATGATCTACAAAGCTGTAGTCACAAGGCAATCCTGTTAATAGATCATACATACTACTTAGAAGACCTTGTGGATAGTAAGTGTGTTCTCCCTCTTTCTTAAAGCCAAATTCTAACAATTCTTTTGGTAGTAAAATTTTTGATCCATCTATGCTATATAGTCTAAGACTATGCCAAAGGCGCGGTTTTTCGTTGTATTCATTCCAAATTTTGACTATTTCATGACTAAGTTCTCTAAAAATTTCAGGATCTAATTTCATTCTTGCTTCGCATATAGAAGATGGCGCAAGTGTTTTAGGTTGATCTTTGATACCAGCTTGTAGAAAATTATTAAATATTTCTAAGAGAGTATTAGCATATCCTCTGTCATCTTTTGGTATTATTAAACGGAAAATAAAAAGAACAAGAAACTTCGTGTTAATTTTTCTTTCTCTTTCCATCCATTTGACATCATATTCTTTAAATTTTTTTTCAAAAAGATCCTTTATCTCATGCCACATTTTTACAAATTTTTCATTTTCCATGATTACTCTTCCTTGTTGAAAGAAGAGTTATATAAAATAAAATATTTATTGTCATTGTTTTATATTAACCGAATGACATTGCAGGGGCACGGGCAAGGATTTTAAATCGGGCTCGGATTTTGGCACGGGTTCTATCTAGGTACCAGTAATTTGTGGACAAACATATGTGCAAATTCTTCAAAGGTTGTGACACCACGATGTTCGTTTGTTAGCTTTTGTGTGGGTTTAATTTTTTGCCCATCAAAGGCCTGATACATTTCAATCAGGAGATTGACTACAACAGGATGTATACCTGCCTGCTGTAATTTCTCGCTTTCTTGTTCATTAGAGATCTGTACATATTTTAGAGTAGGCTTATCCAAAATTTTTCCAAGTATACGTGTAACGTCATCAAAAGATATATCGTGTGGTCCAACGAAATCGAAAACAAGATGGTCTACAGGATCTGTCCTTTCTAAAAAATCTGCAGCTTTCCAACCAATATCTCTTGTGGACCATGGGAAGGGGAACACTTCCAGAAATAGGTGAACTAATTTCATCTTGGTAAAGGATTTCAGGAATTGAGTAGAATATATTTTCCATATAGTAGCCTGCACGCAAGTGTGTCAGATCTGAAATAAAATCTAAAGCGTTTAACCGCTCTTCTTGACGATGAAGGCCCTTGATCGGCCCCGTACCATCTGCAAACTCTGCTCCTAGGCTACTTAAATTCACAACCCGCGAAACCTTTGTGTTCTCAAGTGCTTTACAGATAGCTTCACCTACACGATCTTGAAAAAGACTTTCATCCTCCTGCATAGTGGGAGGAATCATGCAAAATACTGAATAGCAATCTTTAAATGCTTCGGTTTAGCCTTCCACATCATCAAAATCATAGAGATAAATTTCTGCACCTTTGCCTAGTAATGCACGCAATTTTTTTTCATTTCGGCCTATTGCACGTATAGCGTGTCCTCGTTTTAGCAAATCTTCTGCTATTATATGGCCGACTTGGCCGGTAGCACCCATGAGAGCAATATTTTTTTTATTCATATAACCTCCAAATCTATCTAGGCAGCCCTCTTGTAGGATAGCAAATAGGAAGGAATAAAGGTGAGCAAATATCTCATTTTAAATGACTTAAATTTGATAAAAAATAGATCTTTTTGATATAAATAAGGAATTCAACCGAAACACCGATGCCTATTTTTGATAAACTATCCATAGAAGCACCTCTACTTTTATGTTACACCCTGGTAAAATAATTTGATAATCTTTTTTTAATCGATATTTTTCACTTTCTTTATCATGAGGAACATGCTTAAAGAGATTTTAAACAGTGCTAAAATTCAAGCTTTACAAGCATCTTTACGCGAGAACGATTGAATTTTAATTGAAGAAACTTGGAATGCTCCAAAAGCGTTTGTGGCCGCCCTAGCTCAACAAACGACAGGCAAGCATGTCCTTATCTTGACGGGCGCAAGCCAGGAAGAAACACGTCTTTTCCACGATTTTCCCTTTTTTTTAGATCAATCGGCTATTGAATTTCCCGCTTGGGAAACGCTTCCTTCAGAAAATATAGCCCCCAGCCCGGATGTTGTAGGAGAAAGATACAAAGTTTTGGAAGAGATATCATCCAGTAAACATCCTCGTATCATCCTTTCCAATCTCCAGGCCTGCTTGCAGCGGTTAATTCCACCTGATAAGTTTAAAAATCTTTACCTACATTTAAAAGTCAAAGATAGCATGCCCTTCGATCTATTTATCCAACGTTTGACCGAAATGGGCTATCAAAGACGTCCTATAGCTGCTGATAAAGGTGAATTTGCAGTCCGCGGGGGTACTGTAGATGTCTTCCCCGTCTCATCCCCTGATCCTTTGCGAATCGAATTTTGGGGGGATGATATTGGATCTATTCGCCTGTATGACCCTATTGGACAAAAATCTATTAGTCTTACGGAAAATTTAGAAATAACGCCCGCCCGAGAAATGGAACTTTTAAGCAAAGAGTCCAAGCTAGGCACCATTTTAGATTACTTGGGACCAGAAACTATCATCATATTTGATGATTTGCTAGCTTTAGAAGATCGCTATAGTGCTCTCATCAATATTTGCGGGACTTCGACGCGCACTTTTAGCAGCATGGATCAGTGGATGGATTCTATCGCTCCTTTACAAAAAATTTTCCTGAACCAAAACCCCATTGAAGAACTTAGTGAAATCCAGCTTTTGGAAAAAAGTCAGGGAGGGTACTATTCCAGCCAAGCCCCTATGTACAAGCTGTCTTTTCACATGTTCAACCGGGAATTTCAAGCTCGTCGCTGGCAACATCCTTTTATTCCTATTTGTCAATATTTACTTCCCGAACACGCCGATACACAAACTTTGGCGGGTCAAGAGATCTTATTAGCACTTTCTAAACTAGCCGAAAGTCCGATACATCTGCATTTTTTATGTTCATCAGAACTTGAGAAAGCTAGCCTGCTCAAGCGCATTTCCGAAGCAGACGTACAGCTTCCCCTCCATACTTCTTATCATATTAATTATCTTTCAAGTGGGTTTGTCATGGAGGATGCACAACAGATCATTCTTCCCATGACAGAAATTACGCAGCGATACAAAATTCGCCGGCAGAAACAGCGTAGCACTTACCATACTACCCCTGCAGAAAGTTACGATCTTGCACCTGGAGAATTAGTAGTCCACCTCAATCATGGGATAGGAAAATTTATGGGCTTGGAAAAAAGACCTAATCATCAGGGTACCTTAAGTGAATTCTTTGTCATCGAATATTCAGATAATGCAAAACTTTTCGTGCCATTAAATCAAGCTTACCTCATTAGCAAATATATTGGTTCACATGAAGAAATACCTAAATTACATACTTTAGGCAGCAGCCGATGGAAAAAGACCAAAGAAAACACCGAACGTGCCATCATGAGCTATGCGGCTGACTTGCTTGAGCTTTATGCCAAACGTTCCGTAAAGGAAGGCTATATCTATCCGGAGGATAGTCCTGACATGCATGCTTTTGAAGAGGATTTTCCCTTCATTGAAACAGAAGATCAGCTAGCTGCCATTGCAGCTATCAAAACCGATATGGGCAATAATAAAAGCATGGATCGACTCATCTGTGGCGATGTGGGCTATGGAAAAACCGAAGTAGCCATGCGTGCTGCTTTTAAGGCTGTCATAGACGGCAAAAAACAAGTAGCCGTCCTGGTGCCTACAACGGTATTAGCTATGCAGCATTATGAAAACTTTTTGAAAGAATGAGTAACTTTCCCCTCAATATCGCTGTCATGTCACGCTTTCGCACTCCTAAACAAATACGTGAAACTTTGGATGGAGTCGCCAAGGGATCTATCGATATTGTCATCGGTACCCATCGTCTCATCAGCGAAGATGTCATTTTTAAAGACCTAGGGTTAATTATTATCGACGAAGAACAGCGTTTTGGCGTGAAAGCAAAAGAACATCTAAAAAAACTCAAAATTTCTGTTGAATGCCTCACACTTTCCGCAACACCGATCCCACGCACTTTATATATGTCACTAATCGGTGCGCGCGACATGTCTGTCATCAACACACCGCCCCAAGATCGCTTGCCAATCACCACAGTAATCGCAGAATCTACAAATGATGTGCTTAAAAATGCTTTGCTACGTGAATTGTCTCGCGATGGCCAGGCATATGTCATCCATAATCGTGTAGAAACCATCTATGATTTCGCGGATCGCATCAAAAAGATGTTTCCGCAAGCACGTATTGCCGTAGGCCATGGTCAGATGGGCAATGATGAAATTGATAGCGTTTTCCACTCATTCAGAAGCGGTCAAACTGATATCCTTGTTGCGACTACAATCGTTGAAAATGGTATTGATATCCCCAATGCAAATACAATCCTCATTGACCGTGCTGATCAATTTGGCATGGCCGATTTATATCAACTGCGGGGACGTGTGGGTCGATGGAACAGAAGAGCCTATGCCTATTTTTTGGTGCCCAGATTGCGCTCTTTGCCTGAACTTTCCCGTAAACGCTTGAATGCTTTAAGTGAAGCTCAAGGATATGGCGGGGGCATGAAAATTGCTATGCGAGATCTTGAAATCCGCGGCGCCGGCAATATTTTGGGGATGGAACAATCTGGTCACGTTGAAGCTATCGGATTTCATCTGTACTGTAAATTATTGAAAAGGACGATTCAAACATTGCAAGGCAAGATGCCGAGTGTGATAACGGATACTAAGATAGATTTTCCGTTGATTGATGCAAGACTTCCCGAAGATTATGTCAATGAGGTGAGTCTACGTATGGAAATCTATCAACGACTTGGAGAAGCGCTTACCTTTGAAGATATTGATATTCTATGGGATGAATTAAAAGATCGTTTCGGAAATCCTCCCGAGACAGCAATATGGCTATATCATCTAACCCGAATTCGTTCGTATGCTTCTTTAAATGGTTTTTCCTTATTAAAGATGGATAAAGTTACACTTGTCCTAGAACAACATAAAGGCAAAGAGACACGCACAAAACGAATTATATTTGGTAAATATAGAAATGCGCAGGAATTTGAAAACAAAGTGGTCAAAGCCATGAAAGAGTTTTAGACCTTTTGCTTAATTATTGGTTCATTAGTGAGAAAAACATGAGAAAGCACCATGCTGAAACAACTCCTAAATTGGATTGGTTTTCGGCGATGTATATAGGTTTTCATACTTATCCCTGTAATAGAGATGTTCTGGCAAAAAATCCTGACCATTTGGCCAAGAAAGATTGTCTATTTCATTAATTGTCACTTTTCTAAAATAAGATGGATCTTCTAATTCTTTCGGCGTTGTTGCAAAATAACCACAGAGCCAGTGAGATCACAGAGAAGCGATGAGAAAGTTGAGGAGGGTTATACTATTAAACGACGAATACCATACTTCAGCAATTTTAGTTAAAGTTGATCAATAGTCCTCTGCCTCCTCCGGCCTGTTTCAAATAGGACAAAAGCTGTGCTTCATGAACAGGTAACAGCTCAGAGACAGCTTTGACTTCAACAATCACTTGCCCTTCAACAACCAAGTCTAAGCGATACCCAGCATCTAATTTTATACCTTTATAAGAAATAGGAATGATTTTTTGTCGTTCGATTTTTAGACCACTTAATGAAAGCTCGTGACACAAATACACTTCATAAGCAGACTCTAATAATCCTGGACCTAGCTCTCTGTGAACCTGTATAGCTGCGCCAATAATTTGTTCTGTTAAAGTATCATTGTCGATACGGTTTTCAGTCTGTTGCATCATATCCTCCAGAGAGAGTTTGTTCAAGTTAAGATTGTTTTTTTGAAAGTTTTGATGCTCTAATTTTTTTTACACAAAATCAAGAGGAAAGAGTATGTCTAAAACACAATATTGCATTCGCAACTGAAAAGACTATAACAAATCCTTGATACAAAGAGGAAGTATTACAGTTTGGTTTTCTCCAGATGCTCTAAACAAGTGGCTTGCTGCTCCTACAGGAAAACGAGGACGTCCTTCTACAAGACGTCCGATCATAAAGTTTATCCTCAGTTTATAAAGAATGCCCCAAAAACTGTTAAGCGAACATATGGCGACGGAGCCTATGATCAAATGGTCTGTTATCGGGCTAATTATCATGATGGGTTCGACTGCTATAATTCCACCTCGTAGGAATGGACAATACCGTGCAGGTGCACCTGATTATTTCTTGGAGAGGGATAAGTCTTTGCTTGAGATCAAAGGATTAGGAGAGGTAAGAATTCACGAAAGCTCTGGAAAAAACTTAGAGGTTATCACCGAAGAAGTCTTGCTGAAACGGGCATGTATAGATTTAAAGTACTCTTTGGAAGAGATCTGAAATGTCGAACATTTCAAGGACAACAGTCTGAGGCATATGTTAAAGCCAGAGCATTAAACATCATGACAAGCTTAGGAATGTCCCAAAGTATGAAAAAAACAGCCTAATTCTCCCCATCTCACATTTTCTCAGTGATCTCACTGGCTCAGTGGTGAATTGTACAACAAAGCCCATGAAAAACCTTAATGTAGTTATAAATTGCCATTTGCTGCCTTTTTCATTTCATTCCAATAATCTAAAAAATCATCCCGGAAATCGCGTGTCATTTTCTGCGCTTTAGCCAGGTTGCGTAAAGAGAGTGTATTGGATATTTGTAAATCAGTTGCAAGACTGCCAGTTTCTAGATTGATTAAAGCTTTTTTTCCTGTTTCGTCTTGAACGAGTACTATATGGCTCGATGGATTTTCTTCTTTGAAAAGGTAATATGTTAAACCGCTCCATTGTGCTAACTTTAGCATTTTAATCCTCTCTTGTTCATCACAAAAAAATGCACTTACGATGAACTCAAAGGGTCAATTCATAAGTTTTTGAGGGCGAGTAATCAGTTCACTGAGATCAACCGATTCGGGGATTTCTTTCAGGGTTTTTTTGATGGCTTTTTGCGCTGTGATCTGGTTATAGCCCAAATGAATCAACGCGCTCATGGCATCGCTGATTTTTTGTGCTTGGGGATCAGAAGTAGTGTGTAAAGCATACTCTGAAGGATCAATTGATACTATGGAGGAGATTTTATCACGCATTTCTATGATTAAGCGTTCGGCAGTTTTTTTGCCAATGCCTGGAACTTTGCTTATTCTAGCAATATCGTGATTGCTTATTGCATGATGAAGATCTTGCGCCGGCAGATGCCCAATAATGCTGAGCGCAGACTTGGGTCCAATACCAGTAACTCCCATTAAAGCTTCAAATAGGTCACGTTCTTGTAGTGATAAAAATCCATATAAAGTTTGAGAAAGTTCTCTGATGACAAATGATGTATGCAGAATGACCATTTCTTGGAGTTGCGGTAGCTTAGAATATAGACTCGCAGGAGTAAATATTTTGTATCCCATGCCCCCCGTTTCAATGACGACATATAAAGGTGTGGACTGTACTAACAAACCTCTAATATAGGCTATCACAAGCACTCCATTCTTGTTCAAAGCCGCAATTGTAATGACAATGAGTTATCCATACAATAAAAAATTCATCCGTATGCGTTGCCATGCCCTCGCCGAAGGCTTTGGAGTGTGGGAGCTTTAGCTCCGCTTTATTCCATAGACCTAATGAAAAGCAAGACGTTTTCTTTATCACAGACCATTGTAAAAGCGGTGCTAAAGCACCGACACTCCAAAGCCTTCGGCGAAGTACTGGGTATGTGAATGAAAAAATATATTATATCTTTTAGACTGATGCATATCTAAGCACCGACACTCCAAGCCTTCCGCACAATTCTCTTAGTCCTGTTTTTAATCGTTTATTCCCATCTTTTCTAACATGATATTTAGAAAATCTTCCCAACCATTTCTTAGCACAAGGTCAAGAAGCCTATTATCCAAAAAAAGATCAGGGGCATTCAAGTTGAAACCGGCTTTAAGAAAAGCTCTTGCAACCCGATCACTTCGAACTTCTAGGACTTCCTCAAATAGAGTTTTGGAAGGCGATGAGTCACTAGACATAAATCTAGCATTAGGATCGGCTCCTTTTTCAAGCATTAATATACAAATATCTTCAAACTCTTCGCGAGTGAGATTATACACGCCTAATTGCTCCACGGCTAAATGTAGAGCTGTTTTTCCCAAATTTTTTCCTTCTTCGCAAGGAAGATTTGGGTCTGCGCCCCAATTGAGTAACAATTTAACAATATTTGCATTCTTATTAAATTGACTCATGTAATTAATAAGGGGTTCATTATTTTTATAAACATTAGGATTGGCACCCTTTTGAAGCATTTTTTCCAAAACTTTTATGTCTATTCCAAAAAAACACGCTTGCGCAAAATTTGTGTTTGTACCTAGTCCTAAACTATTAGGGTCTGATCCAAATTTTGTTAAAGCCCCCACACCTTTCGAGTCTTTTGCAAATATAGCATCATGTAAAGCCCTCTCCTTGTCTCCTTTACAGGACGGATCGTCTAGATAAGAACTAGCAATTCTTAGTTCCTCACGAGTCAATTCTTCTTTTTGTTTTACCAGATTCTTTTTATTAGTTTGTGAAGGCTTGTTTATTGGATGTGGCTTTGAAGAACCATCACTAAGCGGGCTAGGGGAGGAGGATGTCTTTCCTTCTTTAGTCTTGTTGTTCTTAAGAATTTGAAAGGTTTTAGGAGCCTTTTCTTTTCTATAGTGCTTGGTTGTCCAATATGTAAATTCATTATTTTGTATAGGAGCACTGCCTTCATGACGCCACGTGATGACGCTATTCCCTATTTTTTGTTCCGTTGTATAGTTATAGTACCCACCTGTCGTGTATTTCATCTTTTTTTCATCTTTCCAATCAAGAGCTTTATAAAAATCAATTGTGGGTCTTGTTTGAGCGCCTGCCCGTAAAAGCCTATGCAGAATATTTTCTGGGATTTCCTTCTCTTCCCGATGCCAAAAATTATTAGATAGGATCAAAAGACAAGATTGATTAAGCCTATCAACAATATTCACGTCAGCACCTTTTTGTAACAAAAGGTCGATTCTTTTTAAGGCAGAAGATTGATGACTGTATACTAAGTCGGAGGCACAAAGCAAAGATAATGATGTGAGTCCATATTCGTTTTGATGATTGACCGGCAGCTGCCCAAAATTCAATAAGTATTCAAAATTTTCATCGGATTCTCGTATTGTTGCCACATGTAAGGGAGTGGTTTGGAAGTGTTTGATCGAATAAAATATTTTTTTCTCCAAAAGAATTTTGATCTGGTTTATTTGAATCGCATGTTCCCATAATTCTTTTTTAGTACTCTCATTGCTAATCTGAACTCCTTTCTGAATAAAGTCAAATGCTAGGGGAATAGCGCTTGCACCATGCTTTTGGATTAATATATCCAAAGCCATTAAATGAACTTTGTTTTTTAAAGTAATATCTATTTTTTTTAAACTTAATAAATATTTGAAAGTTTTCTCATTATCAAAATTTTGTGCAGAAAAATGTAAACCTGAATTGCCCAAGCCATCCGTCACCGTTGGATCAAATCCAAGATCAATTAAGGTTTGAACTTTTTTTAAACTTCCAGAGATACAGGCTAATTTCCATGCGGCTAATTTTTGAATTTCCGAGAGAGAACGAAAGCGTTCGATCAGCAAGGGATCATCTTTATTTATTTCTTCCTTAGTTTTCCATATTTTTGAAGCATGTTGCTCTTTCCTTATGGCTTCATATTCTTCACTTAACACCTTACTTCTTTTTTTGCCCCATTCAATTTTTTCAGTCGAACTATCATTTTGATTCCAGGAAGTGTTGTTAGGCAATAATGTAGGGGTATATTTACTAATGCTTGAGAGTGGCTTAAAATCGGTTGAAAACCTACCGCTGCTATTTAAGTTGTTGCTTGTTTCTTCCCCTGTAACACTTACAACAGATTGTTGGGGAGAATAAGGCTTAGCCTGAATCCATGAAGTCATCGATATCTCTTTTTTTTAAAGTTTGAGTTTACCGTTTACGAACAAATTCACATACGACTCTTATAGCATTTAATTTTTGCTTGTCAATTTTAAATTTCTTTTTTTGCCAGTACCTGTAACATGTATTCTTTTTTTTTAAGGGTTAAACCCAACTTTCAATTTGATTGACAGTTTAATATTTATTTATAAAATCATGATTCAATCATGGAGCATTTATGCAACCCAAAGGTTTTGAAAGTCATTTTGATGCGGAGATGCAATCCCACATTGATCGTTTTGTCAGCACACAAGATTTTCAGGTCATCGCAACGCCTTTAAAAACTAGCGAGCAGTATAAAGCAGAGCTGAAGGACAGAATGACTAGAGATTATAGTTATCAGAATATTATGCCCTCTTTGTCAAGCTCAGCCCAATTAATCAACCAACATTTAATTTTTCATGTTGATAAAGCCCAAAGTGAAAAAATAAAATGTGAGCTCAGTAACGCTTTTGATCACTTTAATGAAATTAGAAACCCATCGTCTGTTTCCGCAGAAGATTTCTGGAAGGAACATATTAAATGCAATACTAAACCTTGGACGTTACTTGGAATATCAAAGGAAACGCTTCTTACAATATATGAAATTGCTTTAGTGTGTTTTGATAGAAATGAAATGACCCAAGCTAAAAGTCTACTTAAATTACTGCTTGTTTTCGCTCCGACTATACCTTCTTATTGGAATGCCTTAGGCTTTTTCTATCAGAAAGAAAAGGATCTAGAAGCGGCTCTTCAACATTACTTATTTTCTGAACAGGTCGATCCCGATCATCTAGAAACTTATTTTTATATATCGCGATGCTATTTAGCCATGAATCAGTACTTGTTAGCGTACGAACAGGTTGACAAATTAATAAAGTTGATGAATCTATCCCCGGAATTAAAAAAACATTGGCAGTCTCATGTAGAAAAATTAGCAAGAGATATTAGACCTCTTGCGCGATAAAAATTCAAACATAGGAAAATATATGGTTACACCAACAAATAGCCCTACAACAGTCCCCACACCTTCTACTTCTCAAACAAATCCCTGGGGCATACCACCCACCTCAAGTGAGCCAGGTTTAAGCATGCCAAGTCCTAGAGAAATCGAGCAACAACAGGGTAATGAAAAAAGTGGATTGAAGACCTGTGGAAATACTCTATTAACGATTGGTCGTTATCCTGTGGGTGGATTGGCTGGATTATGTTTAGTATTAAACATTCCCTTGGTGTTTATGATAGGCTATCCTACTATCGCTGTCGGTGGCATGTGCTGCTGCGATTCATTTAAAGCCGCAGATGCTATGGGACATGGCTATATAAAGCTGATGGGGTATTGTTTTAGAGGCTTTAAATCCAGTGAGCAATGTGCTGAAGATGGATGCTGCATATGCCAGCAATTCTAATGAATTAGAACAAGTCAGAATGAGAACCTGTACGAGCAAAATAATAGGCGTTTCTGTCTTCTTGTACACTAATAACCAATCTGGCTCAATGTGACATTCCCAATAACCAACATATTCACCCTTAAGCTACGATTCTTGTGCGGAAGTGGCTTTTCTTCAGTTAAAAGCTTCATAACTTCCTTTAGCGTTCCTATGTCCTTTCCACGTTTCTTCTCTTTAATAACTTCATCTTCAAATTTAAGTAGATGGATAGGTCTTAGCATTTACATTCTTGAGAAGATAGAACAGCATATCAAACGCGCGGGAATTAATCCTGGAGTAAAAAGCTGTATTATTAGCTCCTATGAAGAGGCTGTAGGTCTATTTTTAGAAAATTTTAGAAAAGAAGAAGGCTATCAAAACTTTGAAAAAATGTTCGACAAGAAGTGTACTTGTCTTTTAAAGCAACTTTATGCAGAAATTTATAAATATGAACCTAACGCTGAAAGACTTATAAAATATTGTCCAGAAGAGGCCCTACTAAAAGATCAAAATTGGTTAGCCGTTGTAGCCTTAGCACAAAATTCTTATGAAGCTTTAGAACTCTACATCAAAGAGGTAGAAAATGCCACGTGATAGATCATTAGATTCAATTTTTTTAAAGATCGTCTTGAAGTTTTTACATTAGAACAACCAGAACAAGATGAGATGTACCTTCTTCTTTATGATTTTGCAACCAGTGATTGGTACCCATTAAAGAACGAGATTGATACATATCCCATATCAAAATATCTAAAAAATAATTTGATTCTGTTATTTGAAATAGCTTTTGAACATCATTTTTATGTAGGGGATAAAGCTTTTGAATCTAAAAGAAAAATGAGAGAGCTATGGGAGAAAATACGTTGTCTAGCTAAAACCATTCGCAGCTCAGCTAAAACCGATCAACTATATCAAGAATCAAGCCTTCGGCAAGCTTATGCGCATGCCAAACGGGCGGGTTTTAATTATTGCGGATAATAATAATAGTTATCATTATTTTGATAGCCTGGATAGGAATAATTGTTTTGGTTAGGGCTTGATCTATTATTATTAGGATAATTATTGTAATAATAATAGTCTGATGAATTGTAATAGCTTTTATACTGAGAGTTGTCATCCAGGCCGTAGCGTCGGGAATAATTTGGATTGTCGCTGCTGTCCAAACGCCGCTTAGAGCGAGATTCACCGGCTATCTCGTTCGTTTCATTATTTTGTGGAGTCTGCTGCACCATTTGAGCCTGTGCGACATTAATGCCAATACTAAGAAAAAATAGACCTAAAAACAATGAAATTTTCTGCATACGCCCTCCTAGGATATTTAACTTCTTTATTTCGTTTTATACCATTACTGTCAATAGACCTCTTACGTCATTAGATTTCCGATTCAAGCAATTGATTAAACTGAGCGGCATGCGCGTGACAAATAGCTAAGGCTAAAGCATCTGAAGCATCTTCAGGAGTAGGCGCCGTTGATAGTCTCAGTAGAAATTGCACCATCTTCTGTACTTGAGTTTTACTGGCATGCCCCTTTCCAACAACTGCTTGTTTAGCTCTTGAGGGTGCATATTCAAAAATAGGGATTCCTCGTTTTTTTGCTGCCAGGATGGCAATGCCACGAGCCATACCTAACTTGATGGCGCTTTGTATGTTTTTTTTCACGTATTGAGTTTCGACTACAAAAGCATCAGGAGCAAACTTATCTATAATCTCTTCAAGCGCATTAAAAATAATTAAATAGCGATCGGTCAACTTATAACTGGCCGGAGGACGTATGCAGCCGTAGTCAACGGCTTGATAAATATGACCGGTTACTTTAATGACGCCATATCCAGTAATTTGAGTCCCTGGATCTATTCCAATAATGATCATGGGATTCCTAAGCGTTAATCAAAGAGATTTTGACGAAATTTTTGCTGAATGGTTTCTGCATCGAAGAGCGAGGGCTGTGCAGAAGGTAAAGACTGAATTCCTTGTGCCAAACTTTCTTCGTGCATTTGAGGCAAGTCTTCCCACTGAGGTGGGTTTTTTGAGGATAAAAATGGATGAGCAGGATGTGTAGTCGATAAAGAAGAAGATGAGGCTGGTAAGATAGACTGAGAGCCCATCACGTTGCCAATACTTGAAAATAAAGTCTGCATCTGCTGTTGCTTTTCTTCTAAGACCTTTAACTTTTCATGAGTTTTTAGATATTTTTCTTCCCATTTAACGACTTGGCCTTCAGAAAACCTTAAAGTTTCATGGAGTTGTTCTTGATGTTTCTTTTCTTGCTGCAACTTCTGCTCATAGGTGCTTTCCATCTCAGCCATCTTTGTTTGCAACTGATGCAATAAGGTCTGGAGGTCTACAATTTGGTCTTGCTGAGTTTCAATTTTTTCATTTAAAAGAGCCACTTCTTTAAGTTTTTTACCCACATGCTGTTGGGCTATCTTAATACGGGTATCTTGTTCATCTTGATAACGTGTAACATTGGAAAGAGTATTTTCTAATTGCAACTTTTCTTGGGTCAATTCTAATATCCGGTTGTTATTATTCTCTATTTCTTGCTCTTTTTCATTTAGACTTACATGATGTTTCTGAAGACTGGATTCTAAACCCAAGAGCCGATTTTGCATTTCTTTTATAGAAGTCTGATATTTCTCCTGCCAAGCGGTTTCATGCTGTTCAAGTTGAACTTTAAAAATATCCTCTTTTTTTGCTGCCTCTTCCAGTTGCTGCTGAAGCTGGCTTAACTCGTTGTGATGTTGATCCATTAATTGCGTTAAATGATCGGCTTTATGATAAAGAGCAGCTTTTTCGTTGACTACTCCCAAATATTTGCCTTGGATGTCTTTTGATTCAGTCAATCCTTTAGATAAGGCCAATTTTATTGCAGCTATTTCACTTTCAAGCCTATTGAAAAGATGAGTTTTATCTACCAAATGAGCTTCTAATTGCGCTTTTTCTTTTGTGGTTGCCTTAAGAGCTTCTTGGCCCTCAAAAATTTTTAATTTAAGGTTACTAAATTGTTCTTGCAGAAGCCTTATCTCTTCTGAGACTTCAAGTTTTTCACTTTGGACTTTATTAAGCTCATGAGAGTATGCATGTAAACGCTTTTGCGCCATTTGAAGCTGTTCCGTTAGATGAACGATGGCTTCCTGGGATCTTTGAAACTCACTTCTCAGTTGATTGAGTTCCAAATGTCCTTCTTGCGATCGATCATGAAGATGTTTTTGCACTCTTTCAAGCTGTTCGGAATGTTTTTGCGCATCGCGGGAAATTTTGGATAATCGATGGTTTTCTTCTTGCAGCTTTTGATTGTGATGCGTTTCTTTTTCAAGTTGGATTTCAAGAGACAATTGATGAGCATTATTTTTTTGCAAGGCGGATTCAAATTGTTGCAATTCGTTAATTTGTTTTTCACGTTCTTGAAGAATTCCCTTTAACTTTTCGATTTCTTCTTTCTGGTATAAGGTCTGGGATAATGCTTCTTGGTATAAGCTGGCTGCTTCAGGCGATTTAAATACAGCCCCTCGTTCAGAATTTTGTTGGATACCCTTTAAAACTGAGTCTGTTTGTTCATAGCGAATCCGTAAGAATTTCTGTTGTTCAAGAAGTGCTGCATTTTCTTCAGTTAATTCTTGAATACGCGCTTGTAATTGTCTAAGTTGATGCGCAAGTGTTGTTTCTTGCTTAATTTTCTGATGCTCATTTTCATAAAGGGCATGAATGGCCTGGGCACTTTTCTTCTTATAAGTGGTAATTAAACATTTTAATTTTTCTATTTCTTCAGTTTCATTATGTTTCTGAGCCTGCGTAGAAGATTTTAAATGTTTACTTTCAGCTTGTAATAATTGGTATTCTTGCTCTAAATAATTTAACTTTTGCTCTAACTCTTTGACTTTTTTCTTTTCTTGAAAAAGATTTTGAATGAGCTGTTCCAGCTCTTCTT
The DNA here is from genome assembly GCA_963748975.1 of uncultured Parachlamydiaceae bacterium. Lineage (GTDB taxonomy): Bacteria > Chlamydiota > Chlamydiia > Chlamydiales > Parachlamydiaceae > Neochlamydia. The sequence continues at coordinate 107,030 of CAVVKX010000005.1, forward strand.
CAGAGTAAATACCTTTGCTCAAAATCCACCTACTAAGAAATATTTGGACATGCTCTTCTTTTTGATTTATACTGCCTCCTTTTATACTTAAGTTGTGCTTTATAACTCAAGTAACTCATAATTCATTTAGGTTCATAAACATGCAATTTAAAAATGGTCAATGGCCTTCCCCGGCACCTACAAATATCATTGTCAGAATGCCTAACTGGATAGGCGACGCTGTGATGGCGACTCCTATTTTAGAGGACTTAAAAAATCATTGGAAAGACGCCAAAATTACAGCTATGTGTCAAAATCCTATAGGCACGGTCTTACAGCACAATCCCCATATAGATTCCATTTATAGTTTTTCCCGTCCTAATGGATGGATTCATCGCCTGCATCGTATGGACATTGTCGAAACCTTACAGGAAGGTAAATATGATATGGGAGTTCTTTTAACTAATTCATTTTCATCAGCTTGGTGGTTTATGCGGGGAGAAGTCAAAAACCGCATGGGCTTTGCCGATGGAATACGCAATCTCCTACTAGACAAGTCCATTCCGTTTCCAAAAAACAAAGAAACACAACATCAAGTTATTACCTATAAAATGCTGCTAGAGCCTTTAGGTGTGCCCCTTTCTACAACAACGCCTAAGGTCTATGTCTCAGCAAATGAAATGGAAGAAGCGCATCAATTTTTAAAATTATTAGGCATCGATCAAAAGAAAAATATCATCATAGGAATAAATCCTGGAGCAGCTTATGGCTCAGCAAAATGCTGGCCTCCCGAACGATTTGAAAGTGTTACACGAGAATTATTGAAAAATCCCGAAGTGTTTGTCCTTTATTTTGGTGATGCACCCGGTGCACCACTGGTCAATGAAATATGCAAAAACTTGCCGGAACGCGTGATCAATTTGGCAGGAAAAACAACCCTACGCGAACTGATTGCATTAATCAACTCCTGCTCTATTATTTTAACTAATGACAGCGGTCCCATGCATATTGCAGCAGCTTTGGGTATAAAGTTACTCGCCTTATTTGGATCTACCAATGAAGTTAAAACAGGACCCTATCCAAAAGGCAAAGTCATCCATAAACACGTAGAATGCTCCCCTTGCTATAAACGTGTTTGTCCTATCGATTTTCGTTGTATGAAACGTATCGAAGTTGATGAAGTCTATAATGAACTTAAGAGCCTGTTAGAACAGGACAATAAATAGATCTTTATATGCCAAAAGTTTTGTTAAAGCTATTTTTCTTCAATCTACAGATGTTAGTTTTTTTTGCTACTATTCCTTTATCTGATTTATCCGCTATAGATCATCCAAACGAAAGCTATTATAATAATAAGTTATTGGCAGAAAAAGCCCTAAAGGAAGCAGTCGATACAACTCTTAATAAAATTTTGGGTCAGGGAAATTTTTATACAAGCGTCATGGCCTTAACACAAAAAAATAAATCCGGAAATATTCATCAGCCTTTGGATCAACGAATTGAATCCTACTATATCGACATTCTAGTGGATAAGCAATCTATCTTAAATTCTTCTCTTTACAACGCCTTGCACGATAAATTTAAGGAAACCTATTTAATCCATCTAGAACTCCAACTTAAAAATGAACTGGCAAAAGTGATGAAAGATCATCATGTGTTCTTTGGGGAAAGAATTGTTTTCATCGATTTTAAACCTCCAAACGAGCCCATAAAAGATTTAACCTATACTTTCAAGCTCTTTGAAGGGTATATAATCCCTTTGAGCAGCTTCATCTTTATATTGCTGGGTTTGTCTGCCGCCCTCTATTTTCTAATCTATCCACGCAAAAAGAAAAGAAAGGCATCTTTTGACCCTCTGGAAAGCACAAGAATCAGCCTGGACAAACGTCCTATGGAGAATCCTAGCGATAAACCCATGAAGATCATGGATATTCTAAATGGAGCCCGCCCGGAATCACTGGCTCATTATCTGCAATCAGAATCTATCCGATCGCTTGCACTTATTCTTATTCATCTTACGCCTGAACGAGCTGCAGCCATGATTTCCGCATGGCCCATTGAAAAACAAACTCAGCTCATTATTACATTATTCGAAATGTATGAGGAAAATGATGAAAAGATTCTCGAACAATCTTTTCAGGTCCTTGAGAGGCCTTTTCATTCACAAAACAACTCCATTTTTATCTATACTGCCTTCTCAACCTGTCAATGCCTTCAGCTGGCCAATCAAAAAAAATTAGTGAATAAAATGTTTGAAATCGAGCCTAAGATTGCTACTGAAATCGAACAGGAGCTTGAGGCTTTGAAAAAATTGTAATTTAGTTTGCTTGTGTAGACCTTTTTTGCCTTAAAATTTAAGGGCCATCCAAAACGGCACCAGGAATGCTATAGGATTATAGGATATGAATTACGACACCGCTCTGGCTATATTGGATTCGATCAGTCAAACACAGCTTTTGGATCACTGGATAGAACTTTCTGAAGGCGAAAAGGAATGCCTTCTTTACCAAATTGAACATTTAGATAAAGACATCTTCCGTAAACAACAAGCTGTTTTGAAAAACCCTCCTCAGCTAACTCCTCATCCTTTTGAACCATTTTTAGATTTCAATGTAGCGGGTTCAGCAGAGGATGAAAAGCTAGGGAAGGAGCTCATTGCACAAGGTCGAATGGGTTGCCTAATTGTGGCAGGAGGCCAGGGTACTCGTCTGCGTTTGAATGGACCCAAAGGACTTTTTCCGATTAGTGTCATCCGCAAGAAAAGCTTATTTCAATTGTTTTCTGAAAAAATTGAAGCTGCTAGCAGACAAGCCAATCGGCCACTTTATACCGCCATCATGACTTCACCTTTGAATCATGGAATCACGCTGACTTATTTTAATGCGCATGCCTATTTTGGCCTTTGGGAGCGCCAACTGGATTTCTTTGTGCAAAACATGCTTCCCTTTCTGGATAATGACGGAAATATCTTTTTGCAAAAAAAGGATGCTCTAGCTGAAGGTCCGGATGGTAATGGATCAGCCTTGCATAACTTTTGGAATCAGGGTCTTGTTTCCAAATGGAAAGATCTTGGCATTGAACATCTCAACTTCATCTTAATCGATAATCCATTGGCAGATCCTTTTGATGCAGAATTGCTCGGATTTCATGTCCGTAATAAAAATGACATCACGGTAAAATGTACATTAAAGACACATCCCGAGGAAAAAGTGGGCGTTTTAGTGAAACAAGCAGGTAAAGTACGCGTCATTGAATATTCTGAAATGAATGAAAATGAACGTAACCAAACAAATGCTGATCATACCTTAAAACATTCCTGTGCAAACATTAGCCTTTTTTGTATAAGCTTATCATTTATCGAAAAAATGTGCTTAGAAAGGATGCCTCTGCCTTTGCATGCAGCTTATAAAGCTGCGCCAAGTTTAGAAAACAAAGAACATATGGCTTGGAAATTTGAACATTTTATTTTCGATATATTGTCCTTGACAGACAAAGTCCAAGCCTTGTTATACCCAAGAGAAAGGTGTTTCGCTCCGTTAAAAAATTTAATAGGTGCCGATAGCCCTTCCACTGTTCAAGCCGCATTGCAACGTCGAGATCGGCAAACTTATGAGGGCCTTTTTGGTAAACCAGCACCCGAAGATCCCTTTGAACTTGCGCAAGATTTCTATTACCCCACCTCTTCCTTGATTGACATTTGGGAAAAGAAATCTTTGTCTAATGATCGTTACTTAGGAGGTCCATAATGTCTGGCCATTTTACTTTCGGAGATTTACACCTGATTCTTTTGCATTTTCCCATCGTTTGGGTGACGACGGCTTTTATTTGCGATTTGATCTTTCTATTTAAACGTAATCCCCTGATGGCTAAAATTAGCGATTGGTTGATTATTGCTGCTGCCTTAATGACTATTCCGACTGTCCTTACAGGTTTAGTGCTTTCAGATTGGAACTTTGATAATCCCGATCTGCTTTACCATAGAAACTGGGCTTTTGTCACTTTAGCTTATACTTTTTTACATGCCCTATTTAGAGGTCAGACTTTAATCAAAAACAAAGCACATCCAAACTATATCTTTTTCAGTGCAATCAATTTAAGTTTGGTAGGCGTGACTGCTGATTACGGGGGTTTGGTTGCCTTTGGGATGAGTGTCATCGTTTAAAAGAGAGTGGTCTTCCAAAGCAAACTGAATGTCATTTTTTTTCTAACCTTAAAGGGATTTGTAGTTTCAGAATATAACTTCTTATGTATAATATGTTTAATATTATTACAATGGTTATGTATGAAGAAAGTGGGATTCTTAGGAGCAGGAAGCTGGGGATATTGCTTAGCCTCTTTATTAGCTTCAAAGGGATATCATTTAGTTTCGTGGACTAATCGCCCAGAATTAGCCAAGCAACTTACCGAAACACGCGAACATCCCTATTTGCCAGGTCACAAGTCTACCGGACAGATGAAATTCACATCAAGTATAGAAGAAGCTTTAGAAGGCGCTGATTTTCTTGTTGAGTCGGTGACTTCTGCAGGCATAAGGCCCGTCTTTGAAAAAGTTAAGCAAATTAGTGTTCCTCAATGCCCCATTGTCATTACCTCAAAAGGGATCGAACAAAATACAGGCCTAATTCTTCCGGACGTTGTTGTTGAAATTCTTGGTGAATACACTCGACCTCAAGTGGGTTTTTTAAGTGGTCCGAGCTTTGCGCAGGATGTCATTCGCGGATTACCTACATCTGTGGTTGGTTCAGCTTATGATCCTCATGTCACACTTGCCATTGCTGAAATTTTTAACACACAAACATTCCGTGTTTATCCGAATTCCGATATCCATGGTGTGGCCTACGGAGGAGCCCTTAAAAATATCATAGCTATCGCTTGTGGTATGGCAGAAGGTTTAGCCTTAGGACATAGTGCTAAAGCTGCTTTGATGACTCGAGGGTTGCATGAGATCCGCAAGTTAGCGGTGGCTCGTGGCTGCAAAGCTGAAACGTTAAATGGTTTATCAGGAATGGGTGACTTGTGTTTGACTTGCAATTCTTTGCTCAGCCGCAATTATCGTTTTGGTCATCTTTTAGCCCAAGGCTTTTCTCCTAAAGAAGCCGAAGCAAAAATAGAAATGGTCATTGAAGGTATGTACACGTGTGTCTCGACTTTGCAACTTTGCAAACAACTCAATGTCAGTATGCCCATAACAGAAATTGTTTATAAGATCATTTACGACGGCCTTGCACCTAAAGATGCTGTTAAAGCTCTCATGCAAAGGACCATCAAAGAAGAACATCTTTAACCTAGGCAAAAGAATGAAAGTTTTCACGGCGCAACAAATGAGGGATATAGAAGCTCAAGCGTTTAAAGAGGGAGCTTCTGAAGAAAACTTCATGGAACAAGCGGGCGCAGGCATTGCCCGTGCAACAGAAAACTATCTAATAAAAAAGCAGCTTCCGAAAAATATTCTTTTGCTCTGCGCTAAGGGCAACAACTCTGGTGACGCTTATGTAGCCGCACGACATCTTATTGAAGCAGGATGTTCTGTGCAAGCTCTTCAATCAGTGCCTATCGAAACCTGCAGTCCCTTATGCATCAAAAATCATGAACGCTTCCTGCAAGCAGGAGGGACGTGCATCCCCCGTTTATTGGATGAATTTTTTGAGGGTGTGATTTTAGATGGCCTTTTTGGAACAGGCTTTAAAGGTCTTTTGCAAGAACCTTTTGCAAGCATTGTCCGCCAAGTCAATGCTTCCAAAAGTCCTATTCTAGCTATCGATATTCCTTCCGGTCTTAATGGTGATACAGGAAAGGCTGAGGGAGAGGTCATCATAGCAGACGAAACTCTTTTTCTAGGAGCACCTAAGAAGGGCTTCTTTTTAAACGACGGTTGGAACTTTGTAGGCAAATTGCGCTACATAGACTTTGGCCTTCCGCAAAAATTTATTGATTCAGCTTCCTCAGACATGGTCATGCTAACTGAAACGCTGTTAAAGCCTCTTGTTCCCCGCATTAAACGATCATGGCATAAATATGCACGTGGTTACGTCACCGGATTAGCTGGATCCCCAGACATGCCCGGAGCCGCTATCTTATCATCCTGGGCTGCTTTGACAGCGGGCGCAGGTATCGTGCGGTTAATACATCAACAAGGTATGAATGCAGAGCTTTCTGCAGCACCCTTGGAATTAGTGCGCCAAACTTACTCCCTGAATAATTTAGAGCCTGTTCTAGAATCCATGAATAAATCCTCAGCATCCTATATTGGACCCGGGATGGGACGTACATCCGAAGCCTTTTCTGTCTTAAAATATGTGTTAACACATATCAACAAACCTTGTGTCATCGATGCTGATGCCTTAACCATACTCTCTGAGCATGACGTTCCTCTTCCCCAAAATGTCATTTTGACACCTCATCAAGGCGAGATGCTACGGCTTTTAGACCAACCAAACTCTCAATTTACCACAGAACAATTGCTCGATAGGGCTCAAAAATATATCGATGCCAAAAAAGCTACACTTGTCCTTAAAGGAGCTGTCACATTTATTTTGCAACCAAACCTACCCGTTTATGTCAACCCTAGGGGCGATCCCGGAATGGCTACTGCAGGAAGTGGTGATGTTTTGACAGGAATCATCGTATCGCTTTTATCTCAGCATTTGTTACCGCACCAAGCAGCTATATTGGGAGTTTATATCCATGCTCTTGCGGGTGAACATGCTGCTGAAATCAAAACGTCCCGCTGCATAATAGCTTCAGACCTTATCGCCCATCTTCCGGACGCCTACAAAGAATTACTGGGGTCGTAAATGCTTGAATCGCGAAGCATTGCGATGCTAGTTCTAAAAAAGCACCTGTGACCGCATCGCCAACGCTTCGCGTTAAAAAAACTTATGCGCAAAAGTTTTTTGCATTTAGTTTTTCTGTCCATTACATCTAAAACTTGATATAATGTAAGCCTCTAGATATACTATCCATCTAATTTTCAAAGGACTGTCAAAATGAATAAAACGCCCATTCTATCATCATCTACTCTTCCCCTACCCGAACTTACAATTTTTAAAGAACTAGGCTTGATCAATACAATACCTAATGAGCTCCTCCTTGAGATCTTCAAAAAATTAAATCTACAAGTGATGTCGTCTTCCAGATTAGTTTGCCATCATTGGAGAAATTTAGCAAACGACCTTAAAACTATTTATGGTCAATACTTTAATGAAATCAACTCAATCCAAAAACTCTTTTTTCTTGCCCCTGAATCCTCCCCTTGGACTGCCATGCCTCGCCATTGGGCATTAAATAATAAAGAGAATGTGTTAAAATTTTCTTCGGTCGTGAGAGATAAGATAGCCTTCCATCCCCCCTTCTTTAATCAATCATCCAAGTTCTTTTCTTTCGGCGAGCATGAACCATTTTCCGATCGTCATATTTTTTTGAGCCATTATGGCGACACAGATTTTTTAACACCTCAAGAAAAAAAGCCTAATTTGATTTTAGATTCATCGCCTGAATATTTAAAGCCAAATGCATGTCACCAATTAGTTGCTATAAATAGAAAAGATCCAACAAAAAATCGTGAGTTTTCTCTTCTGGGAGATCTTCCACCCACAGAGGCTAATTTATCCAAGTGTCAAATAGAATATTGCTTCCCCATAACAGAAAATCATATAGTTATTATCACTGCGATAGGACAAGTTTCTTTTTGGGACCTTTCGACTAAGCTTCCCCAATGCTATAAAGTACTTGAAATTGAATCTGGTTCCAAGGTTTATCAATTAGAAAATCATCTTGTTTTAGATAAGGAAATTATCGACCTTAAGACCTTCTCGCTGATTGAGCATGGATTTAAATTTGCGAACCAACATATACAAGTTTATGGCTCATCCATGTGTACCTATGGACGTGATGAAGTCATACGCTACTTTGTTGTAAATAAAATGGGTCTATTAGAATTAAAATGGGAGTTTCGTGATAAAGATTTGTTGAAAGTGCTTAGTAATAAGGGTCTCGATGCTTTAAACCTGGCTATTACAGATATGAATGAATCATTCATCCTGATAACGTGTTGGCAACCCCATGCCATAAGCTTCTTGATCATTAACGTTAATGGCAAACTTGTTCACCATAGTCAGGAAAACATTAAAGAAAAATTATATCATTCTTGCCTATATATGTTTCCGACTTGCGCCGGTTTGTGCGGAAATATTTTAATCTACAAAAATCCGCAAGGAAATGAGATAAGGTTTTGGCATATTCCTACTAAAAAATTTCGAGATTTCGATTGGACGAAATCCATTGGAATTCGTGGCTTGACTTCCGGAATGACCTTTATTCAAGACGTATGTTTTAAAGAAGAAAAACTTACGATCCTGTTTTCCTCGGACCACACTCCCAACAGCAATAAGTCAGGAAAGTTCCAACTCATTCAATTTGATCCACAAAAAAATGTAAATACTCCTCCATTGAGTTGGATGGGAATGATAGTTGGCATTATTTCGAATCTGAAAAACATGTATTTAGGCAAAAAAAACACATAAAGATTTACTTATATGAATAGTATATTCAAATTATTTGCTATCCTTCCACCTCCTACATATAACCCAGCCAGCCCTAAAGGATTGATCAATATAATACCGGATGAGCTTCTCTTAAGGATCTTCCAAAAGTTAACTTTGAAAGATTTGTTGTCTTCCACATTAGTTTGTCGTCATTGGAAAGCCTTAGTAAATGATCCTCATACCATTTATTATCAATATATGAAGGAAATTAACGCGATTAAAAAACTCTGCTCCCTTAAGCCTAAATCTTCCCCTTGGACTGCTATACCAAGCCATTGGGGAGTTTTGAGTAAGGAAGATGGGTTGACCATTTCTCATATTAAGGGTCATACGATAGCTTTCAATCCTACATCCTATACTCAATCATCTCAGTTCTTTTCTTTCGAAGGGCCACAATCATTTTCCGATCGCCATATTCTTTTGAGCCATTGTGGTGACACTTATTTTTTAACACCCCAACGAAAAAATGAATTAAGGCTAAAAGCGGATTGTTTAACTCCCAATGCCAGCCACCAATTAATAGCCATCAATACAAAAGATCCGATGAAATATCGGGAATTTTCTCTTCTCAAAGACTTGCCTCCAACTGAAATTAATTTAGCCAATTGTCAAATTGAATACTGCTTCCCGATTACTGAAAAGCAGATTATAATTATTACTGAAGCAGAAAATGTTTCTTTTTGGGATCTTTCTTGTGAAATTCCCCGGTGCTATAAAGAACTCGAAGTGAAGCGTGCTTCTAAAGTTTTTAAAATGAAAGATCATCTTATTTTGAATGAGGAGGTCATCGATCTAAAGACCTTTTCAATTACTAGGCATGGGTTTGAATTTGCTCAACACCATATAAAGGTTTTCGGCTCATCGATGTGTTCTTATAAAAAAAAAGAAGACATCAATTACTATATTATAAACGAAATGGGTATCTTAGAAAAAAAATGGGCGCTTCCTGTTAATGATTTGCTACAAAAGCTGAGTAATAATGGGTTAGATAATCTTGGCCTTTCTCTTTTGGACATGAATGAATCGTTCATCCTGCTAAGGTGTTGCCAACCTGATGTCATTAATCTTTTCATTATTAACGTTAATGGAGAGCTTGTTTGGCATGTGAAGGAAGAGGGAGAAAAATTGGACTTTTTTTTTAATACAGTTCCCATTTATGCCCATTTGTCCGGTAACAATTTAATATACAAAAACCGTAAAGGACATGATGTAAAATTTTTGCATATTCCTACTAAAAAAATACAAAGTTTCGATTGGACGAAATCTATTGAAATAGTTGGATTATCTACTGGGTCTAGTTTTATTCAAAACATACGTTTTTCGGAAGAAAAACTCACAATCTTGATTTCCACCAAAGAAACATACCCTATGACTATTATAAGGCCTAATTTCAAAATCATTCAATTTGATCTAAATGCAAAAATTCCTGAACCTACTTGGAGAAAAATGTTAAACGGCATGATTTCAAATTTAAAGAATTCGTATAATACCTAAGACCCGGATTGCCATCAAAACCTCTCCTAGAACGTTTAAATCTGGGTCTAGGACTTCATGTGATGCGCGATGTCAAGGATCTGTTCCAGCAGCTGATTAAAGGTTGTTTCGCCTGCAGCCACTTTTTCCAATGAAGAACCAAAAAGTTCCATAAACAGCATGATCAATCCTACAATAGAAAGACAGAGCTTTTTATTGATTTTTTTTCCCCCGTACATCCACACGTAACGGTAAAAAAGTTTAAGGTTGATTTCATTCATTTCAAAACCGGGGAGCTCTATCAGACTATTTAAATAGCAAATGAAGCTGCTGACCTGTTGGACGGCAGAAGGTTGTACACTAAAAGAAAAACTCGCTTGAAATTGTATCCTAAAAATATCGGGCTCAGCATCCTCAGTAGAATCTTGTCCTTTCATCAATTCTTGTTTGAGAGCGGTCACTTCAAGGATTCTTTCCCGGTCTTTTTCATCCAGACCTAAAAAGACTAATAGTTTTGCATAAGGAATCGCATCCGAAGCTTGTACAAGAGCACAATCATATTCCTCATCTTTTAAAATTTTCTGAAATTTCGTCAAAAACTCTTGTTCATTCATGCGCGTTGTTCTCGCCATTTTAAATTTCTTGCCATTTCTAAATCGTAAAGTTTCTGTTTCATAAAGTTGAGTAAGTCTGCATCGTCCATTTTAAAGAAGTCTTTTAGTCTCTCAATAATTTTTTCCTTGTTGACATTTCCACCTCTAGTTAGGACTTGTTTAATATCAATTCCCATTTTTTTCTCAAAAATATTTAAGGTTTCCTCATCAAATTTATAATTAAATTTTGGATCAAGAATTTTTTCAATTATCACCGCAGGAATATTAATTTTTTCATTTTGAGCTGTAGTAACAAGATGATTTGCTCTAGCAAAATCTTTATTTCCGGCTTCTTTTAAGCGGTCTTGCAATTTTTTCAAATTGCTATTTTGGCCTGTACAAAATTCCATTTTTTGTTTGATGACCCCTTCCGTTTGGCGTACTTTTCTTAATTTTCTACTAGCTTCTCTTTTTTTGCTCTCCAATCCTTGTATATACTTGTTCAACTTTTCTGTTTCGCCTAATTGCTCAAAATCTGCAATTTTCTTAGATGTTTCGCGATGAAGTTTTTCTAAAACGTTTTGTAGTTTTTTTGGATAGTTCACTTTATCGAGTATTTCTTTCTGTCTTAACAAACCCTCTAACCTTTCATAACGCGCGTTGATTAATTCCAAAGCATGTACTTTGCTTTTTACTCTGCTCAATTGCAAACTCCTAATTTTGGCAGGGATTTGCAAGAATGCGATGCGAATATTCACTCCTTTTACAAAGCATTTAAATAGATTAGGTTTATGCTTATAAAAAAAGTAAAGTCCAACACTTGTTACAGCTAAGCCAAGGACAAAAAAGCCCAGCCATGGCATCGAGAGCAACGAAGCTGATGCGGCTATCACCCCAGCAAAAGCTAAAACTTCCAATGTAATTGTTAAAGCAGTGCATAGACATTCCAGTGTTAAGTTTAATTTTGACCTGATCAATTTAAAGTCAAAAAATTTCTTTTCATTTTTTACCTTTGCCTCTCCTAAAGCTTGAAGCGCGTTACGTGTCATCACATTAATGGTGTCTTCTTTTTCATCTTCCTCATCCAGAAGTTTTTTCGCAACCTCACTTCTAAACGCTGCGCCGGCCAATTGCGTCCTAAAGTTTTCAAGGGTGATTACATTTTTTTCTTTGAGATCGACACCCTTTTTCTCGAGAATATCTTTCAATTCAACAGGAGAAAGATGTTCAACTTTATGAAGTATCATTCTTTCTTGCCGCTTTGCCAAAAGTTCTTGAGCCTGAGCCGAACTCCTGTGATCTTTAGCTATGTGCTCCATCCATGCCTCTTGTGTTGTTTTGGCTTTATGGGATCTCCACAAGGCAATAGCTTCCCAAAGAACATCTATAAAAGATAATGACCATCCTACCAGGCCTTTCGCTAATAGAAATCCTTTGGTAGTTTCAAGAGCAAAACTGGTTGTTTTTAAAATTACGGAGCTGAAAGAACCGGCGAAATTAACCATTTTATCTTTCATGATATCCCATTCCACAGCCAAATAATTGCGTAACTTAGCGACTTGGCTTTTTAGGTTTTCATCCGAGGGATTTTTCTTTAAATGAATTTCTTTTTGCTGAAGAAAATTTTTTGCTTCCTGAAAATGAGCTGCTTGCACAATAAGTGCCGCTCCGTTACCCACAAGTTCAATTCCTTGTAAGACAGTCCTTGTCATTTCAACGGGAGCTATCATTTTTTCCACGTGACTCTTAGCTTCCTCGTTAAGCCCCAAAAATGGCTCTATATTGTCATAAGGTTCCGTCGCAAACACATGTAAAACTTCAGTAGGAATTTGTATGGCCTCGATCACCGCATCCACATGATCTTCGATCGTTTCCCTTCTTTCTTTTTTTTCTACAAGCTTATCAAGCTCCTTCTTCGCTCTTTCTAGGACTATATGATTAACTGGTTTTGAAGGAGGCTCCAAATGCCTTTCCACAGCGGATAATTGCTGGGAGATTTCATTTGCCAGAGCGGCATCTGTCTGTTTCAAAGGTAGCTCAGGGCTTACAATCTGTACTGAATGCACCTGCACGTTATCAGGGAATGACTGGTGAAGGCCGCTACTTATGGGAGGGATGGCAGGATCCTTTAATGTTGTTTTCTTAGCCTGAATTTCTTCAGACATCTCAATCTTAAATATCGTTAACTCAATAGAGGGTTCGCGAGGACCGATTTTTGAAGGATTCATGAATAGCTCCTTAGAACATTATGCGGAAGATTCTAGTTTAAGATGCCAATAAAACAGATGCTTTAAAAAGGTGTTAAATTTTTGATTAAATAGATTGTAATCAATGAATTGATCAAAAAATTCGAATAAAACAAGAGTTCGACTTTGTTCGACATAGCCAATGCTCGCCTGTCCTGTCTCTTTACCGAAAAGATTACCCTTTAAAGCCATTAAGCTTAATTCTTCTTCTTTTCCAATAGGAATTGTGCCAATACTTGAATAAATGTAAAAACCTTCTTGACTTAACAATTTTTCAAATGTAACTAGATAATCATCATTAATTAAGATCGTACACATTCCATTCGAATCTAGTTGCAGTTGCCCTAATCGCATGGATTTTCCATATTCAATCAGTATGTTTTCTAAATCCATCACTCATTCCTTATGGAATAAATTAAAAGTCTACACTTTAATTTTACCAATAAATCAAAGAACTGTCAATTAATTGAATTATATAGTCGCGTGGAAATAATAAAATTACTTAAAAATAACAAACTTATTTATTTTAAATACTCATCTGTATATCATGTTAATTTTAAAACTAACAAACAAAATTAAACAAATATGAATACATCAAATAATAATAGTTATCGATCTTATCATTTAAATAATTCAACTACACCTAATAATATTCATGAGAACCCTATTGTTGAAAAAACTCACAACGCATTAGAAAACAGAGAGTTAGACGAAAAATCCTCGCATTTGATAGATTTGACAAACGAAGAAACTTTAAAAAACCCTAAGAATCTGTCTAAGTTTTTTCCTGTACAGAACCCTACCCCTTTGTTGAAGCAAAGAGATGTTAAACCCATACTGCAAAATAAGATTTTATCCGTCATTGATTTATTAAAATCTCAAAATGACCATACAGACCCTTTATCTTCAGTCACTCATGAAATTTCGCTTATCGCTCCAGATAATGAAATTGACTCCTCTTCTATGGAGGCTGAAAAGCAAGTATCAAATACAAGCGCTCTTAATGAAGTTGAACCTATAAAACCCTCCGATCTTGAATGTCCCCTAGCAGAATCTTTAAAGAACTTACCTCCTGAAGATCTTAACAACCTTGCTCTCAAAAAATATTTAAAAATGTACCAGATGCGAGCTGTAGCTCAAATGCGCCGCATGAAACATGGTTATATCCTTGCGTTTACCATGGGCCTTGGTAAGACGTTGACATTGGCTGCACAATGTATCGAATTATTCAAAAAAAATCCCAAGCCTATTCTAGTAATAGTGACAAAATCTACTCGCATCCAAACCGAATTGGCTTTTAAAGAAGCCTTTGCTCTAAATGCTGTAGATGAAATCGAAGAAAGAATTATAAACCCCCAAAAAATGCAATCACGTGAGGATGCTTATTTTCTTGATAAACAATTAGAAAGATTAAAGGAATCTATTAGGAACCCAGAACATCAAAAATATGTAGAGAAAAGCATCACATCTTTTCGTGCTATGCATCCTTTGTGCAAATTTGGTTCATTGGTAAGCCAAAAAAAATATAAAGACAATTTCAGTTATCAGTTCTTATCTTTTAAAATTTTCAACACCAACACTCAAGATTTCCTTCCCGGAGATATTCAGACGAAACCTAAGGTCTTATTCGTTCAGCTTTCAGAATTTCCAAAAAAATTTGAAGATCTATCTAAAATCGAATGGGGTGGAATCATCGTCGATGAAGCCCAAAAAATCAACAACTCTCAGGGAAGGTCTCACGATTACGTTAAAAAATTACAATCTATTTCCAAAGCCCCTATCTTTTTTGCTACCGGGACACCTATTGAAAACAGCCTCAGAGATATTAACACTTTTCTTTCCTTAATCGAATCACAAATTGATAGACAAGGTCAAAAAATAAATAAAATTAATGATATCACAGAGCGTCTACACAAAAAAATAATCTTTAACGCTCAGCTAATTAAAAATTATTTGAACGGCTATGAAATTGAAATGCCATTGATTTATCAAAATCTTCGTCATTTGTTTTTATTAATGGAAGGCTATCAATCCATTATTAACAAAATTTCTGTAAAACGCTCGCTAGAAGATCCTCTTGTCAAGGAAGAGTGGGAAAATAAAATTCCTAAATCTTCCATTCAAAAACATCCTCTTTCATTGGATAAATTTCCCTCACAAAAAACCGCTATTGAAAGATTAAAAAGTGTTTATTCAGAAGATGAAAGGAAAGGAACTTTTTTCGGTTATATGAAAGCCGCGGCGCGTGCCTTAATACACCCCAATCTGAATACTACCAATCAACAATACATAAAAGATTGGAATAATGAATCAAGTTATCTGGATTATTTTGCAGCAGATCAAGAATTCATTGCTTCCATGCCTGATGGTGTTGTTATTTTTGTCGACCAAATCATTTGTGGAGAAACCATAAGACAATGTCTGATGCAAACACATCACATACCAAAAATCGATTTCCTGACAGGAAATTCATCCGTTGAATCACGTGCACTGATGATTGAAAATTTTGAAAAGCCCCTGGATGGTAAGCCCAGAGTGTTTATTCTTATGATTGGTGCCGGGGGAACAGGCATTAATCTTCAAAAAAATGGTAAAACCGCCATCATGGCTGCAAAAAAATTTAATCCTCAAAGCGATGCACAAGCCATTGGTAGAATCTTACGCGCGGGCTCAGATAAGGGAACAATTAAAGTCATCGATCTCAATGCTAAAAGTGATTCAGAAAAGCATATACGTTCTTTACAAAAGAAGAAATTGGAGTTAGAGAAATGTCTTTTTCCTAAATCCCCTTTGAAACAAATCCCGAATAAAAAGCAACAAAATGATCAGTGTATTCAAGCTTTTGAAACAATTCTTGAAACCGTCATCATGCATTTATCAAAAAAAGTGCGCGACGAGTGCAAAGGATCCATTGGTTATCTAAAACTTAAACTTATCGAATCTGCTAAAAATGATGAGGCTTTACTTGAGGATGCATTAGCCATCGATCCTTTACAAAAGCCGCCTTTATTCCTAGCAAAAAAGAGCCTTAAAGAAGAGATTCCATTAGAACTAAATGCATCAAAAATACCTGAGAATGGCACTAAGAGGCCACGTGACTTTAAAAGCCTGGAGAATCCTAAATCCTCTAAAGCTTTGAAACCTGAACCTGCACAAGCTCCCATGAAAACCCTATCAGATATGCGCGCTTTTTTAGGAAAAAGCTTGACCGAACAAAAATACCTCGATAAATCGTATTTTAAGGTAGAGGATGCTTCTTCCCCCTTATATCAAAAGCTCCACCCTTTATTTGGAAAAGGATTCGCTGATATTATTCCTATTCAGATGGCTCCCGGTGATTGTCAAAGTAATTTTTTGTTGGCCCTAGGTGTCCTTGAAAAATTGGAGCAAATATCTCCATCTATTTTGAATGAACAAGTCATTAGAATAAGAAAAAATGCTGACATCCCTATGCAAGCACGCTTAGATACGGATAAATTAATCAGAACTGAGCCTAAATTGCATCAATGGCTTTGGAAGGAACTTCAAGAACCTTTAATCGAATCAAACCTTGGGAACATCCCCGAACGTTTCAAACAGGCAAGACATGAAATCATCATGGTGGATATGAAACACAAAACTGCAGTGCCCTTATTCCAGATAGAAAACCCTTTGAAGAAGTCTTATTTGGCCAAATTTTCTGATGGACGGCGTGAACATTGCGACATTCTATATAAAAATCCATTGGCATAATTAACAAAAGAAACAGCTTTGATTTTATCTTATAATGGTATATAATTAAAATTTAATTTAAATAAAATTAACTTAGATGTTTAGCTTTAGACAAAAAATATTAATTGCTTATCTAATGGTTTTTTTACTGTTTTTGGCCGGTATGTACCCTTTTGCCACAAGTACAGTACAAAAGATTGCAACTAAAGCTATGTATGACCGTTCTCAAGAGCTGATTGAAAAAATCCAAACAGCTCCAAATGATGAAGCCCTGATTAGGCGTTTAAAAGAACAGAAAGCTTTAGTTTTTTTTCGCATTAGCGTGATTAACAACGAACGGAAGGTCTTATATGATTCACATACAAAACGGATCTTAGGACCACGGTTCAGCCAAGAGTATGTCGTTGAACATCCTGAAGTTTTCGACGCTTTTAAAATGGGGCGCGGCTATAGTGAAGATTATTCAGAACTTTTAGGCCAGAAATTTGCCTATTTAGCTATCGCTTTCGACTTCCATGGCAAAACTTATGTATTGCGCACAGCTTTTCCTTATAAATACGTCACCGAACTTACCCATGACTTTGAAACGGGAGTCATTGCTTTAGCGGCAGCTATCCTTCTGCTTTTTAGTTTGATGACATGGTTCATTATCAATCATCTCACAAGTCCTATCCAGGAAATCATTAAGGCTATCCGGCCTTATCAAAAAGGGGAAACCTATGTCGTTCCCACGATTGAATTGAAAAACCTGAGTAAAACAGATGAGTTTGTCAAGTTAGCCGATACGCTAAATTCCCTTTCAGTAAGAGTTCAAAGCCACATTACAAACCTGACGCATGAGCGTAATGAAAAAAAAGCGATTCTTGAATCGTTAATTGAAGGCGTTATCGCTGTCGACGTCAATATGACGATCACTTATGCAAATACCATGGCCTCTAAAATTTTAGAAAACAATCAATTGCTAGGCCAATCTTTTAATGATCCGCAGAATCAAATTCCTCATGCTCAAAAATTTTATTCTCTTATTCTTAACTGCCAAGTTCAGAATAAGCCCATTACAGAAACGTTAAACTTAAAAAGGGATTCGCAAAAGCATTTTTTAGATATTATCGCAGCGCCAAAAAAAGAAAATAATGGAGCGATCCTTGTGCTGCAAGACAAAACTTCACACTACAAACTTCTAGATATGCGCAAAGATTTTATTGCCAATGCCTCGCATGAACTTAAAACTCCCATTACAATCATCCGCGGTTTTGCAGAAACATTGCATGACAACCCAGATCTTCCTCCCGAGACATTTAAAGAAGTAACCTCTAAAATCGTGCGTAATTGTAAGCGCATGACTAATCTTATCAAAGACTTACTCACATTAACTGACGTGGAAAATCTTCCTGAATCCAGACTCATGGAATGTAATCTTTACGAGATCATCAAAAACTGTGGAGATTCAGTCAAGGCCGTGCATCCAGATGCCAACATTCTATTAGTAAACCTTCTCAACGAAGATTTTTATCTGACAGCGGACGCTAACCTTTTAGAACACGCGTTCCTTAATCTCATTGACAACGCGGCTAAATATTCTGTTCCTCCCGCGCAAATTACAATCACGATGTCACATGAAAATGATCATCTCATTGTAAAAGTAGCCGACAAGGGCATTGGTATCCCTCAACCAGATTTAGAACATATTTTTCAGCGTTTTTACACTGTGGATAAAGCTCATTCCCGTAAGCTAGGGGGCTCGGGCTTAGGTCTATCCATTGTGGAAACAATCATTGAAAAACATTTCGGACACATCTCTTTACAGTCAGAAGTAGGCGTAGGGACAACATTTACTGTTGTTTTGCCAAAGGCTCGCTTAGTCGCAAATAACGAAAAAGAGAGACTGTGAAAAAATCAGGATTCGTTTGATTTTGTTTGGAATTTTTTAGTTACTCCAGTTTTACAAAATTATGGCGTTGTTGCATAAATAACCACAGAGCCAGTGAGATCACAGAGAAGCGATGAGAAAGTTGAGGAGGGTTATACTATTAAACGACGAATACCATACTTCAGCAATTTTAGTTAAAGTTGATCAATAGTCCTCTGCCTCCTCCGGCCTGTTTCAAATAGGACAAAAGCTGTGCTTCATGAACAGGTAACAGCTCAGAGACAGCTTTGATTTCAACAATCACTTGCCCTTCAACAACCAAGTCTAAGCGATACCCAGCATCTAATTTTATACCTTTATAAGAAATAGGAATGATTTTTTGTCGTTCGATTTTTAGACCACTTAATGAAAGCTCGTGACACAAACACACTTCATAAGCAGACTCTAATAATCCTGGACCTAGCTCTCTGTGAACCTGTATAGCTGCGCCAATAATTTGTTCTGTTAAAGTATCATTGTCGATACGGTTTTCAGTCTGTTGCATCATATCCTCCAGAGAGAGTTTGTTCAAGTTAAGATTGTTTTTTTGAAAGTTTTGATGCTCTAATTTTTTTTACACAAAATCAAGAGGAAAGAGTATGTCTAAAACACAATATCGCATTCGCATCTGTTATCGGGCTAATTATCATCATGGGTCGACTGCTATAATTCCACCTCGTAGGAATGGACAATACATTGCAGGTGCACCTGATTATTTCTTGGAGAGGAATAAGTCTTTGCTTGAGATCAAAGGATTAGGAGAGGATGAGAATGCACGAAAGCTCTGGAAAAAACTTAGAGGTTATCACCGAAGAAGTCTTGCTGAAACGGGCATGTATAGATTTAAAGTACTCTTTGGAAGAGATCTGAAATGTCGAACATTTCAAGGACAACAGTCTGAGGCATATGTTAAAGCCAGAGCATTAAACATCATGACAAGCTTAGGAATGCCCCAAAGTATGAAAAAAACAGCCTAATTCTCCCCATCTCACATTTTCTCAGTGATCTCACTGGCTCAGTGGTGAATTGTACAACAAAGCCCAAAATTATATAAAATGTTACCTATGTCTGTGAATGGGTCCTGTGGTAGTTTTAACTGCTGAAGCTTCTTAGACTACTTTATTCTTCTCGCTTTATTTCCAATCCTTTATATGTATCAAAAAAGCGAAAAATTTAGGATTTATATGTCTTCTAAAGATTTGTCCCCTTTGACAGCAACTATAAGCAAAGCTAATGAAAAATTTCTCAATGCACGCAATGAAATCGGAAAAGTCATTGTCGGACAAAAGGAGATGATCGATTATTTAATCATTGCATTATTGGCCGATGGGCATATTCTTTTAGAGGGATTGCCTGGCTTAGCAAAAACTTTAGCTGTCACTACCTTGGCTAAGGTGGTGAATTGCGATTACAAACGTATTCAGTTTACTCCGGATCTTTTACCGGCTGATTTGATCGGCACATCCATTTATAATCCTAAAGATGGATCCTTCTCTATCAGTCAAGGTCCGATATTCACAAACATCCTGTTAGCTGATGAAATAAATCGCGCACCCGCCAAAGTACAGTCTGCCCTATTGGAGGTCATGCAAGAAAAACAAGTCACCATTAGCGGCCAAACTTTTAGTGTAGGCAAACCTTATCTTGTTCTAGCTACTGAAAATCCTATTGAACAAGAAGGTACTTATCCCTTACCTGAAGCTCAGACGGATAGGTTCATGTTAAAAGTTAAAATCGATTATCCCACCAAAGAAGATGAAAAGGAAATCCTAAAAAGAATGGGGACCTTAATGGCAAAACCCCATGCAGAAGCCATTTTAAATGCAGATGAAATTCTTGAGGCACGTAAGATCGTCAACGAAATCTATATCGATGATAAAATCACAAACTACATTTTGGATCTGATCTTTGCTACAAGGTACCCTAATAAATTTGGGCTCGACATACAGGCTTTACTTCTTACAGGTGCTTCACCTCGTGCCAGCATCGCTCTCTATATAGCTTCTAAAGCCCATGCCTTTCTTGAAGGAAGGGCTTACGTCATCCCTCAAGATATCAAAGATATCGCGCATGCCATTCTAAGGCATCGTCTGCGTCGATCCTACGAAGCTGAAGCTGAGGATGTTTCCACAGATGATATCATTGATCGTATCTTAAAATCTATTCCTGTGCCCTAATCATATGGCTGATCAAAAAGTCGCCCTTTACAAAAAAATTCGGCATATTGAAATTCAGACCACTCAACTCGCCAACGACATTTTAGCCGGCGCTTATCGATCAGCATTTAAAGGCCGCGGAATGGAATTTGAAGAGGTTAGAGAATATCAACCCGGTGACGATATACGCACAATAGATTGGAACGTTACGGCACGCATGAATCGGCCCTTTGTAAAAAGCTACCGCGAAGAACGGGATTTGACGGTCATGCTTTTGGTCGATGTATCCGCCTCTACGCGCTTTGGCAGTACTTCTTTTAAAAGTGATTTAATAGCGGAAATAAGTGCAGTCCTTGCTTTTTCAGCCATTAAAAATAATGACAAGATCGGGATGATTCTCTTCTCCAATGAAATCGAAAAGTATATCCCTCCTGCAAAAGGTACGCGACATGTTTTACGGCTGATACGTGAAGTCCTAGCTTTCCAACCCAAAAGTAAAGGTACCGATCTAGCAAAGGCACTCTCCTTTTTAGGTCATGTACAGCGACGCTCCGTCGTGTGCTTTTTACTGACGGACTTTATCTGCCCCGCTAATTATGCCCATGAACTGAATTTAACGGCTAAACGACATGATTTGATTGCTATCGCTCTCACAGATGTGCATGAATTCACTTTCCCGCGTTTTGGGTTGATTAATTTGACAGATCTAGAGACAGGACAATCTCGTCTTGTCAACAGTTCCAGCGCTCATTTTCAAGAACAGTTTATAAACCATTCTAAATTCAGGGAAAGTCAATATCGATCTTTATTAATAAAAATTGGGGCAGGATTCATCGAAATTCGGACCGGGCAGCCCTACATGCCGGCTCTGCAAAAGTTTTTTAAACTACGCGCAAGGAGACGTTGATGCGCAGTTTTTTTTATCAAATACTTTTGATTTTTATTGGCATAGTTCTTTCTGTTTCTAGCGCTTTAATAGCTCAAGAGCCAGGCTTTGACGTAAAAATAACTCCTTCAGATTCTAAGGTTTCTATTAAAGATACTTTGACAGTGACTTTAGATATAAATTTTCCTGAAGATTATCAAGTCAATAGGGCTGCTCTTCAAAAAAATGTCCTGCGTAACAGTAGCTTTTATGGTCATCCTTTCTCTGTAAAAGATGTAAAAATCGATGCACCGAAAAAAAACGCTAGGGGAGGAATTTCTCAACAAATTACCTTTATCCTTCAGCCTTTACGATTAGGAGAAGTCTTTTTGACCTTTTATGATATTCCATTCATCGCCTCAGATAACCAAAGTAAAACTTATAAAATCATCAGTCCCATCTTTCCCATTCAAGTCCTGGCTGTCGAAGCTCCTATGCAATTTCAAGATCATTTAGCTCCTCTACTTACTTTTGATAAATCATTTCCCTTAGAATTAGATGCACAAAACACAATGAATTTTATTGAGGACCCTGAAGTTCTAAAATTGGAAATAACTTCAATGAACAGCAAATGCATGAAAAACGTCTTCCCTGGATTGAACTATTGAGTCTCAATGCTTATCCCATCTATTTTTTGGGTCTTCCTCAAACATCCCTCCGCCAAACCTCCATTGACATCAAAAGCAATTGCTCTGCAAGCCAAAAAGGAGGCCTTGCATCAATTAAAACTCCTTTCGAATAAAAATTTACCTGAAAAAGGTTTTTTTGATGAATTTTATGTGGATTTGACCACACCTGTTAGAGCTTACTTGGAAAGGCGCTATAATATTCCTGTTTCGTCACGAACTACTCCGGAATTCTTAGCTGAAGCAGCTCAAGATCCTGCATTTCCTTCAGCTTTAAGAGAGCAGTTAAAGCTGTTTCTAGATCAGGCAGACCAAGTCAAATTTGGACGTTATCGACCGACTGTTGTAGAATGTGAGACTGCTCAAAAACTCGCTATAAAATTTATAGAAGCCGACTCCACCTCCCTGTAAAAAAATTACTTTGGAATTGTATCTTTTTTCACCTATCCATGAAGAATGATTGCAAAAAAATCGTCTGTTATGGGATAATTTGCACTTGCGATTTATCCAAGGATAGTCGTACCTGCAAATCGTTTTAGGAGAACAAATGGCTCGTTATATAGGTAATAAAAACCGCATCGCCCGACGTTTCGGCGCAAACGTTTTTGGTCGCATACGTAACCCACTGCTGCATAAACCCAATCCCCCCGGCATGCATGGAGCTCGTCGACGCAAAAAATCTGACTATGGCTTGCAGCTTGAAGAAAAACAAAAGCTTAAGGCAATTTATGGCATGCTTAGCGAAAAGCAACTTAGTCACCTATTTTAAGAAAGCTTTGCGCATGAAGGGCAATACTGCTCAACATTTCGCTGAGATGTTAGAATGCCGCTTAGACAACGTTGTATACCGTCTTAAGCTCGCATCACCATTTTTGGTGCTCATCAGCTCGTATCTCACGGTCACATTCTCGTCGATGGGAAAAAAGTAGATCGTCGTTCCTTTCAAGTCCGTCCTGGAATGGTGATTACTGTTAAAGAGAAATCGCGCAAAATGAAGTCTATTCAAGAAGCTATGGATCATTCATCACGCACAGTTCCTGATTATCTATCCTTTGAGAGAGATAATTTTGGCGGGCAACTTCTCGGAATGCCCACAACAGAACAAATGCCTTGGCCGATCGAAATCAAGCTACATGAAATTTGCGACTTCTTAGCACACACTACCTAAGGCTATTCTTGAAGCGTTTTGGAGAAATGTATAAAACTCCAAAATCGCTTCACATCGGCTTTTAATATGCTCTTTTACATTTCTAGAGGGGATTTTAATGGATTGCCGTATTGATCACTTTTATCAACTTCCTCATGATTTGTTTACATCAATTGTAAATTTAAGTACGCATGAATCTACAATTAAATGTTTAAACAAAGGCTATTTTCAACGTATTTTAAATATAAAATTACAAAATATACAATTACAAAATATTGAACTTGATAAATTATGCGATACTTTTAAAGCTTCAGTGCTAAAGGGAAATAAAAGTCTTCCCACTGTCGTTTTTATGCGTCTTGTGAATCGTATACATGATACGTTGAGATATTTGGAATACCACAAAACACCGCCTTATGATGCTTCACTTAAAGCCAGGCTAGCTTGGGAGCTTGAACATTACAAGGATTTTGTATCATTAATTAATGCAAAAGTCAATACCTCTGATGTATCCACAGAGGATTTGATTACTCTAGGAGAAATATACTACGAACTAGAAAAAACCTCGCATTGTAGTTTAAAATCTGATATTGATCAATCCGTACCTATTCAATTCCTTAGAGCTCTATTTTACATTCACCTATACAAAAAAGAGATTCTTGATTTTTTAAATACAAATCCTAATCTCGAAATGAATTTAGCTGGTTTTATCGAAACAAAAATTGGGATGTTCATTTCCTCTGTAAATTTTGGTCATTGGATGGGAAAAGGAGATATTGATAATACTAAAGATATATTGACTTCAAACATCCTAGACCAATTCTTAACGTTATACAAAAAAAGAAGCAAAAAATTCAAAAGATGCATTTATCTGTATAATAAATTCAATCAATAGAAATTCCTTTATAGATTTTTGGAAAGATGTAAAGATCAAAAACGAAGAGTCGTGGAAAAATTAAGACGCGTTTGGATTTTGAATTTTTTACTGTCTCATAGGATTGATTGTGGACGCTCTAAATACTTTTGTATTTCTTATGTTCATTGCAGTTTTGTTGGTTGGATTGGCACAAAAACTGCAAATCTCTTACCCCATTGCGCTCATATTGGGTGGAAGTGTTTGTGGCTTCATACCGGGACTGACACCCATTGATTTCGATCCCAAAATTCTATTTATCATTGTATTGCCACCTATTCTATTCTATGCAAGTTACAACATCTCTTTCCGCGCATTCATCAAATATTTTAGTGAAATTTTCTCTTTGGCTATCTGGCTAGTTATAGCCACAACCGTTGTCGTTGCCCTTATATTCAAATGGCTCTTTCCTGAATTGTCATGGGCTCTAGCTTTTGCCTTTGGCGCCATTATTTCCCCTCCCGATGCCGTGGCGGCTACTGCGATATTAAAACGTTTTTCAATAAATAAACGCTTAGAAACAATATTAGAAGGGGAAAGCTTAATCAATGATGCATCTGCGTTAGTGATTTATAGATTTGCCGTCATTGCCCTTTTGACAGGTACTTTTTCCCTCAAAACGGCTAGCTTTGAATTATTTTACCTTGTGGGAGGAGGCATTCTCATAGGTATCATTTGCGGTTATATTCTTAACAAAATTTCAAAGGTTTTAAATCCTGTATTGTCCGTAGTTTACTCATTCTCTATTCCTTATGTTACCTATTGCATCGCTGATTTTTTAGGAATGTCAGGGATTCTCGCAGTCGTATCTTGTGGTTTATTAGGCGCAAGAATGCTAATTACGCAATTTAACCCACTCACAAGAGTCTTAGGATGGGCTTCATGGGATATAGTCATTATCTTGTTAAACTGCTTCATTTTTATTCTGATTGGCTTAGAATTTAGACTTATTATTGGAAAAATGCCCCAGATACAATTTTGGATATATAGTGGATATAGCATTCTAATTACTATTGCTATAGTCGTGACGCGCTTTATTTTTATTTATATAAAAAGGGGTTTAGCGCATCTACACATGCGTAAAAACCCTGTACAAGCCAAACTAAGTCGAGAGTATTTACGCCATGCCACACTAACCAGTTGGGCAGGAATGCGTGGAATTGTTTCTCTCACCACCGCTTTAACACTTCCATTTACGCTACCTAGTGGAATGCCGTTAGAGGGTAGGGATGTTGTTATTTTTTTAACGTTTGAAATCATTTTTTTAACGCTCGTCATACCGGGGCTTACCTTACCCCTACTTATCAAATGGTTAAAGATCAAACCCAGCGATATGCAAGCTGAAGTTTTAAAAGTCCGCAAAAAGCTGGCGCATGTAGCCCAAGAAGAAATTTCTAGATTGTACTCATCAAAGGAGTTAGATGATGAAGATCAAGAACTCATTAGCAGGTATTTCAATTCGCGACATGAAATCATGACCATTTTTACAGTTTCTGAAGAACATAAAATTGAAAAAGCTAGGCACCACATCCTACAAAAACAAAGAGATTGTTTAATGGAAATGTGGATGCGACATGAGATTGATGATAATCTCCTCACCCATTTGGAAAGAGAATTGGATATTGAGGATGTCCATTCGGCTCGGGGAATTATATCTTAAGAACCTGTCTTCACAAATTAAATTTGCGATTCTGTTTACTCATTTTATGTTGTTGATTAGACGACGTGAAGCCAATTTCTGTCGCCGCTATCGCGGCTTCATTTGCTTTAATATAAGACTACATTGTTAATAAATTATTCTGAAAAAAATAAACAAGCCTAAAACAAAGGGCTTCATCTTGCAATAAGTCCATTTTTAATCCATCGGCTGGCGTAACCCAAGTAAATCCTTTATGCTCATTGAAATTGATTTTTATTTCTGCTGGATTCCCTATCAACTTAACGCGGAACATATGATATACAAAATGGTCTTTTTCGTTGTATTCGATGTAAACCGTATCCAATTCTTCGATGGCCTGTTTTGAAATATCATACCCAGTCTCCTCTTTAACTTCGCGAATCGCAGCTTGTATGGGAGTTTCATTTTTCTCTACTTTTCCTCCTGGAATTCCCCACTTATTCCCCTGCGACTTATTTTTCTGACGATGGAGTAATAAAATAAGATCACCATATTCAATATAAACTGCTGAAACTTCAAAGCGTGGATTAAACTGTGGTGTAGGTTCTAAATAAATGATGGCCGAAAGTTGTGAGGTTAGCAACAAGCAAAAAATTACTAAAATTTTTTTCATAAAAACCTTTAGTTAAGAAAATAATGCCTATTTCGCTAAGCGGATACGATAGATATTTTCAACCTGATTGATACTGGATATACAACAGTCCAGATCTCTGAGAGTGCCGGTCGCTAAATCGTAGACCCAACCATGAACCCACAGAGGTTGACCCCTTGACCAAGCGCCTTGCACTATCGACGTATGGCAAACATTGAGGACTTGCTGCATGACGTTAAGCTCCACAAGGCGATCATAACGTTCTGTTTGATCAGTGATTTTTTCCAGTTCTTCTTTAAAGCGTGCATATACATCACGGATATTACGTAACCAATTATCCACAAGCCCTAGTTGATGATCTTCCATGGCAGCCTTGACCCCATTGCAGCCATAGTGGCCACACACAATCACATGCTGAATTTTGAGCAAATCCACCCCATACTCTAAAACAGAAAGGCAATTGAAATCTGTGTGGGGAAATAAGTTGGCAACATTGCGATGCACAAAGAGTTCGCCTGGTTCCAGACCTACAATTTCGTTGGCAGGCACGCGGCTATCCGAACACCCAATCCAAAGATACCTAGGATCCTGTGCCTCTGCCATACGACGAAAGTAGTTGGGGTCTTTACTAATTTTAGTTTTGACCCATTCTTTATTATTTTGAAAAAGAATTTTTAGTTTTTGCATGTCTACATATTAAATAGAATGCCTTATACAAGTAAACAAAAAAAAAGATTGCGGCATGCTTAAAACCCAAATTGCGCCCCTAAATCCTAGCTAGGATTTAGTGGGCAAATTGGGTTTAAATTATTTCTATGACTGCTTCAGCATGATCCTGAGCCAACCATTTTGAAGCTGTGAAACTATTTTATGCATTTTGTCTTTATGCATTGACTTATTTACTTGGTTAGTACATAAGCTGTAAATGTGCCCAATATTATTAATTTATTTGGAGGATAAATTTATAGAATTAATTTAACTTTAACCCAAAGGATTTTATTATGAATACATGCAACACAAAAAAATGGATAATTTTGTCAGCAATGACGTTTTGTCTATCTTTGAGTAGCTTAACTGCTGGAATAACTTCAGAAGCTAAAAAAACTTTTAAAGATTATTTCCAGGAATGTCCATATATTGGTTTAATAGCCGATAAAATTACTTATGGACCGATTACCATTTCTGAAGTGAATATTCACGATGGAAATAAACTTGCCATCGTTTCCCCGGAAGAAACACTGAAAGGTAGTCTAAGATATAAAGTCGATTCAAAAGATCTGCACATGCTTCACCTTTACCATATGGTCATCGGTATCAAGGGAGCGGGTGCTCAAGATTGCATTACACATAGCTTGGGCTTTTGGGATTCCAAAGGTAAAGGAAACTTTACTTTAGTGGCCCCTGAAAAACCTGGTATTTATGAAGTGCGTTTCTTATTTACTGATGCGGCTACATGCGATGAGGCTCGTCATTCATGGAAGTCCGGTCTAGATGTGCCTTCTTCGGCCGCTACAGTTGGCATTATTATAGTTGAATAATAATGCTAAACCATCATTGCAACTGCAATGACAATTTTCCCCCAAGTGATGTTAAGAGTCTTAAGTCTTAAAACTTAGACCTTTTCAAAACAACCTCTCCATGTTGACTTGCTTTTATTGTCAGTCAACAGAGACTGTGAATTTCAATTTTTTCACAGTCTCAGAGGGGGGGGGATTACCACATCATCCTACTTTATACTTCTTCGGGATGAGCTGCATTAAATACAAGAGCAGCCACCGCAGCTCCCAATAAATTGGCAACAATATAAATCCAAATATTTGACCAGGAGCTTAAATTTAAAATCGTCACTCCTAAAGCAACGGCAGGGTTAAAAGCTCCACTGGAAATTGTTCCGATAGCATACGCTCCTGCGAGCACAGTAAAGCCAATCGCCCAACCAAAATAAGAGTTGCCTGATGTGACCCTTGTTGTGGCTACGTTAAGGACAACATAGCACAAGGCAAAAGTAAAGAGAAATTCTACAATAAGAGCTTTAATAGGCTGAAGTTCAAGTGCATGAACAGAGTTTCCTTTTAGATAGAGAGTGAGGTATGCAGCTACAACACCAGCAGCTAGTTGCACGATCCAATATAATCCTAGATCAGAAAGAGAAAGCTTTTTTCTCAAGAACACAGCTAGTGATACAGCCGGGTTATAATGTCCCCCGGAAATATGACCTCCGGCAAACACCATGACAGCTAAAATAGATCCAATAGCTAATGGCGCCCATAAACCAATATTATGCGAGTCCACAACTACCATACCCACTGTAAAAACCAAAAAAAATGTTCCAATGAACTCATAAACGTATTTCATACCGCTCCTTTTTTGTTAAACAATCACCATAAATCATTTATTTATTTTTTTGAAGATAAAGATTATCGAAGTGAATCACTCTCAATCAGAAGATTGTTATTTTTTTCACGCATCCAAAAGCGATGCTGAGCTATAGCGTTTATAAACTCTCTTGGCGTTCCATCAATAATCACGCCAACCTTTGCGATTTCTTTTTTGGAGAAGTTTTTTGGTAAATCTTTACCAGAATATGAGGCCCTAAAAAGTTCTAAGGCTTCGTTATCAAGGGCGATAGCTTTACAATGCCTATAGGCTTCGTCAATAAAATACAAGGCATCCCCTTCTGCTAACAAAGCCTTAATTCCCGCTGCTCCTCCGGGAATATAAACGGCATCAAATAACACTGAAGACGCCGTTAAAAAGCTTTGATCGACGCTTAATCTATCACCATTTTTGCCTTTAATCGTTCCTAATCGAGGAGAAACAATTTTGACCACTGCCCCTTCGTGGATTAAATTTTTTTTCATTTTCTCTACAGCACTTACATCCACGCCATTTGCCGCTAGGATGGCTATTTGTCTTGTTTTGATTGAATCTTTTCTTGTATTGGCCATGCTTAAGGCTTCTGACCTTTCAACTCCATGCTTTATAGCGGTGGGTTGACATTTTTTAGGGTCAGCGTCAGCACCAAAACTATGATTCATCGGCAGTTCAGGTTTTTTCGGTACACTCAGACCAATGGCTTCTGCCACACTCAGCGCTAACGTTTTATCTACCTGATTTAATAATCCCAGCACCCTCAGCTTGATGGCATCATCTACAAGCTTACCCAGTTCAAAGCTAAAAGCATTAATAATGTGATTTTTTTCGGGGATTGACTGACTGTTAAAGAACAGCCTGGCTTGGCTAAAGTGATCAAAAAAGCTTGGACTACGCCCCCTTATTTTTTTGGCATCAATCTTTTCTGCGTATGAAGCGAATCCTCCTTCAACCATTTTTGCTTGGAAGGGACAGCCACGAGCCATAGTATTAGGATCGTAGGAAACATTACCGCGATTGATAGTTTGCCGCATATGCCCATCACGTTGATTGTTATGAACGGGAGCAATAGGTCGATTGATGGGAATTTCATGAAAGTTTGGGCTTCCTAAACGTGAGAGTTGGGTATCGGTGTAGGAAAATAACCTGCCCTGCAGTAACGGGTCATTGGTAAAATCGATGCCAGGAACTAGATGGCCCGGATGAAAAGCCACCTGCTCTGTTTCTGCAAAGAAATTGTCAGGATTACGATTGAGAGTCAGTTTTCCAATGGGTATGACAGGTACTAATTCTTCGGGAACTATTTTGGTAGGGTCTAGTAAGTCAAAATCAAATTGATGCTCATCCTCTTCAGGAATGATCTGAATGCCAAATTCCCATTCTGGGAAAGCACCACTTTCAATGGCTTCATATAGATCTAACCGATGAAAGTCTGAGTTTTTTCCGGAGATCTTTTGTGCTTCATCCCATGCCACAGAATGTACACCTAACATAGGCTTCCAATGAAATTTTACAAAAACTGATTTGCCCTGATCATTAATTAAGCGGAAAGTATGAATGCCAAATCCCTCCATCATTCTTAAACTTCTAGGAATCGCCCGGTCACTCATGATCCACATAATCATATGCATACTTTCCGGCATCACTGAGACAAAATCCCAAAATGTGTCATGTGCAGAAGCTGCCTGAGGAATTTCATGATGGGGTTCTGGTTTAACGGCGTGGATTAGATCGGGGAATTTGATTGCATCCTGAATAAAAAATACGGGAACATTATTGCCTACTAGATCGAAGTTGCCCTCTTCTGTATAAAACTTAACAGCAAAGCCCCGCACATCCCGCGCGAGGTCTGTGGAGCCACGAGATCCTGCCACTGTTGAGAAACGGACAAATACCGGTGTGGGATTTGAAGTATCGTTTAAGAACTGGGCTTTGGTATATTTTTTTAATGGTTTGTATAATTGAAAAATGCCATGTGCCGCAGATCCTCGAGCGTGAACTATTCTTTCGGGGATTCTTTCGTGGTCAAAATGCGTGATTTTTTCCCTGAGAATAAAATCTTCCAAAAGGGTGGCACCTCGTTCACCAGCCTTAAGTGAATTTTGATTATCATTGATACGCAGACCTTGATTCGTAGTCAGGAATTGATCGGTACAGTCCTCAGTATTGATCGCCAGGTCCATGATCTTTTTATTCTTCACTTTTGTGCTTTTGTTTTTTTTGTCTTTCATATTCGTCTTTTTTGATTGAATTTTTTAGAATCTCATTTTCTGTCATGTCTTTGCAGCTAGACAAAAACCCTTATTCAAAAATAATGATGATAATTTGTATGGTGTAGCATTTTTTTTAATTCGACTCAACTATTTTAGAATCTGGCAGCCTCTTAGAGCCCGTACTCCAAGGCGATGCAAATTTCGTTTTAAAATACTTTCTTTTCTTGCATCGCAACGCTTCGCGGTTCAAACATTTACGATATTTTCTCTAGACTTATGCACAAATGTATGGACAGAGAGACGCAGAGGTTTTAGATGTTTTATAAGGTTTCACCCACAACGTCCAGACACTAAAAAACAAAAAGGGCAACAGGAGCCATTGAGTTTCATTTTTTCATATCCTCTGCGTCTCTCTGTCTCTGCGTTAAGATGCTACAAGCCGCTAAGCGTTCGCAAAAGGCACGTAACTCAACCCTTAAAGAAGTTGCTCGTTCAGCAAGAAGTTGTTGCTCTTTTTGATATAGCTTACGACCCTCTTCTGTTTCAATGCATAAGGGCAGATAACCCTCATCTTTTAAGTCATAAGGACTGGCCCGCATGTCCAATTCTCTTCCTTCAAGAGCAAGCAAGAAGGCGTTGGCTAAGAAATCTGATCCTATCCATGGCCAAAGCTTTGTCGCCCATTTATAAATATCCATATTAGCATGTACACACCCTCCCTGCTCCATCTGCAAGCGCGTTTCAAGAAGTGGATTTAATATATTGAGCGGACGTGCTTCTTCGGTGAAGAATCGATACGCATCATAATGAGAGCAGCAAATGGATTGGCTTTCCACAAAATCAGCCAAATCTTCCGACGACATTCGAAGACGAAGCCCCTTATGTCTGACAGCCTCGGGTGACAATTTATAAACCATTGCCCACTCGTGAAGTCCAAAACATCCAAAACGTGGGGGCCTTTGTAAAATATTCCCACATAGGTCGGCAATGAATTTAGCTAATCTATAAGTAGTTTTATCAATGAGTTCCCTATTAAGAGACAGCAAATTTCCATCTAAACTAAACCATTTATGAAAAAGCCAGGGATAATCATCGCTAGTTTGAGTAGTAACAACTAAAACTTCTTCGAAAGAAGGTACCCACTGTTTCAACTTCAATGGAGAACATCTGTAGTATGTGAATAAGAAATCGTGCACTGCATGAGGCAATCCCAAATCGCGCCGTTTTAAAAAGGCATCAGCTATTGGACCGACTAGAGCAGTATGCGTTTTCACTTGAGCAGTCCATCGATCAGCGGGTAAGTGTTTTTTCTTTAAAACAGTCATAAATATGCAGAACAAAATTCTATTTAACAATTATATCAAAATGATATCTTAAAAGCCTAGCCTGGCCTAGAGAATCAAAAAACATGATAACAAAAAAACTTTTATCCATGATCACCACAAGCTTACAAATGCAATCCTATTTACCTCCCTCTTGTAAGGATTACAATAAAATTGAAAGAATTCAGGCCATTTTACCTGAAATTGATTCGATGTATCAAGCCTATGCGGAAAAAAATCATTCTCCGGGATACGCTTATGGGATTATTGTTGACGGTCAATTAATATCCACTGGAACTGGAGGATTTACCGATTTAGATAAGAAAATTCCCGTGACCTCTCAGTCCATGTTTCGCATCGCATCCATGACTAAAAGTTTTACTGCCATGGCCACTTTAAAACTTCGCGATGAAAACAAGCTGAAATTAGATGACCCAGTATATTTATATATTCCAGAAATACAAAATCAAAAATTAACTGAAGATGCACCTGATATAACCATCAGAGATTTATTAACGCATTCAGCGGGATTTTCTACTGATGATCCATGGGCTGATAGAAAGCTCAATGAAATGCCCGAAGAACTCATGACATTGTTAAAAAAAGGGATTTATTTTTCGAATGTATCAGGCACAGCTTATGAATATAGCAACTTGGGTTACACCATGCTGGGTTATATCATACAAAAAATTACTGATATCCCCTACCAAAAATTCATTCTTGAATCCATGTGTCAACCCTTAGGGATGGAAACTTTCTGGGAATTCTCGGAAGTTCCCTCTTCCCGGCTCGTCCAGGGTTATAGCTGGAAAAATTTTATCTATAGGTGAAGTCATTCCAGAAAATCAGTTACGCGGGGATTTTATTATTGAAGGTGAAATGATGGACCTTCATATTAAATTTGCCTTAACGCCGGAAAATCCACCTTTAATTCAAGAATATCACATCAAGGAAATGGAAAAAAAGATTCATCCCAATTCAAAGGTAGTCACTCCATAAATACCGTCTTCTAAGTTTATATCAGGAAAGCCATTGCGATACATGCGAATGACTTCAAATTTTGGAGTCATATTGTAGTTTTTAACCAGCATTTGTGCATTCTTATTCGGTTCCGGAATATCTAAATAAATCGCAGCTTCCCTAACTTGTGTGCACAAGGCTTCGAATAATTTTTGTGCAATCAATGGAGATTTGGCAAATAATGGCCCTATTTTATAGCCTTGAAAGCATTGTCGCATCACGCCATAACCACCTAATTGTTGTTGATCGTCTAAATGGGCTAGCGCATAACAATTTACTTGATGTAGCCAGCAACGCAAGAACTCTCGACGAGGTGCAGGAAAATATTTTCGATCGAAATTTTCCAATTTATTGAAAGAAATAGTACGAACATCCACTATATGGGTTGAAGGGGAAAAAGAAGAACGGCCTATCCATTCATAGCGAATCTGCTTGTGAGAAACTACATAACCAAGTCTTTCATATTTTGAGACCTTATCCAATACACCATCGAGTCCAGTCATCCTATGACCCACATATTTCAAACGCTCTTCAGTTAAACTAAGACCAAAACCTTGATTGCGGAACTCGCGCTTTACAATATATAAACCACAGAAAGCAAAGTTATCATTATAAACAACAGCTGAACCTACGGCGATGGGTTCGCCATCCAAAACCCCCACAAAAAAGCCTTGTGGATCGGCTTTATAAAAACAGTTGGCATCGTGCAAACCAGGATTCCATCCCTCTTTTTGAGCCCAATCCATGGCGAATTGTAATTCATTTTCATTCATTCTTCTGATTGAATAGCGAGTCATCTGTTCATTCTTGCGTTAAGTTGATTGTAGACCAATGATTTGCTATATCTTCTCTTCTGCAAATCCACACATCGTCAAATGATTTGACGAAATTAATAAAGCGCCGCAAAGCTTCACAACGTCCTGGCCGACCTGACAAACGTGCGTGAATACCTACAGTCATCATCTTTGGGAACAGAACTCCTTCCCGATATAAACACTCAAATGAGGCTTTAAGGTATTGAAAAAAATCCTCCCCTGTATTCCATCCAGGAGACAAGGCATACCGTGCATCATTGGTATCCATCTGATAGGGTATGATTAAATGAGCTTGATTAGACACTTGAACCCAATAAGGCAAATCATCGGCATAACTATCAGAATCATAGCGCAAGCCGGCTTCCACAATGAGTTGTTGTGTGTGGCTACTACGTCGACCTGTATACCATCCAATCACTTTTTTTTGGGTTAAAGTTTGAATGATCTCGATTGTCTTTTGGATATGTTCCCGTTCTAAAGATTCGTTAGTCGTTCGATAATTCATCCAGCGGTAACCATGACCTGCAATTTCATGTATGCTGTTTTTTAATATTTCTGCAAGTGCTGGATTGCGCTCTAAAGCCAATCCGGTAACGAATATTGTTATAGGGATGTTGAACTCATCAAATAGACGTAATAAACGCCAGACACCCGCTCGGCTTCCATATTCGAAGAGGGATTCAACAGATAAATGACGTTCACCTTTTAAAGCCATGGCTCCCGGTAAATCGGTTAAGTAGCACTCAGAATAATCGTCACCATCGAGCACATTGGATTCTGCCCCTTCTTCATAGTTCAAAACAAAGTTTAGAGCTAGGCGGGCATTACGTGGCCAAACCACTTTGGGTATGTGATGGCTATATCCTATTAAATCACGCTTCATGGAAATCTCAATATCATCGAATGTAAAAGAAAAACCAAAAAAACCATTTTTTTGGAGTAGTAGGAGAATAGTTTTGAATATCAAACTACTTATTTTCTGTCACATGTTTTAGATAGCTTTTCCAATCAATTATCTTTCCTTTAATCCCTAATTCTTTTTCAGCAGATTCAAGAGCTCTTTCTTCTCCCTCAAAAGTTAAGGGATCGTGTCTAAAAGGCGGCGAACAACTAATGGCCATCCCTCAACATTTTGTACTTCATCAAGAAAAAGAAAGCAGTGAAAATTATGAAGCTCTGGCTGTTGTGTATATAATGCATCAATCATCTCTCCCATTTTCATTTTTCTATCCTTTTAAACAAGGATAAAAAAATCAATTTCTTTCCTTCTGTATAAGGATAGTACTTTGGTTCGATAACCAAAAAAGTGAACTGTAGAGGATAGTATATAGAGTGCCCCTTTTGATGATCATAGAAGCCCCCCTTACCTTCAAATCTTTAATAACTGTAACAATACCGCTCCTTAAGCCACCTACTTATTTATTTTCTGCATGTCGTCGGGTTTGACTTCAATAATCGTACCATCTGCTTTTTTTATGATCTTTGATCCATCAGCATTCACTTGGATTGAAGTGCCATCTTTTTCAAAAATAATCTTTGTGCCATCAGGTTTTATTTCAACCGAAGAACCATCAGCTTTTTTTATGTATTTTGATCCATCGGGCCTTATTTGGATCAAATTACCTTCCTCATCTTTAATAATCTTTGTGCCATCTGGACTTATTTGAACTGAAGGGTTTTCTTCTGCCACCAGATTAGCGTTTATAAATACTCCAAGAGTTAAAAGTCCTATTGGTAGTATTGATAGCAGATGCTTTAATAAATTTTTTTGTTTGCTTCTCATAATTCAAATCTCCTATTTAGGTTCTTATTTTCTACTTTTAGTTTTTATCCTATGATTGTTATTAATTCAATCTAAAAAACAATTAACAAAGCTTTAGAACGTGTTGGGGCCGGTTCTGCATAACTGCATAACTTTTAAAAGTTATGCAGTTATGCAGAACCGGCCCCGATCACCGGCCCCGATCATTGACTTTCTTTATTGCACAATGGTATCATATGATGCTAAAATAATATATGAAGTATGACATGCATGATAATCGCCCTTCGGACCGAGAGTTGATCAAACGATTAAATGAAGCAAAAGAATATTTAAAAAATCGATACGGATTGTTTGCTAACCAGTCAAAAGCCGTTGGCGAATTAAATGATCTCGCCATTGAGGACACAAATGATGTCTGGCAGTTGATAAGGGAGCTGCTGGAGGAAATTTTACCACAGGATTACAAGGGATCGAGACCTCCACAAAAGTCCTATGAGAAAGCCATAGTGGGGCTTGAGTTACTGGCTTTTAGCTGGTGGAGCCCTAAATGTGCTAAGCAAATGTATATCAAATTTGTTTTGAAGGATGAGCGATATTATTACGTCTCATTACATCAGAGCCGTTCGACAGAACAAAAAGGAGAAGATTAAATGAAGTGCCTAAATTGTGATTGTGAAAAGTTTGAATCCAAAAATATCCGCTTTAATCCTGAGATAAGGGGAGAGGAAGTTGAGGTAGTTGTACCCTCATTTGTTTGCACAAATTGTCAGACGCCTTTAATGGACGGCGAACAAATGAATGTACTTCGAAGAAGTGCTGCGGATAAATATCGTAAGCAACACCATCTTTTGACATCTGAAGAGATTATCAAATATCGCGCTTCGCTTGGAATGTCTCAAGCTGCTTTTGCCAACTATTTAAAAGTTGGAGAAGCAAGTATCAAACGGTGGGAGACATATTTTGTACAAGATGTCGTTCAGGATGATCATATTCGTTTAAAATGCGATGAAGCTTACGCAGAACTTAATGCTCTTGAAGTTCATTGGAAAAGCCATTCCTCTGATATTTACAGCGGCAATAGACCATTTTGTTTAGAGCTGTTCAAGCAGGCTGTGCGCTACTTGATAGGATTCACGAAAAGCCCTTTGTTTTTGAACAAAGCCTTGTTTTATGCGGATTTTAAACATTTTCAACAACATGAGGTCAGCATAACTGGAGCCAGATATATTCATTTAGAATACGGTCCATGCCCAGATCAGTTTCAGAACATCTATCAATTATTTCTTTCCAAAGGCGTTTTGATTTCAGGAGGACATCATGTTTTAAAAAGCATCGAAAAACCTGATTTAAGTGTCTTTTCAGATTCTGAAAAGGAAATCTTAGAATTTATTGCACAAATTGTGCACAAAGATGGTGGACAGAGACTTCTAAAAGTTTCTCATGAGGAACACGCATTTAAGAAAACCGAACCCCTACAACTTATCAGTTATGAATTTTCTAAAAAACTGAAAATTTAATATCAACATCAACAAGAGACTGGGGCCGGTTCTGCATAACTTTAAAAGTTATGCAGAACCGGCCCCAGTCTCTTGTTGATGTTCCCAAAGAAGATACTTTTACGAATATTCACAGCCTCTTCAAAAAATTTCAGGCTCTTAACTTGGACCGTGCCCTATTTGTTGCAAGAACTTCAAGTTGTCTTCTATGTGCCAATTATCTGTGATTTTTCCATTCTCAATTTTATAAATATCCGTTGCTTTAAAGCTAATTTTTTCTCCCTGCCCGTGAATCCCTTCAAAAGTACCCGAGAAATGGCCTTCAAAATTTAAATGAAGAATGATATGATCATCGGCAACAATCATTTTTTCGATAATGACTGTTAAGTCCGGGATAGCAGTCCGAAAAATTCTGGAAGCTTCGATAGGCCCACTTACACCCTGTTGACGCCCATTAGGCAATGTCCTGTCCATGAAATCGGAATCCAGAGCTTTTTCTACAAAAGATTCATCGCCCGTATTCCAAAAAGCTGCATACCGGCGTGCTGCAAGAATTTCTTGTGCACTACTTTCAACCGCTTCATTTCTGCCAAGGACAATACTTTTAGGTTCCGGAAGAATCTCCACAGCTTGAATAGTATTCAAGGCAAAGAAAACGGTTAGCGAGGCTAACACAGATAGGATAATTTTTTTCATCAGCTACTCCTTTTTTATATTTTTATAGGTTTTCATGTTCTGTTTTTATTAATATTATTCATGCTCAATCTTTTAGATTTTATTTTACATACAATTATATCTCATTAAAATCGATTTGTCAATATAAAATCGATTTTTATTGGTGTTTGCTATTTTTCTATATTCTGAATAAGCTAGGAAGGTAGACAAATTTAGGAGAAAATAAATGAGTTCTTGCGCAGACAAAGTCTATGAGACTATTTATGAAAAAATTCTCGATGGATCGTTTGCGCCTGGAGAAAGGTTGCATATAGCAAAACTGGCTCACATGTTTGACGTTGCTTTGAGCCCTGTCAGAGAAGCTTTATCAAGGCTGACAGCAACGGATCTTGTCATTGCACAGAGTCAACGAGGATTTAAAGTAGCTCCTATTTCAATTGAGGACCTCAAAGACATCTATGCTACGAGGACGCTGATCGAACAGATCGCTTTGACCAGGTCTATTGAACAGGGGGATGATAATTGGGAAGCAGGCCTGCTGGCAACTTTTCATCGCCTGTCTCAAATTGAAAAGAAGATGGAACTCGACACGTTAAAAAAATATAAGGAATGGGAAAAGCTGCATCGTGCATTTAATGAAGCCTTAATTTCTGCGTGCGGCTTACAGCATCTACTGTTGATTCAGCAAAAACTCTACCAACAGACAGAGCGTTACCGCCGCATCTGGTTTTTTGCTGGATTGGAAAAAAAAAATGTCCTTAAATTTTCTATTAAGCAAAAATCAATCATGGAAGCCGCCTTGGCGCGGGATGTTGGCAAAGCTGTGCAGCTTCTTGCGAAACATTTTGAGGATGCGCAAAAAATGATTCTCGTTTTTTTAAATCGAATTTAGGAGATAAAGAACAAACCTCGGTGATCTATGTGATTTATAATTCCTTAAAATACTCTCAGAATTAAAGCTATAAATCAAAGTACCTCAAGATTGCTAAAGTGATTAAAAAAAAATTTTTACACTATATATCATTGATAGTCAATATTTAGCATACAAAAAACGGATGTGACGATTTGACAAAGTTTTATTATGGATTTAATCTTATGAATAGGAGCCTTAGGATTAGAAAAGGGTTTTTAAAGGAGGTTTTATGAATAGAGATGTATTAGAATCTCAATGGACACAAATCCGCGAGATCTTACGTGAGAAATTCAGTAATTTAACTGAAGATGACATAAGACAAATTAATGGACATTACGATCAATTAGTTAGTAAATTACAGCAAAAATATGGTTATTCTAGGGAAGAAGCTGAAGATAGAATCAGGAGCTGGAATTTTGACAGATTTGCAGCCTCACCAAGAGCTTCAGCTGTTAAGGAAGATAAATACTACCAGGAAAGCAAAGTAGGAAAAGAGGATAACTCGTCCTTTCTCAAATGGCTTTTGGGTTTAGGTATTCCTATTTTATTGTTAGGACTGTACTTTTTTAGTCCTGTGAGAACAGAAACAAACAGTTCACCCGTAGTGAATCAGGATCAAGTGATCACAGAAACTCCGGCAGATCGAGCTATATCCACTGATTTAAGAAATGCGTTTATTGCTCAAAATATTAATGGATCTGAATTACAAAACATTCAAATAACAACACATAGTGGTGTCGTTACCTTATCTGGAACTGTACCAAATAATGAAATACGCAATGTGATAGTAAGTACAGCTCAAGGATTTCCAGGAGTTAGACAAGTAGTTAATAATCTTCAAACCAGATAATTTCAACAAAAGGATCCTTAGGGCTTTTGCCCTTTGGATCTTTTTTCCTATATGATTGAAACCGGTTCTGCATATTTACAAAGCTTGCAAGCTAATGTCTGTTCCGTTTATTCCTTCCATTTTTTCAGGTTAATGTCATACGTCTGGCACGATGTTCTAAAGCAGACGGAGTTGTTTTTGAATCTATATTACATATATGATCTTGTACAAAAAGGTTTACACTATCTTTTAATGCTTTGAATTCTTGATGTAATATTTTTATAATAACATCTCGATCATTAAGATTTTTTATCTCTTCAAGAATTTGTGGATCTATAGCTTGCAAAAATTTGGTGGCCTGATAGGTCAAAGCTGCAAAACTACTACAAATTTGACTCTTTCTTACCCCCTCCTTATTTAAAAGGGGATTTCCAGCTAGAAAATCTGCAGCAGCCCTTATTAACCTTTTTTCACTTTTTTCTCCCCATGCAAACGTGCGATTTATAACTCTTAGGCATAGAGCGCGATCGTAAAGTCCATTGCTTTTATTATATTTATCAAGATCCTCTAAATACTTATCGAAATCTTCTTTTGTTTGAATAAATTCAGGGGAATATTCAGGTTTACGCTCTACTGCCTTTAAAGCATTAGCTGCTAAAGATTTTCTAAAATTTTCGTCTGAATTTTGATAGAAGCGAAACTGCTCCTTCCCCTCTAAAGCGCGAATATCTACATCTCTTTCCTTCATGCCATCACCTGCAGCTTCAGCTACAATCAAGGTATGATCATCTTTTTTACCCACTACAATAAAGGCGTGGGCTATATAGACATCTTCCTTATCCGCACCTCTAAAAAAACTCGAAGCTACTTGGCCAAAAGTAATCGCTTTGTGAGTCAAACCTCCTTTAGCACCTGGATCATAGGTAAAGCCTAACTCCCCTCCTTTTATCTCATCCAAAGAGGAATGCGAGTTAATTTCGATCAGTTTGTTGGTGTTTTCTTTTTTGTTTTCGGAATGAGTCGCAAATAATACAGGAACAACTGTTTTATTAACAGTCTGACCGCTTGAAGATAGTTTTACATTTTGTTTAGATTTAACCTGACTTGGCTGAACTTCGCTATATACTTTAATTTTATTACTTACATTTTTCATAATTAACCTAAAGAGGTTATAATAATAACTATTATAACATTTTTCAGCTTAATTACTTATAATTATATTATAATTTTTAATATATTAATAATATAAAATAGTTTTTTGTTTTTTAGTAAAAAATAAATGAATTGATAGAAAATTTGCAGCAAAGGGGGGGTTAACGTTAATGTTATCCCAATCGTTTTCTATAAAAGTTTGTCCAAAAAAGAATATGGGGCTGTCCTAGGTCTCTTAAGCCTTGATTGTCCCTAAGATTGTTATTAATGTCTATTGCGAGCTTCCAAACGAGCGCGAGTCATTCTTTCACGCAACCCCCCATTTTGAATAAAATCTTTTTCTAACGATTTTAAAATAATTATCTACTTTTTCCAATAGAGAATCACTAAATGATTTATTGTGATTATTATATTTTACTGAAGTGAAAAAATTTAATTTATTCATAGTGGTTATTATAATTTTTTTCATTAACGCCGGACAGTAGCGTCGGCGAAAAGAAAGCTCGTCCGATCCCCTGGTCGTTTCAATCCGTGGTCGATCCGCCCGGGCCCGACGTACGGCACCCGGGTTGGTGCCGACAGTCCGCTCGACCGCTTCGTCCTGCGCGGCTCGAAGCTGCACAACTCGAACCGGCACGGCAAGCCGACAAGCGAACGCTATGTTGCGTGCGCGAAATTTGATCTGCTGCGGCCTGCCCCCCACGCCGGGCGAGATCGACGCCTTTCTCGCCGATGATGCACCCGACGCATTTGCGCGACCTGGTGGACCGCTATCTGGCTCGCCCGAGTACGGCCAACGGTGGGGCCGACACTGGCTGGACGTCGCTCGCTACGCCGATTCCAACGGCCAGGATGAGAACCTGGCAACGTCAACGCCTTTCGGTACCGCGATTACGTCGTCGACACGTTCAACAACGACAAGCCCTACGATCAATTCGTCCGCGAACAGATGGCCGGGCGATTTGCTGCCGGCAGATGCCGACGACGGCTTGCGAGGAAGGCTCGTTGCCACGGGCTTTCTCACCTTGGGGCCGAAGATGCTGGCCGAGGATGATCCGGTGAAGATGGAGATGGACATCGTCGACGAGCAAGTCGATACGTTCGGCGGGGCGTTCTTGGGTTTGACCTTGGTTGCTGCCTGCTGCCACGACCATAAGTTCGATCCCGGTTACGACGGCCGATTACTACGCGCTGGCGGGAATCTTCAAAAGCACGCAGACAATGGACAATTTCAAGGTGGTGGCCAAGTGGCACGAACGGCCACTGGCAATCGGCTGCCGAAATCGCCACGGTCGCCGCCCACGAGGCGCGCACTGGCCGCAAAGAAAGCCGAATTGGCCGCTGCACGTCGATCGCGCCAATCGAGCCCTTGCGGCCACCGCGCGCGGACTGGCCGATTACTGCTGGCCGCGAGCGAACTGCTCGAATCGCCCCTGCTTGTACCGCTCGCCCAGGATCCGGCGGCCACGCGTCGCGGCAAATCTGCCGCCCGGCACCATTTTCGCGAGGCCGAAAGCTTCGATCGCGGCAACGTGCTAGTCGACACGACCAATTATGGTGCCGGGATCGGCATCATTCTGAATCGTGGCGAGTCGCCGAATTTCGCCGAGTACGACTTCGAGCTTCCACGCAAGCCGGCTCGTATCAATTGGAGCTGCGCTATGCGGCCGCCGAGCCGCGCAGCGTCAGATTCTGGTCGACGGCCAGCTTCGGAAGGCCAACGCCGCGGCTCAGGCCACGGGCTCGTGGAATCCCGATACTCAGCGCTGGATTCCCGAGGGCGTGTTCATGCTCCCTGCCGGCAGTGTGGTGCTGCGTCTGGAGCGAAGCGCAGGGCCATTTCCGCATTTCGATTGCCTCGGCTCGTGCCGCGGACGTTGGATCCGGCGAGTCCGACGCCGCTGGCGGCCGAAGAATTGGCCCGCGAGCGAGGGTTGCTCGTCGGCTTCCTCAATCAATGGGTCAGTTATCTGAGTGACACGCGAAAGGATGCCGAATCGGTCTGGCAACCTTGGTTTGCCTATCGAAAGAATGCCGAAATCTCGCCCGCGCGGTTCCGCGGCCCAGCCGCCGCGGTTGCCATGCGTTTGTCCGACTCAGGCAAGCCGAGTTCCGCCGCCGACCTGGCCGCGCGCTATCAAGCGATGATCGAAACTGCCGACACGCGCCATCACGCGTCGACTCCGGCGGCCGAGCAAAAAGGGGACACAAAAACGCCAGCACCGGCCGTCGATCCGACGGACGAGGCGTTGCGGGCGATCATCAGCAACGGCGCGGCCCGTTGTCGCACGATCGATCACGCGGACAATCATTACTCGGCAGTCGATCGTGAGGGTTTCGTCCGATTGCAGCGGGATGTCGCGGACCTGGAAAAGTCGTCTCCTGCGGCGCTGCCGCACGCGATGGCCGTCGAAGATGGAAAAGCGATGGATCTACG
Organism: uncultured Parachlamydiaceae bacterium; assembly: GCA_963748975.1. Lineage (GTDB taxonomy): Bacteria > Chlamydiota > Chlamydiia > Chlamydiales > Parachlamydiaceae > Neochlamydia. Next base: position 150,528 of record CAVVKX010000005.1, read on the forward strand.
AATTCATATCCGGGGCAGTCACCTGGCGCTCGGCGAATTATCGCCGCGGGGGTTTCCGCGGGCCCTCGGTGCGGAAAATCAATCCCTGCCGGGAGACGCGAGCGGACGCCTGCAACTCGCCCAGTGGGTGACTGACCCGAAGCACCCCTTAACCAGCCGCGTGATGGTCAACCGCATCTGCGCTGGCACTTCGGAACAGGCATCGTCCGTTCGACCGACAATTTTGGAAATCTCGGGGATCGGCCCAGCCATCCCGAGTTGTTGGATTGGTTAGCTTCGCGATTCGTCGAGTCGGGCTGGTCGGTGAAAGCCATGCACCGGCTGGTGATGCTCTCGTCCACTTATCAGATGTCGACGACCTTCAACGCTGCAGCAGCCGAAGCCGATCCCGACAATCGGCTGTTGTGGCGAATGAATCGCTGCCGGTTGGAAGCGGAAGCGGTGCGTGACGCGCTGTTGTTCGTTGCCAGCGAGCTCGATTCCTCTCTTGGTGGTTCGCTGCTGACGGCAAAGCCGTGCGCCTACGTGACGAGCACGACTTCCGTCGATGCGACGAACTACGCCACCAATCGGCGCAGCCTGTACCTGCCAGTCGTGCGCAGCGCCTGTACGAGCCTTTTCAGGCGTTCGACTTTGCCGAGCCCACGACGATCAAGGGCGATCGCGACAGCACCACGATTGCCTCGCAGGCGCTGTTCATGATGAACAGTGACCTGATGGAAGAGCAGTCTGCACGGCTGGCGAGGCGAATTGTTGCCGGGCAGCCCGGTGATCCTGAAGTGCGGCTGCAAGAGTTGTATCGGCTGGCGCTCGGCCGCCGGCCTGCCGAGGCGGAAGTCGCACGAGCGCTTGCATTTGTCGATCGCTATGATACGCCTTCGAGTAAAAACGACGAAGCAGCGCAGCACGCAGCGTGGCAAGCTTTGTGTCGCGTGATTCTCTCGTCGAACGAATTCCTTTATGTCGATTAAGGCTCTCGCACCATGACGCACCGAGCATGTGGGCAGTTTCAGCCTGTCTATACGCGGCGCGAGCTTCTCAGGCAAAGCGGGGCCGGCTTCGGATTGCTGGCCTTGCAGGGAATGCTGGGTCCGAACGCTGCTCGCGGCGCAGGAGGGTGACGAACGATCGACCGCCAATCCGCTGGCGGTTCGCGCGCCGCATTTCGCGCCGCGTGCCAAGCGGATCATCTTCCTGTTCATGCACGGTGGGCCGTCGCAAGTCGACACGTTCGACTACAAGCCGCTCTTGACGCGCGATCATGGCAAGCCGCTGCCGTTCGACAAACCCCGCGTGGTGTCCTCGGATACGGGAAACCTGCTGGCCAGCCCCTGGAAGTTTCGGCAGTACGGCCAGTCGGGAGCCTGGGTGAGTGAGCTGTTTCCGCATGTGGGTCAATGCGTCGACGACTTGTGCTTTCTCCACGGCATGCACGGCTCGAATTCCCGGCATGGCGGGGCGCTGCTCGAGTTGCATACCGGCAGCGACACGTTCGTTCGACCGAGCATGGGCTCGTGGATTGGCTACGGGCTGGGGACCGAGAACGATAACCTGCCGGCCTTCATCACGATTTGTCCCACGCTGACTCATGGCGGGGTCAATAATTACAGTTCCGCTTTTCTGCCCGCCGTCTACCACGGCACGCCGCTGGGCAATGCGAGCGTGCCGTCGGCGCAGGCCAAGATCCCGTTCATCGATTCGCACACACCGCCCGCGCCGTGCAGCGGCGGAACTCGATCTGATTCCGCGAGATCAACAACGAGCAGCTCGCGCACACCGGGCCGGATCGGGCGCTCGAAGGGCGCATCCAGGCGTTCGAGCTCGCCTTTCGCATGCAAGCCGCGGCGCCCGAGATGCAGGACGTCGCCGGCGAAACGGCCAGCACCCAGCGGCTGTACGGGCTCGATGATCCGCGCGACCCAAAATTTCGGCCGTCAATGCTTGATGGCACGGCGATTCGCCGAGCGGGGCGTGCGCTTCGTGCAAGTCACGCACAGCTACAAGTGGGACCAGCACGGCGGATCTGAAAAAAGACCACGCCACGAATGCCGCCGAGGTCGACCGGCCCATCGCCGGCTTGCTGTGCGACTTGAAGGCCCGGGGCCTGCTCGACGAGACGCTGGTCCTGTGGGGAGGTGAATTTGGTCGCACGCCGACGGCGCAGGGTGACGACGGCCGCGACCACAACCCGCATGGCTATACGATGTGGATGGCCGGCGGCGGCGTGAAGGCGGGATTCCGCTACGGCGCGACCGACGATTACGGCTACTACGCCGTGCAGGATAAAATCCATCTGCACGATCTGCACGCGACGATGCTGCACCTGCTGGGCCTGGATCATACGCGGCTGACGTATCGTCACGCCGGCCGCGACTTCCGCCTCACCGACGTCAGTGGAAACGTCGTCAGCGAGATTCTGAGCTAAGATTCACGTCCGCGATTACCGGAAGAACCAGCAGGCCCACGCGGGGCGCCAGGCGAACTGACTCCGGCAGCCGTATTCAAAAAACGGAGCTATTTTCACGGGGCGCTAGACGCGGCGAAGCGGGCTCGTTGATACAATTCCGGCTATCGCGAGCCTGGTTCGGTTGCCGGCTCGAACCATTTGGGAAAGGGCGGATCAGGCCATGGCTTCAGAATTGCTGCAGAAGGACGCCGCAGGAACCATTCCGGGCACGGGCTTTACGAAGGCCCATCAGTTGTTTCGCGAAACCGTCCGCCGCTTCGTCGACGAGGAGATCAATCCTCATATGGACGAGTGGGAAGAGGCTGAAATCTTTCCCGCCCACGATCTGTTCAAGAAGGCTGGTGACCTGGGACTGTTAGGACTTTCCTACCCGGTGGAATACGGCGGATCGGGCGGGGACTATTGGTACAACCTGGCGCTGGCCGAGGAGCTTGCCCGCTGCAACGGCGGCGCGATCCCCATGGCCATGGGCGTGCAGTCGGATATGGCCACGCCGGCGCATGCACGCGATACGGATCTCACGAGCTCAAGAAGCAGTATCTCGAACCGGCCATTCTCGGCGACATGGTTTGCAGCGTGGCGGTGACCGAGGCCAGCGGTGGCTCGGACGTGGCCTCGATCCGCACCAAGGCCGAACGCGATGGCGATGACTACGTCATCAACGGCAGCAAGATGTACATCACCAACGGCACAAGCTGATTGGATCTGCCTGCTGGCGCGCACCACGCCCGGCACGACCTACAAGGGCATGTCGCTGATCGTCCTACCGACCGACGCCAAGGGATTCTCGGTCAGCAAAAAATTGAAGAAGATGGGTAATTGGGCCAGCGATACGGCCGAGTTGGTCTTCGATAATTGTCGCGTCCCGGTGGCTAATCGCATCGGCGACGAAGGGCTGGGCTTTATTTATCAAATGCAGCAGTTCCAGAACGAACGGCTGGTCGGCGCCTTGGGGTCGGCGGCTGGTGCCGAGAAGATCCTCAAGATGACGATCGAGTATTGCCGCGGCCGCTCGACTTTCGGCAAACCGCTGATCGAGAATCAATGGATCTATTTCAAGCTGACCGAGCTGATCTCGGAAGTCGAATTCCTCAAGCAAATGTGCTACCACTGCGGCCGCATCATGGACCGCGGCGGCGATTACACGCGCGAAGCCTCGATGGCCAAGCTGAAAGCGGGCCGGCTGGTCCGCGAAGTGGCCGACACCTGCATGCAATTTCACGGCGGCATGGGCTACATGGAAGAGTATCCCATGGCCCGCTACTTTCGCGATTCGCGCTTGATGTCGATTGGCGCGGGAGCCGACGAGATCATGCTTGGCATTATCGCCAAGTTCGAGGGGATCGCTCCGCGGCGCTAGGCGCTGAAGACCAGATCGGCCAGTTGGGCCCGATGGTGGTTGGCGTCGCCGAAGAGGATTTCCGAGGCCTTGGATCGCTTGTAATACAGCTGCAGGTCGTGCTCCCACGTGAAGCCGATGCCGCCGTGAACTTGCACGCCGCGGTTGGCCACTTCGCGTGATGCGTCGGAGGTGTAAATCTTCGCGGTCGCGACGGCACGATCCGCGCTTGCCGGTTCGGCATCGAGCGCCCAAGCCGCGAAATAAATCGCCGAGCGGGCATTTCGGTCCACAGCAGCATGTCGGCGCACATATGCTGCACCGCCTGAAACGAACCGATCACCTTGCCGAACTGCTGCCGCGTTTTCGCATATTCGACGGTGTCTTCGATGATCCACTGCATGCCGCCCAGCATGTCGGCACACGCCACCAGCGCACCGACTTGCATCGAGCGCGTTAGCGCCGCACGGGCTGCATCGCCGACGGCGAGCACGTCGTCGGCCGCGACGTGCACGGCGTCGAACGTGACATCGTAGAGCTTGCGCGTTTGATCCAAGCCCACGGTCGGGCGGATAGACACGCCTGCGGACTTCGCCGGAACGGCAAGCAAGATCAGGTCCTGCCCCGAACGGGCAGCGCAAACGATCACGTCCGCCACGGCGGCATCGGAAACGAAGCATTTACGCCCCGTGATCTGGAAGCCGCCGCCGGCCTTCGACGCTTGCATTTGCACGTCGGACGGATCCCAACTGGCATCGGGCTCCAACAACGCGACGGCCCCCTTCGACTCGCCGGCAGCCAGAGGCAGCAAATATTTGGACGTGGCATTGGCCTCGGCGATAAGTGTGGCAGCCCACACCGTCCCCAGGAAAGGGCCGGGCAAGCAGGCGCGTCCCATTTCCTCGGCAATCACGGCGAGATCGACCAGGCCCAGGCCCAGGCCGCCAGCCGCTTCGCTCAAATGAATGCCCAGCCATCCTTGCTCGGCGACCTCGGACCATAGCTCGGGGTGCAGGGCCGTGTCCGTGGCCATCAACTCGCGAACCCGCTTGGCAGGGCAAGCACGGTTGAAGAAGTCGCGGGCTGACTTTTGCAATAACTTCTGCGGCTTGGATAAATCGAATTCCATCGTTGCTACGCCTATGCGAGTTTTTGTATGAGTTGCTGTTTTGTGGGCTAGTAGCTGCGCGGCAGTCCTAGCACGCGTTGGGCGATGATATTGCGTTGCACTTCGCTGGTTCCCGCCTCGATCGTGTTGCCGCGGGAGGCGCAGATAGTTGTAGGCGATGCGGCCGCCGTCAAAATCCTTCAACTGGGCGTAAGGTCCCAGCACTTCCATGGCGATCTGCGCGTTGCGCTGGTTCAGCTCGCTCCAATACAGTTTTTGAATCGAGCCCTCCGGCCCCGCGCGCACGGTCTTGTTCAAGGTGCTCAGGGCCCGGGTCGTGTTGAGGCGAAATACTTCCAGATCGACGAAAGCCTGCGCCAGCTTCTGCCGCAGCACGGGATCTTCGATGACCGGGCGGCCGTGCCGTCGCAGCTGACGGGCGTGTTCCACCACGGCGTCCAGGTGTCGCTTGAAAGCCACGTACAGGCCGATTCCGAGATTGGCGCGCTCGTTGCTTAGGGCCGTGATGGCCACGTTCCAGCCTTCGTTCACCTTGCCCAGCACGCGATCGACCGGCACGCGCAGATTGGAAAAGAACATCTCGTTGAATTCCGCGTCGCCGGATATCATCTTCAACGGACGGACTGTGATGCCGGGACTCTTCATGTCGACCAACAGGCAGGTGATTCCCTTGTGCTTCGGGGCTGTCATGTCGGTGCGCACGACCAGCAGGCACAAGTCGGCGAAATGGGCGAAGCTGGTCCAAATCTTCTGGCCATTCACGACGAAATGATCGCCGTCGAGCACGGCCTTGGTTTCGAGCGATGCCAGATCGCTACCGGCATTGGGCTCGGAAAAACCCTGGCACCAGACTTCATCCCCCGAGAGGATGCCGGGCAAGAAGCGTTTCTTCTGCGCTTTCGGTCCCGACGGCGATAATCGTGGGCCCGACCAGGCTTTGGCCGATCGTGGCTGTCTCTGGAGTGTCGGCGACGGCCAGCTCTTCCTGGAAAATGGCCTGCTCGATGAACGTGGCGCCGCGGCCGCCAAATTCCTTGGGCCAGGCGATGCCTGCATAACCTCCTTCGAAGAGCGTGCGCTGCCAATCCTTGATTTGCTGGTGAAAAGCGGCCGCCGAGTCGGTGGTATTGGCGGCCAGGTCCGGCTTCGGCGGCGCGTGGGCCTTGAGCCATATCCGCAGGTCGTCGCGAAACTTAAGCTCGCCGGGTGTTAGTCCTAGATCCATAAGCCTTTGCCTTTCTCAAGTCTTTGCGTTCGGGGACGCCGAAGTTTCGACGGCTTGCCATAGCAACTCCGCCACGTCCATCACGCGCACGTCGCGGTTCCCTTTGCGGGCGTTGATGCCGTCTTCCAGCAGGGTTGTGCAAAACGGGCAGCCGACGGCGACAATGTCGGCGTCGGTTTCCAAAACTTGTCGTGCCCGTTCTTGATTGACGCGCCGATCCGCTGGCTCGTCGACGAAGCTCATGCCGCCGCCGCCGCCACAGCAGAAGCCGTTATTGCGGCTCTGGGCCATCTCGATCGGCGCCGAACCGATCGAGATCTGCACCAGCTCGCGCGGCGCATCGTAGATGTCGTTGTGCCGGCCCAGGTAGCAGGGATCGTGGAAGGTGACCTTCTTGTCAGCCGGCAATTCGACCGAGAGCTTGCCTTCGCGCACGAGTCGGGCCAGGTATTCGGTATGGTGATACACCTCGTAGCGCCCGCCAAATTGCGGATACTCGTTGCGAAACGTGTTGAAGCAATGCGGGCAGGAAGTGACGATCGTCTTCACCTCATACCGAGCGAGCGTGGCGATATTCTCTTGCGCCAATTGCTCGAACAAGAACTCGTTGCCGATTCGCCGGGCAGGATCGCCGGTGCATTTTTCCTCGCGTCCCAGAATGGCGAACGAGACGCCGGCCTTGGTCAACAGCTGCGCCAGCGACCGCACGATTTTGTGATTGCGCTCGACCAGCGCCGCCGCAACCGACCCACAACAACACGTCGGCATCACGGGCTTCGGCAATCGTCGAGATTGGCAGGCCTTGCGCCGAATCGACGCGCGTGAAGGCCGTGCCACGAAAGGGGTGTCCGCGTGTCTCGACCGATGTGAGGGCCTGCTGCATCGTGTCGGGAAACTCGGCGTCTTCCATCACCAGGTAGCGACGCGTGTCGACGATCTTTGGCATCTGCTCGATCGAAACGGGACAGGCGTCGACGCAGGCGCCGCAGGTCGTGCACTCCCACATGGCTTCGATGGATAGCGCCGGCGTCGCGCCGATATACGGATTGCGCAAAATCGGCATTGTCGGCGTGCGACAATCGTTGCAGATCAAGAATGATATCGCGCGGAGAAAGCACCTTGCCTACGCGGTGGGCGGGGCACGCCGCGGTGCAGCGACCGCATTCGGTGCAGGCATCGAAATCGAGCAGGTCTTTCCAGGTAAAACCCGCCAAGGAGTGGATGCCGAGCTTTTCCTCCGAGTCGAAATCGACACGGCGAGATTTCGCCGACCGGCCAGTCCGCGCGGTGTAGATGTTCAACGTGGCCGTAATAACGTGGGCCATCTTCGTATAGGGGGCCCACGCCAGAAAGCCGAAGACCAGTGCCATGTGGAACCACCACGTCGTGGCGTGGGCGGTCTTCATCGTTTCGACCGTCATCAGGCTGCGTGAGGCGTGGGCCACGAGATTGCCGAACGGCGACCAGGCGGCCCAGGGATCGGCCGTCGCCGCGATGCGCCAGCCTTCGACCAGAAAACCACTCACCAAGATGACGAATATCGCGACGAGAATAAGCGAGGCTTCGCGCGAAGTAAACCAGCTCTTTCGGCCGCGCGATCCAGCGCCGCGCCGCCGCCATGCCCAGGCCGATGATCGCCAGCGCCCCGAATACGTCCGTGATGAACGATTGAAACACCAGGTAGAAGTAGCCATGCATGATCGGGATGCCGAAATCGTAATCGAGCATCACGACCGTGGTGGCGATCGCAGAGCACGATGAATCCCCAGAAAATCATCGCGTGCATCAGGCCGGATAGAGCCTGGCGCCAGGTGCGCAATTGCAGCAGCGCGTTTTTAGCGACAAGCGCCATGCGGGCCAGCGGCTGATCGAAGCGGCTCTCGGCCTTCCCGCGCCGCCAGATGCGCACGCGGCGATAGATGCCATATGCGGCGATGGCCACCGTGGGGAGCAACAGCGCGTACATCACCCACACGTGGCTGATGTTCCACAGAACTTCGCGGGTGGCGAGGTGGGGATCGTTCATGAGTGCCGGCCGAGCTTGTCGGTCAGCGGACCTACGACCTTCTGATAATCTTCGACCAGGCCGAAACGGCAATGCTTGAAGATCGGCGCGTCGGGGTCGCGATTGATCGCGCAAATCACCTTCGAGTCGGCAATACCCATGATGTGCTGGCTGGCGCCGGAGATGGCGACCGCCATGTAAAGCTCGCGGGGCGACCTTTTTGCCGGTTTGACCGACTTGCCACGATGCCGGGACCCAGCCGGCATCGCAGGCCGCCGCGAGGCGGCCATCTGCGCCACCCATCGCGTCGGCCAGGGCTTGCAACTGATTGAAGGGTTCGGGCCCGCCCAAGCCCGCCCGCCGGAAACGATGAGCCGGGCGTCTTCGAGCCGCACTCCCTCCTTGGCCTCGGTGTGACGCGACACCAGCTTGACGCGAGATCTTCGGCGAGGCCCGAGCCGCAGGCGTTCGACCTCGCCCGGCACCGGGCCTCGGCGGGCGCAATGGCACGGGCGCGCAGCCAAACCACGCCCGGCGATCGTTCAGGGCGATCACGGCCGTCGCCTTGCCGCCATAGACGCCGCGTGTCACGCGCAGTTGACCGGCTGAGGCCGTGATATCGACGGCGTCTCCCGCGGCGCTTCCGCCCAGGCGGTGAGCGAGCCGCGGGGCCAACTCCTGGCCGTAGGTGTCGTTGCCCAACAGCACGCCTGCGGAGCGATCTTTTTGCACGCGGCGGTCAATGCCGTCAGAAAGTCTCGGGGTTGTATTCGGCCAGAAGTTCGTCTTCGAGGATCACGACCGTGTCGGCTACGACTTGGACTGCCGCGACCAGCGCATCGTCGGCGGGTCCCAGCACCACCGCCCGCAGCTTGCCGCCGAGACCATCGGCCAGGCGGCGGCCGGCGCCCAGCAGGCCTTGCGTCTGCGCGGTCAACTCCAGCGCGGCCCCACAAACAGGTAACGACATCCGGCACGATGCTTCTCGCTGTTCTGAAGTGGCGGTTTATATCGAGCGCGTAATCGCGGTCGACGCGTTCGGCGAAGGCGTCGATCTTGGCTTCCAGCGTGTCGCCGGAAATGAATTCGCACTGCGTTTCTTTGCGCAGAATGAAGAGCTCGGCGACTTGGTAGTAGCTGCCGCTTGTGTGCGGATCGATCGCCAGCTCTTCCAGCGTCCATTTCGTCAAGGGCTTTCGATACGACTGCATGACGTCGCGCGTCTTCGGGAATGCGCGGGACGTTTTTGTCGTGGTTCGTGATCGTGATGACCAGCGGTGTCGTGGATTCGAACAGCTCCCAGCCGCTGTCGGTTTGTCGCTTCACCTGGATCTTGCCCGGTTCGGTGGTCGGTGTGAACGTTTCGGCAAACGAAATGCAAGGAACGCCCTAGCTCTTCGGCCAGCAGTCCGCCCGGTTTGTCCGCGCCCCAATCGCCGGACTCGCGTCCCACGAGCACCACGTCGAAGGCGCCGATTTGCGAATGCCGGCGGCCAGGGCGCGGGCGACAAGAGAGGATCGGCGATTCTCGACCGGCGACTCGATGAGCACGGCGTCGTCGGCCCGCAGCGCGAGCGCTTTTCGCAGGACTTCTTCCGAAGCTTCGTTGCCGCAGGTGATGACCGTGATCTTGCCGCCGTGAGCCTCACGTACTTGCAGGGCCGTCTCGAGCGCAGTTTTCGCAAAAAATGTTGGTGACCAGGTTTGCGCTGCCGTGTTCGGCCTGGCGCTTGGCGCTATCCACGCGAAAGTCGCGGGAGGGGATCTCGGGATCGAGAATCTGCTTGATGCAAACGATGATATTCATGCGAGAGAGCTTCTACCTATTTCGCTTCAACAGTCCGCCGGTAACGATGCCGACGATCTGATCCGACGACTTGTTCGTCCGTAAGCTCTCCCGCGCCGCGGAACCAGCGCGGCAGCCATAGCAGCGTGCCGAACAGAGCTGAAAGCGGCGACGGTCGTGTTGACGTCGCGCAACTTCCCCGTCGGCTTGCAAGGCGTCGAGCGTGCTGCGAACCAGGTCCAGATAGGCGCGTTTACGATCCAAAATCTGCTTGCGATGCTTGGGCTTCAGCCCGTCGATTTCGTCAGTCAGAATCGTGATGGCCTTGTTCCCTTCAGTCAGCAGCCGGCCATGCCGAGTGATAATGCTCAGCAGCCGCTCTTGGGGCTCGGCGATCGCGCGCGACGGCTCGATAACCATCGTTTCGAGCCGCTCCATGGCGAAGTTCATGATCGAGTAGAGCAGGTCCTCTTTGCTTTCGATGTAGTAGTACAGTCCGGCCTTGGTCAGATCGACCGCCGAAGCGATGCTGCTCATCGAGGTCGCGTCAAAGCCTTGCTCGTGAAAGATCTCGGCGGCCTTGGTATAGATCTCGATCGTGCGATCGCGTTCCGTCTGCCGTCGGCGGTTTCTTCATCGCTTTCAACAGGAAACGCTCAAGCTTATATAGCCGAAAGGAGCTAAAGCAGCGGCAAAAGACACAAAATCAGGCCACCGCCGGATTCTACCGACCGGTTAGTAGAAACGTATTGCAGGGATTTGTCAACGTCCCGCGGGGCAACGGGGCCGGCCACCTCGTACGCGTGCCAAATTGGTCGGCTACTCCTGGCGGAATCGCTCAATATCGATTGGCCGTCCCATAACGACGACCGTATCGTCGGCCACGAAGACGAAGGCGTCATCCGGATTGAAAACCAAGTCGCCGTCCCTTATGGCGTACTGCGACGACCAGCAACCTGTGGCGGCGGCGGGCCTCGACAGCTTCGACGGTTTTGCCCACCAGAGTGCTAGTCCGTGGAATGACCCACTCGTTGACTTCAACGTCCATCGACTTGGCACCGGTGGCCAACTCGAATAGGTCGACTGTCGATGGGCGCGTGACCATCGACGCGATGCGCATGGCCCCGATGGCCGCTGGCAGCACCACCCTGTCCGCGCCGGCCTGTACCAGTTTCTTCTGCGTGCTCGGTTGCTCCCCTCGGGCGATGATTTGCAGGTCTCGGTTCAGGTTCCGCGCGGTGAGCGTGATAAACACGTTGGCGGCGTCGTTCGGCAGTGCGACGACTAGCGACCGGGCACGCTCGATTCCCACCGCCAGCAGAACCTCCTCTTCGGTCGCATCGCCACTGTACACGAGATAGCCGAGCGTCTCAGCGAGCACGACGCTGCGTCGGGCTCTTGTTCGACCACTACGAACGATCGCCCGCTCCGCCGCAACTCTTCGGTCAGCATCTGGCCCACGCGGCCAAAACCGCACACGATGATATGTCGTTGCAAGCTGCGAATATCATGGGTCATCCGGCGCGCCCCCAACGCTCTATCGATTTCGCCCTCAGTCATCATTTGCAAGAATCCGCCGATGGTATAGACCGAAGCCGAGATCCCAAACAGGATAACCGCGATGGTGAAGATTTGTTCGGTCGGAGGCAAATCACTGTGCTCGCCGAAGCCGACCGTAGCCACGGTGATCACGACCATGTACGTCGCGTCCAGCCACGAACGCCCCAACAGGCGATAGCCACACACCGACACCACCAAAATCAGCCCAAGGAGAATCGCTCCTCGACGAATCCGTCGCAGAGGCAGGCTGGTGTCGCAATCGGCGTTCACTCGCGCGCGGTGGCGTGGAACGGGAGACGCTCGCGAGCTACTGGGACGACGTCAGTTGTTCAGCCCTGGCCGTGGCCCCTGTCATAAGCGGCCGAGCACCGCGCGTCAAACGGCACCAACGGCTTTGCGTTGCGTTTCTCGGCTTCTTCTTCAAGTCGCCATTCGCGCCATCGGCGCACGGCGAATCACAGCTCGTCGCTATGGTTCAAGCGGGCAAAGGCGCCGAACGTTGCCTCGAGCACTGTCTGGCAGTCTTCTTTGCTCGTTCCCTGAAAATCTGCGACTGCGCGGCAAGCTCGTTCAACATGCACACCCAGGTCAGGGCGTCTATCGAGACGGCGCTGGGGTCATCGGAATAGCCGCGAGCTTGTCCCAGATGGCGAAATCGCACCACACGTCGCGGAACGTCTTGCGCAGGATCCTGCTGGATTGCCTCGGAAAACACGTCATACGGCGTCATCGGCGTTCTTCTTCGTGATTTCAAGCATCGCCATCGAAGGCGTGAAGGCATGTGTCGACCAACCGACGACCTTCGCCAGATCAGGCCGGAAACGCAACTTTTGTGCCAGGGCTTCGCATCAACCACGCCGCGACGCCCGGCCGGCGCGGACCGAGCGGGGCCGATCGGTTCGCCATGCCTGAGCGAGGGCCCGCTTCCGCAGTTGCCGGGCAATCTGGCACCTTGACTTGTCGAGGCACGCCGCCGGTCGTGGCTGAAATCCTTGTCCACCAATTACAGGATAACTGCCAGGTGTGCGATGCATGCCGGTAATCTGGGCGATTTCGCTCGGGTCGCGCCGCAGATTGATCGCTCGTCCCGCGGAGCGCAGAGTAACAAAGCAATGTAATCGATGCTCGGATCGCAAATTGCGTGAATCGGTTTTCGGAGGATTCAATGCTCGCCGGCGGCGGTCAATCCGAGCCGTATGTTTTCGCTCTCGATCTCGGGTCGTTCTAGAAGCTCCACCGGTGGACCGTCCAGCGCGCGATAGCTCGTAGTCGGTCACTCGATCCATCAGGGTCGATCTCCTTGACCTGGCGTTGTCCAGTTCGCATGCGGAAAGCTGACCATCGGCTGAAACGAAGAGTTTCATAAGCCCAAAACAACATGGTCCATGTTTCTTGCGGCATTTCGGCCAAGGCGCTGGCCTACGGCGGTTAGCTCTCCACGCTGGACCTTGGCTTTCACTTGATGGTGTTGTTGTCCTCAGATCAGTTCCACCTGCCCGAGTACGGAAGCGTGACGCACTGCAACATCGTCGCACTGGTGGTACGGTGCCTGGGTCGAGGCCGGGCGCGTGCGGTTGCCAACGATCGGGGAAGGAGGGCAATCGCTGGGCGTGAATGCCATAATATTCCAGCAGCACCCCGAAAAACGCAAAATATAAACGTCTTTCATCTCGCGCATCCGCGGGGTGCCATTTCCAGCCAGCGCCCTTGAGCCCCTTCAAATCCTGGCTCCAGTCCAAGGAACTATCAACGAGGTGTCGATAGGCATTGCGGCCCGCCGTCCAGCGGATTGAAATAGGCCAGGTAGTGCGGCCAGAACCAAATCCCCTCGACCGCGGATAGAAGCGTCGCGATGACGACCACGACGCGCAGCGTCGCCGTGCAGCGCCGCGGGGTGCTTGCCCGGGCAACGCGGCTGCTTGCATCTGTCGATTCGCGGGAGGCCGGAACCACCACGCCGCCGCTCGGTGATTATGAAAAGCGGCGGATAGGTCGGCAGCAGGTAACGGTGGCCCGTGTTCAAATGGGTTTTGAGCGCAAAGGCCCAATACACGGCAAATAGAACCAGCAAGGGTGCAAGCCGATAGAGAATTCCAGGGCGGGCGAACAGTATCGTTAGAAAGGACGTTAATCGTGCGGTGGCCGCGCCAGAGGGCGACCCGCGGCGGCCGCCAAGATCACGAAAAATCCCAGGGGGGTCTTCACGGCAAAACGGTAGGGGAAAAAATTAGCCACCAAAGCGCCGACATTCGCCATTGAAAAACGAGTTGTATCCCTGCGACACGGTCAGCATACGCAAAACCGTACAAGTACGCCTCGGGCAACAGATGATGGTCGCGGGCGATTGCGACCAGCCAGGTTTACCAACGAGGACGTGGTCTCGACCTCGTGCCGAGGCACCGATGTCTCGGCCGTGGAGCGCGGTATTGATCATCGCATAGCGGAATCCGAACGAGGCCCAGATCGAAAGGACCACCCCGAGCATCAAAAGGCTGGATAGTGCGACGAAGATCACCAGTTGTCGCAATCGGCCGTGAATCTCGCAGCCTGGATTCCCCCCGATCAAGAGTGGCGCGGGATTCCAGAGCCGGATGGCCACCAGCAGCAGCGACATGGGCATGAATGCCGGGGCAGAGAACTTGGATAGAAACAGGCAGGAAAGCCGCCAACCAGGTCGCCAAGACCGTAACGATCGACACACGATGCAGCAGCATCCACAGCGCGCCGACCGCCGCCGTGAAACCGAGCGCATTGGCCATGTCGGTCGTGACCAGGAAGCCGTGCGTAAGCATCGTGGGCGAAAAAGCGAACATCGCAAGGCTCAACAGGCCCCCGAAGCGGCCAAACAATGATTGCGACCAGAAGTAAACCAGCAGCCCCAGCGTGGCGCCCAAGAGCCCTGTCATGGCGCGGCTGCGGAGCATCATGGCGTCGGCATCGTTGCCGCATTCGTAGACGAATTGATGACCTGCGTCCCAGGGCTGCAACTCGCGCCAAGCGCGAATCGGTCGAGGGAAACTGGTAGCCCGACAACCACAACGGCAGACCACACAGTGCGGGGCCAATTGCCGTTGTTGGGCAAGAGGCGATAGTCGTGAAAGGCCCAGTAGCTAAAGCCGCCGGCTATATGGGCTCCCTCGTCGCCGGTTAGCGAGCTTTGCCGCGACGCCGTCAAACCCAGCACGACGTAACATGCCAACAGCCCGACGATCGCCAGGGATTCCCGTACGTGCCACGCCACAGCGCTGACGGCGGAGTGACAGGGGACGATGCCGGTGAGGATATTGCGTTCATAGGGTCGGCACACTACGAATTTGCCCGCGCCACGTCGTCGCTGCTTCCACTTCGGGCAAGAAAAGGAGCCTTCTTTATCGGCCAGCGAAATCTCAGGCGGATGGTGGTTGCATCCTTACAGGCAATATACACGTCGCTTAGCCGTCGGTGCTGTCGAGGAAGGCGAGATGAACTGATGAGCTTATGAGGCGACCCGTGGCGAGATTCGCTGCGGTCAGCGCGATCGTGCAAATGCCTAGCGCCGCCCGAGCGCCAGCACGCTCAGAAAGAAGCTGCACAGGATCGTCTGGCATCCCAAAACCAGCAGGAGAACCGAGGGGATTACGATGCGCAATTCCTTCTGCGGATCGAGTTCTCCGAAGGCAAGTGTGCGCCATTCTCCGACGGCATACAGCGATCCACAAAAACCCAGCAACGACATCAACGTGCCGATGGCGAGCCCTCTCTCCAGCGTCACGAAACGCACCAGCCGATCGATCAAGGGGTCTGCCGGAAGCAGCCCTGCCGAGATCGCGAACACCTTGGTAAAGGCCGAGAACGCCACGGCCTGGTATCCGATGAAGACCGCCGCCGCGGCGTACAAGAGAGTATCGACGTCCAGGCTCAGTCCAGACAATCGCGCGGCCCTGGCAGCAACCACAAACCGACGGCCGTTCCGAACAGCATCAGCATCAGGCCCCGGATAAAGGAACAGCCAGCGTGGGCTGAACATCGAGAGGAAGCGAAGATGGCGCCAGCCGTCTCGCCAACTGCGGAGGTGGGGCGGCCGGCTGCGGCCATCGGGCGAGAGCGTGGTCGGAACTTCGGCGATGCGCAATCCGAACGTCGTGGCCTTCACCACCATCTCGCTGGCGAACTCCATGCCGGTGGTCTGCAGATCAAGCGCTGAGCATGGCGTCTTTGCTGAAAGCCGCGCAGGCCGCAATGGAAATCGCCGCAGGGACAGCGGAAAAACAAGCGGCCGATGCCGGTAAAGGACGGGATTTCCCAGATATCGGTGCAGCGGAGGCATGGCGCCCGGCTGGATGCCGCCTAAGAAACGGTTTCCCATCACCAGATCGAATCCCCGCGGAGCTTTTCCATGAAACGGGGGATATCCGTGAAATCATAGCTGTGGTCGGCGTCGCCCATGATAACGTAGTTGCCGCGGGCGGCGGCGATGCCGCCCATCAGTGCGCTGCCATAGCCTTTCGCGGCCACATGTGACGACGCGGGCACCAGCTTTTCGGCGATGGCTTGCGAACCGTCGGTACTGCCGTTGTCGGCGACGATCGACTTCGCCAGCGATCCGGTGCAATCGCATGGCGGATTTCGCTTTTTGGATGCAGGTCGCCAACGTCTCGGCCTCGTCGAGGCAGGGCATGACGACAGAAAGTTCGACTAGATCGACGTCGCCGCAATCGTCCTCGTGCGACATCGAATGGGACACGTCCAACGGCGAAACCATGACCAGCTAATCCCCCAAGGACGCGAGAGCGTACGCAAATCGACTCTACATCCGCAAATCGGGGCATGCAAGTTTTGATTGGTTAACCCCTGCGTTTGCCACGACGTTTCGCAATATCTCTCGCGGCGCGTGTTGGCGGCCGGTGGTCGAGGCCGCACTCCGGAGCCACGCTTTGTCGCCTGGCGGCAAATCCGTCAACCGGCGACAGCTTGGGCGAGATGGTCGTTGGTCGCCTGGAGCTTGCGGAATGGAACGCCCCATTTGGCAGTCGTCGAAAAGTCGGGGGCCGGGTCTTGATTGAGCAAGCTGATCACGCTGTCGCTGCGAAAATTGATCGGCGTGCGAAGCAACTCCGCGACTCGAAGTCCCGCCCACACCGGTTGCCACGGTATGCGAGCCAGGCGAATCCGCTTACCGTGTCGAGCCGCCAGTATTCGCAGAATCTCGCCCAGGGTCATGCCTTGCTCTGCCGCGGCAATGAGCGGCCCGTCGGTGTTCCGTGGCAGTCAACAGACGACTCACTAGCGCCGCGAGATCCTCCTCGTGCGCCGCGTACAGAAGCTGTCCGCGACTTTCGATCACAGGCAATACCGGCAGCTTCTGGACCAATCGGTCGAGCCGCCCATGAGAGCCCGGACTGCTCGCCATAGATCAGGCCCGGTCTGACGACGCTCGCGCCGAGCCGGATCGCTTCTTTCTCGATGTCGAGCTTTGCCTGGCCGTACATCGACTTGCATCCGGAAATGCTCATCGTCGAAAGAAAAACGATGCGCCGCACGCCCTGGTCATGCGCGGTTTGCAGGAGCCCGCACGAGCCGCGGCACGTTCTGAGCCAGGATGTCGGTGCGTCGCGCAAACGAAAATCATAGCGCAATGGACCAACGAATGAATTTGATGCCGAGCAAAAACGTCCGGTTCCGTGCCGCGCAGCAGCGTAAAAGGAATTTCGTCACAGAACACGCCCGTGGAATGACTTGTCAGGCGAAATACGCGCAGCCGTTACGCTCGAGGTATCGGCATAGGCGAGAGCCGAAATAGCCCGAACTACCGGTGACGCGCAGTTGCGTTCGCCGCCGACTTCGTGCTGCGACATCAAGTCGCGTCCCTGGCAGACATCGCAGCGTCATGCGCCGCGCCGATTCGATGGGCATTGGCCATGACGGTGAGCGTAATCGTGTTGGCGCTGATCGTGGGAAAGATGCTGGCATCTACAATGTGCACATGCCGGAAACCGTGCGGCCGGCCGAGCGTGTCGGTCTCGAAGGACACGGGCTCGTGCCGCATCGGCAGCGTGCCTCCGGAGTGGAAGCCGCGTCCCGGCTCCCCCATTTTCGCAAGCATCGAAAGCGGAAAGGCCTTCAATAGCGAGCGACATTGGCGCAGCTTATGAATCACCTTCTTCAAGGCCAAAGCGGCGGCCTCGCTGGGGCGGCCTTCGAGCACCAGCTCGCTGGGCTTGCCGTTTCGCGGGGCACGCAGCGTGACGTCGATCGACGGAGACAGGTCCGAGTGGAAATAGCCCTGAATCAACAAAAAGCGTTCCAGAAATGCCCGTGAAACGAACCGCAGGGGGACGTCCAGAACGCCGAGCGAGGATCGTATCGCCTGCCGGAATAATTCGTTGTAGGTGTAAAGCTGTAGATGAACGTTGTGGTCCGAGATCGATCCGTCAAAAATCTCGAGGTACACCTGCGACAGAGTGTGTAACGACTCGCTCAAGGCTCCCCGCGTCCGCCGATAGCGTAAGAGCGGCAGAAGAAAATATTGGCGTCTTTGAGGGTCAATGTGTGGTCGTACGCTTCGACCGAATCCAGAAACAGCTTCGTGCTGGAGAGCGTGGGCCAGCCGCCACGAAGCAGGGACGCTCCTTCGAGAGTGATGGGCCGTCCATCGTCGATGGACCGGGCCTGGATCCGCACCGCATCGCCGACTTCGGCGAAACGCTCCACGACGATGCCGCCGCGATACGTAAACGCTTCTTGCCGAGCAACTGATCGACGGTATTCGCGGCTCTATAAATCAGCCCCATAAGGACAGCCGTACATGCACATGCCGCAGGAAGCACATGCATCCCGCGTTGCGCCGCTGCCATTCATGGCCAGCCGAGATGTCCGAACCACACTCCCAGCGAGCCGCACAGCGCTTCCCGATGCCGGTCCATGTCGGCGAGCAATTCCGCGGCCTGGCGGCTGGCAGGTAGCGGGGCAAGGTGGTCGCTAAAGAGCGGAAACGTATGGGCTAGGTCGTCGTCGACCGCCGAAAGCCGCATGAAGGAAAGCACGGATCGGTAGTGCGGCACGAGTTGCTCGTGCGTAATCGGCCAGTCGACCAGATCGTAGAGCGAATACGGCAGCACCGCCGCTCCCCACACGTTGCTGAGCCCGCCGCGGGCTAGGAGCAAGAATCCCGATGTTCGCGGCCTGCCGAGGCAGAAAACGGTCGGTCTCTCGATAAGGAAAATCCGAGCCGTAACTTTGCTTCAACGGGATGCCCGCCCGCGTCGCCTGAAAATTCTCTTTCAGCGTTGCCACGGCGGCGGGGTCCCAATCCTTCGGCTGGTGGGCCCCCAACTGGTGGACAATCTGCCGACGATGTGGCTCGAGCTCGAGGCCGGCGTCGAGCATCGTTACTTGATGGCCATTGCGATCGCACGCGGCCACCGAAACGCCTGCGGACCGGAGCCGACCACGAAAATCATTGCAATCCCCCGGGTAAACCTGCGACCAATGGCGCGAAACGGACGTTCGAGCTGCTTGTCGAGAACGTCATCGACGACGAGTCAGCGGTCGTCCCCGGATGCACCGGGCTGGCCGGCTGCATGCACGTTTATTGTAGTCGCGACCCGATGCTTCGAGCGACTTCGCCCGCCGGCAGGGGCCCTTTTAAGAGACCTCTTCGATCTATCTTCGTCGGCCATTGAAGCAGGTCCTGAAAAACCGAGTTTCTATTTTGCGGCGGGCGGATCGACGGCTACAGTAATACGGCGGTTCGGACGTCTTGAAGGCGGTTTCAAGACTCCTCTCGGGGCAGCGAGGGGATGATGGGGAATCAAGTAGCCACGTACCGTGTCGAGATTTGCGATTGCCTGCGCTCTTCCCCTGCCCCCTTCGTGAAAGGAGGGGGATTGAACGGCCTAGCCACCAGCGGTGAATAAGAATGTGGCCACTGAAGCGGTCCGCATCAAGTCCCTCGAAAACGCGTGCTTACCACCAGGCTGTCCATCGATTACAGCCGGCCGTGAATGGGGCTGGGCCACGTAGTACCCCACCGCCGTGGCGATCGAGAAGCCCGTTCATCAAACATTCTGGCTGTGGGTGATGTGCCTGACCGGCGTCGACTATTTCAGCACGCTGGCGTATCAGCCGTCGATCGCGTTCGAGGCGGCCGGGCTGTTGGGCGACCTTGACGACCGTGGTGCTTGTGGCGGTGACGCTCTTCGGCGATTTGCCGGTTTATGCCGCCACGTCGCCTCGTGTTCGCCGAATGCCGGCGGCGGCCAACGCTGACCGAGCCGACACCGCCGGAGGCGCCCGTCACGACGATGGCTCCGGCATCCGGTGTGATGCCCCAGTCGATGAGGGCTTTTACGCTCATGGCCGCGGTGAAGCCGGCGGTTCCGATCGCGGCGCCGTCATGCGGGCTCAACGCGCCGAGGTGCACCACCTGATCGGCGGGTAGCCGCGTACTCGGCGTAGCCTCCGTGCTGGCCGGTGCCGATCAGGTACCCGTGCGTAGCACCCGGTCGCCGACGCTGAAGTCGGGTGACTTCGACTCGACTACTTCGCCGGTGAATTCGATGCCGGGCACGACCGGATAGTTGCGCACCACGCCACCGTTGCGCGGTGGCCAACGCCGTCCTTGTAATTCACGCTCGAGTAAAGAACCCGGATCGTTACCTCGCCGGGCGGCAGGTCGGACACGCTCAGTGTCTCGACCGACGCGGTTATCCGGTCACCATCCTGGCGAGCTACCAGCGCACGAAAAGCGTCCATCAGCCGACGCTAGCCTTGACCAATGCAGAACTTTC
>CAVVKX010000006.1:0-59243 GCA_963748975.1 uncultured Parachlamydiaceae bacterium
ACCCGTATTTGTTTTAGCCTTTTGCATTTTCAAAAAATCCGATTATATTGAAAACGCCTTGTGCAAACTTAGCAAAATTAAATTCGATTTTTGGGGACATGATGCAGTCATTTTGCATAGCCATAAAATTCGTAAACAGAAAGAGGAATTTGCGATACTTAGCAACATACCAACAATGGAAAAATTTGCTAATCGGGTTAATGAATTGATTTCCGAAACTCCTTTTTTTGTTATTGCCACGGCAATTGATAAACGTCTTTTGCAAAAACAATATGTAACCCCAAAGAGTCCTTATAATCTAGGATTGCTGTTTTGCCTGGAACGTGCAACTAAATATTTAGCGGAACAAGGACAAAAAGAACGTTTGACGCATATTATCGTCGAAGCACGTGGTAAGAAGGAGGATGCAGAGCTTGAATTAGAATTTAGACGGATTATTACTCAACAAAAGGGTCTTGCTAAGTTCGATATCCTTTTTTCGGACAAAAAATCTAATGGCGCAGGATTACAAATTGCAGACCTAATTGCACACCCTATAGGTAGGCATGTCATTAATCCCATTCAAGAAAACAGAAGTTATAAAATTGTTGAAAAGAAGTTTCACAAGTATCCAAATCATCATGGAAGGGGCCTTAAGATTTTTCCCAAATAGACTATAAAAAGCGAAAAACCCCGGTAAAACCGAGGTAAGACGCCGACCGGGAATCCCCAATCCACTTAACATCATTTTATCAAGTTACATTATAAATCACAAGATTTTTTACAAAATATGATATTTTTTACAAAACATAACTTTTTTTATAAAAATGACGGAGTATTGCCGTAGTTGGCAATTTCCATCCGTTGAAGTTGATTGACTTTGATTACTAAGTTTTTCTGGAAATAATCTGATTTTCCCTGTATGTTCTTAGCAAGATTGGTTGATTTAAGGTTATCCAGAGTAATAGGCGGAAGTGTATTTTCAAGACTGAAAATCCTTGTGTCGCTGGTTCGATTCCAGTTCTGGCCACTTCAGCCGGAGCAACTTCGGTTGTTCCGGCTTTTTTTATCACCATTTAATCTTTTAGTCTTTTTTGTCCTTTTAGTCCTTTATGCTCTTCACTAAAAAATTGCCAAAAAATGTTAATTTTAGGCCTTTTACCTTAATCCTTTGGGGATAAGCCAATGATCTAGAATGTCGAATCCTAATTGAACAAAGATAGCGAGTAGAGAAGAGGGAATGGCGCCCGATAGGAGGATTGTCGTGTTGTTGAGGGCTAGACCCGTCACGATGAGCTCGCCAAGACCACCGGCGCCAATGAGAGCGGCAATGGTGGCCATGCCGACATTGAGAACGGCCGCTGTCTTAATGCCGGCTAAAATCGTCCGTGAAGCAAGAGGGACCTCAACAAGGCCAAGGCGAGGGATCAGCGGAAGGCCAAGAACAATGGCGGATTCTCTGAGTGGATTTGGAATGTCGCATAAACCTGTATAAGTATTGCGCACAATAGGATATAGAGCGTAGAAAAATAGTGCAATCAGGGCAGGGATTGTCCCGATTCTTTGTAGCAAAGGAATCAAAAAAACAAAGAGGGCTAGGGAGGGAATGGTCTGAATGATACCAACAAAATTTAAAATGACATAACGTAAGGAAATTGAAAAAGTGGCTAAAATTCCTAGAGGAATACCTACTAAAATAGCAGGAATGAGAGAACCAAACACGAGAAATAAATGCTGCTTTGTCAATCGCCAAAGACCTAGGTCTCCTAAATGCTCCAAAAAGGAAGTTTTTTGAGCGGAAGAATCTGTTGAGTGCGACAAGAAATTACTCGCAATCTTCTCAAAATTCTCCCCTACCAGTTCTGCTTTCGCATTCATAATTAGCATTTCTTCATTTGTGATGCTCCCGGATAGTGTTTGCAGTGCTTTCCATATCTGCGGAAACTTTCGCGGTACATCCAGGCGATAGAGTAAGATGGCGTCATAGATGGGGAAAAAATGGAGATCATCTTCTAGAACTTGAAAATGGTATTTCTCAATTTTGGGATCAGTACTATAAATATCAGTCAAGTCAATCTGCTGACTCCTTAAAGCTTCATAGCTTAAACTATGGTCAATGCCAATCACGTCCTGTTGAGGTAGGTGGTAGGCTTTTTTAATTTCCTCCCAACCACCCGCTCTCTTTAAGAATTCTGGCGAAAACCCCATCTTCAAATGAGGAGATTTTTTGAGATCAGACATGCGGTGAATATGTAGTTCACGCGCTTGCTCTTTACGCATAGCAAAAGCATAAGTGTTGTTAAATCCTAGAGGAACGGCAGCTCCAATTCCCAAAGGCTGAAGCTTGCTATTTAAAGTCTCTAAATCCATTTTTTGATCAATTGGCAACTTGAGAATTTCCTGGGCAATGGTTCCAGTATATTCAGGGTAAAGATCAATGGCTGCTTCTTTTAAGGCGGCGAAGGCAATACCCGTATTGCCTAGACCAGATGTATAAATCACTTTAGCTTCACCTGTTTGCTCAGCCACCTGCTTGATGATTTCGCCCAAAATATAAGATTCTGTAAAGCGTTTGGAACCGATGGTGAAGGTGTCTTGCGCGTAAATAGGCATGGAAAAGAAAATCAGGAGCAAAATCAGCATGTCATCTCCACAGAATATTGCTGTGCTTGGATGAAGTCCGTGACAAAAGGCACTGCAGGAGACTGAATCAAATCATGAAAAGAACCTTTTTGAATGATCTTCCCAAGGCGCATCAAAATAATTTCACACCCTAGATAGGCTGCCTCACGCATATCGTGTGTCACTAAAATAACCGTCTTTCGAAGATAGGAAAAAATCTGTTTAAGATGCTGCTGCAATTCAAAGCGTGTAATGGGATCAAGAGCTGCCAAAGGCTCATCTAAAAGAATATAATCGGGATTGAGCATGAGAGCTCGCATGATGCTCACTCGCTGTCGCTCTCCACCCGATATATGTAAAGGATAAGAATGCAAAATGTTTAAGGGAAGTTGGACAAGATCGCACAAAACAGCGATGCGTTCATCAATAGCTTCAGAAGAATATCCTAGGAAGCGAGCAAACAGAGAAATATTATCCTTAACATGTAAATGTGGAAATAATCCTCCATCTTGAATGACATAGCCAATTTTTCTGCGCAAAAGATTGATATTTATTTCGTTAACTTCTTCATCGTCAAAAAAGATTTGACCCTCTGAGGGATGAATTAATCCAACAATGAGCCGAAGTAGTGTAGATTTACCACAACCACTTGGACCAATCAAAACGGTTGTCTTTCCATCCTCAATGGTCAAAGTAGTCGGTTCTAATGCTTGGTGATGATCGAAATATTTGGAAACTTTTTTGAGTAAGATAGTCATAATAATTTCTATAAACTAAAGAAAAGAAAGTGTAAATTAGAAAAAAGGAGACACTATGTTCCAGAAATTTGATGCCATTGTTATTGGGACTGGCCAGGCAGGTCCTTTCTTAGCGAAAAGTTTATGTCAAAAAGGATACAAAGTCGCCATTATTGAACAGGCCCACTTCGGGGGAAGTTGTATAAATACTGGCTGTACACCTACTAAAACGCTTGTTGCTAGCGCTAAAATTGTCCATTCGGTGCGCAATAGCAAAGCTTTTGGAGTCGATATTGATCATTTTCAAATAGACTACAAGACAGTCAAGGCTCGTAAAGATGCCTTAGTCAAGGCCGGCACAGAAGGTGTACGAAATTTCCTACAATCAACGGAAGGATGCACAGTATTAGACGGGCATGCATCCTTTGAAGGCCCCCATCAAGTCAATGTGGGAGATCGCCTTATAGAAGGAGACAAGATTTTTATCGATGTTGGAGCTCGGTCATTTATCCCGACCATACCCGGACTTCAACAAATTCCCTATTTAACCAATAGCTCTCTTTTGGATATGGACTCTATTCCCCCCCATCTTTTGATTTTGGGTGGAGGATATATCGGTCTCGAATTTGCGCAAATTTTTCGCCGTTTTGGCAGTCGAGTTACGGTCGTCCAGAGAAATCCCTTCATTATGCCCAAAGAAGATCAAGATATCTCTAAAGCAATACAGAAAATTTTGGAAAAGGAAGGGGTTGAGTTTTACACTAATGCGGTCAATTTTAAGATTCTTCCCGATAGCCAAGAGGGACATATTCTCGCTCAATTTGAACAAAATGGGAAAAAGCAGGAAATTTCAGGCACACATTTATTAATCGCTACAGGAAGAATTCCCAATACAGATAACCTAGGACTAGATAAAGCAGGAGTCAAAGTGGATAAAAGGGGATTTATTATTGTCGATGATCAGCTTTGCACATCTCAACCACACATCTGGGCCCTCGGTGATTGCAATGGAAAAGGAGCTTTTACCCATACATCTTATAATGACTTTGAAATCGTAAAGAATAATATCCTAGAAAATGGATCGCGAAAGGTCACTGACCGCGTTCCCATTTATGCGCTTTTTACCGACCCACCTTTGGGAAGAGTCGGGCTAACCGAGCAACAGGCACAGCAACAGCATGAGGATGTTTTGGTAGCCAAACTCCCCATGACGGCTGTTGCACGAGCCAGAGAAAAAGGAGAAACCGAAGGATTCCTTAAAATTATAGTGGAGGGAAAAACGAAGCAGATTTTAGGCGCTTCCTTTTTGGGAACATCCTGCGATGAGGTTGTCCAGTTAATTGCTGTCATCATGGTCGCTAAGGCACCTTATACTGTGATTGAAGGAACAGTGCTCATTCATCCCACTGTTTCTGAATTGATTCCAACACTTTTATCTAAGCTCACGAAAGTGTAGATGTGCGTTGGCCCCTTAAGCCACTAAAAAGCTACCCGCTTGACGTAAATGGGTTGATTTTTTAGTATTCGATCATGAGACAGTCGAAGTGGTTGGCGCCCTAAATTGTCGAATTCTGGTGGTGATACAGGATGTAAAATAACGTAGAGGTGTTCCATGACTGGGTCTTCAGATCTTCAGCTAACTAGAATAGCCCTCAACAACGGAAGCGGCCGTATACCTGCACTTGGCTGTGGCACCCTGATTCCCGATGCAGCCGATACAATAGCATTGACCAGAAACGCGCTCACGGCTGGATTCCGACACTTCGATTGTGCAGAGCGATACCGGAATGAGCGAGAGGTAGGCGTGGCGTTGCAAGCCGGACTTGCTGCTGACGGAATCGCACGAGAAGACATTTTCGTTACCACAAAGTTGTGGAATACCAACCATCGGCCCGAGCGCGTCGAACCGGCTTTTGAGGCCAGTCTTGAAAGACTCGGGCTCAAATATCTGGATCTCTATCTCATTCATACTCCCTTTGCATTTCAACCGGGGAACGAGCAGGACCCACGCGATCAAAACGGCAATGTCATCTACGACAAGGGGGTGACTTTGCTCGATACCTGGAGAGCAATGGAAAAGCTCGTGGATCATGGCAGATGCCGGGCCATCGGACTGTCGGACGTCAGCTTGAACGAACTGCTACCCATTTACGAATCTGCACGAATCAAACCAGCCGTGGTAGAGGTCGAAGCTCATCCGTATCTGCCGGAAGCGGAGCTTCTGGCATTCTGTAAGGAGAAGGGGATTGTGCTTTTGGCTTTCGCGCCATTGGGTCATGGAATGCGCCCGGGGCTTCTCGAAGATCCAGTCATTTTGGCGATCGCCGCAGGAGTTGGAAAGACGCCGGCGCAGGTGCTGCTGGCATGGGCTGTGCAGCGCGGTACGGCTGTACTGACAACACCTAAAACTGCGGATCGTGCTAGAGAGAATTTTGATATTTCCGCCCTTCCGGAAGACGCATTTAACGAAATCAATCGCATTCAGACTAGGCAGAGGCTCAATAAAGTGGTGAAGACGGGCGTCCCTGGTTTCATCGCAAAAGGTGGATGAATAGGAAAGACAAAATTTACGATGACGAAAGTGCATAACTTATTTTGTGGGAAGTTATGCACTTATGCAGAACCGGCCCCAATTGCTTATGCAGAACCGGCCCCAATTGCGTTCATTTATTTAAGCTTTTTGCAATAATTGAACTGCGGCTTTTTTTATCGGTTCAAAGAATTTTTCTAAGTTTAAAATAGCCATTTTTTTTCTAAACTCGTCATTTACTTCAATATTAACTTGGTTTGTTTGGAGACAAATATCTAAAAAAACCTTCACATAATTGTTTGTCATTTCAATAACATTTTTATTAACTTTGTTTTCACTCGCATTTTTGGGTATTTCAAAAAATATATTCTTTTGTTTAGCGATAACGAGTGTATGGTCATGGATAATTTTTTTTGCCTTTTGCCAATCAGATTTTCCAAAAATATTTTTTACGGCATTCCCTATGCGGTCAGTCATCCAAGTTAGGAGCTCGCAAAAGGTTGTTGGTTGAGCGTATCTAGATATACAATTGCTTAGAATTTCTTTTTCATGCGGGTTTAATTTCAAACCATCAATAATATATTCTGTGCCATTGTTTATCTTCATAAATAATCTCCAAATATAACTTGAAAATTATATCATATATTTAATATTATTTCAATATGATTCACTTGCATTAAATTCACACTAAAAGTGATAATTTATCGATCACTATTCTTAAACATGAATATAATGCCAAAAATCCCTGCCCTCTGGCGTCAAGTCCTTCGGAAAAACTTTACAGATTGGAAAAAACTTGCCAGTTTTTTAGATCTTTCTGAAGAACAGCATCAAAAAATTCTTAAATATCCGCAGTTTGGACTCAATCTTCCTTGGAGATTGGCCCAAAAAGTGACTAAAAGGACTTTGGATGATCCTATTCTCAAGCAATTCCTCCCAATAGTAGAAGAAACTATATTCACATCTTGTTTTGTGAAAGATCCGGTGCAGGACGTTGAGTATCTTAAAGAAACAAAACTTTTGCATAAATATCCCGGCAGGGCATTGCTCATCTGCACCAGTGCCTGCGCAATGCATTGTCGTTATTGTTTTCGACAAAATTTTCCTTATGACACACAAACTTCAGGATTTTTAAAGGAATTGGATTTAATCCGAGAAGATTCAACACTGCACGAAATCATTTTAAGCGGTGGCGATCCTTTATCATTAGATGATGATGCATTGAAGGTGTTATTAGATGCATTAGAAGCTATTCCTCATGTGAAACGCATTCGTTTCCACACGCGTTTTCCTCTTGGCATTCCGGAGCGGCTAGATGACGCATTTTTAGCCATCCTAAAAAACCGACGTGTTCAAATATGGTTTGTTTTGCATATCAATCATGTACGGGAATTAGACCCTGAAGTGATGGCTAAAATTAAAAACGTACAATGTTTAGGCATTCCCGTACTTAATCAAAGTGTGCTTTTAAAAGATGTAAATGATGACCTAGACACACAAAAACAATTGTGTGAATATCTTGTA
This sequence comes from uncultured Parachlamydiaceae bacterium, assembly GCA_963748975.1. Taxonomy (GTDB): domain Bacteria; phylum Chlamydiota; class Chlamydiia; order Chlamydiales; family Parachlamydiaceae; genus Neochlamydia. The sequence continues at coordinate 7,393 of CAVVKX010000006.1, forward strand.
GATCATGGTGTCATGCCCTATTACCTGCATCAATTAGACAGAGTGCAGGGGACGTCGCATTTTGAAGTGGATCAAAACCTAGGGAAAAAGCTTATTCAACAATTATCTACATGTCTATCGGGTTATGCGATTCCCAAATATGTCGCTGAAATTCCAGGCGAGCTTAGCAAGACCTCGTTACTAAACTAGTTTGCATTGATCACGTTGCCTAATTTACCACAGATCACACAAAAGCCCACAGAGGGGCTGTGAGAATCTATCTAATCTTGTGATCTCACTGGGCTCTGTGGTGATAACGCAACAAAGTCGTTTGTATCACATTTTAGTGACAGTTTTGACGCCTAACAAGTTGAGGCCTCTTTGCATGATGCGAGCTGTAGCTTCACACAATAAAAGTCGCGAATTTTGTTCGGGAGAACCCTCGACGCGACAGTCTCGGAAAAAAGCATTGAATTTCTCGGCCAGGCCGTAGAGATAATCGGTGAGACGGTTGGGTAAAAGATCACTTGCAACTTGATCGATGGCCTCTCCAAATTGAAGTAAATGCATTCCCAGGGCAATTTCAGAAGGGTGTTCCAGACGCACCTCGGATATTTTTAATAATGAGTCAAGGTTAGCTTGAACTTTGCGTTTTATTCCCGCAACTCTCACGTAGGAATACATCAAATAAGCAGCTGTATTGCCTTCAAATTTCAGCATGCGGTCATAGCTGAAAGTGTAATCACTTGTACGGTGGCTGGCAAGATCGGCATATTTGATGGCACCAATACCTAAAATTTTGGCTACTTCAGTGCGTTCTTGAGGATCCATCGTAGGATCTCGCTCTTCAAGGATTTTTTTGGCGTAAGCAATTCCAGCATCTAGCAGATCGATTAATTTTTCCGTATCACCGGAACGTGTTCGGAATTTTTTGCCGTCACTTCCCAGGACTAGTCCAAAGGGAACATGGTCAAGCTGAACTTTTCTCTCTTTCAAAAAGCCCGCTTTGTCAGCAGCTTTAAAGATCATTTGAAAATGCAAAGACTGTCCTGCATCTGTCACAATGATAATGCGATCAGCCTTTTCTTCATAAATACGCTGTTTGATAGCGGCCATGTCAGTGGTATCATAATTATAACCCCCATCGGATTTCTGAATCATAAGGGGCATGGGATCGCCTTCGCGATTACGGAATTCTTCGATAAATATGCATTTTGCACCTGCAGAAACTTGTACAAGGCCTTTATCTTCAAGTTCTTTGACAATTCCAGGAAGGAGAGGGTTGTAGTATGATTCTCCGCGTGTTTTTATTTTGACGTCAAGGAGATCATAAATTTCTTGATAGGCTTTTTCTGAAATGTTACAGATAATTTCCCAAGCTTTTCTAGCCTCAGGATCACCACTTTGTAGCGCTACAACTTCAAGCTGCGCAGTCTTTTTGAATTCCGCATTATTGTCAAAGCGCTGTTTGGACTCTTTATACCAACCCACTAAATGGGTGAGGTCAGTCGGCTGCTCACCTTTTAAAACTTCCGGAGCGACTTCTTTGATATAAGCGATTAGCATCCCAAACGCAGTTCCCCAGTCACCGATATGATTGAAGCGTAAAACATCGTGGCCTAAAAATTCAAGAACCCTGGCCAGGCAATCTCCGATGATAGTGGAGCGAAGGTGCCCCACATGCATTTCCTTGGCCACATTTGGGCTTGAAAAGTCAATGAAGATACGCTGTATGGGTTGTTGGGGGACCCCAAGCATAGGATCTTCCAGGATTTTTTGAATGCATTCAGACACATAAGCGGGATTGATGAAAATATTAATGAAGCCTGGTCCGGCAATTTCCACATTTTTGATGAGCGGAAGCTTTTCTTTTGGAAGAGTGTTCAAGCTTTCTACAATGCTTTGTGCGACTTCCCTTGGATTTTTTTGCAAAAATTTACAAAGTTTCATCGCAGAGTTGAACTGGTAATGTCCAAATTTATCTTGAGTGCTTTGCGTGATTTCAATAAGCAAATGCGGTTGATCGGCTAAATGCGGAAAAGCTGTGCAAGTCGCTTTTCTAAATAGCTCTTCTAGGTATTTTATAACAGTTTGTTTAAACATTTTTTGCCTAATATGCGATCAATTTATTTTAAAATGGATGGGTTTTTTCCGTTGCCCCACTAAATGTTTAAGATTGTATTCAGCAATCTCATTGGCAACAACTCCAGTGGGCTTTTGTTCTTTTTCCGATTGGTCAAATAATCTCAAGAGAATTTCATAGATGCTATTCACCTTTTCACGCGAAGCAACAGCATCATAGCCCCCATTATTAAATTCCGCAGCGGCATTAATTAATCCTCCCGCATTAATCACATAGTCAGGCACATACAAAATATCACGTTCCATCAACATTTCTTCTACGGCAGGCGAGCCAAGCTGATTATTCGCTCCACCGGCAATAGCCTTACAGCGCAATTTTGGAACAATTTCTTCGGTGATGATCCCCCCTAAAGCACAAGGAGCAAAGATATCGCATTCTGTATGAATATAATCATTTAAGCCGACAACCTTAGCACCCAGCTGAACAGCATAATCATGCAAGATGTGGGGATGCGCTTCACTCACCATAAGTTCGGCTCCTTCCCAGAAAAGAATGTTGGCCAATTTGCCACCGACATTTCCAAGGCCTTGGACCAGGATTTTTTTATTTTTAAGGGAAGGATTTCCCCAAAGTCTTGTAGCCACTGCTTGGATACCCCGGAATACTCCCCAAGCTGTAAAGCGGCTTGGATCGCCACTGCTACTTTGTGTAGCTAATGCAGCAACATAAGGTGTTTTTTGACGAATGACGGCCATGTCCTTAGGGTCAGATCCAAAATCTTCGGCGGCGATATAATCTCCTTTAAGAGAGTCTACTACTTCAGCGAATGAAAGTAAGAGCTTTTCATTTTTTTGTTTGTATGGATCGGCAATGATGACACTTTTGCCTCCTCCTATGCCCAACTCAGCAACGGCGGATTTATATGTCATAGCCTTGGCGAGCATTAATACATCATTGAATGCCTCGCGTGTGGATTTGTAAGGGTAAATGCGAGTTCCTCCCAATGAGGGTCCTAGAGAAGTGCTATGGACTGCAATAATACAATGCAGGTTTGTTGCGGGATCAGTAGCCTCTATGACTTTTTTGTAACCTTCCACTTTCACTTCTTCAATTTTAACCATGTACTCTCTCCCAGATTTTGTCAAAATGACTTGATTAATAATAATCTTTTAGATATTCTAAATACAGCACAATTAATTTTACAGAGTCTTTTGCAAACTCGCTTGCGTTCAATGAAGTTTTTAAGAGACTCTACATTTAAATTCCCCTTTAGAGGTTACAGATGACACAAAATGTCATATCAAATGATATAAAAGACGAACTAGAACAATTTCTTAAAGAAAACGAATCACCTGAGCTAGTCAATACTTATCTTTTTTATGTTGAAAAGAAATTTGAGCTCCGTCCGGTCTTATTTCCAAAAGACAAGATAATTTACCAAAGTGCAGAGGATGCAGTCAAGTATGTTGAGAAGCAACAACAATTATGGCATGAAACTGAAATTAAAATTGGGTATAGCAATCTAAGTGTAAACGATCAAACAAGAAAAATTTATATCTGCCCTTTTACTGGCAAAGTGTTCGGTGATAATACCCATCCAAACCCACAGGACGCAATCTATGACTGGGTTAGCAAGTGTCCAGAAAATACAGAAAGAGTCAATGGCTTACGTGTGAAGCGTTTTTTCATTTCAGACGATCCTGAAGTGATCAAAAGCTATGCAGCTAAAACAAAACCTAAAGAACCTATTACTAAAGTGGTTTACTCCTCAGTTCTGAGCGGCAAATTATTTAATTCAAAAGAATCGGTAATCAAAGATTTCAAACAAAATTACCTTAAACGCTTGTCACTTGTTGAAGTTCAAAGCCAAAATCGTTACCAGATAGAACAGCATTTTCTTGAATTCATTCAAAAGCAACTGGTGGAAGACAAAATCGCAGCCTTTGTAGAAGCGCTTGCTGAGTTTGAAGAATTTACTCCATTTGTGACTCAATGGCTTGAATAAGGAATGAATCTTCAGACTTGCTATTCGACAGATCAAACAATCGACTTTGCCTATCAGCTTGGACAAAAGCTTCCTAATAAAAGTATCATCTGCTTGTTTGGTGAGTTAGGGGCAGGTAAAACAACCTTCATTAAGGGGCTTGCAGCAGGTGCAGCCGGAATTGACGTGGCTGAAATTAATAGCCCTACATTCGTTTATCTGAATATTTACAACGGCTATAGAACAGTTTATCACTTTGACCTTTATCGTCTTCGAAATGCCGATGAATTTCTTAGCATGGGATTTGATGAAATGCTTTTTGCTGAGGGGATCTGCTGCATTGAATGGTCCGAAAGAATCGTTGATCTGTTGCCTAAGGATTGCTTGAGAGTGACTTTAAAGCATGCCGGAGAGCATGCACGTTCGATAAGGATCGATAGATGAGAGCTTACGCGTTTAACAAAGCACGTTTTATTAAGACGGCTCTTTTGCCCAAAGACTTTCCTATACTTAAGGATGATGGTGGACATTTGTTGCCTGAAATTGCCGTAGCCGGGCGGTCGAATGTAGGGAAGTCGAGTTTATTAAATCATCTATTCGAAAGTAAAGGCTTGGTTAAAACCTCCTCCATTCCAGGAAAAACGCAAGCTATTAATTTTTTCGTTGTAGATGATCGTCTCTCATTCGTAGATCTTCCAGGTTATGGCTTTGCCCAGGTTCCTTTATCTACCAGAAAACAATGGGGACCGATGGTTGAGCGTTACTTAAAAGAAAGGGAATCCCTAAAATTAATCCTTTTTCTTTTTGATATTCGCCGTATGCCCAATGAGGACGACCGCCAATTTTTGGATTGGGTGATTCATTATCAGAAAGCCATGATTTTAGTTTTTACTAAGGTGGATAAAGTCTCCAAAAACGAAATAAAAGCTAATGCCCAAAAAATCATGGGAGCTTTAGGTGCTGATAACATTCATTATGTTTTGTATTCCGCCACCAAAAATGTAGGACGAAAAGAATTACAAAACATGCTTATTGACGCTATAGAGGATGAGAATGAAGCCATTACATGAACAAGTATTTGTCTGCATGGATTGTGAGACGACTGGTTTAGATGCCAATGAATCCAGGATTATCGAAGTGGGAGCTGTACGTTTCACTATCCATGAGGCTTTAGCACAAAGTGAATCTTTAATTGATCCAGAATGTGAAATCCCGGAAACATCTATCGCTATTCATCATATCACGCCTGATATGGTGGATGGTAAACCCAAAATCCATGAATATCTTCCTCAATTGCTTGAATTTGTTGGGACAAATATTTTAGTGGGGCATGGCGTTAAATTTGACATGGATATCATTGCTGCTTCAGCCGCAAGAGCTCAAATTCCTTGCACCATACAATACAATCAATATATCGATACGTTGCGTTTAGCACGCCATTATGGAGAAAGCCCCATTAATTCGCTTGAACAATTGCGTAAGCATTTTAACATTGAAGAAGAGGGCGCTCACCGAGCTATGAATGATGCCATGGTCAATATGGATGTGTTTAAATTTTTGGCTAAGCCCTATAAAACCGTGGAACAGATTTTTGAAGTTCTATCCCGACCTGTCGCTATGAAAATCATGCCGTTAGGAAAACATAAAGGGCGTCTTATTTCCGAGGTGCCTCTTCAGTTTCTTTTATGGGCTGCCAATAAAGATTTCGATCAGGATCTCCTATTTTCCATACGTTCAGAGATAAAACGACGTAAAAACGGTCATACTTTTGGCCAATCTGCTAATCCCTTTAGTAATCTATAACACACAATCAAAAACTTCGCCGAAGGCTTTCGAGTGTCGGGGCTTTAGCGCCGCTTTATTCCATGGACCTATAAAATCAAATTCCTTAGTTGTTGCTTAAATGGTGATGAACAGGTAAAATTCTAGCTACATTAGACCTCTTGTGTAATTAAGAGTTCTATTCATGAAATTATCTGAAAATTATTGTGGAGTTTTTTTTATGTCAAAAAAAGGCATGGCCCATCCCGAAAAAGGATCATTTGATGTTAAAGTAGGATTGGCAGAGATGCTTAAGGGGGGAGTGATCATGGATGTGACAACTCCTGAGCAGGCAAAATTGCTGAAGATGCCGGAGCTATTGCCGTTATGGCTCTTGAGCAATTCCTGCTGATATTCGTGCACAAGGTGGTGTGGCACGTATGTCAGGACCCGAAATGATTCACAGCATACAAGAAGCGGTCTCTATTCCTGTGATGGCGAAATGTCGCATAGGACACTTTGCAGAAGCACAAATATTGGAAGCCCTTTTTGTAGACTTTATTGATGAAAGTGAAGTGCTGACTCCTGCCGATGAAGAAAATCATATTGATAAAAATGCCTTTCGTATTCCCTTCGTCTGCGGCTGCAGGGATTTGGGTGAAGCTCTTCGCCGTATAGGTGAAGGTGCTGCCATGATTCGTACAAAAGGTGAGGCCGGCACGGGCAATATTGTCGAGGCTGTACGTCACATGCGTACGATTAACCGAGAAATTCGTATGCTCACCATCCTAGATCCTAGTGAACTTATGGCCGAAGCCAAACGTTTAGGGGCCCCTTATCATTTATTGAAACAAGTGGCTGAAAAAGGCAAACTTCCTGTCCCTAACTTTGCTGCAGGGGGTATCGCTACTCCTGCTGATGCCGCTCTGATGATGCAATTAGGTGCTGAGAGTATTTTTGTAGGCTCGGGAATTTTCAAATCTGAAGATCCGGCACAACGTGCAAGGGCTATTGTAGGTGCTGCTACGTATTATAAAGATCCTGAAATGCTTGCCAAGATCTCAATGGGTCTTCTGAGTGCTATGAAAGGTTTGGAAATCCAACAAATACGCAGGGAAGATCTATTAGCGCAAAGAGGATGGTGAAATGACCATTATCGGTGTGTTGGCTTTGCAAGGAGCTTTTGGCAAACATATAGCCATGCTAGAATCGTTGGGCGTGCATGCGTTGGATGTACGTAAGCCGGAGCAGTTGGAGGCTTGCCAGGGTCTTATTATTCCCGGTGGAGAATCCACGACGATCATGCGTCAACTCAATTTCATCGATTTTGCTGACTCATTAACAAAGTTCTCTAAGACAAAACCCCTATTTGGTACTTGTGCTGGCTTGATTTTGATGTCGCAAGAAATTATCGGTGATCCTATGCAGCCTTTTCAGATTCTGGATATATCTGTAGAACGTAACGCTTTTGGGCGTCAATATGAGTCTTTTTGTGTCAATCTTTCCACAACGTTACTTTCCGCGAAGCCCGAATTGATACCCGCGGTTTTCATTCGTGCGCCGCGTATACGTCATTGTGGACCTGAAGTTGAAGTGTTATCTACTTTTGAAGGTGAACCCGTCCTTGTTCAGCAAGGCTTTCATTTGGGTGCCACGTTTCATCCCGAGCTAACACATAGTAACATTATTCATAAATACTTTGTGTCGCTGGTTGGAAAACAAAACTCGCGTTATTAAGGCGAAAGACGATCTATAACCCATCTTCCTTCAACAAGTTTGTATCTAAAGCGGTCGTGGACCCTATTAGGTCGGCCTTGCCAAAATTCAAAGTATTGAGGTTTAATGCTGAAACCACCCCAAAAAGGAGGACATGGAATTTCACTGTCTTTATATAATTGATCTAAGCGAGAAAGTTCTTCTTCAAGAACTTTTCTAGAAGGAATGACTGTACTTTGACTTGAGGAAGCGGTACCTAGTTGGCTTTGGCGGGGTCGTTTGGCAAAGTATTTTTCAGATATATCCCTAGAAGTCTTTTCAACAGAACCTTCAATAATTACTTGTCTTTCCATTTCTTTCCAATGAAAAACAGCAGAGACATAAGGGTTTTCTTCTATTTCTTGCGCTTTACGACTTTTATAGTTAGTGAAAAAAATGAATCCTTTTTCGTCGGCATGCTTTAATAAAACAGTCCGAGAAGAAGGTTGGCCGGCTTTTGTTGAGGTGCTTAGGACCATCGCATTAAATTCTAGTACTTTCGCTGTCTGCGCTTCTTTTAGCCATACTTGAAACTGATCGAAAGGGTTAATCAATAGATCTTTTCGTCGCAATTCTTGATTTTTGTAATCAGTTCTTTGATTTTCAAGGTTCATAAGATTTTATAATACTCCGTTTTGTTTTTTTTTCTTCTTGACTAGGGTAGACATTTGTATTATGAAGTAGAGTGAAATTTTAAGAATTCTCAATAATTTCCTTCACAATTGGAGGAATCCCCATGCAGCGTAAGCTATCTATAACAGATCTTGATGTCAAAGACAAAAAAGTATTAATGCGAGTGGATTTTAATGTCCCTCTAGACAAAAGGGGCGGAGTTTCTGATGACACACGTATTCGCGCTTCTTTACCTTCAATTGAATATATTTTGGATCAAGGGGGGAGTGTAATTTTGATGAGCCATTTGGGACGTCCAAAGGAAAAGGCTTCTGCGGAGTTTTCTTTAGCCGTTTGTGCGAAAAGGCTGTCGGAATTACTCAATAGGCCTGTTGAAATGGCGCCCGATTGCATAGGCCAAGATGTCGAAATTCTTACACAAAAATTGCATCCGGGAGAGGTCCTTCTTTTAGAAAATTTGCGCTTTCATAAAGGGGAAGAGCATCCTGAACAAGATCCACAATTCGCACAACAGCTAGCTAAACTGGGCGATGCTTACGCTAACGATGCTTTTGGCACCGCACATCGCAAACACGCTTCTACTTACACAGTACCCAAGCTTTTTCCTAATCAAGCTGCAGCTGGATTTCTGATGGATAAAGAAATAGAATTCTTAGGTAAGTTAGTTCTCCATCCACAAAAGCCCTTTTTTGCTGTGATAGGAGGGGCCAAAATTTCCACTAAGATTGGTGCTTTGAAAGCTTTATTGAAAAAAGTCGATGCGCTTCTAGTGGGGGGGGGCATGGCTTATACCTTTCTAAAAGCACTGGGTTTTTCCATCGGCGATTCTTTGTATGAACCCGAGTTTTTGAATGAGGCGAAGAGTATTTTAGAGTTTAGTCGCATCCATGGAACAAAACTTGTCCTGCCCGTTGACCATATGATTGCTGAGCGCTTGGAAGAAACGGCTACAACACGTTTCGTCAACAATGAGCAAGGAATTCCCAAGGGCTTTAAGGGGGTAGATATTGGTCCAAAAACTATCGAGAATTTTTTTGAGATCCTTAAAAAAGCCGCCACAATCTTTTGGAACGGACCTATGGGAGTTTTTGAGATCTCCAAATTCGCCACAGGAACAACTGCAATTGCAGAAATGCTAGCTAATTCGCCTGCTACAACCGTTGTAGGAGGGGGTGATTCCATTGCCGCCCTTCAAAAGGCCGGTGTGGCCGATCAAATCACACACATCTCCACGGGTGGAGGGGCTTCCCTAGAATATTTAGAATGGGGGACATTACCAGGAATTGAAGCTTTATCCGATGTGAAAAGTAAATAATAGGCCTCTTTGGAATTTGAAGCGAAAAAAGGGCTAAAATAATCTTGAAAATCGTGGAACCCTTTATTACGAAAGAGGTCTAATAATAGAAAGAGGAATAAATATATTGAATAATAAATGAAAATTAAGTATACTAATTAAGAAAATTTGCTTTTTTCTGTGAACACTGTCCTTTCGTTGGGAAAGGCTAGTGAGCTTGAGCAAACGAACTCCTTTGAGGCGTATGATAAGTATCTCACCTCAACATCCTCAGTTAACCTATCTCAAACAATCATTTTTGAGTCTTTTTTCTCTTTTGAAATTGTTTCGAAGCCTCCTCTTGTCAAAATTAGCCTCTGGTGCCAGAGGCGTAGTTTGTAAAATTTTTAAATATAAAGGTTTGCATGTCAGAGTCAAGCGCAGCAGGTTACGCAGAGTTTGGTAAATGGCGGAGCTATTTATGGCCCGTCCATAATTACGAGCTTAAAAAGCTCGTTCCGATGCTGTTAATTTTCTTTCTGATTTCTTTCGATTATAATATTCTTAGAACCTTAAAGGACACCGTAGTTGTAACGGCGAAGTCTTCAGGTGCAGAAGTCATTCCCTTTATCAAAGTTTGGGTGATGTTCCCCAGTGCTATCTTAATGACGATTCTTTTTACTCGTCTTTCTAATTATTTTTCTCGAGAAAATGTTTTTTACATGATGATGGGAAGTTTTTTGCTTTATTTTGCCCTTTTCATTTTTGTACTTCACCCTGCCCGCGAAGTCTTGCATCCTCACGCTTTAGCCGACGAATTACAAGAGGTCATGCCCTTGGGGTGTAAAGGCTTAATCGCCATGTTCCGTAATTGGACTTTTACTTTATTTTATGTGATGTCCGAACTTTGGAGCAGTGCGATCCTTGCCGTTCTTTTCTGGGGATTCGCGAATCAAGTCACACGTGTCAGTGAAGCGAAAAGATTTTATGGTCTTTTTGGGATTGGAGCGAATTTTTCCGGTGTTATTGCCGGCCAAGCTTCGGTTTACCTGAGCCGACACACTTATAACCCTCATCTGCCCTATGGTTCTAATGCCTGGGATCAATCCTTGTTTATGTTGGTCATGCTGGTTTTAGTTGCAGGAATAGCCTCCATCATTTTGTTTCGCTGGTTTAATCGGTCTGTATTGAGTGATCCTCTTTATTATGACCCTGAAGCGGCGATCGAAGATAAAAGCTTACAGGGAAAAAAACTTTCTTTGAGAGAGACTTTTGCTTATCTCTCCCGTTCAAAATATCTTATTTATATCGCTGTGATTGTTGTATCCTATAATCTTGTGATTAATTTGACCGAAGTGATTTGGAAACATGAAGTCCGTGAGCTTTACCCCAATCCTAGCGACTACAGTCTTTATACCAATCAAATATCAACAATTATCGGCATCATTGCTACGTTATGTGCTCTATTTGTGTCGGGAAATAGCATACGCCTCCTTGGATGGACTTTTACCGCTATGGTCACACCCGTTATCCTTCTCTTGACTAGCCTAGGATTTTTTTCCTTTTTCTTTATGAAAGGACATCTGTCCGACGTGGTGTTGATGCTAACGGGTACTACGCCGTTAATTTTAGTTGTTTTCTTTGGTTCTACACAAAACATCCTTAGCCGGGCTGCTAAATACTCCGTTTACGATGCAACCAAAGAAATGGCGTTCATTCCTTTATCAGCTGAATGGAAATTGAAGGGAAAAGCAGCTATTGATGGCGTTTGTTCTAGGCTTGGAAAATCCAGCGGATCTGTTGTCCATCAAACATTTTTGCTTCTTTTTTCGACTTTTTCTGCAAGTGCCCCTTACGTGGCAGTTGTGTTATTTGTTGTGATTGCTATTTGGATAGGTGCAACACGTATTTTAGGACGTAGGTTTAATGAAATGCTGAGTAAAAAATCGGTTGTGACAGAGGAACCTTCTCTACCCCTCACAAATTTAAGCTCTACAAGACAGAAACCTCAGGCTGTATAATTTTATTTAGAATAGTTCCTCTTTCATAAAAAGACCGAAATATGCTATAAATTATCTTTTTCAAAGATCTTAGAAAATAGATAACGGCCCCACATTTCTGTGGGGCCGTTATCTTTTTTTCTTTTTTAAATTGAAAATATAGTGCTAATTTGCTAAAATGTTACTTTACAAAGGGTTATAAATGACTCAACTAGTTGATCCTGAGTTTGGCCCTCTGCGTTCTATACTTTGGCCAATCTATCGGCATGAGCTTAAAAAAATGATGCCCATGCTTTTCATGCTCTTCTTGATCTGTTTCAACTATACAGTCTTGCGTAATATGAAAGATGCTGTAGTTATTACTGCAGCAGGCGCTGAAATCATTCCCTTCATTAAAGTTTGGGTTCTTTTGCCCATGGCCGTTGTTGTGACCCTTATTTTCACCAAAATCTCCAGTATTTTTAGCCAGGAACGAGTCTTTTATATCATGATCTCGGTCTTTTTGACTTTTTATGCCCTGTTTGCTTTTGCCCTTTATCCACTCAAGGAGGTTTTTGAGCCCCAAGTCAGCGCAAACTATCTTGAAAGCATATTGCCTGCAGGTTTTAAGGGAATGATCGCCATGTACCGTCATTGGCTTTTGACGGCTTTCTATGTGGTTTCAGAACTTTGGAGCACTGCCATTATGAGTGTTCTCTTTTGGGGATTTGCCAATGAAGTCACACATATAAACGAAGCGCGTCGCTTTTATGGAACCTTTGGTATTGCTTCCAACTTTGCGGCTATTGCAGCCGGACAATCCGGTATTTACTTCTCCCAACAGATGGACTTTAATGATCTTGGACTCGCTAGTAGTGCGTGGGAACATTCTGTGATGATGCTAACGGGGGTTGTGATAGTTTCCGGAATTCTTACGATGATCCTGTTTAGATGGATTAACCGCAATGTATTGACAGATCCAAGTTTTGATGGCCTTCACTTAAGTAAGCGTGAAATTAAGAGTAAAGGACGACTTTCCCTTCGTGAAAGCTTCTCCTATTTATCTAATTCAAAATACCTGATTTGCATTGCTATACTTGTGATCGCATATAATTTAGTGATTAATTTGGTGGAAGTCGTTTGGAAGGACCAGTTGAGGGATCTTTATCCTTCTCCGGGCGATTATAATACTTACGTAAATAACCTCACAACGATCCAGGGGATTGTCTCTACCATTTCTGCTTTGTTTATGGCTAAATTTATTAGTCGTTTTGGGTGGACACGCACCGCCCTTGTCACACCTGTGACAATGTTAATTACCTCTGCAGGTTTCTTCTGTTTCCTGTTTTTTCAAAACAATTTGTCAGATGCCGTCATTGCTTTAACAGGAACAACCCCTTTGGCTATCGCTGTCTTCTTTGGTTCTTCACAAAACTGTCTTAGCAAAGCTGCTAAATATTCATTTTTTGATACAACGAAAGAAATGGCCTTTATTCCTTTAAGCCATGAATGTAAATTGAAAGGCAAGGCCGCGATTGATGGCGTAGGTTCACGTCTTGGAAAGTCAGGGGGATCGCTCGTCCACCAAGGCTTGCTTATGTTCTTGGGCAGCTTAGCAGCAAGTGCCCCTTATGTTGCGGCTATTTTATTAGGTGTCATCGCTTTCTGGTTTGTGTCTTGCCGTACCTTAGGAAAACAATTTAACGAACTCATAGATTCCCAACAGCCTCAACAAGTGCCTCCTCAAGTCGAACCTGCTGAGGCTGTAAAAAAATTAGGATTTGTTTGATTTTGTTTGGAATTTTTTTTCTAAGAGTCTTTGTTGTTTAAGTCAATAGAAAACATCGTAAATGTTTGAACCGCGAAGCGTTGAGGCTGGGAAAAAATTGAATTTCTTATACTTATCTATTTGAAAAATTGACTTTTTCAATTTTTGACTATCGCCAATGTTACGTTTTATTTCTTGCAGACTTCTATTTCTTGTCCAACTTTTTCACATCGCTTATTTTTTCTATTGTTTATTCATTAACATTTTTTAATTTAAACCCAAATTCCAAGCCCTTACCATATTATGAGTTAATCCAAATATAATCATCATTGATGTAACTGTTTCCAATCCTCTTACTACAAATTGCTGCAATCCTCTATTTCTGGCTGTCGCGTTAACCCATTCAGCTGTCGATGCTCTTATCTTATATTTTTCTTTCGATTCGATTTTTCCCATGTTAATTCTCCACTCTTTCACGGCTTCGCTATCACTTCTTTTGGGAATATAACTTTTCTCTTCTTTTGGCTTTCTTGGTGGCATTAAAATTTCACACTTTTGATTTAACTTTTTGACTTTTTCTATGTCTTCATGATCATAATATCCATTATCACATAACCAACGAACTGGTTTAATATTATATCTTTTTATTATCTGCTCTTGCATTAAGCTCATTTGTCCTGCATCTACACCTGAATTTGTTACACTTACTCCTACTACAATTCTTGTTTTTGTATCTGTTGCTAATTGTGCATTATAGGCTGGGGAAAATCCTCCATTTGCCATTTTCATTTTTCTTGCCTCCGGATCTGTAATCGAGGCTCGAAGGTTTTTTTTTTCTTTTTGGGTAAGTTTTTGTCGATGTTTTTTTCTAGATTCTGCTTTTTCTGCATTAATTTTTGTTAATTCTTTAATCGCTCTATCAATTCTATTTTCTTTATCTTTAGCCTCTCTTAATTCTCTAGCTTTTTTATGATCAATAAAATTTGTTGTATTTTCTTCTCTTTCTTTATTCAATTTTTCAACATGCTGTTTTGCGATTTTCAAATATTCTTTGAGTCTTGGTTTGCGGCGAAAAGAAGAGGTTCCAGCATTAGCTCGTACACGTATGCCATCTTGGGAGATACTTTCCAAGTCAATAAGATTTTGGCTTAAAAATAATGCTACACTTTGGGTTAATAACTCATTTAAAGAGTTCTTGTTTCCATTTCTAAAATCATTAATCGTGTGGTAGTTAACGTCGACACCACCACAAAGCCATTTAAATCCATTATGTTCTTTACAATACCTCTCTATAACACGACCACAAGATATTCCTTCGATTGTTGCATATAGCCACAAAGATAATAGCAAGCGTGGATCTGTAGCAGATCTACCCACATTTCCTTGATATGACTGAATATTACTAATAATTGTTGAAAGATCTAGCTTATTTGCATAAGCCCATACAGCTCGTGCCTTATGATCTAAGGGTATCAAATCGTCAATCGAAAAACTCATAATTTCAACTTGATTTCTTATGGGAGTATTTAACTTTGGTTTTCCTTTATAATTTTTTGTCTCATCATCATTTTTATTGCATTCTGGAATAGGAAAAAGAGTGTTTTGTATATTCATATATAATCCTGAGAAATATATTGGTTTACACGCCATTGTGAATGGTATTTTATAAATTCAAGATTATAAATAAAAAAAAGATTATATACAATAAGTTTTTAACGCTAAAACATTTAAATTTTTTCCCAGCCTCGTTGCGATGCAAGAGAAGAAAGTTTTGTTCATGAAATTTGCATCGCTTTTGGAGTGCGAAGGCCTTCCTTCGCTTTTTACCACAATCTTATTTTTACCACAATCTTATAAGAATAACAAATAGGACCTAAATTTTAGTCTTTGTGATTGATTGTATTCGTTTTAGAAAGCGAAGGAAGGCCTTCGCAATCCAAAGGCGATGCGATGTTAGTTCTGAAAAAGTACCTGTGACCGCATCGCCACCGCTTCGCGTTAAATAAACTTATGCGCAAGAGTATGCATGCAACCATTTGCTAGCTTTGAAAGCCGCTACGCTTCGCTTGCCACTCTCGTTATAGCCAACTCAACAAGTGATAAAATCCCTAATAATATGAACATGATATATAAAGGTGAGGGAATAGCTACATGCAGTGTGAGACCAAGTAAGACAAGAAACTGCATAATCGTTGTTATTTTGCCACATTGTATGGCTCGGAACTGATAGCTATTTAGGCGCTTATTCAACACAAGATAGGTTCCAAATAGCAGGACAGAAATGTCTCTGCAAGCTAATGCAATCGCTTGCCAAAGATGTAAATTCCCTTCATTGATATAGATAATAGCGACAAAAATCACAAAAAATTTATCAGCTAGAGGATCTAGTAACGTGCCAAATTTGCTGCATACTTTTTGGCGTCTCGCCAGATAACCATCTAATCCATCGCTAAATAGTGCAAAGATAACGGCGAACAATCTCCATCCAATATTTTCCTGCAAAAATAGAAAGGCAAGAGGGATGCGTGAAAAAGTTATAATATTTGGCAAAGTGAATAGCATGAGAAACTGCATTATGTTCAATTTCTTTTATTTTAACCAATAACGACCTTTTTGTATCGACAAAATCGTATTATTATCGTTAAAAATTCATTAGACCTCTTGCATAATTAAGGGTTCGTCGGTTTTTTGGATTATTTGGCCGCTTTTCGATTCAAATTGCAGGGGTCATAGACGAAGTTAATATAACCCCTGCAATTTGAAGTCAAAGAGCGGCTTAAAAGAACCAGGAAAATCGACAGAACCTTTATTCTGCAAGAGGTCTATTTATGGATGAAAAACCAAAAATTTGTGTAATAAATCTTGCAAGAAGACCTGACAGATGGCAAAAATGGGTTGAACAAGCCCGAAAATGGCAAGTTCCTTCCTACGAAAGAGTTGAAGGGGTCGATGGCGCCAATTTGGAAATAACACCTGCAATCCAAGGGCTCTTTCGTCAGAATGATTTTCATAATAACCCCTACGCTATTGGCTGTGCCCTTAGCCATTTATTTTTATGGATGAAATTGATCGAAACTCAAGGACCTTACATAGTCATTTTTGAAGATGATGCACAATTTAGTCGTCCCTTCAAATTACCAGAATTACCCAATGAATGGGACCTATTTTACTTTGGAGGAGTCGATATAAAAAATTTCACGCCACCGGCAGTTCCTTATAAAAACGATGTCGTGATACCCGATCTAAAGCCCTATGAGAACTTTACTACAGTAGCTTATATGCTGAGCTTGCATGGAGCTTTGAAACTTATGCAAATGGTCAATAAAAAGGGAATTGATAAGCATATAGATAAGTTTTTGATGTCCATGCGTCATACAATGAATGTCTTTTGTTATTCACCCATGATGGTGTTAGCTGATAAATCCTATGGTTCGGATGTATTTTGTACACCGGAGAATATTAATGGATGATGATGGCGAAATTTATGTGATTAATTTGGCCCGTCGCGGAGAACGTTGGCAAAAATGGGTCACACAGGCCCAAAAATGGGGAGTAAAAAATTATAAACGTTTTGATGCTATCGATGGCAATAACCTTCAGCTGACTGAAGAAATCAAGTATTTGTTTAGGAATAATGATTTCGACAATAATGTATGGGTAATGGGATGTAATCTAAGCCATTTTTTCCTTTGGATGCTTCAAATTGAAAAAAAAATGCCTTACCTAGTCATTTTTGAAGACGATGCGCAATTTACCCATCCTTTTAAAATCCCAGAGCTTCCATTAGGGTGGGATCTTTTTTATTTTGGGGGTACACGTTTACCGAATATTTATCCACCGGGTGATTTTTTAAAGGATAACATCCTCATACCAAGGTTGCAGCCGCCACAATTTTTTCATACTGTTTGTTATATGCTAAGTTTAGAGGGAGTGAAGAAAGTGCTTTTTTATGTAAATGAAAAGGGTATGGGACGAACTGTAGACCGCCTTTTGATGGATTTGCATGATAAACTGAATGTATTTTGCTACACCCCCTTACCGGTGTTTGCTGACTACTCTTACGGAACGGATATTCTTAACAGGCCCACCTTGCGAGAAGATTAAAAATGGAATTTCCTACTATTGTTGTCCTAAATTTGAAAAGAAGGCCAGACCGATGGGCTGCTTGGGTTAAAGAAGCAGAAAGGGTAGGCATTTCAAATTATAACCGTTGGGAAGCTATTGATGGAGGGACACTCCATTTTACAACGGAAATCGAGTATCTTTTTAGGGATAATGATTTTAATATGCGCAAAAATGTTGTCGGTTGTGCACTTTCCCATATGAATATATGGCTTCATGTTGTCGAGAATAAAATCCCTTCCCTAATTGTTTTCGAAGATGATGCTCGTTTTAATGAACCTTTTACCGTGCCTGAGTTACCTAGCGGTTGGGATTTATTTTACTTTGGAGGTCCTCCATTTAAAGGTATTTATCCTCCGGGAGTTCCTATAAGTGATAGGATTATTATTCCCCGTTTGCCTGAAGATTTATATTTTACAGCCATTGGTTATATGATCAGCTATAAAGGGGCCCATCAATTACTGGAGAGATTGGTCAAAGTAGGATTTAATCGTGCTGTAGATTGGTTCATGCGTGATTCCTTTAATAAACTTAATGTTTTTTGCTATAGGAAACTTATACTTTATCCAGATGAAAATGCAGGTTCCGATATACAAGGAAAAGATAAAGGGTTACCAGGATGAAAGGAGTGATCAACTTGTTGTGATTTCGCTAATTGAACGTGTCGTCGGGAAGGGCATTTCAGCCCCATGATGATCTAATATATCATAGATTTTAAATAAAAGATCTTGTCTTGTTTCCGCATACTTAACAATACCGATATCCATCAGATAGGCCTCTATGTGTATATCCACCGAGTAAGTGCCAAAGCGAAACAAATGTACAAGGATATGCTGAAGGTTATCTACGTTTTGATGATTTTCAAGCATACTTTTGATTTCGTTAATAATATCGCGTGCAACAGGCATGTCATTGTATCGGATACCTATCATTTCATCAAATTTTCTATGGCTCATGCGCTGATGGAGTCATAACGATGACTTTTCGAAAACATTGAATTGGGAATATAGATAGGTCTTTTTTCAAAGGTGCGCATACGTGTGGTGTACCATCCAATTTCTTCTACATGCCCTTCAACGTGATGCGAGGGTAAATTGATCCAGTCGCCTACTTCAAAGGGACGTGTGATGTAAATCATCAGCCCACCAAAAAAGTTTGCCACCATTTCCTGTGATGCGAAGGCAATGGCAAGGCCCCCGACTCCGCCAAATGCGATCAAAGTATTAATGTTTTGGCCAGTCACTTCCAAAATAAATAAAGCTGCCAAAAAAAGGATGAACATTGTGGCAGCTTTATCTACGACATCAATTTTACCCGGTTCCATGGAACCTAAAGGCGTTTTATGTTGAGCATGAAAATTGGAAACGATATTTTTTTTCCAACGCATAAAGAACCAGGCTATGGCTAGAAGAAAACCCACAGCTAAAACTTGATGCATCTTTGCAAGAAAAGTGCCTTCAAAGACGCGGTGGCTAATTAAATCGAGTGTGTGAAAAAGAGCAAAAAACCAGACATAGGCACTTAAAGGACGGTATAGAGCCTGAACGAAACTATTTTTCCAAATTTGATTTGTCTTCTCAAAATATTTATGAAGCTTTATCAAGCCGCGCTTAGCAAAGAAATTAAAAACTATGACTACAATGATTATGGCGATAGCTTCATCGATCCAACCATAGACACCATCAAGCACTGCCGTAAGCAAATTGCAGCAATAGTTCATACGTTCAATCATGCGACTTCCTAGTACATTGTAACAGTCCAAAGCCTTCGGCGAAGTTTTTGATTTTCGTGTTTATACCTTCAAAGTTGAGTAGCTTCAATTAGATGCTTAGCCTCTTTTTTATCCCAAGCCTTTTTTAGGGCATCCATTTTCTTATTGGATATTCCACCTAAAAATTCAATGGATTTTAATAATCTGGCACGCGTACGGTCTTTTCCCAGGATGCCTGCGGAATCAAATAAAGGAGGTCCTTGAAGTTTTCCCATTAAGCTAACAAATAGCAAAGGCATGATCATTTTTTTATGATTGACTCCAAAAATTTCAGCGACTTCCCGGGAAGCTTGATTGATACCTGCGCTGCTCCAGTTTTCATGATCATCCATATACCATATAATGGCTTGAAGAATCAAGCTAGCTTGATCAAAGGGTAAGCCTTTAATGGTAAATAGTTCGTTAGTGTATTTAAGGTTATTGACAAAGAAAAAGTCACATAAATCCATGAAGTCGCCAAAAGTTTTAATGCGCGAATGGCACAAAGGCATTAATTTCTGCATGTATTCATCGCTAAAGTTCCACTGACGTAATCTATCCCAAAGGTTTTCTACAGGAATGTTTTTGATGAGATATTGCTGGTTGATCCAGTCAAGTTTTTGGACATCAAAAATGGCTCCGGATACGCCTATACGCTTATAATCAAACTCTTTAATGATTTCATCGAGAGAATAAATTTCACGGTCACCGGGCATGCTATATCCCATCAAAGTCATAAAGTTAACAAAGGCTTCAGTTAAGTAGCCTGAATCCCTATAATAAAAAATGGAAGTAGGGTTTTTCCGTTTTGAAAGTTTTTTCCCTTCTTTACCTAATAGTAGAGGCATGTGCATGAATACCGGCGGCTTCCACCCGAAAGCTTCATAAAGATAGATATGTTTAGGAGTTGAACTCATCCATTCGTCACCGCGGATCACATGGGTAATCTCCATCAAATGGTCATCGACAACATTCGCTAAATGATAGGTGGGAAAACCATCGGATTTAAGTAGCACTTGATCGTCCACATCTGCCCAAGGACTAGTAATCCGACCTTTTATCTGGTCTTCATAACAACACTCGCCGGTCAAAGGCATTTTAAGGCGGATCACGTAGGCAAGGCCTTGTTCTTCACGTTGCTTAATTTCGGCTTCGCTTAAGTTGCGGCAGCGGCGGTCGTAGCCTTGGCGTGATCCCAATTTGCTGGCAAGCTCACGCATTTCATCAAGTTCATCCGGAGTACAAAAGCATTTATAAGCTTTTCCTTTTTCTAGAAGTTCATAGCCATATTTTTTATAGATGTCAAAACGTTCCGATTGACGATAAGGTCCATAAGGACCTCCCACATCAGGACCTTCATCCCAATGAATATTGCACCAACGAAGCGCTGTATAAATATTTTGTTCATATTCCGGACGGCTGCGCGAACGATCAGTATCTTCAATGCGCAGAATGAATTTTCCTTGATGGTGCTTAGCAAAAATGAGATTAAAAAGAGCCATATAGGCTGTTCCAACATGTGGGTCACCCGTTGGGGAAGGTGCAATACGAACACGGACAGACATTGTATATTCCTTATTAATTACGCAAAAGATCTAACAAATATATTCGTCTATTAAGACAAAGATTTCAAGTTAAAAAGTAAAGCGATATGTGCGTCCGCAGAGCCGGGGACATACTTTTGCGCATAAGTCAATAGAAAATATCGTAAATGTTTGAACCGCGAAGCGTTGCGATGCAAGAAAAGCAAGTATTTTAAAACGAAATTTGCATCGCCTTGTAGTGCGAAGGCTTTCCTTCGCTTTTTACATAACAATTTTGAAATATAAAGTGGGATCTAAATTTTGACATTTGTGATTGATTGAGTTTGTTTTAGAAAGCGAAGGAAGGTCTTCGCACTACAAGGACAATGCGATGTTAGTTCTAAAAAGCATCTGTGAGCGTATCGCCAACGCTTCCCGTAAAATAAACTTATGCGCAAAAGTATGGCCGGGGAGACATTACAGGTATTGTGGAAAAAGCGACGCCCAAAGCACCGACACCCCAAAGTCTCGGTGAGGGCATGGGCTCGTTTGACTCTTATCCCAGGCAGAGGGCAAGCAAGAGGTTTATTGCATCAAAAAGATTAAATCTTTCATGACATTATTAGCTTCCACTAATTGTAAATCGTTTTGACCAAATTCTTCACTTTCTTCGTCTTCCAAGACTTCTTTTTTCTTTATTTCCTTTAAGAAATTCTGATAATTTTGATTTTTTTCTATGCGATGGTTTACATTCTCACGAAGCTTGTCTAAATAAGGCTGATACACAATAAGACGAGGTTGAAGATCGTAACTGTAGAGCATCCTGATCTGCTCCCTTTGATAAAAAGGAATGTCGGAGAGGTCATCATTGAAATTAGGTTTTATATGATCATTTTCCAAAGGAAATTTTGCAAATTGTTCGCCTACTTCAGCTTCAGACAAAGGCCCGGGGATCACAATGTCAGAACAGACGCCTGTCATTTGCGGAGTACGTCCTGAAACAGTGTAATAACGGCCACGTGTGACTTTGTACTCTCCTTGAGGGTTGACATTATTGCTTTGAGTCGTCGTTGCATTTAAAGTAAAGGTTTGGAATGAACCTTTACCAAACGTGTGGTCATCGCCTAAGATAATAGCACGGCCATAATCTTGTAATGTTCCTGCAACAATTTCTGAAGCGGAGGCACTCGCTCTGTTCACCAGAACAGCTAAGGGGCCCGTCCATGTGCTTTGCCCTTCCAGAGCTCGCAGATGTTGAACTTTCCCGGTATCATCTTTGATCGATACAACAATCCCTTTAGAGATGAAAAGGCCCGTAACTTCAACGGCTTGAGCAAGCAGACCGCCAGAATTATAACGCAGATCCAAAATAACCCCTTTAACACGGTGATTATTTTTAAGCTTTTCAAGCTCGTTAGCCAGATCATCAGAAGAGGAGCTGTCGGGATCCTGATAAAAAGAGTAGAGCCTTAAATAAGCGATGACACCATCGCCAAAAGGTTCATAGGATGATTCATAGCGGGTTTCTTTTAAGACTACTTCTCCGCGTTTTATTGTAATATCCAGCTTCTCTTCATTTTTATTGCTTTCATTTTCATGGGGTTCTCGAATGACTGTAAGAGTGACAGGTGAATCTTTTTCTCCCCGGATAAGCTCCACTGCATCCACAATGTCCAAACCAACAACGGGCTCGCCATTGACTGCGATAATGCGATCTTTAACTTTAAGTCCTTTATTTTCTGCAGCGGGGCCACCTTCAATGATTTTTATAATGCTAAACCCATTGAGATCATCCCTCAATTGGGCGCCGATGCCAAAAAGTCGCTGTTGTACATGAATCATGAATTGAGCAGCTTCATCGGGTGTGAAGTAAGCAGTGTGCGTATCTAAAGACGAAGCTGTTGCTTTCAGGACATTGGAAAGTAAAAAACGTTCGTGTTCAACGGGGTCAGTAATTAAAATATCGTCTTCAAATTTAGACTGGCGTTTTTGAATTCTTTTAAGTGTGATGTCTTTTTGACCCTCAGCCAATTTTTCTGAAGCGTCGAGTTGTAGGGCTTTAATTCTTTCCAGTCTAGCTAGAAGCTCGGCTTCATTAGCCGTCCATTTCATATCTTTAAATTCTTCAGGATGTACATGTTTTGGCAGATTAGTTAAATTGATTTTTTTATCTAATTCATGACGCCGCTGAATGGCTATCACCATGACTTGATGTATTTCTTCGAAAGTACGAAAGTTACTTTCGATGATAATCTTGGAGGATTTGAGTCAATAATTGCTCCGAAGGATGGAGCCATGAATGAATATCGGATTCAATAAAATAACTTTTATTAGGATCCAGCAACTCTAAATAGTTAGTTAACGTTCTTTCAATAATCACAGGCGTTAAGCTCTTATGCGATGCATGTGCCTTCATGATTTCATTGATTTTTGTAGTGACGGTGGCTGGGGATAACTCAGGTAATTTGCATTCAGCAACGAAAAAAGGAGCAAGGCAGCATCCTGCGATAAATAGCACTTTACGAATGAAAAACATCTAATCATCTCCATAAAATTTGAATATTTCATTATATACGTTTATTGTCTTTATTTCCATTAAATTGTTTTTAATTCGTTGAAAATCAGCCATCGTCTGGAATAAGATGTAATAAAGAAATTTTAAATGGATGTAAATAAAAGCTTGATTTCAATTCTTTTCTATGTAATAATCATACCTTAATGTCGTAAATTGGGTTGTTTTTTGGAAAAAAATAAATAAATCTCCTGAAAATTATGCTTACAACATTTTAGTTTTGAAAGACATAATGATAAAATTCAGGAAAAATATTAAAATTATAAACTATTATAAATTAAAACAGAAAATTTTGGAGGTTCAAACCTTATGACCAAAACAAAAGAAAATCAAAAAACTGAGAACAAGTTGGTTTCTATAACAGAAGCCGCTAAGCTCAATAAAGTCACACGTCAAGCGATTTACGTAGCCATCAAGTTAAACAAATTGAAGGCTAGTAAAGAAACTACACGTTGGACAATTCATTTAGATGACCTTGAAGCTTATCGTAAGCAAAAATATTCTCGTACAAAGTCGACATTCAATGGAGAGTTGCTTTTCGACAACAATAGAGGGTATTATTCTGTAAATCAAGTGGCAAAAATGCTCAGCGTTCCTGCCCAAAAGATTTATTATGCTACACGCGTAGGTATGCTTAAAGCCTTACGTAAAGGCGCTGCATGGGTCATCCATGAAGAAGACATGAAGCAATATGCTGATGTAAATCTTAAGAAGAAAAGCATCCGTAAAGCTAGCTAAGGCTGGATCTTTTTATTGCGTTATGCCCGAGCATAAGCTCGGGCTTTTTTTTGCCTTTAACCTAACGCGAGTTTTGGATAAGAAATTATGTCTATTCATTAGAGATTTTCTTTCAGATTTTAAAATTTTTTCGAAGCCATTAGCCCAGCGCCTAAAGGCGAGAAAAAATTTTTCAAAGGTGGAAGAAAAGATCAATGAATAGACAGTCCTTATCCAAAACTCGCGTGATTTAAATTGGTTCTATTTTTAAGGTAGGTTTTTGGGCTGCTGCTAACACGGCATTTTCTTTTTCTAGAAGTTCTTTGCCTGCAAAAACGACAGTAGCTCCTTGTTGCCATTTTGAAGCAATTTTTAATTCAGTTGCTTTAATCACTTCTTCTCTTGTTAATCCCAATAGCTTGTTGCGAAATGTCTGACGAATTTCTGGCGTTTTTCCTTCACGAAGCCAACTATACGCGAGGTCTGCACGGCTTCCGGGTGAAACGGGCGCATCCATAGCCTGAATCATTTCCAACTTAGCCTCGGAAAGATCTTCATCATCAAACTCCCCTTTAAGTATGTCTTCGATAGATTTGCCAAACGCTTCTAACGAGCTGACAATATTAGGATCACGATAAGAATAAAAATAGAAGTGACCCGACATCGCATTATTTACCGCCCCCCCACCATAAGCACCCCCTTGTTCTCGAATCGCACTATGTAAAGTTAGATTATCGAATAAAAATGCGGCAATATTTAAAGCTGGTGTGTATTCATGCACATAAGAGACAGTGGGGAAAGCTTTGCCTATAAAAGCAACAGGAGCCGAAATAATGCGACCCTGAGAATAAACATGAGACGATTTTAAAGAATGCTGCCAAGGTTTATTAGGTTTTAACTCCATGTTTAAGAGCCCGTAAAAATGATGCCCCTTAAGTTCGTCATAAGTTTTGGCATCACAGGAAAGAACAAGATCAGGAGTTTCTAAGCAAAGTAACTTATCTTTCATTTCTAACATTTTGTTAATCAGATGATTTTTTTGTTCATCAAAATTCTGAGCAAGCGTTTTAATTTTCCAAAAATACTCCAATCCGTTCCAAAGATTATTAATGTGAGAAGGCAGGCTAAGACCCATGGTGGACAGATTGATAGCATAGCGTAAAGAATTTTGATTAAGGCTACTTTCTAATCCTGTATAATGCTTTTGTAACACTTCTCTTAAACGGCCTACATCACTAAAATCCACAGAAGTGGACATTTCATATAAAAGCTGGAAGAGCATAGGAACTTTTCTATGCAAGGCTTTACCCTTTAATGAAATTGAAGGGGATATTTTATTGTAATCTTGAACCTGTATATTTAGGGATAAAAATGAATGAATACCCCCGGTATTGGCCTGAATAAATTCCAGATTTTTTATGTAATCTCTTCCACCACAACCCATTTGAGGAAGTAATACAGTAAAAAGACGTGCATAAATTAAATCATCTTCTGATAAATCAGGAAGGTTGAAAACCAGGTCTGCATAAATGATTTCATTCGTAAAGCAATTGTGATGAAATACTTGAAAATTGCCAATGGTTTCCTTAGTTAAAGGATAATTCCTTATATGTACGGGCACATCTGATAGGGTTAGTTTAGGCAAAATATTCAAATTTATCTCTTCTTGGGATTTTTGAAAGGCTTCCAATTCCTTAGCTTGTTCAATGAGATGTTTAGCATCATTTTTTGACAGGGCTTTTTGAATTTTATCCAATACAGTCTTCTCTTGATCAGCCTCCTGTTTTTCAATATCCGTGCTCGGCTCAAGAACAACACTTACAAAATGCTTATTGTTTAATAAGTACTTTTGAATGAGATCAGTCAAGTATTTAGGATCCTTTAGGAGGTTTTGTCGCAATCTTTCAAACAATGAATGAATCATCAAACCCTCTTCAGGTTTTGCTCCGTGCTGTTTTAAAAGAGCGGATCGCATAAAAAGAGATAACCCAAAAGGTGCTTGGTCACCCGTAATCTCGCTACGGAAAAATTCCAGTTGATGCATCGCATTCTCAACTAATTCTAGAGGTATGCCTTCCTGTACTATGCGTGCCAAATTTCCTTTGATAAGGCTTTCTATTTTTTCCAAATTTTCAGGATTACAGCCTTTTAAAATAATGACAAACGGTGCTTCATTGATATCTAAGTCAATATAAGCGCTAGCTGTTTTGCATAAGCCCGACTTCAAAAGGGCTAATTTAAGAGGGGAAGCATCCGTATCCATTAAGATTATTTCAAGGATGTTTATTGCCAATAATTCTTGTTGTTCCAAAATATGGCTAGTGAGCCATCCCAAACCTATCATTGTTTTATCTTCAATCTTTTCATGGGGTGCTATCGGATAATGCTTATGTACAATGCGCGGTTGAGAAAAGCGGGTTTGAAGAGGTATTGGGGGTAAAGGACTGACCTTGTTAGAGGTATTCAGAGTTTGCTCAGCAATGAAATCTAAATGTCTAACCAAAGGAAGATTACCATAAAAAAAGAACAAGCAGCGGCTGGGATGGTAATACTGTTGATGAAAGTCCAATAACTCTTGATAAGACAGTGAAGGGATGACTTTGGGATCCCCACCGGAATTATATCCATAGGTAATATCAGGAAAGATGGCATGATTCAAAACTTCACCGAGTCTTGACATGGGCGAAGACATAGCACCTTTCATCTCATTGAAAACGATTCCTTTATATTCTAACGGAGATTCTGGATCGTGAGGATCACTGAATTCCAGCCGATGTCCTTCCTGCAGGAAACTTAGCTGTTTGAGATTGGGCTTAAAAACAGCATCCAAATAAACTTCGAGTAAGTTGTAAAAATCTTGGGGGACTTGCGAAGCTGCTGGATAACACGTAAAGTCTTGTCCGGTCAATGCATTCATATATGTGTTAAGGCTGCGGCGAGTCATTGCAAAAAAAGGATCTTTTACGGGAAATTTTTTCGACCCGCATAAAACTGTATGTTCTAAAATATGAGCGACGCCATTAGAAGAATCAGGTAACGTTTGAAAAGAAAGGCAAAACAGATTTTCGGGGTCATCATTTCCAATATGCATAATCTGAGCACCCGTGGGTTGATGGATAAGCTCTGTCAAAAAACATTGTAGTTCAGTTATTTCTGTAGCTTTAACTACAATAAAATCCTTATATATTTCTGACGGGGTCCTTAAGGTAGGATGTTTTGTTTTTGCCATATCATGCCTATTTGTTTGATCACTCATTGTACCACATTTCTGCTTATCTGCAAATTTACACTTTTTTCTAGTTTTTGCTAATCCGTTTAAGGTCTGGAAAAAAAATGTCTTTTAGGTTAACATATTGTCAATTATGAAAAAAGTTCATTTACTGCCCAATGTGATAACAGCCTTTGCTTTGACTTGCGGTCTTTTTGTTATATTTAAGATTAGCATGATTGCACCGGGCGAAGTGACCGTGCGCGTTCTTATAGAGGCTGCTGCCGTTCTTATTTTAGCAGCCTTTGCGGATTTGCTGGATGGTGCTATAGCGCGAGCTATGAAAGCACAGAGTGAATTTGGAGGGTTATTTGATTCGCTAGCAGACGCCATTACTTTTGGTGTAGCTCCCTCATTAATAGTCTTAAAAAGCCTATCTATTCCACCTGGAACATACTTCTCATTCTTTTTAACTGCAGCCGCCATGGTTTACACATTATGCGGTGTCTTGAGGCTTGTCCGTTTTAATATCACGAACCGCTTCATTCCTGCCAGTTTAGTAAAAACAGTAGATACTGAGAAAAATAAAAATTTTACAGGTTTGCCCATCCCGGCGGCAGCAGCAGCAGTCATATCCGGAAATCTTTTTTTAGTTTCAAATGAGTTACAAAATCTTTTCCCACTAAGTGAGATTACAAGAGAATGGATTCTTTTTTTTATGCTCATTGTTGTTGGGTATTTTATGATTAGCCGCTGGAAATTTCCGAGCTTAAAAAATTTGCATATCCGAGTAGCTAATTTTCAAGTTGTTGTCCTTACAGTCATTGCTGCAGTTTTCATCATTTATGGTCTTTTAACCCATTTTGCCGTGGTTTTTTTCTGTCTTTCTTGGACGTATTTAATTATCGCATGGATATTATCTATGGTACGTCTTATAGCTGGCAAAAGAGCCCAGACTCTTGCAGATTATGAACCTGCTCCTGATGATGATGAAGAGGAAGTTGAGTAAATTGTCGTTTCAAAGATAAGCCAATCGCAAAAAAGTGTTGTCCACCACATGATTGCCGCGGCAAAGATGACATCAGAGAAAAAATGACCACCTTGCGCCATGCGCGTGTATCCTAATAATGTACCCAGAATAAGTGTAGAAGCCATCCCTAACCAATAGAGCCAGCGTTTCCCTAAACGTTTTCCAGTAAGCGCTAAAGAAAATAGGAGGAAGCCCATGGAACAGTGTCCGCTGGGAAACGACTTGGAAGGTTCAGGCTGATGAAAAAAATTAGGTTGATAAAAGGGTCTGAATTTCTGTATCCCACCAAATTCCACGATTTGTTTTGGACGGGGTCTTCCCCAATGCTCTTTTAGCGATTTGTCCACAATAATTCCGGCTCCTATAATGACTGTCAAGAGAGGTAAGAGCACGTAAGGGCGCCAGGGTTTCCAATAAGGCGATACATAAGATAGTATAAAGATGATCAAAGAGCCACAAGCAAGCAGCCAGCCGGGAATCACTCCAAAATTGTAAATGAAATTTAAGAAGTTATTAGATTGAAATTCTCCATTGATAAAAAAAGAATGTTCAAAGGCTAGGTCTATTTGTGGACTTAAAGGAGCCACAAGCAGAACGCCAATCAGGGGAATAAGCCAATAAATATTTCTATAAAGATTTGACATAAGTGGTTGATTTTTTTTAATTATATCGGATTTGATTAAATAAGTCCATTAAGCTAAAGAATTTATTAAACTATCATGCAAATAGCCATTTGTAGCTAAGAGGTCAAAATTATTTGTGACAACTAAGTTGTTGAAAGGTTCACCATTTTGACGAGTGGCTTTTCCACCCGCCTCTTCCACTAATAGAATACCTGCGGCCATATCCCAAGAATAGAGCGAAGGGATCCAGAATCCTTCAAAGCATCCAGCAGCGACATAGGCTAAATTAAGGGCGCCGGAACCCAGATTGCGAATGGGCGTACCTTTACTCAAAAGTTTAAAACAAAAGTCCACATTAGGTGGAGATTCACCTACTTCGAAATAAGGAAAACCAATGGCGTAAACGCCATGGGAAACGTTATCAATTGAAGATACATGAATTTTTTCTCCATTACGGAAGGCTCCGCTTGCTTTTTTTGCGACGAATAATTCACCACTCATGGGTTGGTAAATCACTCCACATAAGATCTGATTGTCGTAAACAGCTGCAATGCTAATCGTAAAAATGGGAATTTGGCGGGAAAAGTTCATGGTTCCATCTAAAGGATCGACAATCCAAACCACTTTTCCGGTAGGGTCATTGGAAAAACCACTTTCTTCCCCAAGTAAGACGTGATCAGGAAAATATTGTTTTATGATGGAAAAAATACAGGATTCGGATTTTGTATCAAAAATCGTCACAACATCATGGTGTGATGATTTAGCTTTTGTCTTGACTTCAGTATAAAATCCTTCCCTTAATATTTCGCCTGCCCTTAATGCGGCCTCTTCGGCGACATGGGCCAATTTTGTAATATTTATAGATGAATGATGTACCATATAAAAACCATCCAGTTTGAATAATCATTGTTGCATTTCTCCAAAAATTCCGTAAATGCAAATCCTAATTTAACTCAGAATAACAGACTCGACTTTAGCATTTTTTAGGCACAAGCTACCAAGTGAAAGAGATCATTAATATTTATTTTTTCTTGGCTTTGTTTTTTACCCCACTGTGAAAAATATCTTTTATTGAGAATCAATAATTTAAGATATACCATTACATCTGAGAAAGTCACGGTTTCTTTCTCATACCATGAAGTTGTTTGAGGGGTGATTTCTATTCCTGTTGATTTAACTGATTCATTAGCTACTAGGCAAGCTAGGGAATAAGAAGCTATTATGGTAGGAGCTGTTCGGTTAACGCTTATGTCTGACCATGTGTGAATAGTTTCTAGGCCTAAATGTTGATTGATCTCTTGAAAAGTGGGTCTCGATTGACCATCTACCTACAAAATACTCTATAGCTTGCTCTGCGCATATTTTAAAATCAGTGACTAAAATTGCTATAGGTTTGTTTTTACCTGTTGGATCTTTAGTAATTATCCATCGTATAGGCACTCCTCCGACAGTATTGTGATACCATAAACAGGTTCCTGTTAAGACATCGAGTTCTTTTGTTTTGCCACTATACCATGGAGCCTGTAAGCGTATCCATCTCTGCTTTTTATCACCCAGCAAAGTTTCTAAATTGGGCAATCTTTCTCCTACCACTCGAGGACGACCCCTTTTAGCTTGTCGAGGTGGAGGAAAGTCATAAAGGCTTGCATCAAGCCTTAATTGGGTACAAAAAATAACATTATGCTTTATGCAGGTTCTGCATATATCACGACAGCAAAAAGCACTATCAGCAATGACTACAATTTTCCTTTTAGGGCCAACCCAACGACGAATTTGAAGAACAAACTGACTAGCAATCTTAGTCATTTTTTTATGACGAGCCTTACCTTTAAGATCAGCTTCGTTAAGGCTACTTGATAAAGTCCTTTCTGGTGTTAAAAGATAGGATAGAAAAGGCAAACTCCATTTGTACTTCGACCCAAAAACTCTTACACGGACAGTTGCCACAAGCCAATTATGTCCAGTTGTTAAAACTTTTTGGTGTTTAGATGATGCGACAGCGTCTCGATGATAACCAAGCCCCTTAATTTTAGGACCTCGTCGTCTATTTAGATGGGAATCGATGTTGATTTCAATTGGAGAATCTTCTGGAAGTAACTTCTCGATAATTAATAAAAAGAGAATTTTACTGGCTTCAAAAGTAGACCATTTGGCTTTACGAAGAACATAAAAATACTTAGTAAAGTTACTATCTTTATGTTTTCTAAAACACTTAATTAAATTTGTAACAGTACGTTTGCCTGTACAAAGAAAATGAGCGACAATTAGCTCTATGGCATTTTTATAAACAGGTCGAGAAAATAATGGTGCAAACAAGGCAAAAAACTGTAAAATAGCAGCTGGCAGATCTGTCATCATAAATCCTTTTATCGGTGAGATGAAAAAAAGATTTAAGATACTGGTTTGTCTTTTTTTATGCTAAAAAATGCTAAAGTCGAGACAGAGCTTTTAGAGGATTAGTTTTATCATCTGTCTTCTTTTGTTCTAATGCTGTCAATCATCCCATCCTGTTAATTTTCTAATTTGATATCTTGATTGTCAACCATCAGATAGGATAGCTATCGCAATTTTTGATCAATGGTGATACATTTTTGCCATATTATAATAGGATATTTTATGGACTTTATTTTGAGTTGGCTGGGGTGGCTACTATCTTTATGTTTTGCCGGCTTTTTTCTTTGGGCTCTGATGCGTTATAAGGACGCTCAAGCTGAAAGGGCGTCCTGGACTGAAAAATGTAGAGGATTGGAACAAAACCTTATAGAGGGACGCGGTTTTCTAGAAAATAAGGAGCTCTTGCTGCAAAACTTGCGGGAAGAATGCAGTTTTTTGCGGAGTAAAATTTCTTCTCTAGAAACACAATTAGATCAACAAGCTAAACAGGCCCAAGAAAAACTAGAGCTCTTGGGGCAGGTACAACAAAAGTTATCGGACACTTTTAAAGTTCTATCGTCCGATGCCATGAAGTCTAGTGCCCAAACATTTTTAGACTTGGCTACTGCACGTTTCGAAAAATTGCAGGAAGGAGCCAAAGGTGATTTGCAGCTACGCCAAAAAGCCATTGATGAGTTAGTAAAACCAATAAAAGAAAAACTTGATAAATTCGATAATAAGATTCAAGACCTAGAAAAATCACGAACATCAGCCTATGCAACACTGACAGAACAGGTGAAGACTTTATTTGCCTCAAATACGCTTCTGCAACAAGAAACAGCCAATTTGGTTAAAGCTTTACGCATGCCAAATGTGCGTGGTCGTTGGGGTGAGATCCAATTAAAGCGTGTTGTGGAAATGGCAGGTATGGTGGAACATTGTGACTTTGTACAGCAAGAAACGGCTGTATATGAAGAGCGTCGCTTGCGTCCTGACCTTATTGTAAAGCTTCCAAATGGTAAGCAGATTGTTGTAGATTCAAAAGCTCCATTACATGCCTATTTGGAAGCTTTAGAGGCACATGATGAAACAAAAAAGATTCTTCGGCTTCAAGATCACGCCAAACAAATCCGATTACATATTTCTCAACTATCAGCAAAAGCTTACTGGGATCAATTTCAACCGGCCCCTGAATTTGTTGTGCTTTTTTTGCCCGGAGAAACTTTTTTCAGCGCTGCTCTGGAGCAAGATCCTAGCCTAATTGAACATGGTGTTGACCAAAAAGTCATTTTAGCTACACCAACGACATTGATCGCTCTCCTTCGTGCTGTGGCCTATGGCTGGCGGCAAGAACTGATTGCAGAGAATGCCCAGGCGATTAGCCATTTGGGTCGCCAACTATATGACCGTTTGCAAACCATGAGCCTGCATTTTGATGAAATACGCAGGGGGCTCGAAAAAGCTGTTGAGGCTTATAATAAAAGCGTAGGTTCTTTTGAAGGGCGTGTTTTAGTTACAGCTCGTAAATTCAAAGAACTGGGTGCTAGCAGCCAGAGCGATATAGAGCTTTTGGAAACCATCGATCAAACCACACGAAAAGTTACCAATCTCGAGACAGGAGATATATAAAAATATTTTTTAAATATATTTGAATGAATAAAACTTGCTTTTATTAGAACAATGTTCTATAGTAGAACTATGTTTTAGAAATAGGTTCTATTTTGGCAATATCAGAAAGAAGGCAAAGAGAGCGGCAGGCCAAACAAGAAGGAATTCTTACTGCCGCTAAAAAAATAATCGAGGTTTCGGGTGTTGACGGGCTCACCATGCGCGAAATCGCTAAAACTATTGAATATAGTCCTTGCGTGATCTATCAACTTTATGCAAGCAAGGATGCTATTCTTACTGCTTTATTTGCCGAACTTTGTAAGGAACTCATTTCCTTTCTAACCAAAGTCCCACACAAAGGAAAGGCGGAGGATTATGTGTGCCGGTTATTTTTAGCTGACATTGAATTTATGATGAAGAAACCTTGGCAAATCGAGCTATTTCATTCGGTGATTGGTGGTTTACAAAGAGAAGAGTATCCTGACGCCATGATGCAAATTGCAATTTTATTTGGCAAAAGTCTTGAAGCGTTGAAATACACCAATCTTAAAACAAAGCAGCAAATCAATACCGCTCTTGATGTATTGCGAGGCCTTTTATCAGGTGTCCTTAATATGGCCTTTTTAAATAAAGGTCCCTCATCGCTGCGTCATGCTAAAATGATCATGGAGCATGGTGTGCTTATATTATTAAAAGGATGGAAATCTATAGAACCTTAATTACCCAAGAGGGTCTAATAAAAAAAAGGAGAAGTTTGATGCACCCCATACATTCGAAAATTCTTGAATGTGTTCCCAAAGCTGAAGAAGTAAAAGATATCTCTGCTATTGGAACTATTGTCTATTCTTCCATTCAGCCGGGACCTAGAGATATTTATACTTTTAAGAATGGTATACGCGAAGTTTTAGTTTCTAATCATAGCTTAAATTATAATGCTTCCTTCCACCCAGAAGGTGAATGGATGGTTTATACTTCTGAAATTAATAGCACACCCGCTCTTTATGCACTTAATTTAAAAACTTCCGATTCAAGGTGTTTAATGAATTCTGAGGCTATGCAAGATTCTGCTGCCTTTTCACCTGACGGAAAAGCTATTTATTTTATCAGTAACAAAGAGGGGAAAGCAGACATCTTTGTTGCATC
Organism: uncultured Parachlamydiaceae bacterium; assembly: GCA_963748975.1. GTDB lineage: Bacteria > Chlamydiota > Chlamydiia > Chlamydiales > Parachlamydiaceae > Neochlamydia. The sequence continues at coordinate 41,277 of CAVVKX010000006.1, forward strand.
ATTTTCTCCAAATAAAACTTCTGAAATGGCAGAGGCAGTCAATTTAACTAAAAAAATTGAGGGAGGATGTTTTAATCCTTCCATCTCTCCTGATGGCAATTGGATCGCTTTCACATCCAATGGACATCTTAAAGCACCTTTTCCGCCCGGCCCTATTTTACCAGATCATTTTGCTGCTGGAAATATTTATATGATGAAGAGCGATGGCTCGAATATTCAACAGATTAGTTTTAACGATGATTGGGACGGTGCTCCAACATGGTCCTTAGATGGAGAAAAAGTCTATTTTTATTCCATGCAAAAAAGTAAGCCACGACTGCATTTTTTTGAAAAAAATGACCTTGTTGTAAAACCAGTGTTTGGAATGGAAGCCATCGAAGCCATCTCACCACTTTTTTCTTCTGATGGACGTTTATGGTTTGTTGAGAAACAGGAAAAGAGAACCATCATTTCCTCAATCGATTTAAATACTGGGCTTAAACGCCACGAAAGTGATAGTGACCGTGATTATTTTGCACCCACCTTCCATCCACAAGGATGGTACGCTGTCGATGGGGATAGCCATCACACATATGAGAGTTTTGGAGGGATGACGCCGCCTAACATGAAGAAACCTATGGGTAAGGGGCCATTTTTAATCAGCGAAAGGGATGTAATCTTAGAAGCGACAAATCAAAAAATTCATATCCTGGTTGTCAGGGGGTACTTTCCGGCTATGATACCCAAAAGCGATGAAATGCTTGCTTATGAAGAATTCTCTAAAATTTATTCAGTAAAAGCCCCGGAATGGAAGCCAAAGGTTTTATTCACAGTGCCTGAGAATTTATCCGGCATGGGCTTGAATATTTCGCCTGATGGAAAATGGGCTGTAACTTCCTTAGGACGAGTATTTGATGTAAAAATGCCTAAACATATTTATAAGATCTCCCTTGAATCCAACCAATGCATGGATTTAATGCCGGAATCTAAAGAGAATGATACGTTTCCTACTTTTATGCCAAACGGAGGAATTGTTTTTTCAAGGGCCATGCCCGAAGGAAATAAAAATTTATTTGTCATGGATGGCGATGGCCACAATATAACTCAGCTTACCTTTACGAAAGGTGTTGATTCCATGCCTAACGTTCACCCGAAAGGGAACAAAATTGTCTTTGCCTCTAAACGAAATCATGAGCCTTACAATTTATACATGTTAAAAAGGGATAAAAAAATGGGAGATATTTGGCATGAGTCTCAGCTTACAAATTCTCTTTTCTCCAGCGCCCACCCTAAATTCTCTCCAGATGGCAAAAAAATTGTGTTTTCTTTTGGCGGTGAAGGCTTAAGAGATGAAACTCCTTTACTTCCTAAATTCAATCCTCAACCCCATGGAGATATTGTTGTAATGGATTTAAAATCAAAAAAGATCACAAAGATATCTCAAAATAAATGGGAGGACTCTTTAGCAGATTGGGCGCCTTAGAATAAAAATAAGGATGAATAGATCCGTGTATCAGCAAAATCAAAAATGAAGCTGGCGGAAATTAATGGCTTCCATCAGATGATCATATTCTATCGCTGATACACCTGCCAAATCTGCAATCGTTCTGCAAACCTTTAAAAGTCTATCGGAAGCACGAGCCGATAGGCATAAACTACCAGCGACTTGATGCAAAAGCTGTTTACATGCATCATTCAAGCTTACATGTTCTTTTAATTCTCGGCTACTCATGAGCGCGTTGGTCTTTGCAGATCCAAAACGCTTCATCTGTAATTTGCGCGCTTCTTTTACTCTTGCACGGATAGTTGAGGTGCTTTCAGCTTGTTCGCTTTCAATGAGTTCTGTATATCGGACTGAAGGCACATCAATATGCATGTCGATGCGATCCAATAAAGGTCCTGAGATTTTTCTTCTGTATCGTTCAATTTGTAATGATGTGTCTTTGCAAGCTTTCTCTGGATGTCCCCAATAGCCGCAAGGACAGGGATTCATGGCAGCTATACATACGAAGTTGGTGGGAAATGTACAGCTTCCATGCGCTCGGCTAATAGTGACACGCCGATCTTCTAAGGGTTGACGCAAAACTTCCAGGGCCAGACGAGAGAACTCGGGAAGTTCATCAAGGAATAAGATGCCGTTATGCGCTAGTGAAACTTCACCTGGTCGAGGAGTGGCTCCTCCTCCTATGAGACCTGCATAGCTAATTGTATGATGCGGCGATCTAAAGGGGCGCTGGGTAATGAGACTTGTCCCTTCGGGCAAGAGGCCTGCCACGGAATGGACTTTGGTGGCTTCAAGAGCTTCTTCAATCGTTAATTCAGGCATAATACCAATCAAAGCTTTGGCAATCATCGTCTTTCCGGAACCGGGTGGTCCTGAAAGCAAAACGTTATGGCCCCCCGCAGCAGCTATTTCCATGGCCCTTTTCACCTGCAGCTGTCCTTTAATATCGGCAAAGTCGATCGAGCAGGGTGCAGCTGAAAAGAGCTCTTCCGAAATTTTGCTACTCATGGGTTTGATACTGGATGGGTTGACAAAAAACTGTATGGCTTCACGTAAATGAGCAATGGGAATGACATCTATATTGGGCAAGGTAGCAGCTTCTTTAGCATTGGCGGCAGGAAGAAGGATGCCTTTTTTACCCATGGCACGGGCTAAGATGGCTATAGCAAGAGCCCCCTGTATAGGACGCGTTTCTCCACTTAAAGCTAATTCCCCCACCACAAAGTAATCATTGAAGCTGATCCCTACAGGCGCGAAGATTTCCATGGCACGTAATAGGCCTAAAGCAATGGGCAGGTCGTACAAGGGTCCTTCTTTTTTGAGATCACCCGGAGCTAAATTAACTGTGCAGGAAACACTCCCGGGGGAAAATCCAGAATTTCTGACTGCTGTTAAGACGCGGTCTTTAGATTCTTTGACGGCTGTATCCGGAAGACCCACCATTACAAAATAGATTTTATCGGCGGGCGCCACATCAACTTCTACTTCGATCGGTGTGGCATCTAGACCAAAGAGCGAAGCAGAATTGATGCGCGCTAAAGGCATGGTTTACTCGACGGAAAGAACAAAATAAGCTGGATAAGCGAAATTGTTGTTTTCTCTTGGAGAGGCTTTAATAGTCACTTCCTTTCCTTCATACCCCTGCAAGTTAATCTGCGTGCTGTAAAGATAAGCCAAAGGAATACGGCTGACAGGATTTAACAGTACATAATCGCCGGGTTTGTTCCGTACCGAGCGGTCATACTGTTGAATGATCCCTTTTAAAGTTTTAGCGTTTTGCAATTCATCATCATAAAAAGCAGAAATGGGCTGGTTTTCATGAATTTCTGACCAGTTTTCATAGAGCTTATTTTCCACAGGAAGCCATGCATTCATTCGATCTTCAGGCTTCACTGAAGTAACATTGTATGCAGGTGGAGGTTCAATAGCATTTGAAGGAGTTTGGTTGCTATGCTCAAGTTCACTAATACGGTGTTCCTGTACTGTGACTTTATTGGATAGCTCTTTATTTTGAGCATTTATTATGTCAGTGTTTTTTGCTAAAGTCTCTAAATAAATAATTTTTTTTTGGAATGCACTTTCTTGAACAGTGTTCTGTAATTCTTTGGCTTTCGATTGTATTTCCGGGAAATCGGCGTAATCTTTGACAAGTTTGTTTAAATTTTCATTGATTTCGTTAAGATTAATCTCATTCCAGGGTTTGTTAAGCTCATTTTGACTCAAAGCTAACGTACTATTAAGCAAACGATTTCCATCTTCGCGTTTTTTGTCTAACACGACTTTTAAATTTGCATCCCCTATTTTTTCAACAAATTCTTTGGCTATGAAAAAGCGTGAGCTTTCGGGAGGTGCAATTTCAAGCCATTTGTTGTTTGATGCACTGATCTGGCCATTAACTTTATCACCTGCATTTAGTTGACCTATTATCGGCGCTTCTAAGTTTGGTTCCAAACGGATATTGACCCTGTTTCCTTCAATGACATTATCTAATACATAGGTTCGAAATACATAGCCTTTTACATCAGCTGGTGCGCGGATAGCGTAAAAATCATCGTCTTCACCCACTACAACAAATACGTCACCTTTATTGAGTTCTCGTAAAATAGGGGCATCCAGAGTTGGTTGTAAACGGACTCTGACTTTGCTTTTTAATGTGCGCCCTGTAAACGCCGTAAAAGGTTTAGAGGGTTTTGGAGGGGTTTTGGGGGCTGCGGGCTGTTCTTCGGATGCCTCATTTACAGAAGAGTTGTTCGATGTTGCTGGAGGAGTTTTTTGTTCGCTAGAATGGCTATAAATGGAAAGGCTGAATGTTTGTGCTATGATCAAAGTGGATAGCAGATACGAAACTGAGTGACGCATCGTTTGACTCCTAACGTAAAAGGTTGTGAGTGTGAGATTCTAAGAGCTGCTTCAAAAATTGTCAAGTGTATAGAATGTGCAAAAGTATGGATTCACGATGCAGAGAAGTTATTATAAAGATGGAAAAAACTTTACATTATATAATTTCAAATCTTTGTGTCTTAGCATCTTTGCGTTGAATTTGTTCATACCTTTCAATTTTAGGGAACTTCGTCTTCCAGCTAAGTGTTTTGGATTGCAGTTCCTAGGATAAAATAAAATTCAACGCAAAGATGCAAAGAAGTTATAAAGATGTAAAAAACTTTATAAATCTCTTGGAGCGACTTGGCGTTTAATTTTTTTCAGAATTAGCTTTTAAGAACGGCGACGATATGTTCACAACTGGATTTTCCGCAGGTACAACCTACAGGATGCCCAAGATATACACTGTACTTCTCTTGATTATCCAATCTATTAATGACGTTAAATAAATTATCACCCGCCTGCGTGACATCCCATTGTTGAAAAGCCAGTTCTTCATCTTTGACTTCATCCGCATCCTGTTCACTGATCACTAACTTTTCAGGTTCTACAGCTTCATTAATAGTACGGACAATTTGGCAATGTAGGCAGTTGCAATGGGGTTCAGCCTTAGGCATAGCTGTGATGTCTTCGGGAGAAATGATTTTGGCTATAGCCGCAATCTTTTGCAGAATGGGCTTAGGGATGTCGGCTGCATCCTTCTGGGCTGGGTTATGGACGAGTGGATTTCCCATCCCGTCAATGGAACTTATACCTAGTTTAAAAGGCATTTCGATAGTTTCCGGGCTGTTTTGAGACTGGGTTGAAACGCTAGGCCCATCCTTAAAATTATCGACCCATTTTTTCCAAAAAGTTGGCATGGGCTATAAAAATTTGTTCTATAATATCACCCTTTAAGTTGGGGATATTAATCGCCTCCCCACCCATTAAAGTAATAACAAGAAAAGGACCTTTCATTTGAAGAGATTTTACATAGCTCCAGCTCGTTGAAATATAAGGTGGGATGCTTAATATTTTATCGTTAATTTTCATCCTGATACCTCACTTTAAATTCTATCTTTCAAATTTTTTTAACAAAAGTTGCTTGTTTTATCCTTATCCACGGAATTATAAGCCTTGAAATAAACCCTGTCAATCATGATAAGAATTTTTTTTATGAATTTCCCAAATAAGGGGAAAATGCATTAATAAGCAATTTAAATCTATTGTCATTGTATAAAATATATGAATTTAAGTCAATATATTAGCACTCTTGATGTTTAAGTGCTTAATGGGTCTCAAATTACCTATATTGAGTGTTTTGAATCGAGTATTTCATTCTAAAAATTTCTTCTTCTTATTAATCCTTCAATCTTATATGAAAATAACGTGGATGCTTAGACTATGTAAATGAGGAGTTCTATCGTGCCCCAAACATTTGTCATCGATACCAATGTTCTATTACATGATCCTGAGGCGATTTCAAAATTCCCTGCTCAAAATGTAGTGATTCCTGTCACTGTTTTAGAAGAGTTGGATAAAATGAAGCGTCTTCCCAATGATTTGGGTCGTAACTCACGGGCTGTTTTCCGTTATCTTGGCGCCCTCAATACTCTGGATAGAGGTAATTTACATGCGGGTGTCACCCTGGATAACCAGTCCGTCGTAAGGATCCAAGTCGAGTTTAAAACAGACTATTCCTATAACTTTGCTCTTTCCAATAATGATAACAAAATCATTTTGGCGGCTTTCTTTCTTAAGGAAAAGGGAGAAAATGTCGTTTTCGTTTCCAAGGATTTTGCTGCACGCATTAAAGCTGAGGCTATTGGGTTAGCAACGGAAGATTATGAGAATTTAAAATATTCTTATCAATCGATGTACAAAGGTGTCCGGCGCGTGGAAATCTCAAAACATGATATCGATGTGTTCTACAAAGATGGTGCCATTCCCGTTCAAGACCAAGAATTACGTCCTAATGAATACTGCGTACTTTCCTCTCCTGAACATTCTTCGGCTGTGGGCAAATATGATCCTAAGCGACAGGTCGTAGAACATCTTTTAAAAGTGACCAATCTATGGGGGATCAAGCCCTTAAACGTGGAACAGCGCTGTGCCATCGATGCCCTTTTGCGCGATGACATTAAACTTGTGACTTTAATTGGTCAGGCAGGTACGGGTAAAACACTTTTAGCCTTGGCATGCGGCTTAAGGAAAGTATTCGATGAAGGGATTTATACTCGCATTCTTGTGAGCCGGCCCGTCATACCGCTTGGACGCGATATCGGCTATCTGCCGGGAACAAAGGAAGAGAAGTTGTTCAACTGGATGCAACCCATCTATGATAATCTGGAATTTCTTTGTGACTCTTCTGGTAGTGAACCTAGTGAAACATTACGTTGGGTCATGGAAAGTAAGAAAATTGAGATGGAAGCTGTCACCTACATTAGGGGACGTTCGTTGCCCAAAATGTTCATTATTATTGATGAAGCCCAAAACCTGACACCCCATGAAGTGAAGACGATCATTTCGCGCGCAGGTGATAACACCAAGGTCATTCTTACAGGTGATCCTACACAAATAGACAATCCTTATTTGGATAAGGACTCAAATGGTCTTAGCTATATCGTAGGAAGGTTTAGTGACCAGAAAATCTTTGGCCACGTGTTCCTCGAAAAGACTGAACGTAGTGAACTTGCCGCCTTGGCAGCCGAGATTTTATAATAAAGAAAGATTAGACAAAACCCTGTTTTCCAAGGCCCCATTTTACCGCGGCAATGGTAAGGGGCACCAATTCATTGATGATGTTATGGTCTCTTAATGCCCTTGCAGCTTCTTTTAAAGTATTTCCTGAACCTATATAATCATCCAACAAAATCAATGTTCCGCGTGGCACCGACCTTGGCTCGCTAGCATACATGCGCAGATGGACATTGTCATACCTTTGATTATTATTTAAAAGTTCACCTTGGCGTTTTGGGGGATTTTATCCATTCGAGGAGGTCAAGAAGGGGAAGAGATAGATGATTTGATAAAAATTCCGCTACCTTACCACGAGCTTGCCATGTGCGAGAGGGCACTGATATAATTCCTACACACTTATGCTTTTTATTTAAATTAGACGCATGCATTTTTAATAGCTCTATAAGTTCTTGATCCATTCCTAGTGTACCTTCAGGACAGTCCATCCGCTGTTTCATGAAATGTACAAAAAGAGGGGAGCGGATCTTACTGTCCAGAATACTGATCCCTGACGAAATTTTTTCCCGAGCAACCGGAGCGATAGACAAGGGACGTTTATTCAGCCATGTGTTAATTGCATGGATTTTTTTTGCGTTGACGCTAAAATCCTTATTTTTCTTTAAACAGCAATCACAAGCTTGACAATCAGCAGCTTCCTCATCTCCCAAAGATAAACGAAGGGTTTTCATTCTACAGACCTGCGCTTGTTCCCCGTAATGCATCATTTGCTTGAGCTCATGCGATTTGACTTCTTCTTGAGCTTTATAACGCGAGAGATCAGGGAGGCCAGTTTTTTGCAGAGTTCTATAGACTTGTTTTCCATGCAGGCTATATTTTTCCAAAAACTTTTGTTCAATGAGTTCGGCAATGATAATGGTGACACGTGTAGGATGCAGTCCAGTTAAAGTTTTAAGGGCATTGAGGCCTAGGGGTTGATCAGCTTTGGAAACCGTTTCAAGGACATTTTGGAAATCCTTGACCGTGGGTAGTGCTGAATTGATAAAATATTCGTGAATATTCCTATCGGATGGATCATATAAAATGATTCCCCTAGCTTCATTTCCATCGCGGCCGCATCGTCCTACTTCCTGATAATAGGCTGTAATAGAACCTGGGATATCAAAATGAATAATAAAACGCAGATTGCCTTTGTCAATACCCATTCCTAATGCATTGGTAGCTGCCAAAGCTTTATAATGATCACCTATAAATTCCTTTTGCAGCTTTTGTTTCATATCCGTGTCGTAGCCGGCGTGATAGGATGTCACGTTTAGTCCCTGCTGCAAAAGATAATCGGCCACCAATTCTGTGTTCTCTCGAGTCGCGCAATAGATAAGGCCACAGCCATCTGACGTCGTAGCAAATCTTCACAGGCAGCTAGTTTGGCAGCAAGGCCCTTTGTCTTTAAGACAGATAAATGGATATTAGGCCGACTTAAGGCTTGGCGTATGACGTCGACATCTTGCCCGGAAAAAAATAATTGCTTTTTGATGTCTTCTTCCACACGCTTGTTTGCAGTGGCTGTAAGTCCCAGCATTTTGATGTCTTTGTTCTTTTCATAGACAGCGTGGAGGAATTGTAAAATTTGGCGATAACTTGGACGAAAATCATGTCCCCACGTTGAGATGCAGTGGGCTTCATCTACAACGACAAGTTTAACATTGAGATTCAAAAGAAAATTAAATCTGTCAATATGATCTAGTTGTTCAGGGGCCACAAAAAGGATTTTGACGTGGCCTTCTACTGCAGCTTGGCGAGATCTATAATTTTCCTCATCGCTTTGATCGCTATTGATGGCTAGGGCAGGAATTTTGAAACGTTGGTTTAACTGTTCAATCTGATCCCTCATTAACGCTAAAAGAGGTGAGATGACAATAGTAATACCATCCAACAAATAGGCAGGAATTTGATATAGCAGAGACTTGCCATAGCCTGTCGGTAAAATGCATAACAAACGTCCTTTTGTCATCAATGTGGTCAAGGCTTCCAGCTGCACGCCACGAAATTCATGCAAATCGAACTGTTGCTTAAGTGTTATATGAAGCAGATCGTTTAATTGTTGCATAAGCCGTCAAAGTTTTTTTAATTGTCTTTAAATATTACATTAATCTTAGTTTTAAATGCTTTTGGGTCTCGTTTCAGAATTTGGTGGTTTGCAAGAAATAGAGTTGTTAAATTGGGGTAGTTAGGAGAAACCGAGAAATGTTTTTAGGCTTTCATCATTAATGTTATTTTGATCAAGAATAAGGACTTTCAAATTGGGATAGTTTTTAGAGTTTCCAAAATCCTTAAAGCCTGACTATTAATTTCGCATTTTTTAAGATTTAGCTTTTGAAGCATAGGCAAATTATTCGTCTCGGCAATTATGTTAAAACCCTCGTTGCCAATATTATTGTGACTTAATTCAAGTGAATGCAACTTAGGCCAGTTTTTAGAGGTAAGGTCTTTAATGCCTTCAACACCCATAGCATTATCACGTAAGTCTAGCACCTGCAAATTTAGTAAGTTAACTGAGTTGGCAATTGATGAGATACCTTCATTGCCAATATTGTTTTTATAAAGTTTAAGTTTTTGTAACTTTGAGAGCATTTTTGATTCTGCAATTGCCTTGGCACCTTGGCTACCCAGTCTATTACCACTAAGATTAAGATCTAGCAAATTGGGATAGTTATCAGAAGCTCCAAAAGCTTTGCTGCCCTCAACGCCAATTTTATTGAAGCTAAGATCTAGTCTTTGTAACTTTAAGAAGTTTTTTGAGGCAGCGAGAATCTTTATGTCTTCATCATCAAATTCGTTGCATCCAAGATTAAGAGAGAGTAATTTTTGGTAGTTTGGCGAGCTAGCTAAAACCCTTAGACTGTCAGAGTCAATATAGTTATTGTAAAGATCAAGTGATTGTAAATTAGGTAGGTTAGGTGAGTTCGCCAAAGATTTGAGGCCTAAAATTTTAGCATCTCGAAGAATGAGTTTTTTTAGTTTAGGAAAGTTTGGCAAAGCGACGATAGCTTTGATGCCCTTGTAAAATATGCTACTATTGCTAAGATCTAATTTTTCCAATTCTTTGAAGTTAGGTGAAGCAGCCAGAATCTCGACACTTTCTAAGTCAATTCCTGGAAGAACAAACGTCTTCAATTGACTAATATGAGGTGATGCCACAAGTTCAGCGACCTTCTCAGGTTTTATTTTCCTGTTTTCGTCTCTTATAATTAAGAGTTTTAGGTCAGGGCAATACTGAATAAAATCCAGGGCTTGATCCATCGTCGCAGAAAGATATTCAAGTTTTGCACCTTTATTTTTTAGCAGTGCTATTGTGCCTTCAAAATTAAGACCAAGTTTCGAAATAGGAACTTTATTTTTGTTAATCCAGACCACTTTTGCTTCATCAGATAAATTTTTGAATTCTTTATTCGCTAATGAAATGTGATGTAAATCTTTAGGCTCCAAATAAGAAAAGATTTCCAATAGTACATCTTTATTGAGCGGGACATTTTGCTCATTTTTTCCATCAATAGGAAGGATTGATTCCCGATTCTCCTCAGGTTTTATTTCTATAAGAGCTGTTTTTTCATTTATATCTTTTTGTTTTGGAGCGGCAATAACAGTAGGCACCTGTTTTTTAGTATGAGGTTCCTTTTTTTTCAATCCAAAGCAATTTCGTATTCTGTTGAGAAGTTTTGTAAATATGTCTTTGAGATTTTTGATTATACGATGACTTAGGGAGATTGCCGATTGCCGCTTTGTGCCAATAATGACTGTGGGTGCAAATTGAAGCTTATCTTGTACCTGCAAATTGTCTTTAACAGCAATTTGTCTTGTAGAATGACCAGTAAGGGGAGGCATGGCTTGAGATATTTTTTTGAGCATAAAGGGTTACCATGAGTTTTTAATTTTGATAACTATATCATATAGCCTAAAAGTATACAACTTAGCATACACAAATCAAAAACTTCGCCGAAGGCTTTCCTTCGCTTTGGGGAAACGAAACTTGGTTATCGACAATTGTTTTTTTGAAAAGCTGTTGAGGAAAAGCGAAGGAAGGCCTTCGCAGTCCGAAAGCGATGCGAAACTTCTTCACCTTTAAAGATTGTTTTACTCATCGCGACGCTCCGCGAATCCACACCATTATTAACAACTTGCCTTCGGTGAAGCACATATATCTGGATGAATATTATTAGTATAAAGATCTTTGAAGAAAATTGGGTAAAAATTATTAGATGTCTTTAAATCTTGAAGCAGTGGCAAGTTCCTGCGATGGAAAGCATAAAAGTTTACCATGCAATTTTTTTAAAATTGGATTCGATTTCTTAATTATAAAAATTTATAGCTGAAGGATTTGTAATTTCGGAAAGTGATTAGGATCAAGACGGATGTCTTTGTTTTTAATTTTGCAACTGCTAAGATCAAGAGCTATCAAATTAGGGTAGTTTTGTGAGTCTCCAAAAGCTTTAAGACCCTTATCGTCAATGTCATTTACACCTAGATCCAGAGCTTGCAAATTGGGATAGTTTTGAGAACCTCCAATAACTTTAAAACCTTCATTGCCAATTTTATTTAATGCAAGCTTAAGTTCTTGAAGCGACGACCAATTTTTAGTCTGGAGGATGAGCATTAAACTTTTCATTTTGGGGTTGTTTCTTTGTAAATCAATTGAATGTAAATTAGCCATTCTTTAGATGTGAGGGCTTTAATGCCTTCCAAACTCACATTATTCTGTCCTAATTCAAGCACTTGCAAATCGGGTAAGTTGAGTGACTGGGCGATGGCTGAAACACCTTCATCTCCAACATAATTGCGTTAAAAATAAAGTTTGAAAGAAAAACGGCTAAAAGCTAACGTCTAGCAAGTTGCATAAAAAGGAGTATGCAAAAGGAAGGAGTCTACAAACAATTTATTCTTCACATTTTTTTGTCGACAGGGCAGGGGATGAAAAAATATATAACTATCGCAGTAAGATCAAGGAGATTACATGGAACTATTAGCAGACATATTTGGACGTAAATATTGGCTGTTGGAAGAACAAACTGCAAATAAACACATTGTTTTAATCGAAGATGTTAAAACAAAACGTTATGCAGAAATCTGCTTAGAAACAGATGAATTATTGGAGTCTAATTTAAACAATTCAGATCTGTCGGAAGTAAAGAATGAGATAAGTAATTTTCGTTACGATTTTTTGAGATATATTGAAAATCTTAACAGAAAAAGATCATAATAATTTTTGAGAGGAACTATGCCAAGATCGATTGAATTGATTTTTTGTAGTTTAGTATTTTGGATATATGATGAAAATGGAGCTCCCCTCACAATAAGCATGTTGAAGTTGCCTTTAAAAGAGAACGCAAAGCCATATTCGATATTGAAACAGGGGAAGTAATGGAAAACACCACCAACACTCTTAGTAGTTCTGAGACTGCTTTGGCACGAAAAGTGATTTACAATTACAGAAGGAAATTGATAGACGACTGGAACGCATTGCAGTCTGGTCATGGAATACAGAAACTTATAATTAAAAAATAGAATCGATGTTTTAGGGGAAGAAAAGAATGGAAAATCCAACAAAGTTCAATATAAAGAATTTTCATATTTTGGGTGATTTTCTTCTAGAGATTCATTTTGAAGATGGAAAAACTCAAAAGATTGATTTTAATAAAATTCATCATAAAGACTGGAGAAAAAAATTAGAAGATTTGAATTATTTTAACCAAGTTGAAATTAATGAATGTGGGTATTTAGAATGGCCAAACGGAGAAGATTTTAAGCCTGAGCATTTGTATTACTGGGAAAAATATGAAAAATATTATCTTCAATAGAGTTCTTGCGAAATTAAATTTTTGCTATTTTTACCCTTTTAAGTGACTAATACAGCAATTGGAGAAAAAGATTTGGATTGCATTTCAATCTTATCTTAGAAATATACAATTATGAACTCTATAATACTTAAAGAATGAAACAGTTAATGCCATTGGGTAAAAAGCATAACAACGTCCTTTTGTCATCAACGTGGTAGCTGCACGCCACGAAATTCAACCGAACTGTTGCTTAAGTGTCTCATGAAGCAGATTTTTTAATTGATGCATAAACCGTCAAAGTTTTTTTGATATGTATATCATATAGCCTAAAAGTATACAACTTAGCATACACAAATCAAAAACTTCGCCGAAGGCTTTTGGAGTGTCGGTACTTTAGTACCGCTTTATTCTACAGACCTAGTGAAAAGCAAGACGTTTTCTTTATCACAAACATATTATAAAAGCGGCGCTAAAGCACATAGCATCAGGCTACGAACATTTAAATAATTTAACTTAAAATACTTAAATTAACAAGAGTTCGTTTCTCGCAAAGCGTCGCGATGCGTGAACATAATCAAAACGACGATAGCTTGAATCGCTTTCGGACTGCGAAGACTTTCCTTCGCTTTGGGGAAACGAAACTTGGTTATCGACAATTGTTTTTTTGAAAAGCTGTTGAGGAAAAGCGAAGGAAGGCCTTCGCAGTCCGAAAGCGATGCGAAACTTCTTCACCTTTAAAGATTGTTTTACTCATCGCGACGCTCCGCGGATCCACACAATTATTAACAACTTTAACAATAAAATTTTTGATAGCTCAAAAGCTTATATATAGCCACTTTTGGATTCGATTTCTTAATTATAAAAATTTATAGCTGAAGGATTTTTAATTTCGGAAAGTGATTAGGATCAAGACGGATGTCTTTGTTTTTAATTACGCAACTTCTAAGATCAAGAGCTATCAAATTAGGGTAGTTTTTATAGGCTCCAAAAGCTTTAAGATCCTTATCGTCAATGTCATTTACACCTAGATCCAGAGCTTGCAAATTGGGATAGTTTTGAGAACCTCCAATAACTTTAAAACCTTCATTGCCAATTTTATTTAATGCAAGCTTAAGTTTTTGAAGCGAGGACCAGTTTTCCGTTTGGGCGATGAGCGTCAAACTTTCGATGCTGAGTTTGTTTTCACTTAAATCGATTGAACGTAGCTTAGGCCATTCTTTAGATGTGAGGGCTTTAATACCTTCCAAACCCACATTATTCTGTCCTAATTCTAGCACTTGCAAATCGGGTAAGTTAGGTGAATGAGCAATGGATTTAACACCTTCATCGCCAAAAAAATTGCGGTAAAGCTTAAGCTTTTGTAACTTTGAGAGATTTTTTGATTCTGCAATGGCTTTTGCACTTTCGCTTCCCAGTGGATTAAATTTAAGATTAAGATCTAGCAGACGGGGATAGTTTTCAGATGCTACAAAAGCTTTGACGCCCTCGGTGCCAAATTTATTATCGCTAAGATCTAGACTTTGTAATTTTAAGAAGTTTTTAGAGTTGGCAAGAATCTTCATGCCTTCATTATCTAATGCGCAACCTGAAAGATTGAGAGAAAGTAATTGTTGGCAATAAGGCGATTGAGTAAAAATACGAAGACTTTCAGAATCGAAATTATTTCGTTTCAAATTTAGTTTTTGTAATTTTGAAAGGTGAAGAGAGCCGGCTATAGCTTTGAGGCCCTCGCTTTGAATTTCATTATCCCGAAGATTAAGCTTTATTAACTTAGGAAAGTTTGGCAAAGATTCAACTAATTCTTTAATGCCTGCATCATATAGCGGTATACGTTCAAGATCTAATTTTTCCAATTCTTTGAAATTAGGCGAAGCTAGGCACATTCTAACACCTTCTAAACCAATATCTGGAAAAGCAAAAGTTTTCAAATTTTTAATTGAAGGGGAGGCTAAAAGTTCAGCAACCTGATGGATGGGTATTTTAGAACCATTTCTTTCTATAATTAAATGCTTAAGATTAGGGCAATATTGAATTAAATCCAGGGCTTGATCTATCTCTACAGAAAGATACTCAAGTTTTGCGCCTTCTTTTTTTAACAGGTCTATTAGTGTTTCGGTTTTAAGCCCGAATCTCCAAAGAGAAAATTTATTTTTGTTAATCCAACTAATTTTCTCTTTATCAGTTAAATGATTGAATGCATTTTTCATATTTTTTATTGGAAGAAAATCACACAAATCTTTAATTTCCAAATATGATATCATTTTTTCTTCGAGTTTTAAATCCTCGTTTTTTTCTTCCTCTTTTTTCCTCAACTTTTAATGGTTCGTCTTCCTCTAGTTTTAAAATTCTGCAATCTTCCTCTATATTAATAAAATCATCTTGTTTTTCATCTGCAATAGCCAGTAGGGGTTTCTCAATATCTTCAGATTTTAAGTTTATAAAAACTTTTTTTTCATTTACGTCATTTTGTTTTAGAGATGGTTTTTTATTCAAATCAAAGCATTTACTTATTTTATTGATAAGGTGAGTGAATATGTTTTTTAGGTTTTTAATTATACGATGGCATAAAGTAATGGCCGATTGTCTTTTTGTGCCAACGATGACTTTGGGTGTAAATGGAAGTTTATCTTTAGCCTGCAAATTGTCTTTAACACCCTTTTGATCTGCAGAATGGGTAATAGTGGGGATTTCTTGAATGGATATTTTGGGAAGCATAAAGGTTTACCATGCACTTTTTTAAATTGAATTTAGACATTCTATCAAAACAGTCTAATGTTTACAACAAAGTTTTAAATATATACAACTTAGCGTACACAAATCAAAAACTTCGCCGAAGGCTTTTGGAGTGTCGGTACTTTAGTACCGCTTTATTCTACAGATTAAGTGAAAAAAGCAAGACGTTTTCTTTATCACAAACATATTATAAAAGCGGCGCTAAAGCACATAGCATCAGGCTACGAACATTTAAATAATTTAACTTAAAATACTTAAATTAACAAGAGTTCGTTTCTCGCAAAGCGTCGCGATGCGTGAACATAATCAAAACGACAATAGCTTTGCATCGCTTTCGGACTGCGAAGGCTTTCCTTCGCTTTGGGGAAACGAAACTAAGTTATCGACAATTGTTTTTCTGAAAAGCTGTTGAGGAAAAGTGAAGGAGAGGCCTTCGCAGTCCGAAAGCGATGCGAAACTTCTTCACCTTTAAAGATTGTTTTACTCATCGCGACGCTCCGCGGATCCACACAATTATTAACAACTTTAACAATAAAATTTTTGATAGCTCAAAAGCTTATATATAGCCACTTTTGGATTCGATTTCTTAATTATAAAAATTTATAGCTGAAGGATTTTTAATTTCGGAAAGTGATGAGGATCAAGACGGATGTCTTCGTTTTTAATTTTGCAACTGGTAAGATCAAGAACTATTAAATTAGGGTAGTTTTTATAGGCTCCAAAAGCTTTAAGACCATCATCGTCAATGTCATTTGCACTTAGATTCAGAGCTTGCAAATTGGGATAGTTTTGAGAACCTCCAATAACTTTAAAACCTTCATTGCCAATATTATTTAATACAAGCTTAAGTTTTTGAAGCGACGACCAGTTTTTCGTTTGGGCGATGAGCGTCAAACTTTCGATGCTGAGTTCGTTTTGACTTAAATCGATTGAACGTAGCTTAGGCCATACTTTAGATGTGAGGGCTTTAATACCTTCCAAACCCACATTATTCTGTCCTAATTCTAGCACTTGCAAATCGGGTAAGTTAGGTGAATGAGCAATGGCTTTAACACCTTCATCGCCAACAAAATTGCGGCAAAGCTTAAGCTTTTGTAACTTTGAGAGATTTTTTGATTCTGCAATGGCTTTTGCACATTCGCTATTCAAATAATTAAACCCAAGATCAAGGTTTAGCAGATGGGGATAGTTTTCAGATGCTACAAAAGCTTTGACGCCCTCGGTGCCAAATTTATTATCGCTAAGATCTAGACTTTGTAATTTTAAGAAGTTTTTAGAGGCAGCAAGAATCTTCATGCCTTCATCATCTAATGCGCAATTTGAAAGATTGAGAGAATGTAATTGTTGGCAATAAGGCGATTGAGTAAAAATACGAAGACTTTCAGAATCAAATTTATTTCGGCTCAAATTTAGTTTTTGTAATTTTGAAAGATGAGGAGAACCGGCTATAGCTTTGAGGCCCTCACTTTGAATTTTAGTATTCTTAATATTAAGTTTTATTAATTTAGGAAAGTTTGGTAAGGATTCAACTAATTCTTTAATGCCTGCGTCATGTAGGGGGGTACCAGAAAGATCTAATTTTTCCAATTCTTTGAAATTAGGCGAAGCTAAGAGCAACCTAACGCCTTCTAAGCCAATATTTGGAAATGCAAAAGTTTTCAATTTTTTTATGGTAGGGGAGGCTAAAATATGAACAACCTGATCGTTCTTTACTACTTGATTGCTGACTATAATGCGTATAATTAGATGCTTGAGATTAGGGCAATATTGAATTAAATCCAGGGCTTGATCTAAATTTACAGAAAGATACTCAAGATTTTCACCTTCTTTTTTTAAAAGGTCTATGAGTGTTTCGGTTTTAAGCCCGAATCTCCAAAGAGGAAATTTATTTTTGTTAATCCAGCTAATTTTCTCTTTATCAGTTAAATAATTGAATGCATTTTCCATATTTTCGATTGGATAAATAGAAGTCAAATCTTTAATTTCCAAATATGACATCATTTTTTCTTCGAGTTTTAAATCCTCGTTTTTTTCTTCCTCTTTTTCCTCAACTTTTAATGGTTCGTCTTCCTCTAGTTTTAAAATTCTGCAATCTTCCTCTATATTAATAAAATCATCTTGTTTTTCATCTGCAATAGCCAGTAGGGGTTTCTCAATATCTTCAGGTTTTAATTTTATAAGAGCTTTTTTTTCATTTACGTCATTTTGTTTTAGAGATGGTTTTTTATTCAAATCAAAGCATTTACTTATTTTATTGATAAGGTGAGTGAATATGTTTTTTAGGTTTTTAATTATACGATGGCATAAAGTAATGGCCGAATGCCTTTTTGTACCCATGATGACTTTGGGTGCAAGTGGAAGCTC
>CAVVKX010000007.1:0-50471 GCA_963748975.1 uncultured Parachlamydiaceae bacterium
ATCGCTTTGGAGTGCGAAGGCCTTCCTTCGCTTTCTAAAACAAACACAATCAATCACAAATGTCTTAAATTTGCTTTATATTTCGAAAATTGTTATGTAAAAACCGAAAAGGCCTTCGCACTAGGGTGGTGAATCAAGCTATTTCTTCCTCAAAATTTTTCTTGCAACTTCTATTCCTTTTTCCAAAAAATTCAGCCCTTATTGAACATACTGTTGTTCCTAATTTATTTCTTAGCCATTTAGTTAAATCATTTACAGTACATGTCTCTAAAGCAATGCGTATATCTTTTTTTTCTTTCTTTCCCACAAAAGCTGGAATGCTTAGTATGTTTGCCGTTATTCCTTGGTTGCTATTTCTGCTTATATATTTAAATTTTCCAAAAATTGACTCCAAAACTTCACTCAATCCAATAGCTTTCACATTATCTGCTAACTTATCAACTTCTTCTCGCACTATTGTATTTACTTTATCAATAAAATCATGGCTCTCTATCGATTCCATTTTTAAAACTATTGTTTTAATTTTCTCGTAGCTATCCCTGGAATAACCTTCTTGCCTTATAACTTCTTTAACAACATTACTGATTTCTATTTTATTACTATAATTCCTTAGATGAGATGAAAACTGCTTAACCCATCCAAAATGTTTCTGTATTTGATTATTTGATAATTCCTGGTCTACAACGTATTCTATGTTCGTACCCCATTTCACAATAATATCTGCACCCATATACCTTGCTTTATCTCTTAAATTAGGCGACATTATTCCTGCCAATTCTGTTTGTTTCACTTTTCTTTTTGACAAACTCATTGCTTCTATAAACTTTACCCAATTCGCATCGTTTTTAAGCGTTTTTTCTAAAAGGAGAGCCATTTTATGGGTAATATCTTGTATTTGCAAAGTCGCCCCCCCTTCACTATATTCCCGAGTTCCTTTCTTGAGATTGGCACCCCCATCATTAATAATTTGAAAAGGCTTTCCTGTTCTCTTTTCACATTCTTTTAACTTATCAGTAACAACATCACCTGTTAAACTAACTGTTGGTGAAATTCCTATTACTTGAACATCATCATGACTTAATGTCAGATTATCTTTTTTGCTGCTTACAGGTATACCAATAACCGCTAAACACCTCACAGCTCCTATATCTATTACTTCATCGTGTATCCAGACCCAATCTCCTGTTTGTTCTAATGGTTTTATGAGTTCATAAACTCCTATCCTATAGATCCATAGCCTAATTGTAGAACGATGGGGGGTGGGACACGGTGTAATATGTTCATTAATGAGCTTCAGAACTCGGCTAATGGCATGAAATCCCAGCAATCCGTCTTTAAATAAGTTATGAGCAAAGTGAATAATAGTTAGAGAATAGCTATGCTTTTTTGGAGCATTGCCTGCTAAAGCTACAGGAAGTTTTTTTTTAGTTCTTCATTCTTTTCTTCTAATTCTTTTATTTTTTGACAAGCTTTCTTTAACTCATTTTGGGTCTCTAAAAGCTTCTTTGAACTTAACATCTGTTTATTTTTGGCTTTTGTCTTCCAAGTATTTCGACTTTTTTCTAGATCGCGCACTCTTGCTTCGAGATCCCGATTAATATCCTGTCTTTTAAAGCCCTATCTTTCCAGGCATCGCGGCTTTCTTCAAAAAAATTTATCAATTTGTGGTTGGGAGATTTATATTCTTTTTTTACCATACGAAACTCCATTTTTGATGATAAGGTAAAGAATAAATTAAAATAAGATCAACAAAAAATCTTATATGTCTTTATAAATTTAGGAATAAAATTGAGGGTGAGAATTAAAATTTGAATTCGCGAATTTCAACATCAATTCACCACCCTACCTTCGCACTCCAAAGCGATGCAAAATTCTTTTTACAAAACTTTCTTTTTTTTTTTGCATCGCAACACTCCGCGATTCAAATACTTACGACTTATGGGTAATAGGATGGGAAGGCCTTCGCACTCCAAAAGCGATGTAAATTATGTTTTACAAAACTTTCTTTTCTCGCATCGCAACGCTTCGCGATTCAAACATTTACGATGTTTTCTATTGACTTATGCGCAAAAGTGGGTACAGATAGGCGTACAATTAGCTTTTCTAAAAAACATTTACAAGATAATGTTTAATAACTCGCGTTTAATATTGCTGGTAAGAGGTTTTTGTGAAAATTTTAAAAGTCATCCATGGATATCCCTACCGTTACAATGCGGGTTCAGAGGTCTATTCGCAAACATTATGTCAAGAGCTCATCCAACAAGGACATGAAGTTATCGTGTTCACACGTCAGGAGAATGCTTACAAACAAGAATATTCTATTGATTGGGAATTAGATCCAACATGCAAAGCTATCAAACTCTGCCTAGTAAATATGGCTCACAGCAAAGATGGTTATAGACACGCTGCAGTAGATCAGGCGTTTGCAGATCTTTTAGATAACTATAAGCCTGACGTTGTGCATATTGGTCATTTAAATCATCTTTCAACCTCCCTGGTTTTAGAAGCACATATCCGAGAAGTTCCACTAATTTTTACTCTGCATGATTTTTGGCTGATGTGTCCAAGGGGGCAATTTCTACAGGGGATAAATTCTAAAACTGAGGATCTTTATCCTGCATGCGACTGTCAGCAAAATGAAAAATGTGCAAGGCAATGTTATTGGCGTTATTTTAGTCATCAAGAAGATCAGGAAGATATTCAGTATTGGACCCACTGGGTCAGCAAACGAATGGATCACGTGCGAGAAATAAGCTCTTACATGGATCTTTTTATTGCTCCTTCGCGTTATTTGATGAACCGCTTTGTGGATGATTTTTTTATCGACACCTCGAGAATTATATATTTAGACTATGGATTTCATCAGGAAAGATTTCAGGGCAGAGTTAGGCAAAAGGAAAAGGATTTTGTGTTTGGGTATATTGGCACGCATAAGCAAGCAAAAGGAATCTTTCATCTTTTACAAGCTTTCAGCACCATGGATCAAAACAGTTTACTAAAGATCTGGGGCTCGCCTTTGCAACCTTTTACACAATCCTTAGAAGCTTATGTTAAGACCTTAGGCCAGGAGATCGAAAAGCGGATCCATTGGATGGGTGGATATCGAAATGAGCATGTTGTAAGCGATGTATTTAATCACGTCGATGCAATTGTTGTCCCTTCTATCTGGGGAGAAAACTCCCCCCTGGTGATCCATGAAGCTTTAGAGGCGAAAGTGCCTATTATTACAGCTGATTATGGAGGGATGAAAGAATATGTTCAGCATGAAATCAATGGATTACTCTTCGATCATCGAAATTCATCTAGCCTTGCAAAACAAATGGCTAAAGTCATGAACGAGCCTTTATTGGCTGACAAAATCGCTAACGGAGGATATCTTCAATCTGACGATCTGCGTATCCCCAGCATTCAAGAACATGTTAAACAAATGACATTACTTTATAAATTAGCCATAGAACGGAGGAGAAAGTTTAATGCTCCAAAAACCAGGCCCCTGGCGCATCACGTTTGATACAAACCCTGATGACTGCAATCTACGATGTATTATGTGTGAAGAGCATTCAATCTATAGCTCTTGCCAAACAAATAGGAAAGAAGAGGGGCGTCCTCGTCGACGTATGAGTATCGATCTGATTCGAAAAGTCCTACAAGAATCTGTAGGGTCGCCTTTGAAGGAAATTATCCCTTCCACTATGGGAGAGCCCTTGCTTTACCGTGGCTTTGATGAAATTATTCAACTTTGCATTCAATATGGGGTCAAACTCAACCTCACTACGAATGGTACTTTTCCAGGTTGTGGTGCAACAGAATGGGCAAAAAAAATTGTCCCTATAGGATCAGACGTTAAAATTTCATGGAATGGAGCCACGAAAAAAACTTCAGAATTGATCATGATTGGATCTAACTTTGAAAAGCGTCTAAAAAATGTGAAGGATTTTATTCGAGTTCGTGATGAATGGGCGGCTCAAGGAGGAAATTTTTGTCGAGTCACGTTTCAATTAACATTTATGGAAATAGGGATGGAGGAGTTACCTGATGTGATAAGCTTGGCCGCATCTTTGGGTGTCAATAGAGTGAAAGGGCATCACCTCTGGGTGTTTACTCAAGAAATGGAAGATCAAAATTTAAGACGCAATAAAATGTCGATTCAGCGTTGGAATGAGGTCGTTATAAAAGCCTTAGAAGTGGCGGAAAAAGAACGTCTTCCTGATGGGACTAAAGTGATCTTAGAGAATATTTTTACACTGGATGAGTCTGCTCAAGAGGAATTAGTACCAAAGGGTGTGTGCCCTTTCCTTGGTGAAGAAGCCTGGGTTTCTTCTGAAGGTAGATTCAACCCTTGTTGTGCTCCCGATAAGAAACGTCTCGAGTTAGGCGAATTTGGTAATCTTTATGATGAGTCTTTAGAAAAAATTTGGCAGGGAGAGAATTATCAAGAGCTCAGAAAAAACTACCTGAAACATTCCGTTTGCAAATCTTGTAATATGCGAAGAAAAATATAGGATGTCCCCTATGTTCAAAACGAAGAAGCCTTGGCAGGAATTGAAAATTTCTTCTGACCAGACCCATCATTTAATTGACCAGCAACCCGCTTACCCTGCAAGGTTTATTTCCGTGCTCAAATTTCATGATCCTGGATTAGCCCCTGTAACAGATGAAAGTGGGGCTTTTCATGCCGATACTGAAGGAAAACCGGCTTATTCTCACCGTTTTCTTAGAACGTTTGGTTTTTATGAGTTTCGCGCCGCTGTTCAATCTGTTTCCGGTTGGTCTCACATTCATATCGATGGCAGTGAACTGTATCGCGATCGATTCTCTTGGTGCGGAAACTTTCAACAAAGTCATTGCGTTGTGAAAGATTTTCAAGGGCATTTTTTTCATATAAATCTTGAGGGAAAAAGAGCTTATTTGCACTCTTTCAAATACGTGGGAGATTTTCGCGATGGCTATGCCGTAGCTCAAAATGAGGAAGGATATCACTCGCATATCGATTTTAATGGAAACTTACTCCACGGAAAGTGGTTTAGCGATCTAGATGTGTACCACAAAGGATTTGCTAGGGCAAAAGATGGAAAAGGATGGTTTCATATTGACCCTCAAGGGAATCCTATTTATGCGCAGAGATATAAAAACGTTGAACCCTTTTATAATGGAAGAGCTCGCGTGGAAACTACTCTTGGGGCTCTTCATCAGATTACTGAGGATGGAGAAAAAATACACACTCTTAGAGAATCAACAGAAGATGAATTTCATCAACTCTCCGGTGAATTGGTCTCCTATTGGCGTTTTTATACACTCCAAGCTGCCAATGAAATGCAATTATTTGAGCATATTCCTAATTCTACAAAAAAACTTTCTAATTTGCTTGAGCTTTCGGAAACTTCTACACTAAAACTACTAAGAGCTCTCCAAGAAATGGGAATGATTGAAAATAAAGAACTCGATCATTGGCTTCCTACTTCAAAAGGAGTTTTTTTTCAGTCTCAACATCCTTTTTCACTAAAAAGTGCACTTGATCTTTGGAAAGATGAACATTTAACTTCTTGGCGCAACGTTTCACATAGCCTTAAAACAGGGCAAGCCGCTTTTGATCATCTTTTTGGAAAAGGATGGTTTGATTGGTTAAAAGATGACCCAGAGAAAAATAGCATGTATCACCACGCTTTATCTATTTATGCAAAAAGAGATTACCAGGCTTTCTGCTCTTTAATTGACTTGAGTAAACATCGTTCTTTGATGGACGTCGGAGGGTCAAGTGGAACCTTACTTGTCGATGTTTTAAATCGAACTCCTCATCTTGAAGGAATACTTGTGGACCTACCCAACGTGATCCAAATTGTAAAAGTTCCTGATCACTTAAAAAAAAGAATGAAACTGATTTCTACTGATTTTTTTGAAAGCTGGCCTTCATTTACGGCAGAAAGTGCTATTCTTTCGAGAGTCCTTCATGATTGGCCTGACCATAAAGCCCTAGAAATTTTAAAAAAAATCCATGCTGCTCTTACTCCACATGCAGATAATCGCCTTTATATCATTGAAAACATTCTGAATGAAACGAGCGGTCACGGCGCTCTCTTAGATCTTAATATGCTAGTCATGACGGGTGGAACCGAACGCACATTAGAGCATTTTAAGGATCTGTTAAAGCAAGCTGGTTTTGTTTTAGAGAGTGTACGTCCTCTTAATCAAGTTTCATCCATTCTTATCGCAAAAAAACTAAAATAAGGATCAAATGCAGGCCACAAATTTCGACTCAAGTGTCCATATCGGATTTCATCTAAGAGGACACTTAGATGATAAGCATAGTTATGAAATGACGATTTTTCCTGAACAAGGGACAATGGCTCAAGTTAAAGAAAGGAATAAATCTGAAACGAAAACCTGGTCCGTTAAGTATAAAAATTTGATCGGTAATCTTAGCTTTAAAAAGGCTACAGAAGTATTTATCCAAAAAGTTCCACAAATAGAAATTGATAGACGCTTCTTGTTCAATCAACTAAACCTTCATTTTGGAAGGTCATCGCTTCAACATCCTGTGGAAGTCCTTCTTCATCTTAGTGGAAAAACACAAAGTGAAGAATATTTAATTGAAATAGATCCTTCGCGCATCAGCCATAGCGTAGGAAAAATCAAGAACAATAAAGGTCTTTTTGAAGAGGTTAAATTAGAGTTAGGTGATTTTCAATATTTTAAGCGAAAACATATCCGAAAGATCCTGCCACTTTTGAACTCGAAACTCAATATTGAATTTAAAGGCATAGCCTTATGTTTGAATCTAAAGACTTCATTAGACTTGTTAAAAAAACCTCTCTCTCTTTCTTCTGAAGGGAAGTCAGAAATTTCTACAACACAAAAAGACATCTATTTAAAATGTGAGCTTTTAAATTCCAATTCGTCTTTGGAAAGTCAACAGGAAGAAGAGCATTGGTTAGAGTTTTTAGAAAAAATGTTAATCAATAGAAATCCACTTCAAGAGCAAGTTCTCAATCCATCTGCTGTTTATGGGCCCTGTAAGGGAAACATTTTTATTAAAAATATGATCAGTGAATCAAACATACATATTGGAGATTTTACATATGCACACATGGAAAGTCTCGAAGGAGAAAAAGTTTTAAGAAGTTTAGTTCCCTATTCATTTGGTAACAAGAATTTGAGAATTGGTAAATTTTGCTCGATAGGTTTTGGGACACAATTCATTAGTCCTTATGCTAATCATCAGATGCATTCCTTTACGACTTACCCATTCTGGCATGTTTTCAGCAATAAAGATAATATCAGACCTTGGCATGAAGATGCAAAATCGAAGGGAGATACAACGGTTGGAAATGATGTGTGGTTTGGTCGGGAATGTATGATCATGCCTGGAGTTCACATTGGAGATGGAGCAGTGATAGCCGCACGTGCTTTGGTTACACAAGATGTACCTCCTTATGCAGTTGTGGGAGGTAATCCAGCTAAAATCATAAAGTACCGGTTTAGTGCAGAAATTATTAGTGAGCTTTTACAGATTCGTTGGTGGGACTGGGATCTTGACAAGATCGTTAAACATCATGGTGTTTTAATGGAAGGGAAAATAGAAAAGCTTCGCATGGTTGCCAATAATTCAACATAATGCCTTGTAGCACCCCTGCAGGGTTAGAGTAAATAATCCTTTCTCTAATAAGTTCAATATAATGATGCAATTATATTAAAGTTGGATGATATTCTCGTACCCAATTAAGCACTTAAAGCTAAGACCTCATTTAAAAGTTCTTTAAGATCGGATTCAGAAATTTCGCCAACTCTATCATAGTCTGTTACATTTCGTTTTGCCCTACATGCATCAAAATAATCTGACCTTGTTTTCTGGATCTTTTCCATAACATCAGGTAATGACAAAATTGTTACCCAGTGATGTCCACCGGAACCACCTTTAGTGCGATAGCCAGCTGCATGCAGAACTATCGTAGCAAGCTGAAGAGCTGCATTATAAGCAGTAGCAAATCTTCTATCTGCCGATAACTGTTTAATTTTTGCATCTTTTAAATCACGATCAACGAGTTTAAACAAATTTTTTATTTCATTCTTATTAGTTGAGTGTGGTAGTAAGCGACCTTCATTTATCCATTTTTTTAAATTCATTTTCATCTCTATAAGCCAGATTTTCGGTCTATGCAAAATATCTTTTATAAATGGATTTTTTTCTTTTATTTTTTTCGTAAATTCTTTTTCAGAATAAACAGTAGGATTTATTTCTCTTCCTAATTTTCTTCCAGATTTGCTTAAAATATTTGCTATATCGCGTATTCCTAGTTCCCCCATTACAAACATGTCAATGTCGCTATTAGAAGATTCTTTTCCAATTGCAAAAGAACCGTAAATGAATCCAAATTTAATATTTTTGTTTATCGACTTCAAAGCTTCTTTTAATATGTCTCCGAAAAGCACTGTTTTAAGCAATGCATTTTTAATGTCTTGAAATGCGGGATGTTTTTGATTTGCTTTATAATAGGATCGGTTACCGGATTTTGTTTTTTCAATTAATCCAGTATCTTCTAGTCGTTATAATGCCCTTTGAACTAGCATTAATGCACGTCCTGTCGACTTGACTATGGTTGACTGATAAAATGACTCATCTGGATGGGTCAAAAAAACAGCCAAAACGTCAACTAAAGAAGGATTAGGGAATAGCTTGACAAATGAATTCATAAAAACAACATTTTGTAGTCAATCAGCAACGTTTTGTTGTTAACAATACAATTGAGCTTATTTTTCGTCAAGAGTTCACGATTTTAATTGAAAATGTCGAAAAAGAGCTGGATGAAAACGGAAGCTTCCTTATAAAACATAGTATTAACGTTTATACATCCAAGCACATGCAGGGTCTTGCTGAAACCTGTTTTCTTTAAGGGCTGCTCTAATTTCAGGTAAATAGCGCACTTCTTGTTTAGGACCTTCAATCCTATGGCATTTAGGATTCTTACTTGCAGCCTGAATCAGTTTGACAAGGTTTTTGGGTGAAATGTAATTTTCGAATTTTTGCTCATGTTTAAAGCATTCATCCAAATTCACATTTTTAATAAAATATTCCTGTTTGGCTTGAACATCATCTTTATTACCTTCAAAACCTTTTTTCCATTCGTTGAATTTTGCTATATCCTCGCATTTATCCCTATCAAAGTTTGAATTGTCAATCCATAGTAACTTTGTTTTATGGTTTTTTAAAAACAGTCGAAAGTCGTGGGGCTTAGCCAATCTTCCATTGAGATTGGCGAGTAGTTTCTGCATTGTTGCAATCGCGCCTTCACCGAAATCTTCTCTCGCTATTCCATCCCTGTTGATTCTGTTTTTCAGAATCAACATTAATTCTTCGAATTCATTAGAGCCTATGCTACAATTTATTAAATCTAATCCTTTAGCATGTTTGGCTAACTGAGAAAAAGCATCCGCATGCTTTTCTGTAAGGATGGGTGCCGTTAGCAATTGCACGATATAAGCATTCAAGGCTCTTTCAGGCTCATCAGTAAAGTGTTTAAAGAATAAAAGCCCTAAGTTATTTACCCACCAGTTGTAAGGATTATTCGTTGTGAGCTTTCCTTTCACGACAAACTCCAGGGGGTTCCATAGAATCCACTTTGCAAAAACAAGAATATGCATGGGTAGTAAAACTATAAGTGTTGCGAATAAGGCGAGAGCAGCCGCAATAACTTTTTCCCGAGTAGTATTTACCTGTTTTTCAGCTGTTTTTGCCAGGCGCACAATATCATCAACTGTATATCCTTTAGGCATGCGGTATTTAATTTTTTTGATATGGATGGGTGCATTAAAATCAATTGCGGGGCGTGGGATCACAGCTGCTGGATTGGGGGCTTTTTTTAGTTCCTGCTTAAGATGCGCACTCATTGCATGAAATTTGTTAAATAAAGCTACAAATTTTTGGCATATAGCGTTATCATCCTCATAATTGATTTTATGATTTTGTATAGCTGTGGCCACAACTTTGATCTTTCTTTGGTATAACTTGATTTCTATATAAGATTTTTTAATCGTTTCCGGATCTTGAAGGATTTCATTAACAAATTTTACGGTTTTTTCACCCAGCACCTGAAGATATTTTGTCACTTCGTTTCTGTTATATCCACCGTATCTAAGATTCTTAATTGTGCGTAGGGGGGCTTGCGAAAAGCCTGCTTTGGATATTTTTAAAACACCATTTTTGATGGCCAACTTATCTCTGAATTGAAGTTTTGCTATAGTAGCATAATCATGCAGGAGAGCTTTGTAATCGGCACGTGCAAACATTGTATTAGCCATACATAAAATTTTAAAATGCTAATTTAGCGAATAATGCATTTAATTACAATTGTTTAAGTTTGTTTCAGGAAAGGGCGTTATTGCATAATTACCACTGAGCCCAGTGAGATCATTGAGAAGGAATGAGAAAATTGAGGGGCTACCTCCCTATCTCAAAACCTTCTCAGTGATCTCACTGGCTCTGTGATGAATTGTACAATAAAGTCATTTGCATGGCGACAGGATCGACGGATTTAGCTTTATTCGAATAAATGCATATCTGCATCAGACACGATCGACCCAAGTTGGGCAGGCGTGGTATTTTCTTGAGAAACAAGATTTTGTATAACATGAAGGCGCTGATAGGCATTAGCCTCCATTTCAGGGCTTAAAAAATTTGAGAATCTAAAATCTTTTTTTAAACCTTCAAAAAACTCCTTAAATTTTTCATCCTTCAGATTCATTTCAACAAATTGTTTAGCTTCCTCAGTAAAAGGATACCTGGCCCAATTTAGATTTTTCCAGGCGTACTGGTTTTTGACTTTGCCTTCGGCTGAAGGGTTTTTACATAGAAACGCATTCGCATTATCAATGACCTTTAGGGCCTCTCTATACTCTCCATGCATAGTTTTAATCAAAGCTATGCCCCAATTTTCTTCATGACGATCCAAATTTCCGATGCAAAAGTCAAATAAAGCGACTTTTTGAAACTCGGTTAACTCTTGAAAAGGAGGCATGCGGGAGATTTCAGGAAGTGTATCGACTCTTATCATGCCTTCATCATTCATAAAATCTTTAGCTTCCACGAACCCTTTGAAAAAACTCTGAAAAGCCCCTTCCTTTCCATCAAGGATTAAAAATTCTGAGGAAGGCGTCAAACCAAAACCTAAATGCCTGTCTAACATATAAGCGACCACTTCGGCTTTAGATTGTGCATCAGTTTTATGGCTGAGATAATAGAGTTGTCCTCCAAATATTCTTTTAATAGAGTTCAATAATTTTGCTTGAAGAGGAGTGTGAGGATGAGTCGGTTTAAAAACTCCGATGTATCTTCCCTTTAAGTTTCTTACTAAGGTTGTACCTGTAGCTCCCTTATTAGATAAAAAATCTATGCCTAAATATTTGCTGAGTTTTGCTTTTTCGATACGTATGGCCAATTTAACTGATTCAATTTCATTTTCCGCAGCGTTTTCGGCTTTAAGTTTCTGCTTATTTTCCCTTAATGAAGCTATGTCAGGGTGGAAGATATTTTCGATGTATTGCTTGAGTACTTGATTTTTTCCAAGCACGTCAAAAACAAGCGGGGCGTTTAATTTTACCAGGCTCTTTAAAAGTTTCTCAGTTTCTTCTTTTTTCTTCTCATCACTTTTTATGGAAAGATCTATAATGTTATGATGGAGTTTTAGAAGATTATTGGTAAAAGCAGCCTGAACAGATTTTTCGCGTTCTTTTTGGCGGAATTTTGAATAAAAAAATAGCACAATTTTATCGACGATAGATTTCTTTTTTATTATGCCGTCTTTTGTAACTTTTAGATGTGATACAGAAAATTGTTCAAAATCAGGTTGATTAATTGAAGTGTTAGAAATTGGACTCATAAATTAACCCAAATAGAAAAAAGATCTTCCTATATTATAATATTTTTTTAATTTAAAAATCTAAATTCTTTAAATATTAATGCTTGATTTATTCACGATGAGTATAAAGAACGCCAGCCGGCAAAGAGAAAGATCACGGCCAAACCTAAGTAAATAAACCAATAAGAAGCATTCCATTGCAATGTCAGGGTCCCTTGATTAGCAAAGACGAGTAAAATAAGTCCGAAAACAAGGAATATAGATCCTGATAGTAATAAAACGACAGGTAATAGACTGTTTTTATGGGAAGGATTTAAAGCTTCTTCCTGCAGAGATGTAGCAGAATCTTCCTCGATTTTTTCTTCATCCTCCTTATTTAGGGTATAGGGTGAAGCGGGTATGGATTGGTCAGAGCTTGAACGGTAGGGTGCAATAGGGGTCGCGTTCTCATTTTGTGGATTAATCAGCGATGAAGTACTGAGATAAACACCACAATAAGGACAATTTTCATCAGAAAAAGCGACCCTACCTTCGCAATTCCAGCACATCTTTTTTTTGGGTATTGCGCTCATAGTATTCTCTGTTTTAAAAGTGTTAAATGACTTAATATCATGCAAAAAACAGGAGTTTAATTGACTCTTTACTTTTACAGAAAGTCCTTTTTTTATCTAATACGAATTTTGAAAAAACGACCCTTTATTATCCAAAGTTTGCGTTACTTATATTTTTTCTTGGGTTTCACCCTCATTTCATCGTGTACAATTTATAAATATCCAACGGAAAATTATTATGTAAAGCCTTATCAAACAACAACAGAAGAAGAATTAGGTCTTTACAATCATTATCAACAAACCGCTTTAAGTCACTGGCTTTATCGTTTCATTCCACGTCATCGCAGCCAAATTTACTGGTACGACTTTGGACATTGGATCAGCTGGGCCTTATTTGGAAATGATGACCATGGAATTTTTTCGGAGGCGCATCTTCCCTTATTTAATGCGTGCCAATCGCCGGGAATCGATAAGGCCTTCACCTGGATGTTACGCAATCCCTTTCATAACTTTACCTACTATGTGATAGGAACAGCTGCTTATCCTACAAATGAGCTAACCATTCTAAAAATAAACAGAAAACAATTTATTTTTAATCGCTATGAGGATGTCGCGCATACTGTATTTGGCGGAAGATATACTTCATTTTTTTTAGGGTTACATAATGGGTTGCCGCTCGTTTCGTTACGCATAGCTTATGGATATAAGTGGAAGAGTGACTTTTATATAGGTTGGCGGGACCAAGGGAATTTTGGATTTAAACTGCTGCCCTTAACCAAGAACTCTTTGGCAGTTTGGGAAAACCTCAACTATGAAGATTAGCAGACCTTGTTGTTTGGATTACTACAGAAACCAGTGAGATCAGTGAGAAAATATGAGAAAATTGAGTAGGGTTATAACTAAACGCCCAATACTATATTTCAAGGGTTAGTTATATAATCCTCTCCCTATTTCACACCCTCTCAGTGATCTCAGTAAGTCTTCTTTAGCTTTTTCTGCCTTCTTCTCTTGTTCTTTCTTAAACAGAGTCAAATTATGAACAGCAACCGTATAACGCACTAACTGAGTAAAGTTTTCTTTGAAGATTTTTAATTCTTTAGGCGTTAGTTCAACGTATTTTCCATCTACAAGCTTATAAACTTTGTTTTCTTGAATGAATTTGTCTACGTAATCATAAGCATCTTTTTGATTCATTTTATTTTCACTAACAAAATTTTCTTGTATTTGATTGGTTGTGAAATATTTATCGCCTAATTTAATGAACCGATTAGCTGCATAAGATTTGATATTCGGAATAATATCTGCAAGTTCCCTTATTGCTTTTATGTCCTCCATTTTATTTTTCTTTTCTGAACCAGCAATGTTGGCTTTACTAATAAGGATTTCCGCACTATCCGCAAGGACTTTGGCATGTCCCGGGAATAGATGGTATGTGCTCGACATGCTTTAAAGTAATGCTCCCTATATCAGGAGCTGGAAAACGATTTCTACAAAGGAAAAATGGAAGGGAGTTTGAAGTAAGATTAAGTGCTGCAAAGCCTCATGCTTATTATTCCGAACAGCGCAGGACGTATGTCACTCAAACTATAACTAATCAAAATGACGATTCTATATTTGTTATGTGGGATCCACAAAAATGTGAAATAAAATACACAAATATCTTGGAACAAGGGGAGACGCATATCCCCTGGGAAATATACGATTATGATAAGTTCAACATTGGAATACCCAAATGTCAATGCCAATAGAGGGACTAATGAAAAAAAAGTATGCTTAGGTCACATAAGAAGTATGTTGATTAACTCGCTCAGAATCTTAAAAGATGAGGAGTATCAAAGAAGAGTTTGGTTCAGACACGAAGGTCCCGAAGTGAGCACCTACATAGATACTGCAGCCCATCTTATTGGTAAATGTGAAATCATTTTTGAAGACCCAAGTTGTGTTGAATATCTTGGAAAAGAAGATTACGCCCTACTTAAGAAGCTGTATGATCTCATTATAGAACATGTAGATTTAACTGAAGATAGAATAAAAGACACTGATCTACTCCAAGAAAACGAACTTTTGGATAATCCCAATTGGCATGATATTCAAACACTTGCCAATGAGGTTTATATTAAGTTAACAGATTTTATGAATAGAGAACAACAATGAGTAATGGTATGCAAACAAGTTATGATCAGTTTCTAGAAAGTTTTTTTAATAATGAAATCTATTTTCTAAGCAGTGCATCCTTACAACGTGAAGCTTGGACTTTCGCCCGTGGGGAAGAAAAATTTGGTACTTGCTTGCTTCTCTCTTTTGAAGCCTGGTCGGTTATTGTAGAACATCGAAAGCAGTTCAAACTTTCGGAATATCAATTTAATAAAATTCATAAATTATTTAATATGATAGAAGAATTTCAAGCATTGCATGACTATCCTAAAAAGCCGAGCGAATATCAAGAGCTCTTAGCTAATCCCGAATGGAAAAATATTCAGCGATATGCTCAAGAGATTTATCATGGGTGTCTGGCCTGGCATTAAGACATTGTTTCGATAGAAATACCGTTCTTATTGAAGCTTTTTTCGGTAAATCAAGGAAAAGGGCCGTGCGTGCATTGTGCATAACTCTCGATAAAAAACAAGAGTTATGCACAATGCAAGCACGGCCTTTTTTCACGATTCTTAGTCCATTAAAAATCCCAAAGAATTCCTTGAATTTATTATAGACATAATATTAAAAGTCTGGTCTTGCATTCGTGTGTTAAAGATGCCATTGATACCGCTTTCGAGCAGCTTGCAGTACAAAAACACACATTCAGAATAGTTATGTTTCGCGTAAGTAATTTTTTGTCGAATATCTAAATATAATGAAATCTTTGGAGTCAGTTTTGCAAAATGTCCTCGAGTACAAGGAAGTTTTAAGGGTTCTTCGGCTTGGCGTAGAAAGTTTTCTTACATATATTGTTTTACCATAATTCCTTTGACTTTTAAAGATACACGAACAACCACAGCTTATAAAGAGGCTTTAAACAAAGCATTAGCTGCATAAGGCGAAATGATTTAATAAAAGCGCCTTCAAAATATATTTGAAAGCGCTTTTTTTATGTAACTAACTTAAAAAATTTAGATCTGAGCGTGAAAAAATATAGATCATCACATTCAGATATTGCAGCACGGATGGATTTAATTTATAAATTGGCATTGAAAAAAAATACCACAAAGTGGTATGTTTAAAATATGGAAAAAACATTTATTCAATTACCCCCTTTCTCAAGATACTTAGATGAACTGATTGATCAAGGAAAAATACTAGAGAATGACTTTGAAGATTTTGAACAGGAATTGTTAAAAAATCCTTCAAACTGGCGATGTGATTCCTGGGTTATTAGGTCTTAGAAAAATTCGTTTAAAAGGTGCTAATATCGGAAAAAAGGGAGGGTTTAGAGTAGATTATTTAGATATTCCTGAATTTGGCAAATTATATTTGATCGTTTTGTATCCCAAGAATGTGAAAGAAGATTTAACTCAGAATGAGAAAAAAATAATTTGTCGCTTTGTGAAACAATTAAAAGAGGAAGCAACTCATGGGTAAAATGTTTGACCTTCTCAAAGAAGGTTTAGAAGAGGCAATAGCCTATGAAAGGGGAATTGCCAAGAATGTTAGAGTCAAAAAAGTCAGAATTGATACCACTAATGTTCCTCAGCATCCAAAGGAATATCACGCAAATGACATTAAACGTTTGAGAAATAAACTTAATTGTTCTCAAAATATGTTTGCAGCTTATCTTAATGTTAGCTTGAATACAATTCAAGCTTGGGAACAAGGATTTCGTCGTCCCAACCATGCTGCATTGCGTTTACTTGAAATTATAGAAAAAGGGCCTAAATTCTTAACGTCTTTAACAGGCTTACCTTACGACAATAAGGCAAATCATAATTATAGAACACGTTAGACTTAACAATGTTTTCGCCTAATAGTTTGATACTATTATCATTAAAAAAATCTCTGTAGTTGACTTGATAACATCAAGTTATTGGTTAATCGTAAATGCTCACAGGGTAAGACGACTTTTTTGGCCACTTAACGGCCAAAAAAGTCGTCTTAACCTGTGGACATTTACTAATTAAAGGCAACTAGAAGCTTCAAAACAACTTCAAGCAGAAGAAGAAATAGCAAAATCCCAAACAAGAGTCAGTGACTCTGTGGTTAATTGTAAGCATACCCAGGATAAAAAAAACTATACTTTACACTCGCATGTCTATTATTGTATTCTTTAACTAAAAGAAGGTGATTAAAAATGGGTAACGAAAAGAATCATTTTGATGTAGTCGTTATAGGAGGCGGACCGGGAGGTTATCCTGCCGCAATTCGCGCAGCACAAAGTGGAAAAACAGTAGCAATTATTGAAGCAAATCAGTTAGGCGGCACTTGCCTTAACCGAGGCTGCATCCCTTCCAAAGCACTATTAGCCTGTGCAGAAGTTTACGACCGTATTAAAGATGCTAAAGAATTTGGGATTTATATCGAAAAAGTAAGCATTGATTATTCCCGCATGGTGCTGCGTAAAGATGAGATAGTCACTAAGCTGCGCAGAAGTTTAGAAGGTCTGATTAATGCAAATAAAATTAAAATCTTTAAAGGCTTTGGTAAGTTTATATCACCCAGAGAAATTCTAATCACAGGGGAAGATAATTTAGTGATTAATGCCGCAAAGACGATTATCGCCACAGGTTCTGAGCCGCGCAGTATTCCCGCTTTTCCCTTTGATTTTGAAAAAATCCATGATTCTACTTCTCTTTTAAACATGAAAAAACTCCCGCAAAAAATC
This sequence comes from uncultured Parachlamydiaceae bacterium, assembly GCA_963748975.1. Classification (GTDB taxonomy): domain Bacteria; phylum Chlamydiota; class Chlamydiia; order Chlamydiales; family Parachlamydiaceae; genus Neochlamydia. The sequence goes on from CAVVKX010000007.1 coordinate 17,214, forward strand.
GTTATTGTAGGGGGCGGTGTGATTGGCTGCGAATTTGCTTCACTCTTTGCGGCTTTTGGAGTGCACGTTGTTATCCTTGAAATGCTTTCTCGTATTTTACCTATGGAAAGCCAGGCAGTTTCTGAAGCCCTTTCTAAAGCCTTCAAAAAAGCTGGCATTGTCATGGATACCGGTGTAAAAGTCGAAAAGATCGAAAAGACTGACAAAGGAATAGCTGCCCACGTAGCTGGTGGCAAAGTTTACGACGCAGATATTGGTCTGGTTGCAGTGGGGCGGCAAATGAACACTTCAGCCATTGGATTGGATAAGGCAGGTGTTAATGTAAGCGCAGATGGAATGATACCTGTGAATGATAAGATGGAAACCAATATTCCTGGTATCTACGCTATAGGCGATATTGCATCCAAATGGTGGTTAGCACATGTTGCTACGCACCAAGGATGGGTGGCCGGCAGCAACGCCACGGGAAAAGAAGCGCATATGCATTACGAAGCAGTACCCAATGTGATCTTTACCCATCCCGAAATCGGTACGGTTGGGCTTTCATTGGAAGAGGCTTTAAAAAAAGGGTACAAGGCTGTTGTGGGTGCTTTCCCCTTTCAAGCATTAGGTAAGTCATTAGCGACAAGTCAAACAGAAGGATTTGCACAAATTATTATTGATAAGCCTACAGGCCAAATATTAGGTGCTCAAGTTGTCGGTCATGAGGCCTCAGCATTAATTGCTGAGATGGCTGTGGCGATTGCAAATGAACTGACCGTAGAATCTCTCACGGAAACTATCCATGCCCATCCCACTATCGCTGAAGCTTGGTTAGAAGCTGCACTGATCGCGGCTGATGAACCTTTGCATTTTCTTCCAAACACAAATAAAGTAAAGGGACGGGTTTGATTATGAGTCACACTGAACTTTTTGATACAAGTCTTAAAGTAAAAAATCGACGTCTGAATGTTCTACCACCTAACCCAGAGAAAATTGATGAAAGCAAAGCTGTAGGACCGGGACGTTTTCCTTCCTGGTTACACCGCAAACTTCCAAAAGGAAGTGACTTATGGAAAACGGGACAAGTTTTAAATGAAAACAGGCTCCATACCGTTTGTGAGGAGGCAAAATGTCCTAATTTATTGGAATGTTGGTCAAAAAAAACTGCTACTTTTTTAGTCATGGGAAAAGAATGTACTCGCTCCTGCGGTTTTTGCGATATCGCCTTTTCAAAAAGTCCTAAGTCTCTTGAGGCTGATGAACCGAGCCGTGTGGCTGATTCTGTTTTATCCTTAGGCCTCAAACATGTGGTGATTACTATGGTAGCCCGCGATGATTTACCTGATGGGGGCGCGGATCATTTAGCTAAGGTTATAGCAGAAACTCGTCGTAAGGCCCAAGATGTCACCATTGAAGTGCTGACTTCTGATTTTTCAGGCAATTTTTTAGCCCTGGATATCATCTTAGCAGCAAAGCCAGAAATCTTTAACCACAATATCGAAACGGTGCGCGCGTTAACTCCTCGCGTGCGACACAAAGCGACCTACGATCGAACACTAAGTGTTTTGAAGTATGCGCGTCAAAATGGTTCGAAGGGTTTGCTGGTAAAATCGGGCATTATGGTCGGTTTAGGTGAAAGCGAATCTGAAGTTTTTGCAACGCTTAAAGATTTATTTGAAGTAGGCTGCGACATTATTACCATCGGCCAGTACCTGCAGCCCAACCGTCAGAAATTATTAGTGAAATCATTCGTAGCTCCGGAACAATTTAAACGCTATGAAGAATATGGTTATTCTTTAGGAATAAAAAATATGTACTGTGGGCCTTTTATACGTTCCAGTTATAATGCCAGAGAGGTTTTGCAAAAAACAAGTCAAGGGACAATGACATGAAGAAAATACCAGACTATGACGATGCAGGAATGGAAGACATTCCTTTAGCGAATGCGCAAGATCAGGCCATACTTATGCATAGGGATGCTCATTTTGGCGGTAAATTTGATGTCATGCTAGAGTATTACATTAATGAAGGGAAAGGGGTTAATCCGGAATTTGATTTGGAAAGGATCCATACCTTAGCCAAAATGGAAAAAGAATTGAAGTCAGACTTGGCCCCTATGTTACTATCAGGCGCTGATGCTGAAAAGGTGGCAGAATCTAAAAACGCTTATAAAAAGCTTAGACTGCTGTATGAGAAGACAACGCCGGAAGCAAAAAAACTAAAGCTTATTGCTGACCTTATTTTGTCTGAAGAATTTGACCCTCAAAATGAAATGGATGCCTTAGTTCTGGAAAAGGCGACGATTGTACCTGCATTAATTGAGCTTTTAAGATCTGAAGAATACTACGATCCTTTGTTTCCCGGATACGGCTTTGCGCCTTCGTTAGCTGCTCGCACGCTGGGTTTGATTGGTGATAAGCGTGCTATCATTGCTTTATTCGAATCTATGGGACAAGGTGATTTTTTCGATGAAGATGCCGCTTTGGCTGCCTTGAAAGCCATTGGAAATCCGGCTAAAGAATTTTTGCTTAAAGTCGTGCATGGTAAACCGTTAAATGAAGATAACGAAAAGGCTGCCATAGCATTGATTGCGTTTAAAGATGAAGAAGATGTCTCCAAAGCCGCCTTGGAGATGTTAAAAGATCAGCAAGTTCGTAAGGATATTCCTCTAGCGACCTATTTGATTTTGGCTTGTGAGGGCTTGAGGGAGAGTAAGGATCGCAAAACTTTTCAAGATCTTGCTAATGACCCATCCACACCCAAAATACTTTCACAAGATGTCAAAGCCGTTTCCAAGTCCTGGGAAAACTAAAAATAGCATGATCCTGCCATCCGTTAGTTTTTTAATTTAATATCTAAGTTTTTTAAACCAATTCTTTTCTCTTCTCTATATGATCATGTTAAGAGATGGACCTTTCGGTGATGATGGACTTGTTTTTCCAAAGGTCTGAATGGTAGCGCCAATAATAGATGATGATGGATCCTAGGCTAAAGAAAATCCAAAAATAGATGGCGACCTCAACAGAAGCATGCATTTTACGACGAAGATGTAAACGGGTGCCACTAGAAGAATCCAAATGCTGAACGAACCCGCGATCAGCAGGAAGGTGGTGTCACCTGCAGCAGTTAAAATGCCGGATAGTAGCCAGCGCACTCCTTCTAAAAACATATAAATCAATGTAGCATACAAACAATTCATAAGTGCATCTTCAATGGATGCAATATATTCAGGGGTCGCATTAGGTAAAAACTGATCAATAAGAACTTGATGAAAAAGTGTAAAAAGCAGAATGGCAAAACAAAGAAATATAAGGTGTATTTGAAGCCCTGATTTCAAAACTTTAGGGATGAACCAGGATCTCTTGGCTCCAATTAGATTGCCTGTAATCGCTGTAGCTGCCTTACTGACCCCTTCAGCAAAGAAAAGAAGCAGTATAAACAAACTTTGACAGATCCCTGCAATCGTAATGTGTTCCTTACTCACCATCGTCATCATATTATAAAAAATAGCCCAACCTAAAATTTCAACTAGGGCAAACACTGCTCCTGGTGAACCAATTTTAAAACATTGCCAGAAAATCTTGGGTTGAAAACGTAAATCTCCTGTCCCATATTTTTCTCTATTTTCTTTCTTTAAAAAAAAGTATAGCAACACTACCGTTTGAAATATGGAGCCTATGCTTGTGGCAATTGCTGCGCCTTGAATACCCATGGACGGAATGATGCCTTCAATCCCAAAAATCAGGCAGATATCTAAAAGGGCATTTAGGACGTTGGCGATGACCGCTAAGATTGTTATCAATTTAGTTTTTCCCTGCCCAACAAAAAAACCACTTAAGGCACCATAAGCTGCATAGGTCGGTCCAAAAATGAGCATCCAACGAATATAAGTTCTTTCCATCTCAGCATCAGGCGATTTATAAATCCAGTCCACTCCCCATATGGCCATAGGGATAAAAAATAGGGATGAAGCTACAGAGAGCCAGAGCATTTGCCAAACAGGTTCGCCCATACGATCCAATTGTTTGGCTCCATGATATTGTGCAACAAAAACTTCGGTGATGTTTGCCAGGACTACCCAGCCGAAAAGCAAAGCCCAGCCGAGAGTAGAAGCATTGACAGCAGAATTAAGGGCTGCTGTAGAATAATGTGCGAGTAAGAGTCTATCAACGAAAAGCATGAGCATCATAGAAAAGGACGACAGCATGAGCGGCAGCGCAATAGAAAGAAGCTCGCTAAAGCTTCCCTCCTTATACTTCGTGAGAGTCATATAACCTTTTGGGGGATAAAAGCTTTTGAAGCCTATCATATTCTCAAAAAATCTGTAAAGACTTATATTTTAGAATGAAAGTTTTGTATAGAAAAAATAGTCAGGTGTGATAGGATACATTTTAGCACAAAAATGAGAAAAACCATGTTACGCTTATTAGCCTATCTTTTAATTCTTTCATTTTCTTTTATATTAACGAGTTGCGAATCGCAAAGGACTATCGTTAATGGTTTAGATGAAAGAGAGGCAAATGAAATTCTAGTTTTTCTTGCGAGCAAGGGAATTAACTCCAACAAAGTTCAATCCACAAGTGGTGGCCCCGGGGGTGGGGGCAACAAAGTTGTCTTGTGGGATGTCAGTGTCAGTGAAAAAGATGCAACAGAAGCGATGGCTTTGTTAAATCAAGCGGGCTTACCAAGAAAACGTAGTCAGAATCTTCTGTCCATATTTTCAAACGTCGGCTTGGTGCCGTCTGAAAGGCAAGATAAAATTCGTTATGAAGCCGGCTTAGCTGAACAAATAGCAAGCGTGATTAGAAAAATAGACGGCGTTTTGGATGCCGAAGTACAAATTTCATTTCCTGAAGAAGATCCTTTAAATCCTGGCAAAACAAAGGGCAAGATCACCGCTTCAGTCTATGTAAAACATAATGGCATTTTGGACGATCCTAACAGCCATTTAGTCACAAAAATTAAACGTCTTGTAGCTGCAAGCATAACAGGGCTGGATTATAATGATGTCACTGTCATCTCAGACAGAGCGCGCGGAAGTGAATTAACGGGTCCCTTCATCCCTAGTGAAAATGAAGAAAAATCGTATGTGAGCATTTGGACCATTATTCTAGCTAAAGAATCAGTCACAAGGTTTCGTGTCGTTTTTTTCACATTTTCTTTCCTCATCTTATTGATGGCGCTGGCATTGATTTGGTTGACCTGGAAAATATACCCCCTTTTGAAAACACATGGGGGAATCAAAGGATTATTTCATCTTCAGCCTTTAAAAAAAGGACCAGATGTTGTTGAGGAAGTAAAAGAAAACGTTGAAGCTGAAGATGTGGCAAAACCCAAAGAAGAAAAAGGGTTGGTCGATAAAGATATCGACGAAACGTGAGGATACCATGCAAGCAAAAAGCTGGATCCTGATGCGCATTTTATTGAATCGTTTTCACTCCAAAACACCTAAAGATTTTCTATCCTTGCTTCCTCCTGAAGATGCAAAACAGATCTTAAGCCAAGATATAGCTACAGCGGATATTAGTCCCATTTTTGTTAAACCCCAGGAATTCTTGAAAAATATTCACTATTCGTGGATAGCACCTCATGTACAAAAACTTCCACAACACGTACAGGAATTGTTGGTTTCCGCTTTAGCTAATCCTCTGGCTGCCGGTCTTAAAAAATATTTAAAAATCAATGCCCGTATCGCACTTCCTCCACGCGCAAGTTTCTTTTTTGTAAAAAAGCTATATGATCAAGTTCATCAACCTGATGTTTTGGATCCTACCCTTCTCCTTAAAGACAACCTATCGATATTATTAGATTTATCGCGTAAGGAATTAATGGATCTTGTAGACTTTCTGGGATTGTACGATTTGGCTGAAGAAGTCAGATACATTGTGGATAAGAAAAGTTTGCAGTCAGTCTATTCTTGTTTAGACAATAAAAAACTGCAATTTGTAAGAATATGTCTCCATCAGAAAAATAAGTTAGCCGTGCCTAAATTAAATTTACAAAAGTGGAATGGCAATTGTGTTGAGCTGGCAAACACATTGCATCAGCGTGGCTTATATCGTTTAGGTAAAGCTTTAAGCGGATGCCATCCTAATTTCCTTTGGCATCTATCAAGGCGGTTTGACACAGGCCGAAGCAAAGTTCTGGAGAAATATTATGCCAAACAGCCTAGTCCTGGCATTACTTCATCGCTTGTCCAACAAGTCATGAATGTCATGAATTATTTAAAACAGAAGAGTGAAATGTGAAGAAGAAATTTTTTTCCTTGATTCATGGAGATAGCGTTCATGCTATGCCCGAAACGCGCATTATCCCTGCAGCTGAGTTTTCCAAAGCTGTGGAAGCTTATCAAGTATTAGAAGAAGTCAAAAAAGACGCCCTTCAATATAAACAGGAAGTGGCAGAGGAAATGGAAAAACTCAAGGAGCAAGCGCAAAGAGAAGGTTTTGAAGAAGGTTTTAAAAAATGGGTGGAACAAATTGTAAAAGTTGAGGAAGAGATTATCAAAGTAAGGAAAGAAACCGAGAAAGTGGCTTTACCTGTAGCCCTCAAGGCAGCTAAGAAAATAGTGGGAAGGGAACTGGAATTATCGGAAAATACTATTGTTGATATAGTAAGCAATAGTTTGAAGGCAGTTGTTACGCATAAAAGGATTACGATTTATGTTAATAAAAAGGAACTTGAGTCTTTGGAGAAAAACCGCCAAAAACTGAAGGATATTTTTGAAAATTTAGAAATCCTTACTTTTCGTGAAAGGTCAGACGTTGAACCTGGAGGGTGTATCATTGAAACCGAAGGGGGCATCATCAACGCACAGCTTGAAAATCAATGGCGTATCCTAGAGAATGCTTTTGATCGTATGATGATGATTAAATCTAAAGAAAAGGCAACACAGGATCATGGATAAAGTCAAAGCATTTTTTAAACGTCTTTTCTCTTTAAATTGTCTTTCATGGATGCTAATTTTGACCATACTTTGTGTTCTGTCTCCTGAATGCTGGGCACAAACATCCTCAGTAGCGCCACGTAGTACAACGTCGATAGAAGCGGGTAAAAGTCCTTCTAAAACAAACGAGAAAACCCCCTCCGAAAAAGAGCTTGATGTTCAATTTGAGAATTTCCGACGCCCTTCCTTACTTACACAAGCGGCCGTTTTATCGCTCTTAGCTTTGCTGCCTTTTGTCGTAATGATTTTGTCATCGTTCATGAAAATTGTGGTGGTTCTTTCGCTTTTGCGCAGTGCTTTAGGTGTGCAGCAGTCTCCACCTAACCAAGTGATCAACGGTGTTGCTTTTTATGCTTAGCATTTATGTTATGTACCCCACGGCTTAAAGATGTATGATGCTTCCATGTCGGTTGTCAACCAAAAAGCTGCGCCTGAATCGCTCGTTTCACCTGGCTCCTCAGCTTATATTTTAGCCCTTGTAGAAGCTGGACGAGAACCTTTGCGCGATTTTTTGAAAAGAAATTCTTCTGTTAAACACCAAGCCTTATTTTATCGGATTGCCTACCGTGTCCTGCCTGAGGAATATCGGCCTGCGTTAAAACCAGATGATTTTATGATTTTGGTGCCTGCCTTTATTACAACCCAACTTAAAGACGCATTTGAAATCGGCGTGCTCATTTATATTCCATTTTTTGTCATTGACCTTGTTGTATCGAACGTTCTGTTGGCTATGGGTATGATGATGCTTTCTCCAGTCACTATCTCTATGCCTCTGAAATTGTTCCTTTTGGTGATGCTAGATGGATGGACGTTGTTAATTGAAGGCCTAGTAAACACCTTTCGATAAGGAGAGCTGTAGTAAATATGTTTCAAACACAAGTGATACAACTTGCCTATCAAGCTCTTTTGCTCATCCTGATACTTTCAGCACCTCCCATCATTGTGAGTATGTTCTTTGGTGTTATTGTGGCGATTTTCCAAGCCGCCACTCAAATTCAAGAGCAGACATTATCCTTCACGATAAAACTTGTTGCAGTCACATTAACGCTCATGATTTTAGGCGGATGGTTGGGGGCACAAGATCATGGAGTTTGCTAGCGATATATTCACCCATTTTGCGCAATGGAGCCTTGCTTCACAGGGATAGGTATGTTGCATGGTAGAGTCTTCTGACAGTTTTATCACATTGTTCCTGAACAGTGCTTTTAATAAAGGGGGCTCCTCTCTTTCATCGCCCTTTCTTTTCTTTTTTAGCGCGTTTTTTGCCCATCCTTTTACAATCTCCATTTTTTGGTGCCCGTGTGATGCCTCAGCCGGCTAAGATCGCACTAGGTATCGGTCTTTTTTTTATTTTTTTACCGCAGCTTTTGCTAGTCACTCACAAAATTGATTTTAATTTGCGTTTAGTCTTTTTGATTTTCAAAAGAGCTTTTTGTGGGATCCATTATGGGTTTTTTGATCAGCATGCCATTTATTATAGTTCAAAGTGCTGGAATCATCATTGACCACCACAACGCGGCGGCGCTAGTTTGATGGTGAATCACCCCACCATACAAAATCAGTCATCCCCCCTGGGCACCTTGTTTAATTACGTGATGATCTGGATTTTTTTATGATTGATGGCCCTTTTTTATTTATAGAGGCCATTCTAACATCTTATGAAGTGGTTCCGCCTGACCAAATTGTTAATGCCAAGTTTTTTGACAAGTCGTCAGCTTTTTGGGCCAGCCAGATAGCCTTATTAATAAAGTGATGGTGATTAGCATTCGTCTGGCGACGCCTGCCCTGATAATGATTATGATGACAGGCTTCTTTCTAGGTATTGCGAACCGGTTGGCGCCTCAGTTTAAATCACCTCTCTTGGGCATGCCTTTAAAGTCTTTATTTGGCTCTGTTAATTATTTTTATAGGCTGGAAAATGATTAACGAAGAAATGGCTAAGCAAGGATACTTGTGGATCAATGAAGTATTGAACATGCTTAGAATGTCTACAAACAGCGTCAGTGGATTTAATGAAATTGAGGTACCTATACAATAGAGGTCAATATGCATCGCATAAAATTTTTTATCTCAAAGACGCGTGAAGTTATGTGTGATGAATCTCGGAATAATTTTTTAGTGATGGAAGCTTACGATGCTTTGATGACCAATTTATTAAAAACGCACCAAACGGAACATTCTGTCAGTGAAGATGAAATATATCGCATATTAAAAGCTGCTGAATTTGCTGCGGAAAGCCACCAAAATCAAACTCGTCTAGACGTATTAAAAACCCCTTATATTGCCCATCCCTTGCATGTCACGCGGCATCTATTATCTATTGGTCACATTTACGATACTGAGATATTAATGGCAGCACTCCTGCATGATACTGTTGAAGACACACACATCACGTTTGATGATTTGGAAAATCATTTTGGCTATCGTGTCGAGTATCTTGTTCAGGAACTAACCGACGATAAAAATTTATCGAAACTTGAACGAAAAAAAGCACAAATACAAAACGCATCTAAAAAAAGTAGTGAAGCAGCGTTAATTGTTCTAGCCGATAAGCTTTCCAATCTATCGGACATACTAGCTAGTCCACCTGTTAATTGGGATGCTAAGCGCATTTCAGATTATTTTTTATGGGCCAAGGCAGTTATACAGCAACTCCCTCAGGTAAATCCCTTATTGATGAATGCCGTTGAAGAAGTGATGAATGCCTATTGGCAGCGCCTTGCAGAGGAAGAGTATGGACTGTAGAACCCGTGTCCGTCAAATATTCGCGAAGCGTCCACGATGCGTTTACAGTGCATTTTCAGAACGAACATCGCATCGCTTTGGAGTGCGAAGGCATTCCTTCGCTTTCTAAAGCAAACATAATCAATCACAAATGTCAAAATTTAGATCTCACTTCATATTTCAAAATTGTTATGTAAAAAGCGAAGGAAGGCCTTCGCACTCCAAAGCGATGCAAAATTCTTTTTACAAAACTTTCTTTTTTTGCATCGCAACGCTTCGCGAGAAAAATGAACTTTTTTTATTTTAAGTATTTTAAATATTATTAGAAAGACTTGCTGCTTTATAAAGGCGTTCAGCTAATGTCGCCAAAAGCCCATCTTCTGTAAAATTCATATCGACATAGGCTTCAACGTGGCCTTCTTGATCTAACTGGCGAAGAACAGAATAGAGGTTGCGCGCCACTTCTTCTGGATTGGATAATGGTCCCAAGGCTAGCACTTTGCAATTTTCGGGGTAGGACTTGTCGTTAAAGCCAATAATGACACCTTCCTTAATATTGTCAAAACAAGTCGCTAAATTCAGCTTTGCCTGCGGTGCATAATGGCGGTACATTTGCCCAGGACATTGAGGGATCGCATGCCCTGTCTTTTTTTCGACTAAAGGTTTATATCCTAAGGTCTTTGTAAAATGTTCGGCTGACAAGGCTCCCTGCCGAATAATTTCCCATTCCCCAAGTCGATGGATTAAAATTGTAGATTCTACCCCTTTGTTGCATATCCCGCCGTCCAAAACAGGAAAATGCTCTCCAAAATCGACTTCTACATGTTTAGGTTGAGTGGCTGAAGGACGACCTGATAGATTAGCTGAAGGCATGACTAAGGGGCCTGTCAATTTCAAAAGCTCCAATGCCAGATGATGTTCAGGAATTCGAAAAGCCGCGGTAGGTAAATCGGCACGAGCAACGGCGGGAATGAGCGTGGTTTTCACTGGTAGCACAATAGTCATAGGCCCGGGCCAAAAGTCTTGCGCTAATATCTCTAGGTGGGGAATCCATTCCGATAGGTAAGTATAAATATCGGAAAGTTGAGCGACATGAATGATAAGCGGATTATTGGATGGTCGGCCTTTTATTTTGTAAATTTGCTGGATAGCTTGAGGATGATGAAGTGAGGCGGCAAGCCCGTAGACCGTTTCCGTAGGAATTCCAACGATTTGGCCTGAACTTAATAGATGTACTGCTTCGGTTACTGAGATACGCATAAAAGGTCAATGACTTCTTGAAGATGAATTATAAATCGATCGATCTCTTCTTTAGTGTTGTACATCCCAAAAGAGGCGCGGGCCATTGCAGCTACGTTAAAGCGTCGCATGGCGGGTTGTGAGCAATGATGTCCGGTGCGAATAGCCACACCCTTTAAGTCAAGCATTGTGCCAATATCGAGTGGGTGGACGCCATCAACGATAAAACTTATAATGGCTGCTTTGTCCTTAGGGTTTCCTATAATATGCAAACCCTTGATGCTTTGCATTTTTTTCGTAGCGTACTTTAAGAGTTCTTTTTCATGTTCATGGATTTCTTTCAATCCAATTGTATTCATGTAATCAAGTGCTGTTCCAAGTCCCATGACCTGGGCTATTAAAGGGGTGCCAGCCTCAAATTTTAAAGGCAGCACATTGTATGAGGTTTTTTCGAAGTAAACTTTATCGATCATGTCACCTCCTCCTTGATAAGGAGGCATCGCATTGAGTAGTTCTTCTTTGCCATATAGGACACCAATACCGGTGGGACCATAACATTTATGCCCAGAAAATGCGTAGAAATCGACATCGAGTTCTTGAACATCCACCTCCATATGGGGAACAGCCTGTGCACCATCGACCAAAATTTTAGCCCCTGCTTGGTGGGCAATTTTTATAATTTCTTTAATGGGATTAATCGTACCCAAAGAATTGGAGACATGTGTAATGGCGACGAGTTTGGTTTTAGAGTTAAAAAGTTGGGAGAATGCATCCAATTTAAGATCCCCATTGTCATCTATAGGTGCGATCTTGAGGATGGCTCCACGGTCTTCACAGACCATCTGCCAGGGGACAATATTGGCGTGGTGTTCAATTTCAGACAGGATGATTTCATCGCCGGGTTTAATAAAGGCTTTTCCAAAAGAATAAGCAACCATATTGATGGCATCTGTTGTTCCTCTTGTGAAGATAATTTCTTCAACTTTTTCTGCATTGAGCAGTTTTTGCACTTTTTGGCGCGTTTCCTGATAACGTTGGGTGGCAAGCACAGAATGTTCGTAAACAGTTCGGTGAACAGTGCCGTATTCGTTTTGATAAAAATTTTGTATGGAATCAATTACACATTGAGGCTTGTGGGCTGTTGCAGAGGAATCAAAATAAATCAAAGGCTTTCCATGCATAGGCTTTGATAGCATGGGAAAATCTTTTCTGATTGTTTCAACGTTTAGGGTCCTGTGTGCCGCCATATCATAGTCCCTGTTCTAGATAACTTTTGGCACGATTCTGCATGATATTTTTGAGAGAAGGAAAAGGAATTAAATCTAAAACTTCTTTGCAAAAACCAAAGACAAGAAGATTTTTTGCGGCTTGTTCTGAGTATCCGCGCGTTTTTAAGTAAAATAGTTGTTCTCTGTCAAGCTGACCCATAGTGGCTCCATGAGAAGCTTTGACATCATCCGCAAAAATTTCCAAGTTTGGCTTGCTGTCAGCTTGTGCTTTATCACTGAGAAGCAGGTTGTTGTTAAGTTGAAATGCTTCAGTTTTTTGGGCGGCTTGCTGCACTAAAATTTTACCTTCAAAACTTGAGCGGCTAGTATCATTCAATGCGCCTTTGAAAAATTGCATCGATCTACAATGGGGAACCTGATGGTCCATCAAAACATGCGCATGGGCTTCATTGTTTTGGGAAAGCATCCAAATACCATTCAAACTGGCTTCTGCGTTCTCTCCTATTAATGCGATACGATAGTCATGTCGTAACGATGTTGACCCATTAGTGGCAAGAACGGTTTTAAGTGTGCTATTCCGTTTTAAATTCGCACGGAAAGCATCGAAATACCATCCCTGTGATGTGAGATTCAAGGGCGTTTGAAAACAACGCACATGCGCATCTTCATCAATCACGACATCCATGGATGCAATAGATAGGAGTTTTTGGCCTGCAACGTGGGCCTGCGTAAAAATAAAATCTACTTGTGATTGTGAGCCTATAAAACTTTGCAAACGAGGAGCAGTCAATAGTGAACAATCATCGCAAGCCGTGATTTGAAGTATTTGTAAGGGAACTTCGAGGATGGTTTTAGGTGGGGCATAGATAAAAAGGCCATCGTGATATAATGCTGCGTTTAGAATAGCAAAAGGATCTTTTTCTTCTTTCAGTAACCTATTCCATTGGTTATTAAGGAAACTTCCATAAGTACGAAAGGCTTCTTGTAAGGGCAAAATGATGAGACGTTTGGGTAGGGCTGAGAGTCTTGAAAGGTCTGGACGGTAATGTCCATTAATCATCACCACTACCGATTCCGAACATTCCGGTAGGATATGCGGAGCCACATCTTGTGGGGTGATCTGTAGAGATCGAGAGGATTCGAAAGTTTGTCCATAGAGCGTACGTAGACGAATATATTGAAAAACTTCCGATTTACGTGTAGGCATCCCTAAACCTTGCAATATTTGCCAGGCTTTTTCTTTGTTTTTTTGTGCGGGATCGCTTGGAGAATTTTGCCTATACAGGTCTTCGAGCATTTTTTGGAAAGCATCCGGAGCTAGTTCGGTGATCATCCCAGAACCTCATCCTGAGGAGTTTTAATCAACCAATCGTAACCCTTATCTTCTAATGCGAGTGCTAATTCCGGTCCACCGGATTGAACAATTTTGCCATCAAGCATTACATGGACGTAATGAGGTTTGATATAATCTAATAGTCTTTGATAATGGGTGATAAGGATCAGTCCCATTCCTGGATGCATCAACTGATTAACCCCTCGGGCTACAATACGCATGGCATCGATATCCAAACCAGAATCAGTTTCATCTAAAATGGCCAACTCTGGTTTAAGGACAGCCATCTGTAAAATCTCGTTACGCTTTTTCTCGCCGCCGGAAAATCCTTCATTCAGGCTGCGCTCTTTGAATTCGGGTTTAATTTCCATGCGTTTCATAATCTCATCGAGAGATTTTTCAAAGTCGACGAGCGTCATTTCAGGCGAGCCCTGAGCTTTCAAAGTGGCATTAACGGAAGAATGCAAAAACTGGATGTTGCTGACTCCAGGAATTTCAATAGGATATTGAAAACTCATAAAGATACCTGCATGCGCTCTTTCTTCGGGTTCAAATTCATTAATGTTTTGATTTTTATAGAGGATTTCTCCGGACGTGACTTCATAGGCAGGATGTCCAGCTAAGATTTTGGCTAGCGTGGATTTTCCTGCTCCGTTAGGACCCATGATGGCATGGATTTCTCCAGGATGAACTATGAGATTCACGCCTTTGAGAATCGGTTTGCTTTCGACATTAGCGCACAGGTTTTTTATTTCTAACAAGGGCTGTTTTGATTGACTCATTATTTTTATCCCACCGAATTTTCAAGTTTTAATGTCAAAAGTTTTTGAGCTTCCACAGCAAACTCAAGAGGAAGCTCTTGGATGACATCTTTGCAAAAACCATTCACGATCATATTTACGGCATCTTCATGCGAGAGGCCGCGACTTCGCATGTAAAATAGCTGTTCTTCATTCATTTTTGAAGTCGAAGCTTCATGCTCAACTTGGCTGGAGGCATTGCTAACTTCAATGTACGGGAAGGTATTTGCCGAGCATTTGTCACCTACAAGCATTGAGTCGCACTGTGTATAATTACGTGCTCCCTCCGCCCTTGGAATAATTTTTACAAGCCCCCGGTAGCTGTTATGCGATGTATCGGCAGCGATGCCCTTTGAAACAATAGTGGAACGAGTATTTTTTCCTATGTGAATCATCTTTGTTCCAGTATCCGCTTGCATGTGGTGATTGGTTAGAGCCACCGAATAAAATTCCCCTACGGAGTGATCGCCTTGAAGAATACAGCTAGGGTATTTCCACGTGATGGCTGCACCCACTTCAACTTGTGTCCAGGAGATTTTAGAATGCACACCAGCGCAGCGCCCGCGTTTAGTGACAAAATTGAATATACCACCTTCACCGGTCTTTGGATTGCCTGAATACCAGTTTTGGACAGTCGAATATTTGATTTCTGCATGATCGAGTGCGATTAATTCTACGACAGCGGCATGGAGCTGATTGTTGTCATAGGCTGGTGCTGTGCAGCCTTCCAGATAGCTAACGAAAGACCCTTCTTCAGCAATGATTAAAGTGCGTTCGAATTGGCCGCTTTCTTTATCGTTGATACGAAAGTAGGTGGAAAGCTCCATGGGGCAGTGAACGCCTTTAGGAATATAGACGAATGAACCATCCGTAAAGACAGCAGAATTCAGAGTAGCATAGAAGTTATCGCCTATGGGTACCACGCTGCCTAAGTATTTTCTGATGAGATCGGGATAAAGGGTAATAGCTTCGGAAATCGAACAAAGGACAACCCCCGCGTCTTCTAATTTTTTCTTAAAAGTCGTTCCGATGGAAACCGAATCAAAAACTAAATCCACGGCTACATTGGTAAGACGTTTTTGTTCATCAAGAGGAATGCCTAATCTTTCAAAGGTTTTAAGGATTTCAGGATCGACGTCCTCTAAACTGTTATGTGTTGGTTTTTTTTTGGGAGCAGAATAATAGCAAATATTTTGAAAATCGATAGGCTTATAGAGCACATTTGGCCATTCTGGTTCTTTAGACTCCAACCATTTACGATAAGCCTTTAAGCGGAATTCCAAAAGAAATTCAGGTTCATTTTTTTTAGCAGAAATAGCGCGAATAATCTCTTCATTTAAACCTTTTGGTAGACTATCCATTTCTACTGTTGTGGTAAATCCGTACTTATATTCCGATTGTCCCAACAGCGCTTCTTGTGTGGCCATTCAATGCTCCCTTTAGGATTCCCCATGAAAATAACATAAGGATTACAATATAAAAAATAAAAAAGTTGATGAAAACTAGAGGATTTTGATCAGGTGTATCATCATCTCAACAAACCTAAATAATAATATTTAAATTATTAATTGTCAATTATATAGTGACTATGTGTTAATTAATTTGACTTAACACATTAAGATATGTAAATAGGCGAGATCTCGGAGGCCGATGATCTTAAATTCGACCTTCTCGTCCATGATTTCCATTACTTTGGAATCATCTTATAAGAACATATTCATAAATTAACGTTTATTTCTGGTTGGCTGCAAATTTTTTTTTCTGAGCCAGAGGTCCATTCATTAAGATGTTTCTTATATGAGGTTAGCTAAGATTCTATTAATTTAACTCTTATAAATTAAACATCTTATGGAACGCATGCCACACTCAGTTTAGTTTCAGAAAAAATAATTTAAAAAAATACCTAACTTATTAGGAATGTTATTTAAAATTATAAATATCATGCAAAAAAATATTTTATTATTAATTAATTATAAATTTTATTATCATAGACGAGTTCGAAAAGAATCTTCAACTTTTTTGTTTAAATATTTTATTAGGAAATTTACTTATGAATACGAATGTAACGAATCTGAGCGACTTATCAAAACTATTTAATGGTTTAAATCTAACATCGTCAACGCATGGTGTTCTAATGGTTGATTGTTCGCGAGAAAATTTGACTGAAAAAACGGCTATGCAGAGAATTATTGATAAAATTAATGCAATTAGTACAGTTAGTGAGGATTGGAATATTGTTTCCTCCAGCCCGGTTCAAGATTTGCAAATTGCTGTAAAATTTTATAACCAGAAAGAATATACAATTTCTGTAAAGCTTTTATCCAAATTAGAAGAGAAAATGATATCAGATAAAATGAAGGAAAGTAAAAAAGAGGAATTTAATATTCTTCAAATCAGAGTGCATTATCTAAAAGGCTGTATACTTTCCGGTGCAGTTCATCATCAAGAGGCGCTTGAAAAAAATTTGTCCGAAATATCCAAAGAGAAAATAAGTTTATTAGATAAAATCAAAAAAACCGATGAAAAGCTTGCTTTGATGAATATAGCTATGAGTGAATTAGTTCTCGCGAAGGGACTAATCCCGAAAAAAAGAGAAGTAAATACGGATAGTACGTATGGAGGAGATACAGTCACCCAGGACTTAACAGATGGAATCGCTATAAACCAGGCGTTAGCAGACACATATTTATACCATAGATTTTATAAAAAAGTTAAGGAAACTCACAAAGAGATTATTGAAATTACAAAAAATGAACAAAAGATGTTAAAAAAATATAATAATAAAGAAAAATCCCCACATCAACATCAATATCAGTTGGGGGCATTAAATCAGATATATTCAGATAGTTGCTTAAAATTGAGTGAGATGTTTCAAATGCAATATGATGATGAGCATCATAGTGATAAATTTTTAAAAAAAGCAACAAAATACTTTAATAAAGCAACGGCAAATAAACGAAAATCCGTGATCTAGCGTCGCGTTTAATCAATGGATAAGATACTAAGCCCTGTCATGATTACACGCATTTTGGAGAATTTATAGATGGTCATTCAAAACCCAATGGATCCAGTAAAATTTATTTATACATTATCTCAAGCAGAATGGCCGAATAACGGCTTGCCACAATGGACAAAAGATGTTCTTAGTCTTCCTCTCATTAAGCATGATGGAAAGCAAACTAAGCAAGAAATCAAGGTAATTCAACAATTAATACTTAATCACTTATCTGCATTCGATGGCTATTTAAAAGATGTACAAACGTTGAATGAAAGGTTGGAGAAGCTAAAAAGCAGTTTAACTAAAGAGATCTCTCATGAACAAGTTAATCAAAAAATTGCCAAAATTAAATTGAACGCCGACTTTAGTGTAGAAACTGTTTTAGATCTGCTCAATCTCGCCATAGAAAAGAAACAAAATGCAAAGATATTGCGCTGCTATCACTTTATTTTTGATGATAACCAGCTTCCTACAATCCTTTCGCATCAAGGCACAAAATATCCTACACTTGTCATAGAAATTCTTAAAAGAGCCCTTGATCATACGAATTATGATGAAGTTAAGTGTTGTCTGGCATTCATTCAACAGAATCAACTCCATGCAAGTTTGAAAGAGATGCCAGGCTTAATAAAATTGTTCAACATCGAGGAAGTTGCCGACTTTGCCCTTATGCTGTGTGATGAAAATACCCAAGAAACAATATATGTGAACGCTGCCATTTTGGCTTTGCGAAGCCCTTATTTCTTAAATTTTTTTGGTGGCTATTGGCTTTCTAAAAGCTCTGAAGGTGAAAAAAAAGAAATGAAAATTTCTTGTCATCACGTAGATGCCGTACGTGATTTGATTCAGTATTTCTATACCGGCGAATTGACTATCACACATGAAAATATTGAGGAGATTCTTAAACAAGCTCATGCCTGGAATTTAAAAGAATTTGTCGAGCTTTGTGAAAAATGGTTTTTAACAAAATTGGAACCGGAAGATATTTTAAAATTTTATCTAAGTGGAGATTCTATTTATTGTGATACTGGTATTCTGAATGATGCTATGCGGCCCATTTTATTAAAAGATCTCTCTCTGATCAATTATAAAGAATATTTTAAATGTGCGGAGATGAAAAATGATGATATCATCAAAGAGAAAATCCTGAATTATTTAACAAAGTGCTTTTTACAGAAAATATCAAGTGATCCTAAAGCCAAGAATCCTCAACTAAACATTGAGAAAGAAGGTGAGATCTTACATTTTCTAACCTTAAAGGGTGCTGAATTAAAAAAACTAGATTTAAAAGATTGTGTTTACACGAAAAGTTTAGCCGTTTTACAAACACTAGTCCAACTCTTCCCTCATCTATCCGGTTTAGATTTAGGAGAAAGCTCGTCATCCTTGACTTTAGCGGAGATGCAAGAGTTAGTTAAATTAAAGGAATTGAAAGAATTGCATTTTTATGGCTCAAATTTTGAGGGGTTAATGCACCTGACTTTATTTAAAAAAATGGAAGAGCTATCCTTGTGCAAGCAATCTATTCATCTTGAAATGACAGGAATAAAGGAGCTCCATCAGTCCGTGTAAACGAAGAGAAAATAAACAGAGACTTATCTTGTTCTGAATTTGCAAAAGCGTCCTTGGCGAGATTATTTTCTGAAATGCCAAAGTTAAGAAAGCTCATCTTACACCTGTTAAGGCATCCATATTTCTTACCAGGCCTTAAAAATAATCTCTTTTTAACAGATCTTACATTAAATCCAACGGCAGTTGTTAGCTTTTTTAGAGATATAGCCTCCTTAAGCCATTTAGAAAGGTTGTCTATAATTAATTGTGACGCAATCATTGGCGAGCATTTCACAATAGAATTCTTTAAAGAATTAACAAATTTAAAAGATTTGACAAGTCTAACTTTAATATCTAACGATAAAAAAGCTTCCTTAGTGACAAATAATTGGGGAATTTTTATCGCAGAATTGAAAAAACTGCAAGAATTGTGTATTAATAATTTTGATAATCTGGGATTACGAGTTTGTAAATTTTATAAGCGATTTACCCTTAAAAAAACTCAATGTAAAAGGTACTTTCATTGATGCTAGAGCCATTGATGATTTTAAAAAGCTCA
This sequence comes from uncultured Parachlamydiaceae bacterium, assembly GCA_963748975.1. Lineage (GTDB taxonomy): Bacteria > Chlamydiota > Chlamydiia > Chlamydiales > Parachlamydiaceae > Neochlamydia. The sequence goes on from CAVVKX010000007.1 coordinate 36,575, forward strand.
CGCAATTGACTACATTAGAATTACCAGATTTATAATTTTTATTTATTCCAGATGAACAAACATCAGACGTGTTGTCTATCTTCAAGTAAATGAAACTATTTACAAATCATCTCATTTTCAAAAATCAAAAATTAGCGCCACTTTATTCAGCACATTAACGATTGAAAGCTGTAAGCTTTTCAGTCAAATGACGAATCTTCAAAGTTTAACCTTAAAAAATATCGCCTCTTGTACTTTTTTTAATCATGAATTATTTGATGCCTTAACCCATTTGAAGAAGTTGACGAGTCTGACTATCAAAGGAGATGAAAATACTTTAAAAGGATTAAAAATCCTTTGTGAATAATGCTGGTGGAAAACTCATTGCCAAGATGACCCAACTGAAAGAATTATGTTTGGATGATTTTGGTAATTTAAATAATGAGTTTGTCGCCTCTATATGCAATTTACCCTTGGAAAAACTGAGCTTGAAGAATACCTCTATCGATTCGGCAGCAACAAATGATTTAATGAAGCTGACTCATTTGAATTTATTAATATTACCCAAGTCTTTTGTGTTATTGGAAGATTCACCTCTTTTATCTCTATCAAACCTCTCTTTAAATATATGTGAGTGATAAAAAGCTGAGCTAAAGCGCTATGCATCAGGTTAAGAATATTTAATTTACCCATAAGTCATTGTAAGACATCGTAAGTATTTGAATCGCGGAGCGTTGCGATGAAAAAAAAGTTTTGTAAAAAGAATTTTGCATCGCTTTGCAGTGTGTGAAGGCCTTGCCTTCGCTTTTTACATAACAATTTTGAAATATAAAGTGGGATCTAAAATTTTGACATTTGTGATTGATTGTGTTTGTTTTAGAAAGCGAAAGGAAGGCCCATCCTATTACCCATAAGTCATTGTAAGACATCGTAAGTATTTGAATCGCGGAGCGTTGCGATGCAAAAAAAAAAGAAAGTTTTGTAAAAAGAAATTTGCATCGCTTTGGAGTGCGAAGGCTTTCCTTCGCTTTTTACATAACAATTTTGAAATATAAAGTGGGATCTAAATTTAGACATTTGTGATTGATTGTGTTTGTTTTAGAAAGCGAAGGAAGGCCTTCGCACTCCAAAGCGATGCGATATTAGCTCTGAAAATGCACTGTAAACGCATCGCAACGAGGCTGGGAAAAAATTTAAATGTTTTAGCGTTAAAAACTTATTGTATATAATCTTTTTTTTATTTATAATCTTGAATTTATAAAATACCATTCACAATGGCGTGTAAACCAATATATTTCTCAGGATTATATATGAATATACAAAACACTCTTTTTCCTATTCCAGAATGCAATAAAAATGATGATGAGACAAAAAATTATAAAGGAAAACCAAAGTTAAATACTCCCATAAGAAATCAAGTTGAAATTATGAGTTTTTCGATTGACGATTTGATACCCTTAGATCATAAGGCACGAGCTGTATGGGCTTATGCAAATAAGCTAGATCTTTCAACAATTATTAGTAATATTCAGTCATATCAAGGAAATGTGGGTAGATCTGCTACAGATCCACGCTTGCTATTATCTTTGTGGCTATATGCAACAATCGAAGGAATATCTTGTGGTCGTGTTATAGAGAGGTATTGTAAAGAACATAATGGATTTAAATGGCTTTGTGGTGGTGTCGACGTTAACTACCACACGATTAATGATTTTAGAAATGGAAACAAGAACTCTTTAAATGAGTTATTAACCCAAAGTGTAGCATTATTTTTAAGCCAAAATCTTATTGACTTGGAAAGTATCTCCCAAGATGGCATACGTGTACGAGCTAATGCTGGAACCTCTTCTTTTCGCCGCAAACCAAGACTCAAAGAATATTTGAAAATCGCAAAACAGCATGTTGAAAAATTGAATAAAGAAAGAGAAGAAAATACAACAAATTTTATTGATCATAAAAAAGCTAGAGAATTAAGAGAGGCTAAAGATAAAGAAAATAGAATTGATAGAGCGATTAAAGAATTAACAAAAATTAATGCAGAAAAAGCAGAATCTAGAAAAAAACATCGACAAAAACTTACCCAAAAAGAAAAAAAAAACCTTCGAGCCTCGATTACAGATCCGGAGGCAAGAAAAATGAAAATGGCAAATGGAGGATTTTCCCCAGCCTATAATGCACAATTAGCAACAGATACAAAAACAAGAATTGTAGTAGGAGTAAGTGTAACAAATTCAGGTGTAGATGCAGGACAAATGAGCTTAATGCAAGAGCAGATAATAAAAAGATATAATATTAAACCAGTTCGTTGGTTATGTGATAATGGATATTATGATCATGAAGACATAGAAAAAGTCAAAAAGTTAAATCAAAAGTGTGAAATTTTAATGCCACCAAGAAAGCCAAAAGAAGAGAAAAGTTATATTCCCAAAAGAAGTGATAGCGAAGCCGTGAAAGAGTGGAGAATTAACATGGGAAAAATCGAATCGAAAGAAAAATATAAGATAAGAGCATCGACAGCTGAATGGGTTAACGCGACAGCCAGAAATAGAGGATTGCAGCAATTTGTAGTAAGAGGATTGGAAACAGTTACATCAATGATGATTATATTTGGATTAACTCATAATATGGTAAGGGCTTGGAATTTGGGTTTAAATTAAAAAATGTTAATGAATAAACAATAGAAAAAATAAGCGATGTGAAAAAGTTGGACAAGAAATAGAAGTCTGCAAGAAATAAAACGTAACATTGGCGATAGTCAAAAATTGAAAAAGTCAATTTTTCAAATAGATAAGTATAAGAAATTCAATTTTTTCCCAGCCTCAACGCTTCGCGTTAAATAAACTTATGGGTAATAGGATGGGTTGTCCTTCGCTTTGGGAAACGAAACTAGGTTATTGACAATTTGTTTTTCTGAAAAGCTGTTGAGGAACAGCGAAGGAAGGCCTTCGCTCTCCAAAGCGATGCGAAACTTCTTCACCTTTAAAGATTGTTTACTCAGCGCGACACTTCGCGAATCAATAGTCAATTATTAGCAAATTTGACAATAAGATTTTTGATAGCTTGATGCGTGTGTGCTTTAGCGCCGCTTTTTATTGGGATCGATGTTGCGAAAAATTGTTTGCAGCTTTAGTATATTTTTTTATATAATTTTTTTATTGTTTTAATTTTTAAGTTTTTTAAATTCATAATTTTGGAGAATTTATATATGGCCATTCAAAATCAAATTGATCCAGTAAAATTTATTTGTCAATTATCCAAATCAGTATGGCCTAAAACAAGTCTTCCACAATGGGCAAAAGCTGCTCTTTCTCTTCCTAAAAAAGAACATCCTGAAAAGCAAATTAAGCAAGAAATTAAAGCTATTCAAGATTTAGTGGTTAATAATCTATCTAGATTGAGTCAATTTGAGAAAGATGTTCAAGGGTTGAATAGAAGGTTGAAAATGCTTAAAAGATCAATAAAAGACACGTCCAAAGAACAAATCAATCAAAAAATTGCAAAAATTAAACTCCATAGCGATTTTAACGTAGAAACTGTTTTTGATCAGCTCAATGATGCAATAGAAAAAAAACATGATGCAAAAATACTACGCTGCTATCACTTTATTTTTGATCACAATCAGCTGAACGCAATCCTTTCGCAGCAAGGCAAAAAATATCCCACACTTGTCATAGAAATCCTTAAGAGAGCCTTTGACCATGCAAATTATGATGAAGTTAAGTATTGCCTAGCATTTATTCAAGAGAATCAACTGCATGAATATTTGAAAGAAATGCCGGGGTTAGAAAAGCTGTTTAACATCAAGGAAATTGCCGACTTTGCTCTTGTCGTATCCCATGAAAATGCCCAAGAAACAATTTATGTGAATGCTGCTGTATTAGCCATGCGCTCCCCTTACTTCTCAGGGTTTTTTGGTAGTCATTGGGCATCCAGAGGCAAAGAGGGTTTAACAAAAGAAATGAAAATTGTTGGGCAAGTAGTCAGCTTGAAAGAATTAGTGCGATATTTCTACACCAAAGAGATGAATTTGACTTCTGAAATACTTGAAGACATCATGCGGAAAGCCCATGAATGGGAGTTAAGTGAAGCGCTTAAACTTTGTGAGGAATGGTGTCTAAAAACATATAATATGAATTCTCAAAAAGTATTGCAAATTTATCAAAGTGTCGATCCAGTATATTGCGATGCCGGCATCCTTAATACTGCGGTTCGAGAAATTTTGTTAAAAAATTTATCGCCTGAAAATTATGCAGCTATCTTTACCCTTGCAGAGGCGAAAAATGATAGTCATCTACAAGAGAAAATCTTGAATCATTTAACTAAGTGCCTTTTGGCGACAACGTCCATAGACCCTAAGGTAAAGAATTTTGCATTTAACGCCAAGGATGAACAAAACATCACCCAGTTCTTAAAAGAAAAAGGCCCTTTATTAAAAAGACTTGAGGGTTTTAACTTTTGTCCATTTAATAAAAGCTTTGTCTGGCTGCAAACAATTGTCCAATTATTCCCTAATCTTTCCAGTTTAGATTTAAGTGAAAAGTGGCCTTCCTTATCTTTAAAAGAGATGCGAGAATTAACCAAATTACAAGGGTTAAAAGAGTTACATTTTCGAGGCTGCTCTGATTTTAGGGGCTTGATGGATTTGGCTGCATTTAAAGAGTTGGAAGTACTGACTATTCGTGGACAAAATTTTGATCCCACAATGGAAGGTGTAAGGGAACTATATCAATCCCTACTAGCTAATGGAAAAATCACGGGCGAAACCCTCCCTCTGGACCTTGCTAGAACGTCTTTGTCATGCTTATTCTCCGAAATTGAAAATTTAAAGAAACTAGATCTAACTTTTTGCAAAGGGGTTCAGTATGTTTTACCGGCCCTTAAACATAATCCCGAGATAAAAGAGCTTGTATTATCTCTTAGTGACCTAGATGACAGTTCGGCAGAAGATATAGCAGCCATTTTATCTTTAGAAAAACTTTACATGGCAAGTTGCAAAGAAACAACCGTTAGTTTTTTAGAGAAAATCAGTCAATCCCTTTCAAATTTAAAAGAATTAGATATGCGGGGTGCAATAAATGGAAAAGATGTTATTCTTGGAAAGTCGTTAAAAAAATTCAAGAAGTTAGAAAAGCTTTCAATAGAAAATCTCTGGGATATCAAGAATGCATATCAATTGAATGGAATCGAGGAAATTTCGACATTAACAGACCTATCGCTAAGAGGATATAATATCATTGATTGTTCTTATTCGGTGTTAAAGCAATTATTAAGTGTTCAAAAGCTTTCCATTAGTGGTCATGTTAGCGATGAATGCATTGAAATCATTTCAAAATTACCCAATCTCCAACAATTAATGATTTGTAATTTTGGATCCATCACCCCGTCATCTAAAAGCTGGAAATTCTTCCCTCAAATGACGAATCTCCGGAATTTAACTTTACAAATCAACTCGGTTGAATTTTTAAAGAATGGGTTATTTGAAGCTTTATCAAATTTGAAGAACATGACAAACTTGAATTTAAGAGCAACTGATGAAGAAAGTGTATATTTGGGGGGACCAACTTGTGGAATTTCTATTGCCAAGATGACCAAACTTCAGGAATTATATATCGATGGCTTCAGCAATTTCAGGAATGATTTTATAGCATCCATATCCAAATTACCATTAAAAAAACTGAGCTTAAAGAATACCAGTATTGATTCTAAAGCAACAGAGGATTTAATGAAGCTGACTCATTTGACTTCTTTAACATTGCCGAAGTCTTTTAAGTTAGCGGAAGATTCTCCTCTTTTGTCAAATTTAAATCTGTCTGTAGAAATAACGGACTGGTAATCAAGGTTATAAAAAGCGGCGCGAAAGCGCCGACGCTCCAAAGCCTTCGGCGAAGTTTTAGGGCTGTTATATAAAAACACTCGGGGGAAATATGTAGAAAAATTAATCCAAAAAGAGTTATTAAAAAGTTTTCAATTTGGAAGCACATTCAGGACTTGGAATTGCAAAAATGGATCGACAAAGATTAATTGAGAAAGAGCGATGAGTGATGGCTAGAGGCCTTTGCTGCTTGGTTGTTGTCTTCTTTGGTTTTATGTAAAGGATCAAACAAAAGGAATAATCGTGATTCGAAACTTTATTCTTAGTCTTTCATTCATCTTATTCCTTTCGAATTCTCTTTTCGGAATTACAAATCAAGAATTCACAAACTGGTGGTCGGCTTATAGAAATTCACCTAATCTCCCTATAGAATTAAAACAAATGGAAGATGAATTTTTATCTAAAGGACTTATTTCTTACTCTTCTAATTTCTGGAATGATTATAACAAGAAGAATATAGAACAATTGACAACATTTGGATTTAATAATTTTAAGCAGACTGTTGCAGGTAATTATTTTACATGGAAAGTAGATATTGATCATCCTTATGCTCAAAATTTAAAGAGACATGTTCTTCAAATAAATTTTCCTTTCTCAGAGCAAGAGCTGAACAGAAAACATCTTCTGTGGACGCAACAAGAAAGCAGAAACTTTAATATCATAACAATGTATTATCTCAATTATATGATTAATTTAGGTTGGGGTAATTATATTGATCAGCTCGAAGAACCAATAGTTGGAAACCCTCCTTATAGCATTTTCAATGGGAAAAGAGTTTCCCAAGATATATTTAATTCTCTTTTAGAGTATCTGTCAGTAGTTAATGCATGTCCAATGGATGAGATATCTAACATTGTAGAAATAGGAGCTGGATACGGTCGAACTGCCTTCTGTTTTCTCAATTTTTACCCGGAAAAAAAATACATCATCGTCGATTTTCCTCCAGCGTTATATGTAGCTCAAGAATACCTGTCTCAAGTTTTTCCAGAAAAAAAAGTCATGAAATTTCGGCCATTTGAAGATTTTAGAGAAATAAAAGATGAATTCCAAAATGCGAATCTAGTTTTCTTGATGCCCGATCAACTTTCAAAAATTCCAAATGATTCCATTGATCTTTTTCTGGCGATAGATTGTCTCCACGAAATGAAAAAAGAAAGAGTCAATTTTTATTTTGATGAAGCTCAGCGATTAAGTAAGTATTTTTATTATAAATGTTGGATAAATACGTATGTGGGGCCTGATGATATTTATCATCTTAAAAACTCTTATCCTGTAAAACAAACATGGAATGAAATTTTCACACAAGATTGTGAAATCCCCGCAGGATTTTTTCATGCTATGTATAAAATTAAGAAATAAAAATAACATTAACGTTACGCATCGAAGCGCAGCTATTTTTATCCTATCGATCCTACCCCATGCTATTCACCTAATCATTTTTTGAAAATAGCAATTAACATAGAGACGCGACGGAAAAAACAGGATATAAGGGCAGCAGGATAAAGGCATTAGGTCTATCCTAGCCGAAGGCGATCCTTATATCCTGTTCTTTCTTGTTCTTGCCTCTCTATATTGGTGAGTTATTTTAAAAAAATGATTAAGTGAATAGCATGATCCTATCCATCCTGTTAATTTTATTATTGTGATTATCAGTGTAATCTTTGTAGCTTGACGTGTATGTGCTTTAGCGAGGCTTTTGTGTTTCAATAAGTTATTTTGTCTGATTAATGTACATAAAATAAATGACATCTGGAAATAAAAGACTTATATTTAATAAAATAAATAAAGCTTTTAATTCCAAATGAGATTTTATGAACTTATTGTCCCAACTCAATGAAGAACAACGCGAAGCCGTCAATGCTATTGAAGGGCCTATTCTTGTTTTGGCAGGCGCTGGTTCGGGCAAAACACGTGTTGTCACTTTCCGGATTGCTCTATTAATAGAGATGGGAGTTCCTTCTTCGCAAATCCTTGGACTGACTTTTACGAATAAAGCCGCAGAAGAAATGCGTGAGCGTATTCATATGTTGGTAGGCAAAAGCGCCCCATTGCTTTGTACTTTTCATAGCCTCGGTGCGCGGATTTTGCGCGAGTCCATTCACGATCTAGGCTATAACCGGGATTTCATTATTTATGATGAAGGCGATGCTGAAAAAGTGATTCAAGCTTGTCTGCATGAGCTTGAAATCAAAGATAAAAAAATGGACGTAAAGACATTTAGGGGTTTGATCTCTAATGCCAAAAATTCTTTACTAAAGCCTGAAGATATCAAAGTTGATGCATTGGCTTCCCCTGCTGAAGTTTATCTTCCGCGCGTGTATTCCCTCTACCAGACTAAACTTAAACATTATAATGCCGTGGATTTTGATGACTTGCTCTTTTTGGTTGTAAGATTATTTCGGGAGCATCCTTACAAGCTGGAACAGTATCAAAGTCGTTGGAACTTTTTATCCATCGACGAATATCAAGACACGAATGAAGCGCAGTATACTATCTTGAAATATTTAGTCGCTAAACATCATAACTTGTTTGTTGTCGGAGATCCGGATCAGTCGATCTATTCTTGGCGTGGTGCCAACATCTATAATATCTTGAATTTTGAAAAAGATTACGCAGGTTCTAAAATATTTCGCCTTCAGCAAAACTATCGTAGCCGGACGAACATCCTTGAAGCTGCTAATGCTGTGATCAGTCAAAACGAAAAACGCTACGAGAAAGAGCTTTGGAGCGATTTAGGAACAGGTGAAAAAATAAAATTTTACTCCAGCGATGACGAACGTGACGAGGCCGAGTTTGTGGCTGATCGCATCCGTCAGCATTATGAATGGGGCATTCCTTATAATCAGATGGCCGTTTTTTACCGTACGAATAATCAGTCCAGGGTATTTGAAGATTGTTTTTTATACCGTCAAATTCCTTACGTCATTGTAGGGGGGCTATCTTTTTATCAAAGGCGTGAAATTAAGGACGTTTTATCTTTTCTACGTATGGTGTACTCAGGGACGGATTATATTTCCTTTTCGCGCAGCATTAATTTGCCACGGAGAGGAATAGGAGAAGCCACTCTCGAAAAAATCCGCTTGGCGGCTGCAGCGGAACAGATGTCTATTTTAACTTACTGCGTGACCCTCATCGATGAAAGACCCCTCGAACATGCCATTAAGCTACCTCAAAAACAAAAAGAAGGTCTTCGGCAGTATTTAGACATGATCCATACGTTGAAGGAAATAGCAAAAACAGCATCTTTGCAAGAATTGGTGCGGGTCGTCATTGAACAGTCAAACTATCTGCAATATTTAAAGGAAGATCCTGAAACTTTCGAAGACCGTAAAGGTAATTTGGATGCTTTGATCACGAAAGCAATCGAATGGGAACAAACATCCTTAGATAAATCCCTGAGGGCTTTTCTAGAGGAGCTTTCTTTAAAATCAAATTTGGATGATACCGACATTAAAAAAGACCGTGTCAATCTGATGACGATTCATAATGGCAAAGGCTTGGAATTTTCCGTTGTTTTTTTGGTGGGTTTGGAAGAAGATTTGTTCCCTCATGTCAATTCAAAGGATAAAATTGAAGCCTTAGAGGAGGAACGTCGTTTGTTTTATGTAGGAATGACACGTACAAAAGAACAACTTTATGTGACATTTTCACAATATAGATACATGTGGGGCATGGCACGTTATCAACTTCCTAGCCGCTTTATACGTGAAATTCCTGGGGACTATATGGAGCGCATTCGCAAATCATTAATCTCAAATGAGAAGTTTAAGGGTCCGCTTGAAGAAAAAGTTGAAGTAAGGCAGGCCGAAGAGTTAGATGACGCTCCTCATTATACCTACGATGTAGGTTCTACTATCTTTCATAAAGACTTTGGAGTGGGTGTCATTCGTGATGCTCAGGATAGTTCTTTAGGGCTAACTTACAAAATCTTTTTTTCAAAAGATAACCGCGAAAGAAGCATTGTGGCGAAATACGCAAAACTAAAAAAATTATGATTTAGCCTATGTCAAAACTAAAAATTTTCCTGTTTTTTTTCCTGTTTCATTTCCTATTCGTGATTTCCATGGAGGCAACCGCTAAAAAGCCTAAATATAAATATCAAGTGGCTGTTTTTGCTATGTTTCAGAATGAAGCTGAATGGCTTCAGGAGTGGATAGAATACCATCGCTTAATCGGCGTTGAGCATTTTTATTTGTATAATAATGGAAGTACTGATAATTATCGTGAAATTTTAAAGCCTTACCTGAAAAGTGGTCTCGTGGAATTACATCATTATTCTTCTATCGGTAAGACACAAAAGGAATTTTTAACGATCCAATATAAACTCAATATGCGGGCTGTTGAAATGGCAAAGTATGAAACAAAATGGCTGGCTATTATCGATATTGATGAATTCATTGTCCCACTTCAGACAAACTCTCTTAAGGCAGTGCTCAAAAATTATGAGAATTATGGAGGCGTATACATTAATTGGTTAATGTTCGGGACGTCACATATCCAAAAAATTCCTTCACAATGTCTAATGATAGAAGCTTTAAATCACTGTGCGATAGCGCCTGTCCCTGTAGGCAAGAGTATTGTGCGCCCCGAAAGGATAAGCGGCTGCACCAATCCTCACTACATGCAATATAAAGCACCTTACTTTCAAGTCAATACCGATCATCAAGCTTTTGAAAAAAATAATTGTCCGGTTGCCAGTGATCAGATGCTTATCTACCATTATTATACACGAGACATCGATCATCTATTGAATGTTAAGTTGCCCAGAAGAAAAATATGGATGAACATTGAAGATGCTTCCTATGTGAATGAAATGGAACTTTATAATGCGAATTTAAATCTTTCAATGTATCGTTTTGTTCCACTTTTGAAAGCCAAAATTTTCAAGCATTAAATAAAAATTTACAAGGTCTTAGGCATCATTTAAAACTAATCGTCTCTTCCACATACCCTCTGCGAAGCCAATAAGGATGGCGGTGGACCTCTAAAATGGAATGACTTTCTTTAATCAAATCTGCCACAGTAAATGGGTTAACTTCATGGTTGATGGAAAGAAATATTTTTGTGGAAGCACTCAATTTTTTTCCAATACATCCGTGCGATTGATGGGTCAATTTCAGTCATGGAATCGACATTGATTATTAAATCATAATGCTTTGTATCATTCAAAAAATCATCAGGAGTGAAGATTTTTATTTTATTTTCTGCATTTTTTGTGTCCTCGCCATGTAAAACAATAGAATTTTCTCCTAGGGAACGCCCTAGAAAATAACCTGAACACTGGGCTGTTAATGGTAAATCCACAATCGTGTAATCATTAATACCGACGAGAAACAAGACCAAGAAAAGCATAGGCAAAGAATACATATGTGGGTGGTAAGGCTGTGCATAGGAAAATTTTCCTCCAAAAAATTTAATAACTTGATAAGTACATAAAGATGATAAGAACTGTCAACATAAACTTTTAGAAAAAATAACTTACACATAAATCATTAAAAAAATTATGAATGATGAAAAAGTATTAAAATCAGGAAGTGAGGTGTGTGATGTTAATTTTATTGAGAATGGCTATGTTTACAATGATGATGATGATCCAAATTTTAGCAGAAGAGCCTGCAAGTATCGAAAATAGAAAGTCTGAGTATGAATATTTGGATGAATTAGCTTTATCTGCCGGAACAGACAAAAGCTCGGCTTTTCATAACTATACCAAGGTTTATGCAGATTTTTTTGGTCCTATTAAAAATGATCCTTTAGTTTTTTTAGAAATTGGTATCTACAAGGGGTATTCTGTAAAGTTATGGGAGAATTACTTCCCCCGCGCGTCTTTATACTTTATTGATAACAACCCTGATTACATCGAATATTATTCGAAAAGGTCTAATTATCATTTTATAGATCAAACAGATTGGAAAACATTGCATGCCTTTGCTAAATCAGTGGCCCAGGAATTTGATATTATACTTGATGATTGTGGTCATACAATGGTGGGGCAGATTGGAAGTTTTCAAACTCTTTTTCCTTATCTTAGGAGTGGTGGGCTTTATATCATAGAAGATCTACATACGTCCTATTGGCAGTCTTTTGGTGGAGGAGGTAGCAACAAAACCCTAAAGCTGGACCTGGTACTTGCGTGTATTTTCTACAATCTCTAGTCGATGATTTAAATTATACGAGCGCTAAAACTGAATGTGCCGATGATGCTAAAGTTCCACAAAGTTTACGTGCGACGCTAAATTATTATCAGGATCACATTGAATCCATGCATTTCTATAAAAGCTTATGTATTATTAAAAAGAAGTAAACAAACCCTGATGAAAGGGCATGTTAAACAAAAGACGTTGTTGCATTAATTACCAGTGAGCCATTGAGATCAGTGAGGAAATATGAGAAAATTGAGTATGATTATACAAGCAGAGATGCATATTAATCTGATGCTTTAAATATCAAGCTTAGGAATGTCATGAAACGTGAGAATAGCTGCTTAATCATCTCCCTATCTCAAACCTTCTCACACTGATCTCACCGGCTCTGTGGTTAATGCTAAAACAAAGCAGAGCTAACTGGTAATAGATTCTGCGTACTCCTTGTATTCCTAAAAGGAGCGCCAATTTTGTGTAGGGTTTACAATTTCTGTTTTAGGATAAAACCTGAATGCTTTTAATAAGGCATGGCATTTTGCCACTTTAGAAGATATTCTTGGAAATTTATGTTTCGTGAATGCTTGAAGGAGCAGTTTTAATACTTTCCACTCAATACCAAAATGTTTAAAAAGGATCTTGGCTGAAAGGTAGGTCTCGGGATATCTTTCGACACAGATAAAATACTTCATATAATTGCTTACTTCATCATTAAGCAGTTTTACATAAATCCGTTTGATTTTTGTTTTCACTTCCTTGGAAATGTCAGGACTTTCAAGGACTCTATCGATAAGCTTAACCGTTGCAATAAAATAATCTTCTAAAATAGAAGGGGATTGCAATATTTTCTTATAAAATCCTGTGGAAAAGGCTCCCTCATGGGCAAGAAAAATGGAGGATATTTTACGAGAGATGACAAAGGGGAACCTTGCCGCGATTTGGATCAGATAATCCGGATCCCACATGACCTGTATTTCTTTGCTCCAAAGAGGTAGCACATTTTTCACAATCTGACTTTGAAAAAGCACACCAGTAGGAGGAGGAAACTTATATTTTGATGAGATCATTTCATAAATTCCTTCCGCAACAGAATAATACCCCTCCCTTTTCCATCCAGAGAGGGGGTCTGCCACAACCACCCCTTCATGGTCAATGGCTAGTATTCCACATGACGAAAAAGCTGCATCAGGATGTTTTTTAAAATTTTCCAATGCTGTTTCATAAAACCAGGGCAAAAGATAATCATCATCAGGCAGAAAAGAAAAATAGGGTGTGTCGATACGCGAAAATGCAAACGCATAATTTGCCATCATGCCAATATTTTCCGGATGTTTATGATACGTAACCCTAGAGTCATTTCTCATAAATTCCTGCATAATTTCTTCTGTTTCATCGTTGGAAGCATTATCATAAACACAGACTTTGAAATGTGGATAAGTCTGATTAAGAACACTTGTTACAGCTCTTTTTAATAACCGTGGACGTTTATACGTTGTGATCATCGTAGTTATCATTACCCACAACTCCTGTTTGTTGATACCACTTTTTCGCTATTTTGTTTTTTCCACCAATCAATCGTTTGATTTAATCCTTCATCAAGAGAATATTGAGGAAACCATTTTAATTCATTGAATAATCGGTTTGTACTGGCTGCAATGAGGGGTGGATCATCAGGCGTCGGAATAGCACCATATTGAATATTCCCTTTTGAATTCAGTTTCGATGCAATCGTATCAATGAGTTGCCTTAAGGTAATAAGTTGTCCTGATGCAATATTGACTGCTCCTTGAACATCGCTATTTAAAAGCGCTGCAAAAGCATTTGCAACATCTACCACATAGGTGAAATCCCTAATTTGTTTGCCATGCGAACAAGGTACCATCTCATGCTTAAGAAGTTTTTCTAT
>CAVVKX010000008.1:0-29816 GCA_963748975.1 uncultured Parachlamydiaceae bacterium
TTTACCTAACAATCTTATAAGTACAACAAATGGGATCTAAATTTTAACGTTTGTGATTTATTGTGTTCGTTCTTGTGGAAAAGCATCTCTGACCGCATCGCCACCGCTTCATGTTAAATAAACTTATGCGCAAAAGTATGTTTGCGCCTCTAGATTGAATTTCTTTCAAAAGTTTGCTGAGAGGCCTGCTATGACATCAACATTAGAATAATTTTTCCATCTCTCTCCAGATAATTCAACGTAAACTTGGATGTAATTATTTATCAATTTAGAGATGAATAATGCACCTTCGATTCCATTGTGACCTATTTCAGGTCCTTGAATCTCGAAATCTTTTCCGAAATGAACAAAACGTTCTTTGCAATCTTGGCGGAAGTTGAACAGATGTTTCCATGCTAAATCGACAGCCAAGGCCCAGTTGAAATAAGACTCATTAACATTAATCAAATGAACGCCCAAGCTGCTGGTTGTCAGATTAGCCGATTTTCTGCTGATTTTTAGATCCAAAGAATGAGCGCCATTTTCTTTCACATCAGATTGACTATAATGCCCTGTTTCAATGCCGACAAAAGGTTGAATCGCGACTTCATAGAAGCAGAGGTTATTGAGGCCAAGTTCACTGTAAACGGAAGCTTGGAAGATATTGGGTGAACTATGCGCCCTATAATCAATTTCACCAAATTTTATCGAGCGCTCCAATTTTCCGGTGTTATAACCAATCACGAAGTCTGTTAGTGAGTAGTACCAGGGGCCCGTCAGCAGTGCATAGAGAGCGCCTTGCGTATTATGCATAGTAGCTTCACCGCCCAGGTTGAAGTCAAATTGATCATGCTCATAAGTCGCAGCTACACCAACCGTCCATCCCGTCAACCAGCTGCAAGGTACTAGCCTTCTCATCCAATTACATTCTGTCAACCAGTCATTAAGCGAACGTTGTATACCCATAGTGACATTAAAGTCACTCATCTCATAGCCTTTCGCTTTATTTTCACCTTTTTGAAAGCTCTTACCCCCACCAATATCTGCCCAGGCTTTATATTCATTATAACAAAGCGCAGCGCAATCTTGGTTGATAGAAATATTTCTGACAGAGTTGTAAAGCCTTCGTAAAAACCGCTGAGTGGAACGTTGATCTGCAAGGATTAAGTTAGTGTATTGTTCCCCACTGACAAGGTCAAGTATATGAGAAGTAGGGTCGCCTTCCGGAATTAATAAAAGGCTTGAAAAGATGGCTGCATTATCAGCAGTGAAAAGATTGATACTGTCAATTTGCTGGGCCACTTGAAGTTGGTTTTCTGTTTGAGCTGCTGTAACAAAATTAGGTGTGATGGTCAAGATAACGTGATATGGATCGTAGCTAAGCAGAGGCTTAAAATATAAAAAGGGAAAAGTGACCTGGTTAAAAGTACCTGCAATTCCCCCATCGGCTTGAAGAATTAAATAAGGAGCATGCATAAGAAAACCATTGGGGAGAATATTGACTGAGGCCTCATTAAGCGCGGCGATACCTCCGACTTTAAGCAAGCCACTTTGGCCGATCTGATTGATTTGGAGACGATACTCACTACCCGGATTTTGAACATAATTGCCGTTGACATGTAAAGCGCCAATGCCATTTCCGGGGAAAATCACGCCCCCACTATTTATTGTTACATTGTTTACAGCGGTACCATAACCAGATAAAACGCCAGATTGATTCACTGCTAGGCTACCACCTAATTGGTTATTCAAAGCTAAAATTCCCTCATTGACAATAGTGTTTCCAGCAAATGAGCTATTATCACCTGTTAAACTTAATATTCCGCTGCCCACCTTAATGTATTGGGATGAACCGGTTCCATATATTTGCCCTTGCATCGCATGATTTGTATTGTTACTGCCTACTTGTAGTGCGTAATCACCTAATTGAATACTACTGGAGGCATCAGCATTCAAAGATCCAAGCCTATTATTTTGATGGATGGAAAGAGAAGAATTTGTTGATAAGTTTACGCTGGCACTATTGCCAGATGCAGAATCTAGGAACTTTAATTGTCCACCATTGGAAACATTAAGGATGGCCAATTGCGCATCACTGGTATCTTCAAAAATTATTTCGCCTTGGTTGGCATGGATCGTGGCAAATCCGCCATAAGAGTTTTGAGAAAATTTAATTCTATTTGAAACATTTATGCAGGCTGTTTGAGCATGGCTTGTATCTGCAAAAAGTACTTCACCCTGATTGGCATGGATTGTGGCTGATCCTCCCGTTGCATTTTGAGAAAACTTAAGCTTATTTTTTGCATGGCTTAGGTGAATGCTAGATTCGCCTGCTGAAGCGTTATTTAAAAACTCTATGCTGCTTTCAGAAGTACATTCAAATACAGCATTGTCTGCAGAGGATTGATCGCGGAAACTAGCTGTAGAATTACCGGATAATTGATAAATGACCCTCCCCGATAAAGCAGAGTCCGCATGGGAATTATTGAGAAAGATGAAGTTGGATTGCGCTAGATCAAAAGTTTGTTTGCCTGTTCCTGCATTATTAACACCCTCATTTTGAAAGAAGATCATGCTATTGGAAATTGAAAAATCAAAGGATGAGGTCCCTGTAAATAAAAACCCCAAAGGCTTTAAAACAGAAAACTTGACGAAGGGATTTTTTGCTATTGAATTTTCTGAAAAAACACCTGTTTCAGTGGCTCCTGGGGCCATTCCCATACTCCAATTTTGCCCGGAATGTAGCTCTTTCCCTTTTTCTTTATCCGTGTTTCCGTTCCAATGATTATCTACAGCAATACAGGTGTTTATTCCAGGACTAAAGGCTATATAAGCGGATAAAAGATCTTAATGGCCAAAAAAGAGTCCTTATTCATATCGTTTCCTTGAATTTAAAAAGTTATCCCTAATTTTTTATCTATTCAAACAATTAAGTGCAACGTAGAATTTAAAAACACACAAATCAAAACCTCGCCGAAGGCTTTGCTTTATTCGGTGGAACCTGTAAAAGCAAGAAGTTTTTTTACCACAAACATATTATAAAAGCGGCGCTAAAGCACCGACACTCCAAAGCCTTCGGCGAAATACCCATCTATCCTGACCTAAGGTGAGCTTTACATCCTGTTTTTCCATTTTCTTTATTAGTCTCATATTCAGTGTCGGATAATTAGCCCATCAAAATTTGTATTGCACCCAAAAAGGATAGGCTTATAATAACGCTAATTTTTAAAAAAAAGTGTGTTGCCTAAGTTACCCCAGACCAAAGATTAATTCCAATGGCCGCATCAGATGATAAAGTTTACGAAGCTTACTTGGAAGAGCTACAACATATTGAGAAGTTTAGGTCTTCTCATGTGGCCTTATACGGGGAAACTCCTATTGAATCTGAGGATCCACATACAAAAAGGTTAATTGAATCCCTAGCCTTTTTTGGAGCTCGGGCTCGGTTACAAGGCACACGAAAAATCGTCCAAATCCATCAATGCTTGTTTCGGCAATACTTTCCTTACCTTGTCAATCCTCTGCCTGCTTTTGCCATGTTGCAACTTAAGCCTTCCATTCGCTATCCAGAAAAGGTGACGTTACCTGCCGGATCAGAGTTGGTTTTTAAAACAGCCAATCATTTAAAGGCAACTTTTCAAACATTAGATCCCCTCACAGTTTTTCCTCTATTTAATAAAAGTTTCGACTTTGCTCGTAAAGGCGGAGAAGGTTGGCAATGCAGTATTGAATTTACCTCTCCGCATATTTGTACGGAGGAAATAGGATCCATCAAGCTATATATTAATCATCTTAATAGTTTCCTTTCATCTTTAAGCGTATCTTTTGCTCTTCAATATTCATTGGAAAAAGTTCAGGTTTTTTATGACGATGCAAAAATAAGAAATGAAAAAGGAAAAAATTGCTCAGCCCATTTTGGTTACAACAGTCAAGAAAGAAAGGTATTTAATCATGTCGTAGAACAAATCCGTTCATTATTACATTTCCCACAGCAAGAGCTATTTATTAATTTGGAGGTTCCTCCAAATGGGAAGCGGTGGCAATCATTTACTTTGTGTTTTGAATTTAATGACAAGTGGCCAGAATCCATCAAATTAAATAACGATTCTTTCATACCTTTTGTAGTTCCCATTGTAAACCTTAAAAAAGCTTATGCTGAACCTATTTTTCATGACGGCACAAAAGATAGTTTTCCTATCTTATATCCTGAGCCCCTTCATCAATATGAGCTCCATACGGTGGTTAATGTCTCGGAAATACTTTCCGTAGGAACCAGACCTATCACTCCTGGAATACTGGGATTAGGCGGAGGTTCCTATGAAGTGGATTATTTTGAAAAAGAGGTCATGCTAGATTTACCCAATGCTTTTGATGATCCTAAAACTATTAGCATTGAAGCCCTGTGGACGCAGCCTTGGTTTTCAAATTATATAAACGATGAACTTGATCTACAGTTTACGGAAGCTCAAACATTTGGGCTCAGTGTGCGCTTATTAGGATCGTTTCATCGTTATGAAAAAACAATAGAAGACGATCCCGATTTTTTAATTCGCATTCTTTCACTTAAAAATCAAAGCCGCTTAACATCGAATGAGATCCTTTTCATTTTGAATGTGATGAAGAAATTAAACAGTAGTTTTTTCGATTCAATGCCCGAACTCATAAAAGATTTAAAGGTCAACGAGAAATTCAATAACAAACAAATGAACTCTTTAATTGAATATGAATTTTTTCTTAAAGATCTTGACGGTCAAAAATGGGAATTGGTCGTATTATTTTTCAAATATTTAAATGATTTATTAAACTGTTGGCTGGCAAATTTTGAAGTTGAAACAAAAGTTCATTTGCCCAAAAACAAAAAACCTATTATTTTCAAAAGAGGTATAAAACATGAATTATCTGTATTGGCAAGAGATTTCTTTTTTTCTTAACGACCTTGATAAAGAAAGAATCACATTTGAGAAGACTACAATTACACCAGAATCCATGGAAAGTACTAGAAAAAAAATGTCCACGCTTGTAGAAAATTTGAAGTCCAGCTTAGAGCTAAGATTAGATAAACACCACTCCTCGCTTATCATATTTGCCATTATAGCTTCTCTCGATGAAAGAATGCAGGGATATGATTACAATAGTAGCAAAGTCAAGTGGTCTCCACTCCAAAAAGATTTTTATGCCGCCTATACTGCTGGAGAAGTCTTTTATAAAAGTCTTGATGAAATATTGGACGACCATAATATTCCCAATATTGTATATCAGGTTTATTACGCCATGCTTAAGAGAGGATTTCAAGGAAAATACAAAGATTCAAAAACTCAAATCGCTAAGTATTTAGATATGTTGAAAGATAAAATTCCCGTTGCCAACGTGACGGCAACCAAAGTTGTGACCGGTAGTACAGTTACTCAAACAAAGAAAGCAAAGCTTAAAAAATGGCACTGTTATAGTCTTTCGTTTAGCCTTGTTTTAATTACTTTTGCTATGTTGATGTTAATTGCACGTTTTCAATTTTTCCAATAACTAACCTTAATTAGGCAAGAAGTTTATTTATGGATGAACTTTATATTGAAAGTTTTTCTAAGAAAGAAGTAACGCAAACGGTAACAGAAAGCAAATATGTACCGGTTGTAGAAAATCATAATGTAGAAATTTATGAGTTCAACAATCAAATGCATTTTTATTTAGATCAACTCGAAAAAGAAATTACTGATCAATACCAGGATTTTACAGATTTCCGATTTATTTTTGATAGGATCAAGAAAAAAATTAAGGAAAAAAAAGTCGACGGTATTCTTGATATTTTAAATGATTTGGAAGAACTTTTCGACATAAGCCTTTCTACGCTGTTGTTAAATAAATTACCACTGAGCCACTGAGACCAGTGAGAAAAGTCGTATAACTTACCACTGAGACAGTGAGATCAGTGAGAAAAGTCGTATAACTTACCACTGAGACAGTGAGATCAGTGAGAAAAGTCGTATAACTTACCACTGAGACAGTGAGATCAGTGAGAAAGTTTGAGATAGGAATATAGCTTTTATCTTTTGTGGATGGACTCATGATCAATTTTAACATTATTGAAACATGGAATATGGCTATTTGCATAATCCCACACAATCTCCTCATATTTTCTTAATGATCTCATTGGCTCTGTGGTAAGTTATACGACTTTTCTCACTGATCTCACTGTCTCTGTGGTAAGTTATACGACTTTTCTCACTGATCTCACTGGCTCTGTGGTAAGTTATATGACTTTTCTCATTGATCTCGTTGGCTCTGTGGTAAGTTATACGACTTTTCTCAATGATCTCGTTGGCTCTGTGGTAAGTTATATGACTTTTCTCATTGATCTCATGGCTCAGTGGTAAGTTATACAAACAAATCCATGTTAACACCTAGCTAAACCCTTTGAATATCCGGAAAATAATAATAATTTAAGGGATTCTTTACTTTCTCCAATCATACAATAACCAAGTTGGGAACTTCGTGATAAGCGAGCGATCTCCTTATTATTTCTTAAGATAAAAATGACTCGAAAATGAATATGGGTTCTTTGCAGAATTGTAAAAACCATTTTTTTCAGCCTGTCCTTAATTTCTAAAGGCCACGGAGCCTGGAGTTCTGTATGTGTGTCATCCCCAATTAATATGAATTTAAAACTCGGGATCGTTTGTACAATTTTTTTTCCTAGAAATGATTCCCTCCCTAAACGAGTGGTTCCCAGCATGATTGAAGAGCTATTTTGCCTAAACATCCTTGGAGATTTTATCACCTTTACCGTCAGCTCCGGAAAGCAAACCTGAAATAAATGCCATAGAGTACTTGTGCTGTTTAAGTCCAATAACTTTAGATAGTAGCTTTTGGTGACTTGCCAATTTGAGAAAAAGACATCATTGACGTCCGGCATACTCATCGATAATAAATTTTTAATGATATGGTGATCAAAAAAATTTAAAAATCTTGTAAAAAGAACGGGATCAATAGAACCCGCATCCATTTTCTTTCTAAAAAAATTTGGTAAAGGAGAGTTGCCCGATAAAAGTCCCAGGTTAAGCACGATTCTCACTTTGGGTGAGTTTTCTGAAAAAAAAATATCCTCACATAAAGAAGAACGGGAAGACCAATCTGCATTTGATTCAAAATAGATATCATCGCTTTTATAACCAATTTCTCCCAGAAGCCTTAATAAAGAGCAGATATCAAAACGTTTGATGTCTTTAGCGATGCGTGTAGTGATATGCACAAAATATCCCATTAGAAATCAAGATGTAACTACCAATCAATAAACATGTCTAAATCTGCACGATACAATTTTTCCAGAGACTTGACTTGTAAGGATTCTTTTTTCTCATACTGCTCCGATAATGCCGCCACATGTTTGGCAAACAAGGCAAAATATTTAGCAAATACTTTGGGGAAAAAATTTATAGGATCGAAGTTCTCGAGTAAATGATCAATATCTTTCGAGACTATGGCTGCTTTAAGATAGTCATTTTGATTAATCAATGATTCAAAAACTTTGAGTTTACGAAGAAAGATATCTAATTTTTCTAAAGAGAGAGCTATTTCATCGTTTACATTTGTATGAGTTAAAGCTGTTATTTGAGCTGCTTGTTGAGATTCTTGGGTTTGTTCTTCCATTTGGGCATGCGATTGTTCAACTAATTGAGGATATTCAGGAGGAGAAACTATCTCTTCGTCAGTGAACTCTTCGTTAGACGAAGGATACTCCACTGGGGTCTCCGCAGGCTTTTCTTCCATAATTTCGGGAGTGCTTTCATTAAGATTTTGAGGTTTTACCTCTTCAATCATGGGTTTTAATTCTTCGATCTTTTTCACTAAGTGCAGCACACGCTCTTTAGTCGATGATTTAGGCCATTTTTCAATGAAGAAATTTTTAAACTCATTAGCGATTGTAATGAGATGATTGAGCTCATCTGGTGTGACTTCTAAAACAGATTTTTTCCAAAGTGAATTGATTTTTCCTGTGCCATAAAGTTTTTCAGCGTATTTTAATTTAATCAAAATTTGTGAAAAAAACCAGTTTAAGCTACTTTGAACATGCTTATCCTTTCTATTCTGGGGACAAAGAACCTCCCAATGCTCATTGACAATGGAGATCATGCCCGGAAAAATTTCTATAAAGCTCTTAATACCGTGATGACTAAAATGGGCATAGAAATAATAGACGATTAATCGAATATCCGGAATTCCTTTGCCGAAGACTTGCTCAATGATTCCCGCAGCTTCATTGATCTTATCCTGTTCTATGAAAGTCACCACTTGATCAAACTGATCTTCAGGGGTATTCACAGCCTGATCGGCAAGGGCTGCATTTTTAAATAAATTTTGCAAAAGACCTAAATCAACCATACATTCATTTCCTAAACACAGTTTTTTTGTTCAAAGCAACAGCATGTTCTCAAATGAAATTTTTAACATCAAGTATTTTTATAATTAGAGTAAAGGTTCTTCTTAAATGGTATGAATTGAGTTGCTTCAATCGCTTTGACTAGGACAAGCTAATAGTGTTATTTCATCAAAATAATGAAGATTTTGCGTAAATTTTCTCTAAAATAAATTTGTTCCTTGTGCAATAGCATAAATTGCTTTAGCGGACTTACGAATTTCTTCCCATCTAGTCCGATTGGAGGATTGAATAATTGTGAATTGATAGGGCTGATCAGAGCCAACAATGCAGAAGAAGTAATCTTCTGCAAGATTAAATAAATCGTTCAATTTTTCTTTTAAGAATGTGGATATTGGATAAGTATCAATCTCTGCCTTCAAGGAAATCCAATCATTCGTTGCTAGATTATAACCATGCAAAAACTCATTTTCCGTGTTTGACTGCTCTCCAGCAAAAAAAGCTATACTATTCTTAAAGAAATTCCTTAAAAATATACCGTCTAGCGTTTTATCCCTCGACATTTTCCACCTCTTTGATTCTACGTTTTAAAGCCTCGCTTGTTTTCTGCGATAAATTCTCGTGAATCATTTGGATTCGTATATTTTATACTCATATATATCTTACATATTGATGAGACCCACGTACGTGCGTTTTTTGGAGGTCCAATAAAGTCAATATTTAAATAATGAGCAAGCTGTTTGACTTGGTATTCATTTAATATTATTTTTCAGCCCCACTCAATACAAGGTGCTTATATTTTTCTGGTCTCGGATTAATATTTAAATGAGCAATATGTTTATTCGTTCGCTCTATGATTTCTTTAATAGTAATGTGATTCACATTTGTTCTCTACTTATCAGCTTTAATGCATTCGCCTCGGCGGCTTTATAGTCTTCCATATGTGGAAATTTAATATAATAATTTGAAATTTAAAGCAAGTTTGAATTTCAACTTGACAGTCATCTTCATCCAAATTATCGTAAAACATTAAAGATTTACACAAGGAGTGAAAAATGACAGAAAACTTGACAGAAGCGGTGTCTGTAGCTTTAAAAGGAGCATTTAAGGAAGCTCAGCAAAGGAATAATACTGAAGTCACGGAAAGTCATTTACTAAAGGCATTTTTAGAAGATCCTCAAGGCTATTTTTGTTCTATCCTAAGTCAACTTAATGCCGATCCAAAATCACTATTAGATGATGTGCAAAGGCAAATCAATCAGCAGCCCACATTTAGCAGCACTACTCCTCAAGCTCCTCAAGCTTCACGCCATCTACAAACACGTATTTCTGAAGCACAAACCCTAGCCAAGAAATGGAATGACACTTACGCCGGCACCGACCATTTTCTTTTATCATTTTGGAAAAATGGCGCCGAGCCTTTTGCTACATGGAAACAAGCCACAGGTATACCTCTCAAAGCCATCGAAGAGATGATAAAAAAAATGCGAGGCAGCCGCCGCATAGACTCCCCCAACGCCGAAGCAAACCTGCAAACTCTTGAGAAGTATTGCAAAAACCTAACGGCCTTAGCCCGTCAAGGTAAGTTAGATCCCGTCATCGGCCGTGACGAAGAGATCCTACGTACGATGCAAGTGTTAAGCCGCCGAACCAAAAACAATCCCCTATTAATCGGCGATCCTGGCGTAGGTAAAACAGCCATCGCAGAAGGCTTAGCACAAAGGATTGTTCAGGAAGATGTTCCGGATTCTCTCAAAAACAAACAACTCTTAGCCTTGGACATGGGTAGTTTAATAGCCGGAACAAAATTTCGAGGTGAATTTGAAGAACGTTTAAAAGGTATTTTAGATGATATTGAAAGCCACGAAGGAGGAATTCTCCTCTTCATTGACGAAGTGCATACCCTAATTGGAGCCGGATCAACAGAAGGTGCAATGGACGCTGCAAACCTTCTCAAACCCGCTCTAGCACGAGGCACCCTGCATTGCATGGGCGCCACAACACTGAATGAGTACCAAAAATATATCGAAAAAGACGCTGCGTTGGCCCGTCGTTTTCAGCCTGTTACGGTCGAGGAGCCTTCTCTGGAAGACTCGATTGCTATCCTGAGAGGATTGCGGGAACGATTTGAAATTTTCCATGGTGTGCGCATCACGGAATCAGCCATTCACGCAGCTGTCTTTCTTTCTTATCGTTATATCACCGAACGCCATCTTCCAGATAAAGCAATCGATCTCATCGATGAAGCTGCAAGTATGATTCGCCTACAAATTGGAAGTCGTCCTTTGCCTATTGATAGGAAAGAACGGGAATTGAGCAGCCTCATCGTTGAACAAGAAGCCTTACGCCGTGAAAAAAGTCCAACATCGAATGCCGAGTGGGAAAAACGCGAAGCAAAAATCGCCCAAATTAAAGAAGATTTAGCAGTTTTAAGGCAGCAATGGGATCAAGAAAAAAAGCTGATCGAAAAAGTCCAAGCCATGAAAAATGAACTGGAACAGCTACGTTTCCAAGAAGAAGAGCTGGAACGAAAGGCTGATTATAACAAAGTGGCCGAGCTGCGCTATAACAGCATTCCGCAAGTTGAAAAAGAAATTAACGAACTTCAAGAAAAACTGAATGCGAAATCCAACCGGTTGTTGCAGGAAGAAGTCGATGAAAACCTAATAGCCCTTATTGTTTCCAAATGGACTGGCATACAAGTGAGCAAAATGCTCGAGGGAGAAGCGGAAAAGCTCCTTCAACTTGAAGATGAGCTTGCAAAACGTGTCGTAGGGCAAGATCTAGCCATCACGTCCATAAGTGAAGCCATTCGCCGGTCACGATCCGGATTAAGCGACCCCGGAAGACCCATTGGAACATTTTTATTTTTAGGGCCTACAGGTGTAGGAAAGACAGAGCTAGCCAAAGCCCTCGCGGAACAGTTATTTGATCAAGAGGATGCAATTATTCGTCTTGATATGTCCGAGTACATGGAGAAACACAGCGTCGCCAAAATGATTGGATCTCCTCCAGGTTACATTGGATACGAAGAAGGAGGCCAACTCACTGAAGCCTTGCGACGACGTCCGTATTCAGTGGTGTTATTTGATGAAATTGAAAAGGCAAATCCTGATGTCTTTAATATCTTGCTGCAGATTTTTGATGATGGACGTATCACAGATAGCAAAGGCCGTACCGTAAACTGTAAAAATGCCCTATTCATCCTAACTTCAAATATTGGATCGGATCTTCTATTAGAAAAGCTTGAAAAAAGTCAATCAGGGATCACCAAAGATGAAATTTTAACCCTTCTTGAGCCGGTTATCAAAACCTTTTTCCGCCCTGAATTTATCAATCGCTTGGATGACATCCTACCCTTCCTACCGCTTAAAGAAAAAGATATGGAAAAAATTGTTGTTATTCAGCTCAACTTACTCCAACGCCGTTTGGCTGATCGGCATAGCACATTAAAGTGGACGCCTGAAGTATTAGCCCATTTGGCTAAGGAAGGATATGATCCGTCTTTTGGCGCACGTCCTCTCAAGCGTTATATTCAGCAAGAGGTCATTAATATGCTTTCCAAAGCTATTCTCGAAAGTAAAATTCCTGCAGAAAGTACTATAGAACTTCTCGTGAAGGATAATAAAATAGAATTTGAAATAGGATTTGCAAGATCGCCTTAGACGAAATTTTTGGTCATACACATTTTTCTACCCGCCGAAGGAAGTAAAGCTGTGCTAAAGCACAGATACTCCAAAGCCTTCGGCGAAGTTTTTGATTTGTGTGTTTTATAGTTATGCAAATTAAGTGGGTCACACACATTTTTTCATTCACATGCTCAGTCCTCCGCCGCAGGCTTTGGAGTGTCTGTGCTTTAGCACAGCTTTTATATTTGATTGGTGTGTTTTTTAATGTCGCGGGCTAGGGTGTTTGATCTGGATAATCTTTTTCTAGCGCCGCTTGATGTTTCAAATCTGCAATATACTGTAACAGCATTTGCTTTTCCTGTTCTGCTTGCTTGTGATGTTCTTGGGTTGCTATATGGTGCTGCCGACTTTGCTCTAAAAGTTCTAAATTCTTGTTAGTAAGCTCTTCTTTAAGCAAGTGAAGTTCTTCTTTCATTGTTGCTAATAATGTAATTTTTTGTTGTTCACTCGCTTGCAAATCCTCTTTAGTTTCATTTAAGAGATCCTCTGTCTTTTCATAGGCACATTTATAGGTGACTAATTCATTTGAGATCTGTTCAAGGTTAGCTTTTATTTCCTGTTCAAGCACTGACTTATCTTGGATTTGCTGCCTTAATAGCTCTTTTTCATGTTTTATGTTATGGATTGTCGCTTCTAAAGCTGTGTTTTGTGCAATCATTTGATTAAAATGTTGATTGTTGGCCTGTATCGCAGACTCTTTAACAGCAAACTCCTCTTTAAGCTTTTGCAATTCCTGACTATGGATAGCCAACAAATCCGATCTCAAACGATCTTTGTCTTGTTCAAATTGAACTTTTTGGTTGTCCATTTGCTTTAAGAGGGTTTCTCTTTCTTTCTCATTTTTATTAATTTTAATGAAGGCTGCATCTAAATCTTTGCGGCTTTGCTCTAACAAGCTTAATTCCTTGTGAGCAAACTCGTCCTTTAGGTTAGCTAATTCTAAGTTCAATCGATCATTTTCTTTTTGGAGAAACTTTAACTTTTCAATGAATTCTTCCTGCCCTGCTTGACTCGTTTTAAGTTTTTCTTCATTAAGCGAGGTGCTATTCCGAATCGCTTGCAATTCATTTGCTAAGGCTTGCATACGCAGTCGATGTAATTGATGCTGGTTTTCAATTTCTATGAGGTTTTTCTGCAAATCTACATTTTTGCCTTTTTCAATTTCCAAATTGGCTGAAAGCTCTTGATACTGACTTTTAAGAAGGTTCTCTGCATGATAAACTTTTTCTTTTAACTTTAGTATTTCAAAATTTCTATCGGTGAATAGAGATTGAATAGACTTTTGTTCATCTTTATTTTGCTTTAAGGCCATTTCATTGAAAGAGTTCTTTTCTTTGTATATTTCCATACCTTGTAAGGCATTATTTAGGAGAGCCTCCTGAAATTCTAGTGCCAGATACTGCTGTAGGTATTCATTTTTAAGGTTATCAAATTCTTGATTGATATTTTCGTAAGCCAGAAATATTTCTTCTGGCTGTTGAAAAGTATCGTTCTTACTAGAATGACTTATATCTCTAAGCAATACATCTTTCACATGATTTTGAAGTTTAACAAAAGGTGTTTGAGCATTAAAAAAAGTCGATGCAGAAAACTGAATTTCTTGTGGCTCGGTGGGATTTAGTTTTTTTAAATCATGAGAATGTACGTTCTCAAAGAGACATAGACCAAATATGATACCATACCCCGGGATTTTTTTACGTTTCATAAGTCATCTTTATGGCTAATGGCTGCTTATATATAAACATGTATTCTCAAACTTAAAGCCGTTAAAATATGTATTTTGATACCTTAGAAGAAGATATAATACAAGATGAAAATCACTTAATTTTGCTTTGAAAACGCTCGCTTCTTATGAGGTCCCCATTATTTCGAATATCATAGGAATTGATTGTGTCTTTTAAAACTTTTCTCTGCTTTTCTTGGATCATGTAAAAAGGAAGATTTTCATCATTGTTTTCAATATTTAAGTCAATCATCTCTAATAGTTCTTGCGCCTTTATTCTAATTTCAATATTCGTTTCCTCGAATTCGGGAAAACAAATGACTTCTCCAAGCAGCTCCACAAAGCCAAAAACAAAATAGGCATTTTGCAAATCCATTTCTTTTTGCACCTTAGCAAAATCATTTTTAATTCCTTCAGCAAAGTTTAAAAAGATCTGTGGTGAGGGATCTAGTAACATTCTTCGCACTGCAAATAAATTGACAAACCATCGATACTCACCTGTCCTCCAAGATTCCAATTTGACCCTAGCCTTGATAACATCTGTTTTCTCGAATAGTTTAGAAACCATGCGCCATGGTTCTTTCAAGCAAATTTCATCTTCTATCTTAGAAAGACCTCTAAAAAGGGGTGTGGAAGATTCTATCAAAGCATTCACATCGATGGAATCTTCTTTTACAAAAGAAAAGACTTGTTTGCCATAGCGAGACGCGTAATCAATCATAAAATACTTGTTGCAAACATCATCCTGATGTGCAAAAGAGATCATTGCATCAAAAGCTTCTTTATAAACTTGTTTGTCAATATCTGTAAGTCCCTTGATAGCCATCACGAGCATGAGTCCAATGAGGGCTTTCAATTGCCCATAAACTAACAAAAGTGAATTCTCATTGACCTCAGTCCCATTTAATGACTTTGTAAACAAGGCCAGCGCCTTCACATAATGTTTAGGATCTAAAGTATCGAGTAAAGAATGTGAATAATGAATCTCTTCTCCGCTGACTTTTTTCATTTCTCGTTGAAAATGGGTGATTTGAAAACGTTGCAAGGTTTCATTGATCACATCCAAAATTTCTTTTTCAAGCAAAGATTTTTCATCTAAGGTGTTAATGAGAGTATTAAAAACACGAAAACCTTCACAAGAATATAACTGTTTTATTAATCCAGATAAGTCTTTCAAGTATTCTTCAGAAGGATTGTGTTTATTTACAAACAACCTTTTCATTTCACGAAACACGTGATTTGCCTCAGGATGACCATCAGCTAAGTCCGTTTCAGGCATGTGTTCTTCTTCGTCTAGAAAATTCAAAGCAGTGAAGAGTTTGTCATTTTTTGGGGTATTTTTCGGTGGAATGCGCTCCCGAGAAATGGGAGATGAGAGATGTGGTTTATCAATAAATTGCCTTAAAGAAGGACCTAGAGAAATAATAATCGTATCGAAATTGACTTCCACATGAAAGTTGGTAGGCTTTAATTTAAGGAGAATTTTTTTTATCACCTTTTCATTTAAACCTTTGAATTCTTCAAGCTGCACATGAGCTTTTTTGTACTCTCGCGAATTTTCTTCTTGAAACTCCCCTTCTGTAAGGTTTAAGTCATTGGGATCCATTTTAATTCGATATTCAGCCCCTTTGTATTTTCCTTGAATGAATAGGCCTACATGGACTGCACATTGAGTTACACCCTTTCTAAATTCCACCAGCAATTTTCTATTTCCCAGCTTTTCATAACCATGATCTGTAACGATAAGTTTTAAATCGTTTTGTAAAAAAAGGCTGTAGGCCTTCTCATAAGAAACGTCTTTTAGTTCTTTAGGAAGTTCAAGAGCTATGGGTTTGGTGACATTGCGTCCAATATGTGTGACTGTTGCACTAGCTACTTCTCCAGAAAAAATTCGGATCTCAAAAGTTTGATTCAGATCCATTGTTAAGTCTTTGGAGAAATCGGAGGCAATGAAGATATTCCCTGTAAGTAGAAACCCTATGGTTTTTGTTAAAGTTATTGATATCTCCATGCCTGTTCTATTACTTGGAAAGGTTTCCTTGCCTGTCTTCCTTTATTAGCTATCAACCGGCTTAAACCACCTTGCAAATATACTCTTTTGTTCTTCTTTAGGTAAATCAACAAAATTATTTGGCAATTTATTTTGATTATCTGCAGTTCGATTTTTTGGGGAGTTATTTATGTCTAATGCTGGTTTTTCGACAAAGGGTTCTTTGTTCTCGAGTTTAACATTTTCTTTGTTCTTCTTTTCGATTTCATCAATCTCGACTTTACGCTCTCTCTCAATTTCATCAATCTTGCGCTTTATTTCTTCCTGCTGTTCAAGCTCATTATTATCAGCTATTTGTTTCTCATTGGCTAATTTAACTATCTTGTCTTTTAATCTTTTAATTTTATACTTAAATTCATCATTTTGCGATTCGAGACTATCAACTTTTTCTTTCAGCTCTTTCTCATCTTTTTGAATTTTTTCTTTTTGTTGCTGCCCCTGTTCTAATTGATGTTTTCTTTCATCTTTTGCTTCATTGATTTCCTTTTCCGCCCATGTGGGAGCAGATTTTAAAGCACCTGCCGAGGCGTGGCCTAAACCTGTTTGAATGACAATATTTAGGGATGGAGAAATAAAGAGGCCAAAAACTAAAGAACTCAATAGGCCAAGAGCGAGAGTAAAAATCCGATAAGCGTTTTGAATCACTTTTTTAAGGCTAAAGAAAGCTGTTGTCTCATTATCAAATTCCTTCCATTTTTTTGTATCAAAGCGGAAGAGTCGACAAACTTTGATGGGAGGATTAATACAGAGGCATCCTAGAGTACGAAAAGGCAATATAACTATAGTTTTGACCAAATTGGCTAAGCCTGAACCTATAACAAGAAAAGCGCGTGATCGCGCTACACAGAAATGTTTGTGCTCTTTGTGCAGGTCTATTTGATGGATTTGGTTAGCATAAAACTCATCGGAAAATATGTTTTTGGAACTCACATGACTCATAAGGCTATCCCTTGGTGAACTCTCCCCTGTTAGGGAGAGTATGTTTTAGGCAAAATTTTAATCGAAGAAGCTCAAGTCTTAGCTACTAAAATGGGGTGGATTCAGAATCACCATAAACAAACTGAACCTGCCGGTTTGGGGGTAAACTATTTGGATCAAATTTAGTGGTTTTTCCGCAAGAAATGATTGTTAACCGCGAAGCATTAAGTCTATTATCACTACAAAGAAGTGTTTTCACAAATTCCGCACGGGCTTTTCCGAGGATTTTGTTATGCTCATCATTTCCTCGATTGTCAGCAAACCCGTTTAGAGTGAGCTTAATATCAGGGTGTTCTAGCAACCACGTGACAATTTTTTCAACCCTTTCGTCAACAGATCCAAGAATTTTAAAATTAGTCTTGCGAGTTTCAAAATAAAAAGGTTGAAATACGTCGTCTTTTGCTTTTATTAAGTCTTCTTTAAGTACAAGAAGATTATTTTTGCTTACTAGAACACTTTCAAGATTTTGAATACGAGTATTAAACTCTCCCCTGATTTCTGTCTTAAGTCCTTCTTTCCAGTCTTCAAATTGTTTGAGCATTTTATTTAAAAATAAATTCATTATTTGTTCGTGTTGAAGAATCTCATCAATTTGAGATTCATTCATTTCTGGTGGAAGATTCAAACTTTGTGATGACATTGAAATAGTCATACTCGTGCTGCTATTGACTTGCTCTGATGCTCTTCCAGCTGGTGGGAATGATCTACCGAATCCTATACTCATAATTGGAACCTCTATTGTTTTACGATTGAGAATGCAGCTTAAATTATATCAGAAAAATTTGACAAGGATTTTTCTTTAATCCGTAAATAAAGATGTTGGCAATGTCTTCCACATGTTTATTGAATTAACAGGAGAATTATAAAAATTATCCCTTAACTTAGTTAACAAGTACTTGCAAACTGATCACATTTTGAAAGACAGCATGAGTAAAAATTCGATCAAACTATGTAGGGTCATACAATAAAGCTTTAGAATGTCCTTGAAGGGCAGCTTTGTGAATCCATTCATGTCCTTTAGTATCATCTTGCTGACATCCATAGCCCATTTTATAAGCAA
Organism: uncultured Parachlamydiaceae bacterium; assembly: GCA_963748975.1. Lineage (GTDB taxonomy): Bacteria > Chlamydiota > Chlamydiia > Chlamydiales > Parachlamydiaceae > Neochlamydia. Next base: position 17,848 of record CAVVKX010000008.1, read on the forward strand.
ATCCTAAATTGAATTGAGCATCGAGAACTTTCTTATCCGCTGCTATTTGAAAGCATTCAAATGCTTTATTGTCATTTTTAGGAACACCATTCCCCTCTTTGTAACAAATGCCGAGGCTATTATATGCCTCAAAAACCCCTTTATCTATGGCTTTATTGAACAATCTAACGGCTTTTGTGCAGTCTTTTGTTATGCCATGTCCATAGTAGTAACAAATACCTAAGTGATAGAGAGCTTCTACAACACCTTGCTTTTTAGCTTTCTGGAACAACGAAAAAGCGTTATCATAATCTTGGGAGGTGACTTTTCCTTCATAGTAACAAACGCCTAAGTGATCTTTTGCAGCATGATTTATAGGTGCAGCTTTCTGGAAACATTGAAAAGCTTGTTGATCATCTTGCTCTACAAAGCGGCCATACTTGTAACAAAGTCCTATATTGTATTGATCCATAGCAACTTCGATGTATATCCCTTTTCATTAGCGCCTTTTAAGTATCTTTCAAAATCCTCTTTTAGGTAATTCAGTGCAGCTTCTTCTTGTTTAAGAGCAACTGGTAGGTTTTGTAATCGAGGTTCAACTTTGACAGCCGGAACAAAATCCTGATCCTTTTCATTTTCGTTTAATTGTTTGCTCATAGCATTTAAAAATATGCTCATTATTTGTTCATGTTGAAGAATTTCCTGAATTTGAGATTCATTCATTTGTTTTGGAAGATTCAAACTTTGTGATGAATTTGAATTTGTCATACTCGTGTTACTATTTAATTGTTCTAATGCTCTTTCTGCTGGGGGGAATGAACTACCGAATCCTATACTCATAATTAAACTCCTATTGTTTTACGATTGCGAATGCAGCTAAAATGATATCAGAAAAACTTGACAAGAATTTATCTTTAATCCGTAAATAAAAATGTTGGTAATGTCTTTATCACAAATAACCTTTATCAAGATAGATCTGTGATGAAGCATCTTTATCACCTGTTAAATTTACGAAAGCATCCTTTACCTCTTTTAACCCTTCTCCGAATTTGTCTAGTAAACTCTTTTTTATGGGTGGGTTTATGCGGATACAGCATAATGTCCGAAAAGGTAATATTACTGACGTTTTGACCAAATCTGCTAAACCAACTCCAATGGCAGCCATAGCATACCCTCTTGGTTCAACAAAAGATTTCAATCCCAGCTCTTTCTCTAGCAAACATTCATCTATTTTTCATATTTGTTCGGCATAAAAAATGTCTGAAAATATATTTTTCGAGTTAACAGAGGCTAGCATAAAATCATCTCTTAATATAATTTAAAAGTACTTGCAAACTGTAAACTGATCACATTTTGAAAGACAGCATGAGTAAAAATTGAATCGGGCTATTTTATATTTTGTTGTTTATTTGTCATTCAATATAGCTTTTTCATGCCCTTTAAGGGCAGCTTTGTGAATCCATTCATATCCTTTAGATTCATCTTGATCACAGCCCTTGCCCGTTTTATAAGCAAATCCTAAATTGAATTGAGCATCAACAACGCCAAGCTCGGCTGCTGTTTTGAAATATTTAAATGCTTTAGCGAAATCTTGAGGAACACCCTTCCCGTCTTTATCCTGCCCCTCTTTGTAACAAATGCCTAAGCTATTATGTGCCTCAGCAACCCCTTTATCTTTGGCTTGATTGAACAATCTAATGGCTTTGTAGCAGTCTTTTGTTACGCCATGTCCATAGTAGTAGCAAACACCTAAATGATTGAATGCATTTACAACGCCTTTCTTTTTAGCTTCACTGAATAGGACAAAAGCCTGAGCATCATTTTTAACAACACCCTTTCCTTCGTAGTAACAAACGCCTAGTTCGTCTTTTGCATGATCATTGTGAGCTGCAGCTTTATTGAACCATTCGAAAGCTTGCTGGTCATCTTTCTCTACACCAAGGCCATCCTTGAAACAAAGGCCTACCTTATTTTGTTCAACAGCAACTTCAAATTTATCTCCCTTTTCATGAGCTTTTTTTAGGGAATTTTCAAAAGCTTCCTTAAGGCATTTCTGTTCAACTTCAGCTTCAGCTTTAGCTTTAGCTGCGGCATCAAGTTGTGGTTGTGCCTGCTGGTCAGCAATGACAGGTGGGTTTTGAGGTTGCTGGTCACGAACGACAGGTGGGTTTTGAGGTTGCAGATTATGAATGATAGGTGGGTTGAGTAATTTAGGGTCAACAACTGGAACAACTGGGTTAGGCTGAGCATTTTTATTTTTATCCTTTGGAAAAGATGTTAACAAACCAGCTGGTACATGACCCAGACCTTTTTGGATGAGAAGATGGTGAGTGGGAGAAACAAGGCCTACAAATGCACTTAATATACCGAGCGTGATGGTAAGGATACGATAAGCGTTTTGGATCACTTTTTGTAAGCTGAAGAAAGCTGTTGTTTCATTGTCAAATTTTTCCAAATCTTCATTGGTAATTAAAATGGCCCGAGCCGCCTTAATGGGTGGATTAATGCAGACGCAGCCTAAAATACGCAGAGGTAAAAATAACGTAGTTTTGAACAGATTTGTTAAGCCGGAGCCCATCACAATAAAAGCACGTGCCCGTGTTTGACCGGAAGCATTATTTTTTAGGCATCGATCGACATCAAGAATTCGATCCGTGTAAAATTGATCCGAGAAGAAATTGTTTGTTGAATTAACGTGATTTACCATAAAAACCACCTCTTAAGAAGTTTAAAAACATTTTGAAACAGAACTGGATTTTATATGCCAGCTGGTTATTTTTGCCAAGCAAATAATGCCACAGGGATGAAGGAATTAGATACTCTGAAGTCATCGATGCTTTTGAAAAAAAAATGCATTCAATAAAAAATTCTATTGATTTTTGATCGTGTTTACTCCACCATGCTGAGTACTAAAAATTGTTAGAATAACTTACACTGAGGATTAACGTATGCGTTTCCCACGTCTCCCAAAATTCAGATTACCAAAATGGATTTATAACATAAAATTCCCCAAGTTATTTCAAAGAGCCGACTCTCCGAGAGCATTTTACTATGTCTGGAAAAAGTTTATCAGGCAAATTCCTCCCGAATCTCGGTCTACAATTAGTTCTTATCAACATTTCATTGTCTTAGGGAATGCTAAAAGTGGAAAAACCGATCTGATACACGGATTAATTGAACAAAGCCAAGATCTTTATCCTTTTGATACATCATTCACCTCAGATCCAGACTTACAATTTTATCTGGGACCCAATCAAGTCATTCAAGAAATTTCATTCTCCGCCTTAGAAGATCGGTCGATAAGAATAAGAAAAAAAATGATCCGGCTATGGAAAAAACTTTATGTAAGAAGAGATCCTATTGTCATCATCACATACAATTGTTTTTCCAATGAACGAGAAAATTTACGGGACTTAAATAGACTCGCTCAACTGATCTCAGGCAAGATCTCACTTTTATCCGAAATTACAAAAAAACCTCTTAAAGTCAGAGTGGCTTTAACACATCTAGACAAAATACCAGGTTATTTAGAATTTGCTCGTTTTTTAAAACAAGAGAATCTGACGTTTAATATCAATTTATCTTCAGATTTTGAAAGTAATACCTTAGAAGCATCCCTGAAGAAGTTTTTTGATGAGTACATTACGTTAATGTTAACCTCAACTTCCAATCATGACTTTTCCAAAATTTTGACCTTTTCAAAGGAATTACCCCTACATTTTCATTCTATAGAAGAGTTTTTAAGAGCTCTTGTGGCTAGAGTTTCGTATGCGAGCTCGATAGAAATTGACAAACTTTCATTCACTTCAAATATGGAATCCAGCACTTCATTTAATCCATTTCAATGGACTAAACTGCCCTCCATGCAAATCTTCTTTAGATATCCAATGCTTAAACACCAACTCGCATCGGCTTGCTTATTTTTGTTATTTACATCCATTTTATTGCATTTCTATTTTCAACAAAGAAATGAATTAGTTTTGGCCAAAAAAGGAGTCGATCAGCTCAACTTACTTCAATATAATAGCTTCCAAGAAAAGGTGGTTCCTTCTTATGCAGCTCTTTTTAATAAAAATCCTGCAAGCTTTTTAGCTTATGTGACACCTAATTTCTTTGGCGTAAAGCTTGATAACGCTAAGAATAAATTAGCCGACCATATTCGTAAGCATTATATTGAGCGAGAGTTTCGTAAAGCAGCCTTGGAAAGTAAAGGGGAGCTGAAATGTTTATATTTTCACGGTTTAATGCATGCTTCCCGCGACAATAACTTGGGAAGATTTATTTTAGAAAATTCTAAAAAAATGGCTGATGCACTGGGCATACAAGAAAATTTGGTTAAAGCTTATGTTAATTCCTGCACTGAAAACCACGATTACAGCACAGCATTAAACCTAAACAAAGTCAACCCATTCATTCCCCTCACAAGCTTCAACCCTTGGTTAAATTTTTTGAAAAAAATCCAAGAAATCTCTGCACAGACTATTTTTGTTGAACATAACTTTGAAGAAATCGTCAAAGAAGCTGAGAAGCTTTTTGCTGCCGTCAATTATTTAAACAATGACTCTCTCCCTTTTGCAATTGCTACCTTATTGGAAGAAGAATATGGGTCAGACAAAAGTTCTGAAAATATACAGGTGATCCGATGGGTAGGCGATAACATTGATGCACTTTCAAGTTTTCTGCTTTTTATTAAATTGACCACCACGATGCCCATCGATGTTGAAGGAATGAACATCGCCCAATTTTTCACAAAAATTAAAAAAATGTCTGCGTTGACAAGTAGGGAAAACCAAACATATAATTTTGCACTAAAAGATGAGTTATTCTCTTTCGACACTAAGCCTTGGACAGATTTAGTTGTTGCTCATAATGTTGAGCGTGGCATCCAAAATTATATTGTAGCCAACAATAATTCCGGTGGGGCTATCTTTTTTAAGAATACGACGGAAGCGCCCGAGCCCCTCCCCCCTATCTTTAATGGACAATTTCCCTACTTCATCACCCCAGTCATCATACCGGGTAGATATACACGATTGGAATATGAAAATAAAGTTAGGTCAACTGCCGAAAAACTCGCTCATTTAGTAGACACCCTAGCAGTAAATCCCGAAGAGAAAAAACGTTTCACCACTTTTCTTATCCATGAAGTCATCAATTACATGAAGCAGTCCCAAGAGTGTTATACAAAATATTTTGATGCTTGCGATATTAAAAATGGATCGATGGATAGCTTAAAAATAGTCCTAGAAGATTTAACACATGCATCCTCAAGTTTTCTCGATTTCTTAAAATTCGTTCAATATCAGACAGGAGCCTTTTCTGAACCTGTCATCACACTAAGAAATATGCGCGAACTTAATCAATTTGAATTCTTGAATTATATTTTAACTCAAAATGAAGGCGTCGCTCCTTTTGCAGAATATCAAAAAATTATGGAACAGATTGTAAGAGACTTAGATGCAGACCTTACAATGGAAGACCCAGAATTTCATTTTGTTTTAAAACCTTATCTGACAAATACAGCCAAAATCAGCTCAAATATTTTACAAAATAATTCCAAGTCATACGTCAATAAAACGAAGGAATGTTTAAATAGTTTAGGCGTTCCTGAAAATCATCAATTAGTGTTCCAAAAACCTATACTCCAACTATATAAAATGGGCCTAGGTGATTTAAAAAGAGGAGTCGAGCAAGTATGGATCATGAGGTTTCAATCCCCCATTGAATCGGTCCTTTCAAAATTCCCTTTCAACCCTAACGGCCTTGAAATTGCGTCATTTGATGAAATAGACAAAACCTTAAATCCGAAAGGTGAGTTTTATAGAACAGTCAATGACGTGATGAGCACCTGTCTTAAAAAGAACGATGGAACATGGCGTCCACTCGATGCTCAAAACATTCAATTAAGCGACTCGATTTATACGACGTTAAACCGAATAGAAGGGATTTCGACACTGCTTTGGGACAAAGAGGGCAATCCGCAATCTATAAACTTGTCCATTAAATCTGTTCCTTTTGTGCAATCGCCTCAGGAAAATCCTGTAGTTGTCCTTTCCTATTTAGTTCTGGGAGATCAGTATATCCGCAACCTTAATCAAACACCTTCATGGCAAAACATAAAAGTGGATTGGTGGAAGGGAGATAGCTGCACCATAGGCATTGAATTAATGAATAAATATACAAATAGTAAAACCTATAAGAGCATTCAAAAATCAAATTCTCAATGGAATTTCTTTGAATTATTAAGGGAGGCTCGTGGGGACGATGGCAATATTTTAACTTGGAAATTGGCCAGTGATAATGGTGAAGGTGAAACATATAATGTTTCGCTTTGCTTTGAAAGAAATCCGAAATCATTACTCATGCCCAAACACAAGTAAGGAGTAGCATGTTGAACAAATTCGCAAAATTCATGTCTGTCATTTTTCTTTTTGTAGCCTTTAGCGCTTGTTCTTATTTGCCTCAATTTGCTCCCCTTCTTTCATATGTACCAGCGTACCTAAATTTTTCAGGCCCTAACCTGACGACTGTTGAAATACAAACCACTAAGTTGACTAATGCCGGAACCCCCTTTTATGCTTTAGTAAAATCGACGGACTTCCCTAGTTTTCTAGCAGACGATTATCAGAAAATTGCATCTTTAGTTGCCTATCCACCTGAAGACCAAAAGTGCTTTGCTATTGTTTGTATCGTTCCAGGCATCACTCAAATTATAAAAGTTGAAACTCCTGAGAGTAAATCCATAGCCCTCTATTGTCTATTTACTCAACCTGGGGAAATATGGAAGCACATATTTGAATTACAAGAAGAATGCCCAAAAATAAAAATCGAGTTAGGAGAAAATGAAATCCTAGCGGTTGAGTAAATCCATGGGGATGGCTCGCTGTGGATATTAACTCCTTTAATACATAGTCATCAAAAATGAAAGATTTAAACGCAGAGACATTTATAAATAAATGGTGGTCCACTCCTTCTTCCAACCTAAGTTTGGATATGGAAGAGTGGATGGAACAAAGTTATTTGGATCCTGACCTCTTTTGGAAGCATATCTTTGAGCAAGAGAACATTCTACCCACCTCACAGAGTATCGTAGGAAAGAGTTACAATTTTTATCACGATTGCATTATTCGGCATGTTAAATCTAACAGCATCGCCTTCTCCCTCTTTAAAGAAAAAGATCAAGCTGAAAACTGGACCTACGAAAAGCTCCATCATTGCGTGAACTTTCACGTAGAAAAATGGGGATATTATTCTCCTCAACCAGGTCAGCTCATGGCCATTGTGGCAACACCAGGCGTCCATTTCCTTATTGGCCTACTTACAGCATTCCGATTTGGATTAAAGATATGTTACTTACCCACAAATAGCCCTTTTTTGGGAAAAAGCTTGATCAAAAAATATCTGGCCGAAATAAACCCCCAGTTTGTAGTCGCGGAGGAAGCTTCTTTTGCTTTGGAAGGAATTCCATTATTAACAGTGAATGAACAAGGGATTGATGAAGAAAACCATGCGCCCCATTCCTTTGCTTATGAAGCTACAGTTGATATGCAAATTTCTCTTAGCTTACAACGCCAAGAAGCGCAAACTTTGGTTCCTCTTGATGCCCATAGTACCTATCTTCATGCCCTCCGGGATGCATTGTTTACGTTGAGCCTCATCCAACATCCTTATTGGGCCACTCCTTTATCCTGCCCCATTAGGACAGAACCTTGCAGTACACTGATGTCGCTTCTATGTGGAATCACACGGGTATATGTTCCTGATGAAGCCATCAGGAAAGATCCACTAATCCTACAAGATGAGAGGATAAGCCTGATAGGCATCTCCCATGAATTACAAAAATTATGGACTCACGTTCCAGCCATGCCTACACGATACCTTAAGTGTTATTACAAAAATCCCATGGATGTGAGCCATCAAGCATCGAAGACATTTATACAATCCAACAAATTAGAAAAAACTCCCTGCTTCCATTTATTGATGGACAACGCTGTCGGTGGAATTTCGTTATTTTCAAAACCGACTTTAGAGATTTTTAATTTTCTCCTAAAGCCCGCTTTAGGGACTTCTTGGAGTTTAAGTGATATCAACGGTCTGGATGAAAATACTTTAACCGGATTTGGCATTTTTAACACCCTCCTCCCCCAAAGCGAAAATAATCAAAAAAAGGGCAATTTTACTTTCACTCAAGCAGAAAAAAACTTGATGATGACAGGCACGATTGAATCCTGCCGAGATGGAGTCACATTTCCCATTGTTGAATTAGAAGAAATTGTGGATGGTCTTCCATTTGTCGAAGTATGTATGGTTCACCCCATAAAAAAAGCGGGCTCGGTTTTTAACAATCATTTTGTCCTGCTTGTCTTTGTTAACCCGAAGAATCCAGACATTTCTGAAGAAGATAAAAGGAACTGGTCAACCGAAATATCTCAGCAAATAACGGACAGGCTTGGAACTGGATTTTTACCTGATCAAATAGATTATTTCTCACTACTGCCTAAAATGCATATCTTCGGTATCGACAGAGCCTGGTGTGCCAATCAATATAATTCAGGATTACTTTTACGCAAGAAGGATTTATCCCATTATCGCATCCTGAGCGTATTGAAAAAGCTTGTGCAAGTAGTAAACAATAGCGAAAAAACGTAACTGTTCACGGAGTATAGCATAACTGAAAATGTCGAGATTGAGGTGCATATGGAAGCGAAAAAACGAACAAACAGTCAGAATGCCCTATTTGTGAGTTTTTTTCGTCTTTCAGATGCACTCAAGATCTCATTTTCAGTCTGCTAGCCTCCGAGAACAGTTACGAGAAAAAAACTATGTAATGGGGATTGCAATTTTGCAGTTTCTCATAATCAAAGAAGAATTTTATGGCTGATTTAGTTTCGGATGGTGCGGAGTTTAGTTGTAATTTTTGCTCGAGCAAATTAAAATTAAAAGTGACTTCTTCTTCTTCTTCTGGAGATTCAAAAAAATTAGCCAATCAGACCAACTGTTTTTTTCCACCCCCAGGAGGCAATTGAACATTTCCTCCCGGTGTTCCCCCTTCACCTTGCCCAGGAATTCCCCCCGGCTCTGTAATTGCCACAGGCCAATCCACAGTCAAGATTGACGGTCAAACAGCCCTTGGTGATGGGTGCAAGTTCCTGTGTCCCAAAGGTCAGCCTGTCGCACTTTCCCAAGCTGGACAAACAATAGCCAAACATGATGAAGCGAGTGGCGGTGCCGGGGCTTATGTTGTGGGGGGCCTTCTTGTCGTTGGAGGTGTTGCTCTAGCCATTGCTTTACTTCCAGAAGAGATAGTGGCTGCAGCAGCTGCTGGTGCAGGTGTAGCAGCAAGAGCTGTAGGAAGAGTTGCCGTAAAGGCATTAAAAAAAGCGGCAACTAAGACAAAGAATGCAGTCAAAGCGCATAAAATTGAACCACCAAAAATTGATCCAAAATTAGCAGCAGAAAATAAAGTTGTTGCCGAAAAAATTGCAAATGGCCACGCTTACGACAAGCATATTCTTGGTCAACCACATGGCAGAGGCCCTAATCGACAAGTTCCTCGAGAGTTTCCTGGTGCGATGCGGACTAGAAAACAGTTCCAAGACCATATAGAAAAAGTTATGAATGATCCTAAGGCCCCTAGTAAGGCCCTTCCTCCTAATCGAACGGCTTATTGGGATGATGAATATGGAGCGACTATTATTAAACATCCTAGTTCCAAAGATGGTGGAACCATGTTTCAACCTAAAAATGGTCGAAATTATTTTGATCGATTATAAACACGAAACGAAAGACTTTTATGGAAAAAACTACTAAAATGGATCTCACTCAAGAAGAACTTTATATTATTTACAGCGCACTAAATGAAATTTGCAATATCACAGAAATTCCTGATTTTGAATTGCGTATTGGCTTTTCCGAAGAGACAGTTGCTGCATTACTTGAAAAAATCAGCCATGCTTATGATTTACTAAAACAACAAAATAAGCCTGGGGCTATTGCAGAGATGAATCTTACCACTGACGAACTCTATTTAATTAATGGCTCATTGAATGAAATTTGTCATGGAATAGATATACCTGAATTTGAACTTCGCATTGGCTATCCAATGGAGAGAGTTCTTGTGCTATTTGATAAAATTTATGATATTAAGTGTAGTTTACATGACTAGGAAATTATTTATAAGAAATGGGACTAGAGGATGATAACAAGAGAAGAATTTCAGGCACATATTGAGGCTGTTTTAAATAACCCTAATACACCATCTAAAAAAGGTGAAAACAATCGAACTGCCTATTGGGATGAGAAATATCAAAGCATCATTATTACGAATCCTAAGTCGAAAGATGGAGGAACCATGTTTCAACCCAAGAACGGTAGAACTGTATTTGATAATTTTAAGTAGTCGCTGCATTGACGGATTTTCTGACTCAAAATTTACAAACTTAATCTAGAAACAATGAGCATATCAAAAGCTAATTGCATGGATCTAATTTCAGAAAAGTTTCCTGAGTTTGCACCAATATGGAATTCATACAAATTAGAATATGAAATATCAAGTGAAGAAATTTTTGGGATTACCCCTTTTTGGGGCGATACAAGTTTTGCAGGAGGAATGAGCAAATTTTCAGATTACGTCATCAATCTGCTTATTCAAAAGAACCCAAATCCTTCTCTAATTGAAGAAATTTTTACCTATATTGAATTTCTTCTTGTGAATGGGGATGAAGATGTCCAAACAGTAGTTGCGACCTGTTTTTTAGAGAATATTCTTAATGTAACTCCAGAACAAATTGATCCAAAACGATTTGTTGCTTATCTTGGCATTGAATCAAGAAAATATTGTCGAGCATGGGATGAATTTACGGGGGTTAAAACTGAAGGGTTATGATCTAAAAACAAGAAAATCTGAGAAAAATGGTAGATAATTAAATGGAAGAAAAAATAACAAAAAAAATTAAGCTAAATTTAGAAAAAATCCAGAATATTGATAGCAAAGGAAGTGAAGCAATAATCCATGCATTAGTGGATATTGAGGAATCTTTTGAAAAGATATATAAAAAAATTATGCCTGAATTGTCTAAAAATGAATTATCTGAAGATGCTGTGCAGAATCTATTGTGGGATATTAGAGAGGAGCTTAGGCATATTGATTACCACATTCACGATAGTCATTTACTTGAATTGTAAAATTGATACGAAATCTGAAAAATTTTTCGTCTTGTTTTTGATTCAGACTTGGACTGACTATATTAAAGGTGACGAATTACAGTTATAGTTTGCCATGGAAAGAAGTAAGATGCTTAGAAAATTTAACGAACAACAACTTTTACTAATGAAACAAAGGATTCTAAGTTTTGAAAAGACTAAGTTTTCTTTGGATAGTTTGTTGTATCTCACAAAATCACTGGAAGAACTGTTGGATTCATTAAAGAATATCGATGATAAATGGAAAGAATCTTTCAGGACAGAATGGTGGGAATTGGAATTTACATCTTCTTTAATGATAGATAAAGAAGTTGAAGATTTGACGAAAGAAGACGAAGATTCGGTGTCTCTAGCCTTACAAAATATGAAAATAATGATAGATGATGCTCTTAATAACGCGAGTTTTGGATAAGGAATTGTCTATTCATTGATCTTTTCTTCCATCTTTGAAAAATTTTTTCTCGCCTTTAGGCGCTGGGCTAATGGCTTCGAAAAAATTTTCAAATCTGAAAGAAAATCTCTAATGAATAGACATAATCCCTTATCCAAAAACTCGCGTTTAGTAATAAAATCGAATGAAAGTTAAGGAAGTTTGCAAGATCACTCAATTTTTCGATTTCTTCGGCTTTGTTGTCAATTAACCACGGAATAACATATTAACGCAGACGGGAGTCGGTGACATACTTTTGCGCATAAGTCGATAGAAAACATCGTAAATGTTTGACCCGCGAAGCGTTGCGATGCAAGAAAAGAAAGTTATGTAAAACGAATTTTGCATCGCTTTTGGA
>CAVVKX010000009.1:0-25499 GCA_963748975.1 uncultured Parachlamydiaceae bacterium
GCACTCCAAAGCGATGCAAAATTCTTTTTACAAAACTTTCTTTTTTTTTGCATCGCAACGCTCGGCGATTCAAATACTTACGATGTCTTACAATGACTTATGGGTAATAAGATGCGTGCGTGCCAGTAATTGAGCGAAGAGTGGATTTCTTGCAATGCAACAATTTCAGTTTAATGTTGATGTTAATATCTGATAATTAGTGCCTTGTATACATTAATTCATTTAACCAACTAAATTTTAAAAAAAAAGTGTTATAATAAAATTACTTTAAACTTTCATAGTTCCAAAAAGTTTAGGGAGGTAATATGCAAAAGATCCACACATTACTACTGATTTGTGTAACGTTGTTCATGTGCATACTTTCAGCTAGCTTTGGCCTGAGTCGGATTTCTGCCCACGATTTACCTTCACATTTATTTCTTAATGACGATCAATTAATTGCTAAGGGAGGTGGCCATCATGGCGGTCACCACCATCACCATCATCATCATCATCATCACCATCACCATCATCCACACCATCATCACTATCACCATCACAATCACTATAGGCATCATCCAGGGCATCATTGGTATTGGCATGGAGGTTCAGGGGGCGATTGGGGAGGAAATCCAGGATATTTATACGATCCAAACTTCTATTATGATTCAACAGGTGTACCTAGTGTTCAATATAATGAAACAGACTTGCTACCTTATAGCGGATTGCCGCTAGCTCCAGGGGATGCAAGGACAACCATTGAAAATAATACTTTTATACAAAATCAACCTGGATTAAATAATAGACATGAAGGCAATAATCAACCTTATTTAGAAAAGCCGACCCATCCATCAAATATTCATGTGCCTTCTGAGTTTAAATCACATGAGTAAATAATTTTTATAAGGTCATTAAGGCATGTATGTCTTAATGACCTTATGCAGGCTGTGAGAAATTAGGATTCGTTTGATTTGTTTGGGGATTTTCGATGTTTTCACAACCTCATAAAGGTAAATGAATGACCTATCCACTGATTTCACTTGTTGCCGTATGTGTCATTTCGATGATTCACCTTTTTGCGGCTAAGGCACAACAGTTGACAATAGGCAATCATGCACGCTTGCTTTCTATGGGAGGAGGAGTGGCAATTGCCTATGTTTTCATAGATCTTCTACCGAAACTTTCAGAAAGCGATCTGATTGTTAGACAAGCCCTATCTGGCATTTTCCCTTACTTTGAACGACATGTTTATATCATGGCACTTATCGGCTTTCTGTTATTTTTTGTTGTGGATAGAGCTCAGAAACCCATTCCAACACGAGGCGCTTTTTGGTTTTCTCTTTTTTCTTATTCTTTATTCAATTTTTTAATTGGATATTCTGTAGCAGATAAAAATAATCCTGAAGTCCAGCCTCTTACTTTATTTACTGTAGCTATAGCCTTGCATTATTTTACAAATGATTACTCACTAAGCGAAGCTCATGGAGATGACTACACTCGGTTTGGAAAGTGGATTTTAGTTTCATGTATGTTTTTGGGATGGTTAATCGGTCAGTGGGTCATTCTATCAGCCACAGCTGTAGCCCTTGTCAGTGCCTTTATAGGAGGTGGTGTGATCATGAATGTAACGCGTCACGAGCTGCCTAAAGATAATCCTAATAGTCTTGGAGCGTTTTTAATGTCTGCTGCTATCTATACCGGCATTCTTCTTTGTATTGGCAGTTAACTTTTTGCGGTCCTAGCTCTTTCATGGCAGCTTCCTTCTTTTCGTTTTCCTATTCGATTTTCATGTTCTCTATTCTTCTTTTTTCTTTTTCAACTTTTTCTGGAAATAAAAGCTCATATTCTGTTCGTCTTTTTGCCTCTTCTCTATTCATTTTGGCAACATTTAGGGCAATAGTCCAAAACCAAAAGAAAAATATCCTACAGAAGATTTCTTTACCGTCTTTGATTATTTTTTCCTTAATCACACAGTTTCTTTCCAATCCCTTCTTTTTAACTTTAAGGCAGCGAAAAATATCCTAATTTTTTCGCAGCTTCAGATAGTAAAGTTTTTGGAAATGTAATGAAGCGTATCGCCTTTTTGTAAAATTGTATTAGGTGGAGGATTCAAAATATGCTCTCCATGACGATCTAATCCTACAATCAGCCCTGGGATATGTTGTCTAACCATAGAATCGGATAAAGTATGATTGATTAAAATATGTTGTTCATCAAGTAATATGGATTGAATTTGTAATTCCGGCTTTTCTGGTGATATACTTTCTTCATGCATATGTTGGGAGAATTCTCTGAAATGGTCAATTTCTTCTTTTTCACCTAAGATGACAAGCTCATCTTCAGGGAGGATCCTTTCTTTCGCACTAGGCAGCCATACTGTTTGTAGTGCCCGTTTAATGGCCACAATGTTGATTCCAAAGGAGGGACGCAATTTGCATTCTTCTAAACTTTGTCCTACAAATGGAAAGTGACTGGAGACTTTAATTCTGACAAGCTCATGATCCCATAGAGTCAGTTTTTGCAAGATTTCAGGATCGATTTCATACCTTCGTGATAGATTATAAATGAGATTACTTTCGAGCCAGAAATAGGTTGTTTTAATCAAATGAAAAAATAACTTAAAGAAAAAAACAAGTACTAGTGCTAAAGGTAATATCAAAAGCGGAAAAGTAAAATACAAAAATGTGAGTCCAATCAATTCCCCAAATGTCAGTGTCCAAGCCATAATTTTTGTGTGTTTTCCAATCCGATCTGAGGGAGGATCAAATAACATAGCCCAAATGAATGGAGAAGCAAGTAACGAGACAATTAACCAAAATAGAAATTGAAAGGGCCATTCTAGGTTTATCGAGGGTAGTAAATGCAAAATGACGACGTGTCCGCATACTGTGCCAATGATTGCAACTATGATGCCATTGATGACGAAGCGTATGATTGCCCCACCGCTCCTTCCTCCTTGGGGATCTATTTCTTTTGATGAACTGCGAGAATTAAACCATTCACGATATTTCTTCAAATGATGCAAAAAAGTAGGTGGAACTCGACTTTCCGTCTTGTCGCTGATAAACATGCCAACCTTAATTAAATAAGGTGTGGCAAAGGTGGTGATGGCAGAAATAGCGACGACAATCGGATACAATGATTCATCCGTAGTAGCCACTAAACTTCCAATTCCAATGATAATGAAAGAAAATTCACCAATTTGTGCCATACTAAACCCAATGCGTATCGCGTTGGGAATACTTTGACCTGCCAGCAACGCACCCATTCCGCTCGTCAAAATTTTGCCAATGATCGTAATAAATGAAAGAATCACGATATACACCCAATACTCTACAATCGCTCTTGGATTAATGAGCATGCCTACTGACACAAAAAAGACAGCTGCAAAGATATCTCTGATGGGTAAAGTTAATGTTTCTATCTTTTGTGCAAGCGGTGTTTCTGCTAAAATAGCACCCATAATAAATGCACCCAATGCTGCAGAATAATTAAAATAAACGGCTACTGAACTAAGAAAAAGACATAATCCAATAGAAATGATGGTCAAGGTTTCATGATTGATATAGTTTTGTATTTTACGCATGATAAAAGGCAACGAAAGATAGCCAAGAAGAAACCAACTCGTAATCACCAATAATAGCTTTATGAAGGTATACAAAATTTGACTTGAAATGATGCTTTCTGAACTCCCTAGTGTGGAGACGTACACCAATAGCAAGATGGCAAGCAAGTCTTCAATTAAAAGGACTCCTATAATAAGTTCTGCAAAAGAAAATTTTTTTAAGTTAAAATCTTCTAAAGCTTTGATAATAATTGTCGTCGATGAGATGGATAAAGCGGCTCCTAATAGTAATGTCTCATAGGGAGCCCATCCCAAAAGGTAACCTGTAAAAAGACCAAACAACAGCATGACCACCACTTCAAACAGACCGATAATGATGGCCGGCAGCCCCAATCGAATCAGTTTACTGAATGTGAATTCTAAACCCAGTGAAAACATCAAAAAGATAACCCCTAACTCCGCTAAGAGTCTTATTTCTGCTTCATCATCAATTAACGAAAAAGGGGGAGTAAAGGGGCCAATAATAATTCCTGCAATTAAGTAGCCCAGGACTGTGGGTTGTTTAATTTTTTGGAACAAAACTGTGACGATGCCTGCTAAGCATAAAACTACGGCAAGATCTTCGACAAGCACGGATTGATGCATGATTTGAGTGTTTTAAATTAGGTATATCATTCGATACAGGATATTCAATAAATTATGCAAGTGTTCTCTTAGACCTTGTGTTCCAAAAAAAAATATGATAATTCTATTTTAAAAGGTTCATCTATGACCAAACATCCTCGTGAAACAAAAGATTCAATAAAAGTCATCGGCATTCAGATTCAAACAACAAATGAGAAGGGGCAGGCTGCCAGGGATATTTCCAAACTGTGGGATTTATTTCGGGAGGAAAAAAACCGTTGATAAGATTCCTAATAAAAAGGGGAACGAAATTTTAGCTTTATACACGGACTATGAAGGGGATTATTCTCAACCCTTTAATTATATGATCTGTTGTGAGGTCACTAGCATCGAAGATGTTCCCTTAGGGATGGTAGCAAAAATTATTCCTACAGCAGATTATACAATTTTAAAAGCCATGGGTAAATTTCCGGATTGTTTAATTAAAACTTGGAAAGCTATTTGGCAATCTGATTTAAAGCGTACCTATCGTTATGATTTTGAAGTTTACAAAACTTTAGATCCTAATTTAACTGAAATCGATATCTATATTGGTGTAAGTAGACGGCTATCCATTTTTATTCAAAAATTCTACAATGAGTTTAGCCAGTGTTAATTGACATTCCTTATTGAAAAACATATGGCCCATTTTAGGGATAATTTTTAAAGTGGCTTCTGGAAGAGCTTGTGCTAATGCGAGGCCTCCACGCCGGGGAACAAGTAAGTAATCTTCTTCGCCCTGAATAATAAGGGTAGGGGATTGAATTTTTTTAAAGATATCCCTTCTTTGATGCATAGTCTCCATGCCAGTACGGACAGCTTTCATATGTGAATGGATCTTATGCTTACCCACTTCATGTCGTGAACGTGTAAAAATTTCGCGCGTGAATTCGATAGCTAATTCTTCATCCATTGGCAATGTGCCATTCCAACGTTCCCACATACGCATAAATCCCGGCAAGCTTTCCTTAAAATCTTTTGTAGGCATATTTAAAGCATTGATTTCTCGTGTAATATTAACCAGTATTTGCTCTTCAGATGTCAAAGGTACGTCAGTGATGGCTGTAGCACCTGCAGGACCAGAACAAATACAAGTAATGCTCAAAATCTTCTTCGGATAAAGGCTGGATAAAAACTGAACAATAACACCCCCCATGGAGTGTCCTATTAAATGGGCTTTATCTATCTTGTATCCTTCTAAAATACCCATAGCATCGTAAGCAAGGTCTTCTACGTAATAAGGATTTTTCTGATAGTCTACAAAAGATGATAAACCGACATCGCGATGATCATAACGAATGACAAAATATCCTGCTTTTACAATTTCATCGCAAAAAAGATCAGTCCAAAAATGTGCATGGGCTCCGGCGCCACTAATAAGTAACACTGCAGGATTTTTACTGTCCCCTAATGCTTCAGTCCAAATCTCATTTCCTGAAATGTTTAATGTTGCTTGCTTTATCTTCATAATTTTAATATATTGTTATTCAATTTAGGCAAACTATCTCCATGATTGTGTACATATCAGGTTGTATAGTTAAAAAAAAGTCTACAATGAGAAAAAATGATGAAAAAGCCTTCGTTTAAAAATCAAAATCTCAAGCGATGCCATTGGGTCCCTTCAGGAAATAGTCTTTATGAAGAATATCATGATCATGAATGGGGTGTTCCCGTGCATGAAGATCGTAAACACTTTGAGTTTTTAATATTAGAAGGAGCTCAAGCGGGGTTGAGTTGGGAAACTATTCTAAAAAGACGAAATGAATATGCCAAAGCTTTTGCTAACTTTGACTGGAAAATGGTAGCAAAATACGACCAAGCAAAAATTGAAGATCTTTTAAAGAATTCGGGTATTATACGTAACCGTTTGAAAGTGGAAAGTGCTGTTAACAACGCTAAGTGTTTTATAGAGGTACGTAAGGAATTTGGTACGTTTGATGCATATATTTGGCAGTTTGTCGGAGGAAAAACCAAACAAAACCAACGCAAGTCCCCTAAAGATATACCTGCAGAAACAGACGAGTCGCGTGCATTAAGTAAAGATTTACGCAAGCGTGGTTTTAAATTTGTCGGGCCCACCATCATGTACGCCCATATGCAAGCGATTGGAATGGTTAATGATCATACCGAAGATTGTTTTCGTTATAATTTGTGAAGCCTTAGGGCATTTAAAATCACTGAAACAGAACTAAAGGCCATCGCAGCACTAGCTACCATGGGATTTAAAAGAAGGCCGATAAAAGGATAAAGGATACCGGCGGCAATAGGAATTCCTGCGGCATTGTAAATAAATGCGAAGAAAAGGTTTTGCCTAATATTTCTTAGGGTAGCTCTGCTTAAAGCTATCGCATGCACAACATCCATCAAGTCTCCCTTAACTAATGTCACTCCTGCACTTTCCATGGCTACGTCAGTTCCAGATCCCATGGCTATGCCTACATCTGCTGCAGCTAGGGCTGGAGAGTCATTAATGCCGTCACCCGCCATGGCCACTACACACTTTTTTTGCATCATTTCCTGAACAAAGTTTTTCTTATCCCTAGGGTTAATGCCGGCATGGATTTCGTCAATATGCAGTTCATCAGCCACTGCTTGGGCTGTGGATATATTGTCTCCTGTTAACATCACAATCTTGAGGCCTAGCTTATGTAGTTCTTCTATAGCTTTCTTTGTAGAAGTTTTAATAGGATCAGCTACAGCAATAAATCCAGCCACATTGCCGTTAATAGTAATATAAATCACGGTTTGTGCTTCCTTTTCTGCCTTCTTGGCTAAAGCGAGTAAGTGGGGATCTGCAATGGCTTGATCATACAATTTTCCGACAGTGACCTTCTTTCCTTCGACAAGGCCTTCAACACCAATGCCGGTCATGGAGTGAAATTCTTTCACTGCCAGAAAATTTAAGCTTTTTGCCTCGGCTGCCTGGACGATGGCCACGGCTAGGGGATGTTCGCTACTTCTTTCTACTGAAGCTGCTAGTTTTAAAAGATCGTTTTCTTGAAAACCTTTGACAACATTAATTTGCACAATTTTAGGTTTTCCTTCAGTTAAAGTACCTGTTTTATCAATCATTAGAGTATTGACTTTTTCTAAACGTTCCAAAGCTTGAGCATTCCGGATAAGAATGCCTTTTTGCGCTCCTCTCCCTACGGCAACCATAATAGACATAGGTGTGGCTAGTCCAAGAGCACAGGGACATGCGATAATTAGCACCGCTATGGCATTTATTAGACCGAAGACAAAACGCGGTTCTGGACCCATCCAGGCCCAGGTGATAAATGTCAGGATGGCGATTAAAATGACTATAGGAACAAAATATCCCGAAACATGATCCGCTAGTTTTTGAATGGGCGCTTTGCTTCTTTGTGCTTCAGAAACCATTTGAATGATTCTTGCGAATAAGGTTTCACTACCTACCCGAGTAGCTTTCATCAAAAAGCTTCCCCTTTGATTTAGAGTGCTTCCGATGACCTGATCGTTTTCTTTTTTTTCCTTTGGGATGGGTTCGCCGTTGATCATGGATTCATCAATAAAACTTGATCCTTCTATGATCAAGCCATCGACAGGAATTTTTTCTCCGGGTTTGACTCTAAATAAGTCACCTACTTTAACTTGTTCAATGGGAATATCTTTCTCTCGACCATTTATGATCAAGTGAGCTGTCTTGGCCGCTCGATTGAGCAAAGCTTGAATAGCTTGGCTTGTTTGACCTCTCGCCTTCAGTTCTAATACTTGACCCAATAAAACAAGGACAGTAATAACAGAAGCTGATTCAAAATAAATATAAAGCTCGCCATTTTCCCTAAAGGAGTCAGGAAAAACATGAGGAAACAATAGCGCAAAAGCGCTATAAAAATAAGCCGTTCCGACACCTAATGCTATTAATGTGAACATATTTAAAGATCTGTTAACCAGGGAATTCCAGGCTTTCTTGAAAAAGGGTCCTCCGGCCCAAAGCACCACCGGTGTGCTAATGAGGAACTGCAGCCAGCGCGACCATGGGTGGGACAAATAATCTTCCAAATGTAAAAATGGAAACATTTGACTTGTCGCTAAAAATAAGACCGGTATAGTAAGTATAAGCCCTATGACAAATCGATACAACATATCTTGGTATTCTGAATCATCGGCTATCTTAGATGCATCTTTTGGTTCTAATGCCATCCCGCAAATCGGGCAGTCACCGGGATGGTCTTGTTGAATTTCAGGATGCATCGGACATGTGTAGATATCGGAATTTGAATTTTCTTTTTTTTTGACGTGCAGTGACAAGAATGTTTCATAATCATTATCGAATTATAATTTTTATGGATGGAATTGTAAACTAGCATTTTTAATTCATTGTTATTGATTAAATCTTCTAAAAAAGGAAGCAGAAAATCGACAGAATCTTAATGACGCAAGAGGTCTAGTATGGATATCGATTCATTCCTTCCTCAATTTGATTTCGTTGAACACCATGAAAAAATAGTTCCTGGTCGTGTGGATAAAGTGTATTCTATTGTTAAAAACATTGATTTCAGTGAATCATTTCTTATAAAACTCTTAATGTGTTTGAGGGGATATCGCATCCATTCGAATCAAGTATTACATGGACAAACGTTTATGGTTTTATCTGAAAAATCTTCTCAGGAAGTTGTTTTAGGACTCATTGCACGTCCTTGGAAATTGAAAGGTGACATTTTAAAAATTGATTCAAGGGATTTCGTTAATTTTAAAATTCCAGGCTATGCCAAAATGGCGTGGAATTTTACATTTTCACCCTTGCAAGGGAATACGCTCATCGCGACTGAAACGCGTATAAAATGCACAGACAAAGCCAGTAAAATGAAATTTAGTATTTACTGGTTTTTCATCAGGCCGTTTAGTGGTTTGATCAGGCTTGAGATGCTACGATTAATCCATAAAAAAGTGTCTTTAGAAAATAAGTTGTTGTAAATAAATTAGATGAGTTAATTAATTGACAAAATTGTCTGAGTCGATTAAGAGTAAATTAAAATATTTATTTACACAGGAGGATCAAAATGGAGAGTATAGTCAATCTTATTATTAGTTTAATCAGTGGTTTAGCAGGTGGAAATATTGCAGGCGGACTACAAAAAGATAAGGGTCTTGGCGCCGTAGGGAACTCTGTTTCTGGAGCTATTGGTGGTGGTATTGGGGGATATATTCTGCAATTATTAGGTTTATTTGGCGCAGCAGGTGTCTCAAGTGCTACAGGTGGAGCAGCGCATATGCCAGATATGTCTAATTTGGATTTAACACAAATTTTAGGTAATATTGGCGGTAGCGGTGTGGGTGGTGCCATTTTGACACTTATCGTTTCATTCATTAAGAACTCAATGAATAAATAAGCAGCATTAGAGCTAAGCATACGGGTAAGCGTCAAATGAGCTCTATCCGTGTGCATCTTGCCGGAAAAAGTTTCAGCTTTAAATAGAGTGAACTCCAGCTCATTTTTAATGTTCTTTTGTTTTTTTACCTAAGCATTTTTCTATTTGTTAAAGCCAGAGCATTAAACATCATGACAAGCTTAGGAATGCCCCAAAGTATGAAAGAAACAGCCTAATTCTCCCCATCTCACATTTTCTCAGTAAACTCACTACTCAGTAGTGAATTGTACAACAAAGCTAAGGGTAAAGCTCGCGCTTTAATCGTCTTTCGCGTATTTTGTTTTCTTTTATGAAAGAGAATAATATATGATTGTTTTCCATCTGTTTAGAATAGCAGCTTTTTCATTTTCTGTTTTCCTTTCAATCTTCTATTCACATTCATTAAATGAAATGACCCTAGAAGAAAAAGTGGGGCAATTGTTAATGGTACATTTTCGAGGAGAGGACGTTAATGAAGAAGCCAAAACATTAGTGCAAAAAGTCCACATTGGTGGAGTCATTTATTACAATTGGGCTAATGGATTAAACTCACCGGATCAAATTCGTCACCTAAGTTTGAATCTTCAAGAGCTGGCTAAAGAAAATCGGTTTCCAATTCCTTTATTAATAGCTGTAGATCAGGAAGGCGGCGTTGTCAATCGATTATCAAAAGGCTTTACTATTTTTCCGGGAAATAAAGCTTTAGGTATGACAGGCGATCCGAAATTAGGAGAACTTAGCGCGTTTGCTATGGGGCAAGAACTACGGGCTGTCGGCGTCAATATGAATTTATCTCCTGTGGTTGATGTTAACAATAACTTTCTCAGTCCTGTGATAGGTATTCGATCTTTCGGTTTTTCTGTCGATAATGTTATCACATTCGCAAAAAATACTTTATTGGGCTATGGTAGAGCAGGAATTATGACTTCACTCAAGCATTTTCCAGGTCATGGAGATGTGAAAGTAGACTCACATAAGGATTTACCTGTCCTTAACAAAACAAAAGAACAGCTCATTGAAATGGAGCTTCAACCATTTGCAGAACTGGCTAATCAAGCTGATATCATTATGACCGCGCATATTGTTGTACCTGCTTTTGATTCTCGAAACTGCGCTACGTTATCTAAGAATGCTTTGGACTATCTGAGAAATGAGATTGGATTTGAAGGGGTCATCATGACAGACTCTTTGGTTATGGAAGGCCTGCTTAAAAATTGTGAATCTGTGGATGATGCAGCTATACGGGCCCTCAATGCTGGATGCGATATCCTATTATTGGGTGGCAAACAGATGCTTGGCTCAGAGGGAAGCTTGGAGCTTTCTTTAGCTGATGTGCAAAGAATCCATACCTCTCTAGTGGATGCGGTACGTACGGGTGTCGTTTCGCGAAAAAGATTAAATGAAGCTGTTCAAAGAATTCTGGATTTGAAAAAACGCTATGCTCTTCCCATTGCTATGGCCATGGAGAACGATACGAAAGAAAATATCTACTTTGTGAATTCCGACCAACATCAATCTATCGCCCAACAGACGGCATCTTTATCATTACGTAAGATAACAAATAAACCGTTGCCGCCACTTTCACAAAGTAAAGTGGCTTTATTTGCCCAGAACTTATTAAAGACAGCATCAATCAAACGTCATTGCCTCACTTGGGTGAGACAAATTATCCTTTATTCTTTACTGGGCTCAATCCTACAGAAGATGAAATCCAAAGTTCTTATGAAAATGCCAAAAAAGCTGATGTCCTAATCTTTTGTTCTTATAATGCCTGGGAGAATAAAAAGCAGGCGGCGCTTATCGAAACTTTATTATTTGAAAATAAACCTTTGATTCTAATATCCTTGAGAGATCCTTTTGATGCCACACTTTATCCTCAAGCAGATCTTATTTTAATGACTTTCAGCCCAACCGTGACCTCTATTCAGGCCGCGGCTGATGAATTGACAAACTAGGCTGTTTGCATAAATGAAAAATTTTATATTTATTATAGCAGCATTCTTTTTACCCCTTTGTTCCTCAGTGTATTCCTTGTCTATTTCTTCTGAAAATGCGCAAGCCATTGCAACAAAAATTTGGAAAAATGAATGTGGAGGAAGTCTTGAAGGTTTAACGTGGTGGAACAAAGGAGAAAATTTTGGATCTTTTGGCATTGGTCATTTCATCTGGTATCCCAATGGGCAAGATAAGAAATTTCAAGAGACTTTCCCGGATTTAATCAAATATCTTCAACGTGAAGGTGTCGTTTTACCTGCTTGGTTAAATGAAAATCAAAAATGTCCTTGGAATACGCGAGATGAGTTTTATAAGAATTTTCTCCCATCCCCAAATGATCGAATTGCGCCAAATGCTTTTTGAAACAAAAAGTCATCAAGCTGCTTTTTTAGCGAATCGTCTGGAACAAACCTCTGCACAACTGTTCCAAAATCTATCAATAGAAGAAAAGGAACATATTCAAACCATTTTCTATCGTCTGGCCCATGACTCTAGGGGATTATATGCCCTAATCGATTATTTAAATTTTAAAGGATCGGGGACATTGCCTGATGAAACATATAAAGGGCAGGGATGGGGGTTATTGCAGGTTCTGCAGCAGATTTCACCTTTGTCAAAAGATGTCGTTGGTGATTTTGTAATGGCAGCAAAAAAATTGTTAATGCAAAGGGTACAAAACGCGCCACCGGAAAGGGATGAAAACCGCTGGTTACAGGGTTGGATCAATCGAGTGAATACTTATCTGTAATTTTTGCTTTTAGCGATGAAGGAGACTCCTATAATATGGCCTGTATCAAATCTAAATATTTTTGATTCAATAGCGGTTTATGCTTTTGAATATGCAATAAAATGAAATAATCTAAACAACGCGCTTTAGAAAAATTCTTAGACCTTTCTTGATCGATCGCTTCGATCAGCAAGTTTAAAGCACTATAGAGGATAGCCATTTGGTCGACGATAGCTTTGATTTGCAAACTTTGTAGTATCGGAGAGGATGATTTTAAATGAATTAAATCTTTTTTAAGTTCATCCATGCCTTCTGTTATGGGGATCAAACGCTTTTCAGTAGGGTCTACCTGCGATATAAGCATTTCCATATGGTTTAAATAGAGTTCATCTATTTTATGTTTCAAGATGTCTTTGAGAATTTGCATGCGTAAGGTGTTATGCGTGCCTTCCCAATTTTCACAGACGATGCTATCGCGAAGTAGGCGAGGGATTGTTGAAAAACTTTCTATAGCACCATTTCCCGCTAATACATCTAAAGCATGATGAATATGCTCAACAGACCATAAAGCAGAAAGGTATTTGTTTAGGTTTGCCAACAACCTTAGCACTAATTTTGTTTCTTCACCTTTAATTTGGCCGGTGTCAAAATGATCTTGTAGTTGCGTGGTTGCAAAGATAGAAGCTAACAAGGCACCATTTTCCGATTTAATGCGTGCCAGGTTTTCTTGTACTAAAGGATATTCAATGATGAAATGTCCAAAGGCTTCGCGTTCACGTGCATAGGCAAGGGCCAGATGATAGGCTCGTCGTGCCATGCCTAAGACACAAAAGGTATTGAATAAACGTGAAATGTGCAACACGTTTTCCATCACCAATTTAAATCCTTCCGAAGGATGCCCTATGGCAATAGCGTAAGCGCCATGGAAATCCATTTCTGCTGATGCCATGGAACGCGTTCCAATTTTGTCTTTTAAACGTCGCATGCTGTAGGCATTCCTTTCTCCATTTTCAAGAACGGCAGGAACTAAAAAAAGTTCCCAACCCCTTGGTTCCAGCTATTTTTGAATTATAACGCGCGGTCATCAAAATCAGCTCTGCATCGGCATCAGAGCAAAACCACTTTTCTCCTTTAATGCGCCAATTTCCAGTCTCATCCTGATAAGCTTCTGTGGCGTTTTGGCCTACGTCGGAGCCTCCTTGGATTTCAGTCAGGAATTGAGCTCCGGTAAAATTTTCAGTGTACGAGGGAGTGATTAATTTTTCTAAAAAGAATTGTCTTTGCGGAAAATCACCAGCTTTTTGCAACACGCGAATGATACCCGCTGAGCAAGCTACAGGGCAATTGTGGCCTGCTTCACCCACTTGCGAAGATAAAAACATAAAGGCCAAGGCTTCTAAAAGTCCTCCTGCCTTAGCCATGCGTTCTAATAAACGCGAGCTGTAAATTATATTACCGGATGCCTCATAAGTAGGGTGATGAATTATTTTTTCTATTTTTTGACCAATCCCATCATAATGGTCTATGCGTGGCAAATTGATGCTTAGGTTGTTTTCATTGACCAGAGGCTCTAATTTTTGAACAATTTTATCTGCAAATTCCTTGAGTTCCCACTCAATCTTGGGGTTTTTGTGTGTTAAGTATGTGATAACACTATGTTGAAAATCTTTGTCTGCTTGATAAATATTCTGTTGGACAGCTTTTTGCCAAGCGGCTAACCTTTTCCTGCCTTTATCATTAATTGGCAGAGTTTCTTCGTTGATAGTCGTCATATTCCACCTCTCTTACATCACAAAAAAGCAAATAAGAAAAAAAACAATAAAATTAGACTTCGTCGCAAAATTAACCAGGATTCATACCATCGAGCCCAAAGAGCCCTGCAATTGAAATCTTCTAGGCAAACTGTATTTTTATGGCAATGAAGATCTTTGCTATTTATAATATATAAGCGAGTTCAACTTTTGGGATTTGTTATGCTTAATCTAATTTATAATTTTCTAATAGGTACTGACGCTTTTTTTTGGGGATATTTAGGTTTTGCACTTATTGCTATCTTAGGATGTTACTTATCTCTGACTACACGGTTTTTTCAGTTGCGTGCTTTTCCCTATGTTATGCGTACTTTTTTACATGAGATTTTTGATCGCTCATCGGGAGAACGGGGATTAACTCCCCTTAAAGCTTTTTTTGCTTCGGTAGGTGGAATGGTTGGGGTAGGCAATGTAGTGGGTATTGTTACGGCAGTCCAGCTTGGAGGTCCGGGAGCCTTATTCTGGGTATGGATAGCGGGTTTTGCAGGGACTTTAATAAAATATTCTGAGATTTTTCTTGGTATAAAATATCGTGTGCAGAATGAACAGAATAGCTATGACGGTGGACCCATGTACTTTCTCCAAAAAGCTTTTGGAGTGAAGTGGGTTTCTGTTTTGATCTGCATTCTTTTGTGCGTTTATGGAGCTGAAATTTATCAATTTAATGTGGTAGTTGATACGTTGGCCTTTTCTTGGAATGTTGATCGTTTAATTATTGCCATAGGACTTTTAGCATTAGTTATTTATGCTATCATTGGTGGTGTACCAAGAGTGGCAAAAGTCTGTAGCTGGGTGATGCCTGTGTTTCTTTTGGGGTATGTCAGCATGTGTTTGTGGGTTCTCGGCAGCCATTTAAATGATTTACCAGCCATTTTGTGGATGGTGATTAAGTCAGCCTTTACCGGCCATGCTGCATTAGGAGGATTTACCGGCAGCACAATGATGCTTGCCATTCAAAATGGAATGGCAGGTGCTAGTTATTCTGCAGATATTGGAATTGGATACGATTCTATTATTCAAAGTGAATCAAAGACGATTTATCCCCAACGTCAAGCACGTATAGGCTTTTTAGGGGTTTGTTTAGATAATTTTATTTGTACATTAAGTATATTAGTCGTCTTAGTCGCTGGCCTATGGCAAATTCCCCTAGGTAGCGAAGGGGCCCCTCTAGTCCAGCTTGCCTTAGCACAGCATTTTCCCATCGTCGCTTATATTATGCCCTTATTCATTTTTATTTTGGGCTATACCACCTTGATTGCCTATTTAATTATAGGCATCAAATGTGCAAAATTCTTACAGCCAAAATGGGGGGCTGTTTTGTATGTGGGATATGCAACTTGTGTTTTTACGTTTTTTGCATTTTCAGATCAGACGCATGCTTTGTTAGTGATGCGTATCGCTGGCGCTTTGCTGCTGATGATTAATTTGACAGGAATTTATTTTTTAAGAAAAGAAGTGATTTTTTCTGTAGAGGAAGACTCCTATGACTCAAAATTAACTCCCAGCGAAATCATAGTTTAGAATTTGAATTCACTTGTTTATATATAAATATTTAATAAACATACGCGCTATGTAGATGGATAAAGTAACCAAAGCAAAAATCATAAGGCCGATATAGATGGATTCCACTTTGTGGGAATATAGAAAAAAGAAAACCTTTTGTAAACGATTCCCTTTAAATATGAGGGATAAAACTGTGATTAGTCCAAGATAAAACCCAAAAAAAATAATCCCTAAACCAAGAGTCATCCACATTTTTTTGTCAAATTCGTGAAACAACTTCGGTAAGGGGTTTCCATAACGCCTGATGATATAAAAGCCGATGCCCCATACGATTGATATGAAAAAGAGCATTAATATTGAAAAAAAAATGAGAAGGGTCTGAATTTGCATAACAGCCTGTTCAAAAACAAAAAGGGGGATTTATTCCCCCCTTTTTTAAGTTCGCCTGTTGGAAACAACTTCCTTTTCTTGTCGTCTGTAAAGGACTCCCTTTTCTACGGTAGATTTCCAAGTTAGGTCTTGCATCCCCGGTTTTTCTTTTTTTAACTCATTAATGACTAGATCGTGAAGCTGTTGAATTTTATCGTAGGCTTCCGGATTTTTGACATTTAATAGTCCTGAATAGAGATCTCCCTGTTGATCAACATATCGCATATGCTTGTTAGTTTCCCAATGAGCTGCTAAGACGGCATCTTTACTGGATTCACCACGATAATAAAAATCAATCCCATCGGCGTATTTAAGATAGTCATTGATACGTTCGGGAAGTGCTTTGCCTTTCTCTATCACATCTTTTTCAGTACTTTGTACAAAATTTTCTTCTCGTTTTTGTATAGATTCCCAGCGCACATTATTCGGAGCTGAGAGATGTATAATCCTTATCTGATAGCCACGTTGTTTTAGAAATTCAAAAAATTTATATGTTTGAGGACTTGTTGACGTGGTCCCAAAATAGAAAGCGCATTCATTAAGAATAAGATGTGCTAGATTAAGTTGGTTTGAAGCATTGGAGCCGGGACGCCATTTATCATAAGCGTCTTTCATGGACATGCCAGCGTTAAGATCTGATAAGTATGTGTTATGCATGTTAAGTAAACAAACGGCATCTGGGTCTGTATAGGCAAAAACTTGCGGATTATTTTTTCTATCTTGTTCTAATAAGATTGTTTTACCGGCGCCAGGTGCTCCAGCAGTAAGGACCGCTTCTTTTTTCTTTACAGGATTTTCGGATAAGATCTTTCGAAAAATTTGATTGATGTCAGTATTTAATCCTTTCGCTTCCTCAGGGGTATATTCTTTTTTATAATCAAAGGAATTTCCAGAAAGATAACTGCTTAAAAAATTTTTGGGAAGTGAGAATTCGTACCCACTATTATATATTTTATCTAAATCACAGATATTTGTTGATAAATGACTTACCATAAGAAAAGAACCCCAGTATTTTTTTATATTAAGAAACAATACAAAGAAACTTAGCATAACAACAGTGTCTAAGCAAGTAAAAAAAGAATTAATTAAGAGGAATTTCCAATCCAATATCATTATGGATAGTTTTATGCTGCAGATAGATACGACGAAGTTGCGCATTCTCATCAAATTGGAGGACGAACTCCATCCAGCCTTCATTAAAGTAATAGGCAAACAAACTCTTTTGTGGAAAACGATCTATTCTAAGGGCTGAGCTAAAGGCATCTTCTGCCAGTTCTCGTGGCATAAATTTTTTAAGGCGTGTGGGTCTGAAGTTGGGGCAGTGTAGGCGATTAATAAATTCATCGAAAGTTAAGTAACAATTAAGGTCTACTCCTAAAGCATGGGCAATATCTTCAGGAAGGGAAACGGGGTATCGGAAACGTAAAAAGAAACGATGTAAAAGATCAAAAGCTTTCATAGTTCTTGTTCCTAACTAATTTCTCACCAGTTTCAATAAGCTTACAATAGACCTCTTGTTTATCTAAGCAAGAGTTCTATTAAAACATCACAGTAAAAATTTAGCAATAAAATTCAATAAAGATATAAAATACACAGATCAAAAACATCGTCGAAGGCTTTGAGTGACGGTACTTTAGCGCATATGCATTAGGCTAAAAGATTCAATACATTGATAATCAAAATATTAACTAGGAATTAACAGGATGGCAGGATCATGCTATCCGACTTTATTCTATGGAGTCAATTCATAAACCGTTTTGCAAAAAAAAATATAGGTTTGTTTGAATTCTCTTGAGTCAAATCATTGATTAGCGTTGAATGCATAGAAAATAAAGGATTTTTTGCTATGAGTATGAAACGTGCATATACCTTTGATGATGTGGCTCTTGTCCCTCAGTTTAACAATATTCCTTCGCGCACGGAGCCTAATCTTGAAAGTTGGTTAACAAGAGATCGTAAAGTGCATATTCCCTTATTGGCTTCTAATATGGATACTGTGATTGGAGAGGAGCTCGCTGAAGTTCTCATTTCTTACGGGACTATCCCTATCTTTCATCGTTTTACAGATTTTACTAAACAGATGCAATGGGTAGAAAAATTCCGCGATAAGACTTTTATTTCATCAGGAATTCATGTACACAAAGTGGATGAGATACGTCAATTGCTTGACAAAGGCGCTTTAGGTGTCTGTATCGATGTCGCTCACGGCCACTCAGACAAAATGTTCCATATTATTGAACAGCTCAAAAAATCGCATCCGACAAAAGATGTGATTGCAGGAAATGTATGCACGGCCATGGCTTATCATGATCTTGTCAATGCCGGAGCCGATGCTGTGAAAGTAGGTGTAGGGCCTGGTGCAGCTTGCACCACTCGTCTGGTTACAGGTTTTGGCGTTCCGCAATTTAGCGCTATTTATGAATGCGCGCGAATCGCTGAAAAGTTGCGCATCCCTTTAATTGCTGATGGTGGCATTCGAACAAGCAGAGATGTGGTATTGGCACTAGCGGCAGGGGCTAGTACCGTGATGATTGGAAAGCTATTTGCATTAACTTCTGAAAGCGCCGCTGTTAAACGTCATTCTGAAGACATCAACCATCCTATAGAAGCTAAATACAGGGGGCAGGCGAGCGAGGATTTTCAGAATGACTTTTATGGCGGGCTTAAAGATAAAACTGTAGCAGAAGGGATTGATTTTTGGGCTCCTGTTCTCGGTACAGCTAAACAATTAATTGAAAAGATTTTAGGGGGATTAAGGAGTGGAATGACTTATGGAGGTGCGCGCAATGTCAAGGAATTGCAGCGCAAAGCGGAATTTGTAGAGGTCACAGCTTCCTATATCCAGGAAAGTAAACCGCGCGAAAATGAGGCATTTTTGTAGGTTGAAGGATGTTGTTGCATAAATGACCATTGATTTTTGTTCATGCCCGTTGTAACAAAAGTAGATGAGGACTTTTTTGCCTATTCATCCATTGGTGGTGACAGCAGCTCCATTGTAATGCATCCAGTTCTTTCACAAAAGATAAGATCTGTTCTGTTTCACGCTGTCCCTCCGGATGTCCAGGATATAATGTGATACTGATGGCTCCTCCACTTTGAATAAGCTTGATGGCGTTTTTTAAGCTTTCTAAAGTGTTTTCAACCATTGTCGTGAGATTTTTGTCGCCACCACCTGGAAGGTAGCCTAAGTTATAAACGATTAATTTGACACTTTCAGAGGGAATATTCGCGGGGAATTGGGAATGAGATCCCAGAACAAAGCTCACGTGTTGTAATAAAACGGCATCCAAAGTTTTTTGCAAATAATCGCGTGTGCGCTCAATGGCTTTAGGAAGGATGTCGATGGCATAGACTTTTCCAGCCTCTTTTTCCAAGCAAAG
The DNA here is from genome assembly GCA_963748975.1 of uncultured Parachlamydiaceae bacterium. Lineage (GTDB taxonomy): Bacteria > Chlamydiota > Chlamydiia > Chlamydiales > Parachlamydiaceae > Neochlamydia. Next base: position 19,425 of record CAVVKX010000009.1, read on the forward strand.
TTCAGCCAATATTAAAGTATCCTGGCCATTCCCACATGTTGCATCAATCGTCGTATCACCCTTTTGAATGAGCTTGCGCCAATAACTATGGGCTAAATCCAAGTGTGATTGGAAAAGAGAAAATTTTAACCTTAATTTTTTCACTTCTGCTTAATGAGGGGATTTTGTTTCAGATTGAAAACTAATGGATACTATGTACTCCCGATGATAACCTAAGAGGCGTTTAAAAACATCTTTTAAATCGTGGTCTATACGGCTAAGTAAGGCTTTTTGCTGGGCATCGGGAACATAAGGTAAGTCTGCGGTAATTAAAACTTTATTTTTTTTGAGGACGATATGGTTAGGGATCTCCTGATTGGGAAAAAGTTGCTTCCAATAACTCTTCATATAATCTTGAAATAAGTTTTCATCAAGGTAAAAAGCGTGATTATCTTTTGATTTGATTTTAATATAACGTTTTTTAAAACTTGTCATAAGATAAGAAACAATGGCAAAGCCGATCAAAATGCAGGCTATGCCAAAGAAAGATAATAGCAGTTGATCTTCAAGAATAAAGCTGATGACTTCTGAACGTACATTAAATGAGACTTGAAGCAAAATAGCTAGGACGCCAAGTACAATAAAAAAAAGGGCGACTATAAAAGTAATCAAAGAATAGAAAAAATGAATCATACTTCAGAACTCATCACTGTAGTCTTCTGCAGCCTCATTAAAATTTACAGGTTGGGTGATTTGATTGCTAGATTTTTTGGCTTCTGAAGTCACAATATTTTTGAACACTACATGGACAGAAGAGACGTGTAGACCTGTCAAGCGCGTGATTTCTTCGGCGATTTTTGTTTGAATTTCGTCTGCTTTTTCTGGAATGGGAATACCATAAAAGATATTGACTTCCAGTTTGATTCCTACGGAATAGTTTTTGTTGTCCTGTTCAGCTTGTATTCCACGCACACCTTCAGAAGTGCTTCGCCCGAAAATAGTATCAATGAAAGTACTTTCAATAAGGGTCACTCCCTCTATTTGATTCAGACATTCAAGTACTATCCCTTGAAAAACTTTGTTATCGATATCGCGAATAAATAAGGTTTCCGGCAATTCAAATTCTTTGGTGTCGACTTTTTTTATGTCGACAGTCTTATTTTTCTCTATCATTCTGGGACTCCTTACAAAAAGTTAACAAGATTGTAGACAACATTATAATAAAATATTAGCCTAACTATTGGTTCTTGTCTATAATAGACCTCATTTACGAGAATAATTTTATGCGTATGCTGATTAGCTTTTTTTTTCTTCTTTCGTTTGCTTTTTTATCTGCTTATATAGCTAAACAGCGGGGTCGCGATCCTGTGGCATGGTTTATCCTAGGTGTTTTATTGGGAATTTTCTCTCCTATTTTGCTGTATATATTAAAGCCTTTGCCTTCAGTCGAAACTAAGGAGGAAAATGAAGATATCAAGTTGCAATATCCTCAACAAGATTCGCCATTTATAGGGTATGTTGAGAAAGAGTGGTACTATCTTGACAAGTCTCAGCAGCAACAAGGGCCTGTGGCTTTTAAGGTGCTAAAAGCCTTATGGCAAGAAGAAAAAATCACGCCGATGACCTACATTTGGACGGAAGGTATGGAACAGTGGAAAAGAATAAGAGAAATGCCTGGTTTTATTGAAAATATATAGAGCTGAAAAAAACTGTGACAGCACGGTTGTTTGACATTTGAAAAATGTCAAAAGGAGCAGTGCCCTATGGAGACACTGCCTAATTTTTTGATTGCTCTCTAAAGCTTACCAGCTGGACTTCGTGACACCTGGGATTAACCCATTCAACGCCATTTCCCTGAAGCTCAAACGCGAAACTTTAAATTGTCTGATATAGCCTCGTGCACGTCCCGTTAACAGGCAACGATTACGCAAACGAACACGTGAGGAATCTCGCGGCATTTTGTTAATGGCAATACGTGCGGCGTGACGTTCTTCTTCTGAGAGATTCATGTCAGCTGCAGTTTGCTTGAGAGCTTGTCGCTTTTCCCATTTTTGTTTAACAGTTTTTTCGCGACGTTTTTCTTTTTCGATTGAAGACCTTTTTGCCATACGATATACTCTTCCTATTTTTTACGGGCTGGACCCTTTTGCCGCTGCTTACGGTTGGGGTCTTTCTTGTTAATCACATAAAGACGTCCCTTGCGACGGACAAGGAGATCTCCTTTCGATGGATCGGCTTTAATGGATGCTTTTACTTTCATGACAGTTCCTGTGTGTTACACATTTGTAAGTTAAGCGACTGTTATATCTCAACTCGCATTTTTGTTTCAATCCTTTTCTTCAATAGATTTCTTGTGTAATCTATTTTCGTGCCCGTGTGCGTGCCTGGCTCTAAATAACCCGTGCCCGCGCCCGGCTCTAAAACCCGTGTGCGTGCCCTTGCCCGAAAAGTTCTTCTATTCAATTTAATTTATCGCTATAAATTTCATTAGACACACTAGTTAGTTGCGGGTCGGGCACGGGCACGAAAATAGGTTACGCAAGAGGTCTATTTCATCTTTAACCTTTCACATTTCTTCTTGTGTTTATTCCATTCATTTTGTATCCTTTTGCTAACCATTTTATTCAATCATTTAAATCTAAGGAAATTTAACGTGAAGCGTACATACCAACCTAGCAAGCGCCGTCGTAAATCCGAACACGGTTTTCGTAAAAGAATGAAGACAGCAGACGGCCGTAAAATTATTAATGCTCGTCGTCGTAGAGGACGTAAGGCTTTGACAAGAGCGTGAGCAAGCGCTTTTCAAAATGCTACCGTTTGCGCAAAAGGTACCAGTTTCAACGCCTTAACAACCATAGTAAACGTACTGTAGGCGAATGGGTGATTGTCGATACTTTTCCAAATCAGGTCGGAATCCCCAGGCTTGGAATCACTGTAACTAAGCGTTTTGGAAAGGCACATGACCGCAATCGATTTAAGAGAATCGTTAGGGAAGCTTTTCGTCTATGCCTAATCAACCTCCAAGAAGGGTTTGACCTTATCGTAAAACCAAGGTCCCACGCCAAAGAAGCGACTTCGTGCCACATTCAAGCTGAACTATTACGGCTTCTGAATGGGAAAATGTAACGAAGGAATTTATTAATCACCATGAGCGATGGACTTAATGCGCAACAGAAACAAGCTGTAGATGCAGTTTCTGGCCGCGTCTTAATCCTTGCAGGGGCAGGTACGGGTAAAACGCGCGTCCTTACCATGCGCATGAGTCATTTGATCAACCATTTGGGTGTTCATCCTAAACATATTCTTGGTCTCACATTTACAAATAAAGCCGCTGCTGAAATGCTTCAGCGAATGACAGCTCTAGTTCCGTCTAAAACAGCTAAACAATTGACTTTATGCACTTTCCATAGTTTTTGCATTCAAATACTTAGGGAAGAAATCACACATCTTGGTTATACCCATGAATTTTCTGTCTATAGTGAAGCAGAGGTCCAGCGTTTAATATCGCATATTGCTCGCGATATTCTTGAAAGAGAAAAAGAACTCCCATCGCTGGCGACAACCTCTGCGACAATTTCTAGAGCTAAAAATAAAGGCATTTCTGCTGAAGAAATTGGCAATACTGGATCAAAATGGCACGATCAATTTGCGCGTACGGTTTACCGCAGATTGCAAGATAGTATGCGTGCTTATAATGCTGTCGATTTTGATGACTTACTTGTACTTGCCGTTCGGCTTTTTGAAAATTATCCTGATGTTTTGAATCGCTATCAGGAACAATATCGATATATCATGATCGATGAGTATCAAGACACTAATCCTATCCAATACCGTTTGGCAGAGCTGCTTTCAGCCAAATATAATAACCTCTGCGTCGTAGGAGATGATGATCAATCGATTTATGGTTGGCGTGGTGCCGATGTACGTAATATTCTAGAATTCGATCAGGCAAAAACTATCAAATTAGAACAAAACTATCGTTCAACGAATACCATTCTCAAAGCTGCCAATGCAGTCATCAATAAAAATCAATCACGTTATCCCAAAGTATTATGGAGCACGAAAGGCGAGGGAGAACTGATTGAATTATTTTATGCTCCAAAAGATAGTGACGAAGCGGAAGCCGTTGTTTTTCGTTTGATTAAAATGAAAGAAGCTAAAGGCTTGCAATGGAAAGATTTCGCTATTCTTTACCGATCAAATGCTCTAGCAAGAGCCTTTGAAACAGCTTTGCTTAAGTACACATGGCTGGATAACGGCCAATGGACGAGGGGGATTCCCTATCAGGTCTTTGGCGGTGTCGAATTTTATGAAAGGCGTGAAGTCAAAGATTTGAGTGCTTATTTAAGGGTGATTGTGAATACAAAAGATCAGGAAGCTCTGTTGCGTATTATCAATCAACCTCGTCGGGGCATAGGCGAAAATTCTTTAGACGCTTTAACAGCCTATAACCGACAGAATAATATACCCCTTTGGGATGTGTTAAAATTGGCCTCTTCAGGAAAAATCAAAAATGAGGAAATCTCTAGCTCCTTGCCTGCAAAAGCTATACGGGGAATTCAAGACTTTATATCCACCATTGAAGAAACTAAAAATCGCTTTGAGCAGACGCCAATGCATGAAACGCTGCAATGGCTCATCGAAAAAATTAATTACCGAAAAGCCATTGAAGAAGAGGTCAAAAGCACCCAAATGCGGGCTTTCAAATGGGAAAATTGCCAGGAATTCGTGAAAATGCTTTCTGACTATGAACGCAAAGTGAATGATGAACTTCATAAGAAACCGACCTTACATGACTTTCTGTGTACAGTTTCTTTAGAAAATGATTGGGAACGTTTTGCGCAGCGAAAAGATGCGGTAAATGATCGAGTCACGTTGATGACTTTTCATGGAGCCAAGGGGCTTGAGTTTCCTGTCTGCTTTTTAGTGGGTGTAGAAGATCATATCATTCCCCATGAAAAAAGCTTAAAAGAAACGGGTCTAGAAGAAGAGCGGCGGTTGATGTATGTGGCGATGACGCGGGCTATGCAAAATTTGATTCTTAGTATGGCGAGTTCGCGCCATCGCATGGGAAAGGAAATACTTTGTAAACCCTCACGTTTTCTTTATGACATTCCCAAAGAATTACTCAATGTGACACATTGGAGTTTAGTTAACTAGGGCAGTTTCACTGGTGGATATTTGGGCTCGTATACTGTTGATCGCCATGGAAATTTCCGCCTTAGCTGATGAAGGGGCGGAGATATAAGAACTTTCCGCATATTTAAGGGCTTCATCAAGATTGTTTTTGTCAAAATAAACTTGAGAAATGATCATTTGTAGCCGCCAGAGATTTTCTTTATCCTTAGCGCCAAACTTGCTGATGTAATCCACTAAAGAGAGACACGGCAGCTTCGGCCGTGAGTTTTTCGCGCTCCATGGATTCATTGTTGGCTTCGAAAGTGACCAGTGCTATCTGATATTGAAGCAGCTTTTCATTATTTGGATCGAGTTCCGTCGAGCTGCTCTTTTAATTTTACCCCTTCAGCAGTTTCTTAAAGGCCCTCTTTGGCCATTAGGCGATACCTTTCCATCATGAAAAAAGAACCATCATCAGAGTTCATCCCTACATCAATAAGATTATTGATATCGTTATTATAGCCAAACATTTGCGCGGTTTCATAAAGTTTTTTTAACTCTAGGCTCGAATATTTTTGCTGATTCACGTTTTGCATCTTTTGCTGATAGCCCGAAAAATCTGAGATAATTTTCAATAAGTGTTCGGCATAAGCTCTTCCCCCACCTGCACGATAACCTGTAGTTCCAATTTGATTTTGTTGCTTGCCGTCTAGTATGATTAAAGTAGGAAATCCACGCACATTGTATCTTTTTTGAAGTTGTTTATTTTGTGTAGCCAATGGAGGTTGAATCGTGGAATTGAGGGGAAAATCCAGTTTCACAAAGATAAACTTGTCACCAACTGCTTGAGCAAAATCGGGGGTATCTAAACTTTCTTGTTCAAGTTTTTTACACCATCCACACCAACCGGCGAAGCCGCGTTGTGGCCAAGCATGGGACAGGGCGGAAGGCAATGATCTTCCTCCCTTTGCAAGCGCC
>CAVVKX010000010.1:0-168614 GCA_963748975.1 uncultured Parachlamydiaceae bacterium
GCGGCCATAAACTCTGCGGCATACAAATGGATTAACAAGCCAACTCCGGTCACCACAAACAGCATAGTCAGCGACAAAGCGTCTAGATAGCAGCCAAAGGACACCGATAGATCCGCGATGGCCAGCCAGTATCCAAATACCAGATGGTAAGCCGGTTGCGTTCCTTGCAGGAATTCTGCGCCGATTAGGGCGGCCAACAGGGCCGAAACACCCACGCTGCCGACGCCTATCCAGGCAACCAGTGATTTGGAGAGTTGGCCGGCGCTCAAGGCCAAGATCAAAAATCCCAGAAAAGGCGGCAGCGGGATCAAGCCCATCAGATCTATCACGGTTGCCACCTAGCCTTTCATCTGCTGCATCGTGTCCGCATCCAGCGTATGACAACGATGAAAAATTTGCAAAACCAAGCCGAGTCCAACGCCCACTTCAGCAGCGGCCATCGTGAGTATCAGCAGAAACATGATTTGGCCGTCCGGTTGCCCCCAGTGGGAACCGGCGACGATAAAGGCCAGGCCAACGGCATTGAACATGACTTCCAGCGACATCAGCAGCATAATCAAATTACGCCGCACCAACACGCCGATCAATCCCAGCCCGAATAAGGCGATAGCCAGAAACAGACCTTGTTCTAAGGGAATGACGTTCATGACTTTTCTCCCGACTGCGCTGATTTGCTGAGGGGTTTGCCGAGATGGTAAGCGCCGACCAGACCGGCCAGCAGCAACAGGGAGGCCAACTCCACCGCCAGTAGATAAGGCCCGAACAAGGCCATCCCGACTTGCTTGGCGTTGATGATTTGTCCGGTATCGCCGCTGCCGGCCTGTGCAATAATGACTGCAATTTCGGCGAACAAGATCAGCGCCAATACCAATGGTCCGATCCAAATACCCGGCTCTAGCCAGAGACGTTCCTCGCCAGGGTCTTTTGGCCTTGATTGAGCAGCATGATCACGAAAATAAACAGCACCATAATAGCGCCGGCATAAATGATGACTTCCAGCACAGCGGCAAAATGCGCGCCAAACAAAAAGAAAATAAAGCCGACCGCGAGTAAAGACAGAATCAGGTACAGCAAGCTATGCACCGTGTTGAGTCGGGTGATCATCATGACCGTGGCGAACAGTGCGACGGCGGACGTCAGATAAAATAAAATCAAAACCATGTGCTTTGCTCGCTTAAGGTAATAAGGTTTTTACATCGACCGGCGGCGCTTCATGTTCTGCCTGGCCCTTGGCTTTACCGCCGATAGCCATGCCGGCGATCCGGTAAAAGTTATAGTCGTGATACTTGCCGGGGCCATTGATTAACAGCTGCTGTTTCTCGTAAACCATGTTTTGCCGGTCGTATTCGCACATCTCAAAGTCGGGCGTGAGTTGAATGGCGTAGGTCGGGCAAGCTTCTTCGCAAAAGCCGCACAGGATGCAGCGCGAAAAGTTGATACGGAAAAATTCCGGATACCAGCGGCCGTTTTCATCCTCGGTTTTTTGCAAGGCGATACAATCAACCGGGCAGGCTACGGCGCACAGATTACAGGCCACGCAGCGTTCCATGCCATCCGGATCGCGGGTCAAAATAATACGGCCGCGATAGCGGGGGGACAGTGCTGGTTGCTGTTCCGGGTAGGCAACGGTATCCGCTTTGACGAAGGTATGCTTTAAAACTTCCCATAATGAGCGCAGTTGACTTAACATGGCGTTTACCTGTTACGTGGGCAAGGACAGCAAAACCGCGCCTGTTAACAGCAGATTCATAAGTCCAGCCGGCAACAACACTTTCCAGCCGAAGGACATCAGCTGATCATAGCGGGGGCGAGGTAGTGCGCCCCGCAACAAAATAAAAAACAATACGACGATCATGGTTTTTAGGCAAAACCAGACCAGCGGCGGTAACCAGGGGCCCAGCCAGCCGCCGAAAAACAAGGTCACGATGATCGCCGAACTCAATGTGACGCCGATATATTCGCCGACAAAGAACATGCCGAATTTCATGCCGGAATACTCGGTATGAAAGCCGCCCACCAATTCTTGTTCTGTTTCCGGTAAATCCAGCGGGGCGCGGCGGGTTTCGGCAATTACGGCAATCAGAAAGATAATAAAACCAAAAAACTGCGGAAAAATAAACCAGCCGTCGCGTTGCGCTTCGACTATTTCGCGCAAATTAAAGGTACCAGACAGCATCACCACGCCCATGATGGAAATACCCATGAAAACTTCATAACTGACGGTTTGCCCGGCTGCGCGCAAACTGCCCAGTAAGGCATATTTGTTATTGGAGGCATAACCGGCCAGCACGATGCTATAGACGGAAAGCGAGGACAAAGCCAGAAAGTACAGCAGTCCGAAATTGAAGTCAATGATGCCGACGCCCGGTGCGAATGGGATAACGGCGAACGCGGTGAGCATGTGATGAACACGATGGTCGGCGCAAGACAAACACGGATTGGTCGGCAAAGGGCGGTAGCCAATCTTCCTTAAAGAACATTTTGATCATATCCGCCGCTACCTGCAGTAAGCCGAACGGCCCGAGGCGATTGGGTCCCAGCCTATCCTGCCAAATAGCTAAAAGCCGGCGTTCCACCCAGACCAAAACCGCCGCCAGCAGAATTAGCGCGACTAAAATACCGAAGATATTCGCCATGCCGCCTGGACCGTTATTCATAAATTAGTCTCCCGTATCAATCCGCTCGAGTCGGGTCTACTTTTTTTAAAGTCACCATTTCATTGGTTTTGAGCAACTGCGATTCAGGCAAGCCGGCGGTAATGCCGAGTAAACCGCGCGGCAAAGTCTTTTCATTTTTACCGGCACCGTAATGATGGAAATGGCTAAAAGATCGCTGATATGAATAAGGTCGCTGTTGCCGACTCCTAATAGCGAGGCATCCGCAGGATGCAATAAGGCGCAAAAATCCGGTTTGCGTTCGAATATCGCGGGAGAATGCAGACAGAGCTCATCACTGCTGAAAATATTGGGCAATAGCATGACCCGCCAGATGCCGGGTTCCGGCTTGTACGGATAGGGAATATCGTGAAACCAGCCCGAATTACCGGATGCTTCGATCAAGCGGACGCCAAGCTCGCCTCCGCGCAGATGTCCGCCTATCTCAGCCTGAAATTTGTTTATGGCCTGATAAGAGTTCCATCCCGGCGCCCATATTATTGGTAACAAGGCAGGCGGAATATTTATCCGGCCGCCTTCCATGGAAAAAGCGAAAGGCGTTTGTATATCTTCCGGTATGCCTGATTCATTGACGTCGATGTCGGCATGAATGGCTGTGCGTCCGCTGCTACGCTGGGCTTGCCTTGGGAATTTTATTTGCCCGGTCTGGCGTAATCGGTTTTTGTCATGTGATCCCGGCTATGCCGGCAAGACCGGGAAACGCTGGCCGCGGCAAGTCTGCAGTTAGATTCATCGAAATTACGCCATTGCCTATCCTCCATGGTGTTCGTTAACCATTGCCAACTGGCCGGCGTGGCTCTCAGCCGCCGGATAAACTCAAAGTAAGGTTGCGCCCGACCTTCATTATTCACAACAGAGCCTGAGGATTCGGCAAATACTGCGGCCCGGCAGCAATAATTCGGCTTTCTCAGTAGTTGATTTTCCAGACTGTCGATCACCATCACCTGCGTGGCTTGCCTCCAAAATTACATCCACTTCCTGACTATGCTGTGCGCCTATATAGATCGTTTTCCAGTATGATTAGCGTATCGGTCGACTTTCGTTATGTCGTGAAAAGCCTGTTGCAAAGTCCGGCCGCCCATAATCGCCAAAACCTAAACTGTTACATTCCGGGCAATGTAAAGATAATTGCTTAATCGGCCCTGGCAATGCCTTTGCGACATTGTAAGCCGCCTGAATAAGCTCAGGACTCGAACAATTGGTTCCCGACACCACCAGCGGGCATTTTTGGCTTTTTTCAGGTCTGCGGCAATGGTTGACGGCCAATAGATTTTTCGGTTGTCGCTTAGCTCGGGCGGGGCAGGCGCATCACTGATTCAGAAAACGGGCAATGGCAAAACCAAGCCGGGCAATGTCTTCAGGGCTGCCGCGATAAGTTGCCGCCGGCGGCGTCATCCAGGGCCGGTGGCGCAGAATCCGGCAATATACAAGGGACTTTTAATGTGTTTCGGTAACTGGCGGACCGCGGCGTCCTGCCAACGCTGGATATGCATGTTTTCAGCCAGCGCAAAAGCCGCGTTTCGCACTGCTTGCCGGAGCGAAAGCGCCAGCCTCGGCGCGCTGTGGGTCACATCTTCGCCTAAAATCAACACGGCGTCGGCGCGTTCGGTGTCGCGTAGGGAAGGGGAGTGGATACCGCCGTGCCGCATGATTTCGACAATGGCTTCCAATAAGGTCTGTTCCGTTGCGTCCAAGCCCAGAAAAAAATTATCGGCGCCCACCAAGGCGCACAAGGCAAAATTGGCTTCCAAAGAAGCGCGCGGCGAGCCGATGCCGATGAGGCCTCTGGCGGTTTGCACGAGCTGTCGAAAATGTTGGCGGGCGATCTCAGATGAGATAATTTGTTGCTTATTTAGTCGCGAGGTCCGTAGCCGAGCGGGACTGTTCACGAAACCATAGCCGAACCGACCGCGGTCGCATAGAAAATAACCGTTCACTTCGCTGTTATAGCGGTTGACTATCCGTCTGAGTGTTCCATAGCGTTCACCGGGTGAAATATTGCAACCCATGAGATCCGCAGTGATGCAAAGCGAAGGGCGCCGTTCTTGCAAATCCCATTTCCGGCGATGTTTTTCACTAAGGTTTCGTCGGCTGAATGCCGTAGGGTAGTACACTTCTCACTTAATTACCGCTGAAAATGTTTTCCAAATCGCGTGCCCAAAGCGGCTCGAAATACGCGTTGTTATGTATACCGAAGACTCGGGAAATCCTGACCGCCGGCATATTGTTATAGAAAGACGGAACGATGAGCAAGCAATACAACGATTCATTTCGTGATTGATAAACGGCCCAAATTTTGGTTCTGATGCGTGCGTTTTTTACCCCGATAACGCCGACAGTATGGCCGGTCATAAGCGTCATGTCCTGCAGATGACATTCGCCGCCTTCTTCACACACCGGACAGTCGTGCGGATGATCGGTCATCAGCAGTTCGATATTGGCGCTACGAAATTTCCGCGCTTGTTCGGCGGCAACAGAAGCCCGCAAGCCGTCCGTGACCGGCGTCATGCACGCCATGACCAAACGTCCGCGTCTTATCTTCCGCATCCTTGTATTGGATGACGGCGCATTGCCGGGAGGCGCCCGCCGAGCCCAGGGCCGGTAGCAACAAAAAAAGGGGAGATCAAGGCCCAGCCCTAAACACGCGGCTAGCAATTATCGCCCGCTTTAACCTTATAGCTGTGAAGCTGATTCTAATGTAGGCCAATAGCAAGACTCCGGTAAGGTCGGTTCGCGACGATATAGCGTTCAAAATCCTCGTGAAAATATTTAAGCGCGCTCTGTAAAGGCTCGAATGGCGCCCGGCGCCGAGGGGCAAAAGGCATTTCCGGGTACCTCAATCGTCGCGCTTAAACCTCCAAGGTATCCAGATCTTCTAGACGGCCTTGCCCATTTATAAGGTCTTTTAACAAGGATGACTGTCCAGGTGTAGCCCATCCCGGCAAAGTGTATGAGCTGCAGGATTCTTGGCGCAAAGAAACTGTTCCAGATTCAATACCATTTTCACCGGGCAGTATGGTCATCGAGCACGATGATCCCGCCGGTACCCATACGGCTGCCGGCTTTAGCGACCGCCTCGTATTCCATGCGGACATCCAGATGATCGGCAAATAAAAAATCGGTTGATGCGCCGCCCGGTAAAAAGCCGCGCAGTTTATAGCCGTCGCGCATGCCGCCGGCATGCTCTGCGATGATTTCCCGAATTGTATAACGTTCCGACATGTAGTTCCAGAAGTGGTTGCTTGACGCGGCCGCTGACGCCGAAAATCTTACTGCCTTTATTGACGCCATACCCTGACACTTGATAACGTATCTGTAATGTAAGATGTGCGGGACGTTACACAGGGTTTCCACATTATTCACCACGGTGGGTTTACCCCACAATCCGCTAATTAACGGGAAGGGTGGTTTGGCGCGCGGCGTGGCGCGTTTGCCTTCCAAAGCATTGAGTAGCGCGGTTTCCTCACCGAGAATATATCTGCCGGCGCTGGTATGCAGATAGATTTCCAGGTTGAATGCGGATTACACGTGTTCGCCTAGAAGCCCTTAAGAACGGGCTTCCTGCAAAGCATTTTCAAGGCGGGTGGCGGCAAGCCGGTATTCTCCGCGCAGAAAAATATAGGCAATTTTGGCTTGAATGGCGTAGGCCGCAATGATCATGCCTTCGATGAGTTGATGCGGGTCCCGCTCCAGCAGCCATCTATCCTTAAAGGTTCCAGGTTCCATTTCGTCGGCGTTGGCAATCAAATAGCGGACTTGGGCGAAATCTGCGTCCATGGGCACCATACTCCATTTCAGCCCGGCATTAAATCCGGCGCCGCCTCGGCCTCGCAGTCCGGCGTCCTTCACCCATTGCTGTACCTCTTTCGGTTGTAATTCGCTGATGGCTTTACGCAAACCTTGATAACCGCCGGTGCTTTCATAATCGGCCAGCGTCGCAAAGCTGCGATCCGGACGGATGTTTTTAGTCAGCGGCGTTTGCATGTTTTCCATGGCGCTTACCTGCCGAGATTATCGAGAACCGCGTCCGCAGTTGTGTCTAACAGTACGTCGTTGCCCAGCATGACGACGGGGGCATGGTCGCAGGCGCCCAGGCAGACTATCGGCAATACGGTGTATTTGCCGTCCGCGGACATTTCGCCCAATTCGACCTGTAAATGCCGACATAATTGTTCGCTGAGCTGCTCGCTACCCAGCATCCAGCAGGTCACACTATTGCATATATGTATGACGATTTCGCCGACCGGCTGGCGGTAGATCAGATTGTAGAAAGTCGCCACCCCTTCCAGTTGCGCCGGCGTAATGTCCAGCAGTTCGGCTACAGCGCTCAGGGCTGCGTCGGATACCCAGCGCCGGTGTTTTTGCACAATTTTCAGCGCCTCAATGCCAACGGCGGCACTATCTGCGTAATGTTTTATCTCAGCATTTATCTCTTGAATTTCAATTGGGCTTAGACCAATAAAACTGGGTTTTTCAAGGTAAGTCTGCATGTCAGCGGTCCACGTCGGCCATTACAAAATCGATGCTGGCCAAGATTGCAATAAGATCCGGAATCATCATGCCTTTACACATGAGCGGAATCATTTGTAGATGCGGAAAGGACGGGGTACGGATACGGGTTCGGTAGGACATGACGCCGCCGTCGCTGGTCAAATAATACGCATTTAAACCCTTTGTCGCTTCAATAGTGACGCTGGCTTCGCCGGCCGGCAGCACCGGCCCCCAGCTTACATTGAGAAAATGCTGAATCAGGGTTTCTATATCATGCAGCGTACGCGATTTAGGCGGGGGTGTGGTCAAGGGATGCTGGGCCTTATACGCGCCTTCCGGCATATGGTTCAGGCATTGTTCGATTATACGCAGGCTTTGGCGCATTTCCTCAATCCGCACCGCGCAGCGATCATAACAGTCGCCGTTCTTACCAATAGGTATCTCGAATTCGTAATTTTCATAGCCTGAGTAGGGTCTAGCCTTGCGATAGTCCCAGGCAAAACCGGTGGCGCGCAGACCTGCGCCGGTGACGCTCCAATCCATGGCTTCCGCCGTCGAATAAGCGCCGATGCCCTGCGTACGGCGCTTGATGGTGCTGTTTTGCATGACCAGTTTGTCATAATGATCCAGCCGGGCGGGTAAATATGCGATGAATTCTCGGATGCGTTTCTCCCCGCCGCGGGGTAAATCCATGGCGACGCCCTGCTCCGCGCCGGCCGGCGGTGCGCTCAGCCGGCCGCCGATCCACAGCGCCATTGCGACTTCCATCATGGTTTCCGAAAACACGTCCGCCGCCGCTCGAAGCGCGGTCCGGCCATGGAGCGGCAGCGCCAGCGTCCAGAAGAGCGTCAGGTCGGAAGCGCCTGTCATGCGCGCGGCCTTCACGTAGCCGGGATTCAGGGATTGAAAGGCCGTGCGGCACGCCTCCAGCGTGTAGGGAACGGCGCGGACCAGGCCCGCGGCGACAGCCACCGGCCAGGTGAACCGGGGCGCAGCCAGGGCTGCAACGATCACCGCCGGGACCGTCGCGAGAAAGCCTGCCAGCCACGCCACCGCCGGCCAATTCCGGCGCGCCAGCAGCCACGCGGGCCACGGCGCCACTACCAGCGCCAGGACGCTCACCAGCAGCGCCACGCGCAGGGTGAGCCACAACGGCGACCAATCGGCTGTCATGCGGGACCTTCAATTATAGCGGCCGGAAGCGAGCGCTGAAATGCCGCAGAAACGGCGGCTCCTCGGCGATCTCCAGACCGCGAATCTCTGCTTGCGCGCGTTGACTTCCAGAATCGCTTCCACCACGTAATCGATGTGGCTCTGCGTGTAGACGCGGCGCGGAATCGCCAGCCGCAGCAACTCGTGCCGCGCCGCGGCGCCGAACATCACCGAGCCGATCTCCACCGACGCGTATGCCGGCGTGCCGGTAGAGTTCCACCGCCAGCGCCTGGCCCGGAAACTGGCTGCGGCGGGATGTGCGGCAGCATGCGCGCCGCATCGATATAGATGGCGTGGCCGCCGGGCGGCTCCACGATCGGCACGCCGCGGTCGGCGATGTGCCGGCCCAGGTAGCCCGTGGAAACGATCCGGTAGCGCAGGTAATCGGGATCGAGAATTTCCTCCAATCCCACCGCGATGGCGTCCAGATCGCGGCCGGCCAGCCCGCCGTAGGTCGGAAAGCCCTCGGTGAGGATCAGCAGGTTGGTTTCCTGCTGCGCCAGGCGGTCGTCATTGGTGCAAAGGAAGCCGCCGATATTGGCGAAGGCGTCCTTCTTGGCGGAGAACGTGCACCCGTCGGCCAGCGAAAACATCTTCTGCGCGATCTGCTTGGGCGTCCAATCCGCATACCCGGCTTCGCGCTCGCGGATGAACCAGGCGTTCTCCGCGAAGCGGCAGGCGTCCAGGTATAGCGGAATGCCGTGGCGCGAGGCCACGCCGCTTCACCGCTTCGATGTTCGCCATCGAGACGGGCTGGCCGCCGCCGGAATTGTTGGTGACGGTGAGCATCACCAGCGGAATCTTCTCCGCGCCTTCGCGCTCGATCAGGGCTTCCAGCGCGTCCACGTCCATATTGCCCTTGAAATCCAGGCGCGCCTGCGTGTCGGCGGCCTCGGGGATGGGCAGATCGACGGCGCGGGCGCCGGTGAATTCGATGTTGGCGCGGGTGGTATCGAAGTGCGTGTTGGAGGGCACGACGTGCCCCGGCTTGGCACATCACGGTGAACAGGATGCGCTCGGCCGCGCGGCCCTGGTGCGTCGGAATCATGTGGCGGAAGCCGGTGAGATCGTTCGACCACGCGCTTCATGCGGAAGAAGCTCTCGCTGCCGGCGTAGGATTCGTCGCCGCGCATCAGCGCCGCCCACTGCTCGGTGGACATGGCGCTGGTGCCGGAATCGGTCAGCAGGTCGATCAGGATGTGGCTGGCTTCGATCAGGAACAGGTTGTAGCCGGCCGCTTCCAGGTAGCGCTCGCGCTCCTCGCGCGTGGTGTGGCGCAGCGGCTCCACGCTCTTGATGCGGAACGGTTCGATGATGGTGCGCACTACGAGTATTATTTCACCTGGCGCGGCGGGACGCCCGAACTGGCCGCCGCGGCGCCAAGGGTCACGTCGGCCTTATCGCG
Organism: uncultured Parachlamydiaceae bacterium; assembly: GCA_963748975.1. Classification (GTDB taxonomy): domain Bacteria; phylum Chlamydiota; class Chlamydiia; order Chlamydiales; family Parachlamydiaceae; genus Neochlamydia. Next base: position 9,784 of record CAVVKX010000010.1, read on the forward strand.
GTGCGGCCGCCAGCGCTCCCGCCGCTGCGCCGTTGTTTCCGATCCAGGTCCATTGGTTGCCGGTTTGCTGCCACCACCACAGGTCCCCATTCGGCGCCTTGCCGGCGAAGTACAACTCTCCGCCCAACTCCGGCCGGCGCCACGTCTGCGAGAATCCCGCCTACCTGCGCCCACGGCTGCCAGCCGTTCGCCGTCCCTTCCGTGTACGTCGTGCTATAGACCACGCCCGTCGAATCCAGAATCACCACCGCTTCGCTGCCATTGCCCAACGCCGCGATCCGCGGCGTCACGCTGGTGATCGCTCCGCCGAAATACCAGGTGCCCCAGGTGTTCCCGCTCACGCGCACCATCCAGTTCGAGTTCCAGCTATCTTCCGCCAACCACGTACACCGCGTTGTCCCCGCCGCAGGTCGCCGCCGGCTTGCCCGTAATGATTCCGCCGCCGAACTGCCACCCCTGGAAGCCCGTTCCCCGGGATATAGTGCCCGCTCCACAGCGAGTTCCAGTTGTCCTTCCCGATCAGGTAAATCGATCCATCTCCGCAGGCCGTCACCACCGGGTCGGTCGAGAAGATCCCCTGCAGCGGAATCCAGCTTCCAAAACCGCCGCCCGGCGTGTAGCTCACCAGCCAGTAGGAATTCTAAGTGTCCCGCGAGGCGATCCACGCGGTTCCGCTGGTGTCCACGGCGATGGACGGAACCCCCTGGATGATGCCCCCGCCATACTGCCAGCCCAACCATGCCGACGCGTACGGGTTGTACGCATTGGCCCAGATCGAGTTGTAGTTGTCCCGCGCCGTGACGAACGTGTTGCCGTTCAGATCCTGCGCCGCCGCAGGATCGCTCGCGAACAGGCCGCCGGAGTTGGAAAGTGTCGAAGAAGCATACGTCGAAAGCTCGATCGAGCCCACCGGGTTGCGAAACACGGCGTCCGGAAGCATGTTGTTCACCGCCGCTGCGAACTGGGAGTAGGTGGAGGGGTAAACCTCCGGGGTTGTGCCGCTGCCCGCAAGGTCGATCGAAAACACCGAGTCCGCCGTCGAGGGATCCGAACTCGCATACGGCAACTGACTCGCGTTCAGCAGGAAGAACGCAAACGAATCCGGCGTCGTCTCCGCCGTGTAATTCGTCGTCACATCCAGCGTAAAGGCGATGGTGCTGCCGAATGTCACCGCCTGCAGCCATTCGCTGTCGAAGGCATTGGCCGTCAGCACCAGCGGGCCCGTCCCCAGGGTGCCGCTGAAACCGCCCTGTGTATAAACTCCCCCGGCGACCGCGTCGGTCGCGAAATTGGTGATGGTGGCGACATTGTTCTGGTACGGGATGCCGCCATAATTGTTGAAATCGATGTACCCGCTGGTGCCCGCCAGAGCCGTGGTGTCGATGACCACGCGGTAAACCTTGTCGGCGTGCAGTAACGGCGAGGCCAGCAGACTCAAGAGAGCGACAGAGGCGAGCTTGGCGCAGTTCTTCATGTTGGAGTTCCTCCTTTTGTCCGTCTGGTTCGTCATGGCGCCACCGATGTCCGCACCACCTTCAGCGAGTAGTTCAGCTCGACTTCGTTCGGGTCGAGAAACTGGAATTCGACGTTCATCACCTGGCCCGGCGTCGTTGTCAGGCCATAGCCAGCCAGGGGAAGCGTGAAGTAGCCGCTGCCCACCGGCGCGATGTTGGCCGTCACGCCGTCGATGCCTGAGAGCGCGACCTTGGCGGGAAGCCCGGAGACAACCAGGTAGAGCGGTCCGGGCAGCGGCAGGTCCGATGTGTTGGTCAGGGTGACGGTCTGCACGTAGAAGCCGGTGTTGCGGTCCAGCCGCAGGCCCGTCGCCTGGATGGCGAACTGCGAAGTATAGTCAACCGGAGCCAGGGGGGTGGCGGGCTGTTCGACCACGAAAGTGGCCCAGTCGCTGAAAGCTCCGTTCCTGGCGGTGACGACGGCGGTGCCCGCCGCCACGATGGCGACGTTGCCGCTCTGATCCACCGTCAGCACGGAATTATTGCTGGACGACCAGACGGTGCCCAGCAGCGACGAGGAGATGTCGAACGGACCGGCGCCGTCCGAGTAGGTCCCCATCAGAAACAGTGCCTGGGTCGCCCCCGGCAGCAGGGTCAGAAAATTGTGGTCCGACAGTTGTACCGACGCCAGCGTACCGCCGGTGTACTGTTCGACCACGGTGGCCGGCGTTCCCGCGGCATAAGTCCCGCTGCCGTCGAAGATATAGGGCGTGACCGTAATCGGTCCCGTGCTATAGGCGTTAAGAGGAACGCTCGCCTGGAACGTACTGCCGCCGGCGCCGGTCGACAAACCGGTTCCGGGGACCAATCCGGCCCCGGTAACACTCACGCCATAGCCGGTCACCGTGACGCCGGCGGCAACCGACACGGTGATCGACAGTGTGTCTGAGTTGCCAAAGAGGGCGCCGGTGGCGGGCGACGTGACGACTATGGAGGACGCCGGCACTGCCGCGGCCCTGCGCGGCCTGCCCAGCGCAGGCGCCGAACGCGGCGCAGCCTCGCTCTCGCCGGCCAGCCCGAGCGCCGAGCCAGCAGGCGGAGCCGGATATAACGGCCCACCCGAGAAGCACTGAGCGTTATAGTTCGTTTGATCCGCTGCGGATCCCAGTCCCTGGGTTGGTGGGATCGCCACCCCGGTGCCAGTCGAGTTGACGGCGGGCAAAGGGCTCACCAGTGCGCTGACCGGTCCATCGAGCAAGGCGAAAGCCTGGATTGCGACGTTTGGGTCGTCCGTAACTCCTTGCGCCCCCAACCAACTGGCGGCGGGAATGTGCTGGTGAAGATCGTTGGGGAAGTTGTATTGCGCAGAAGTCGGGTTGTTGCCTTGCTGGCTCGAAAGCGGAACGATGGAGTCGTTCGGCTCCCGGAAACGCCACGCCGTAACGACGTTTTGCGGATACACATAAGCGGCACACCCGGCGCACTGCCGCGCCGTCAGAGTCTCCTCGAAATCGGCTTCCTTGTGCCCAGCTACGGTAATTCCTCCCCAATACAGGGCCGGCCCGTTCGGGAGCGTAAGGGGCGGCGGGCCCGCTGAGCCGGTGATGTACTGGCCCGTGAGGTTGGTGGGGCTGTTCAGCGCCATCAGCCCAGTGCTGTTCTGCGCCAAATCGCAAACCGCGCCCTGCGTAATATCGCCCTTCGTCAAGTCGTGGACGGTTTTCTTTATCGCATCCGACAGCCCACCGGCAGCGAAGTTGTTCATCGCAATGATCAGGTTGGGGAAATTGGAGCCGAGGTGGGGAGTGTCCAAGGTGATCAGCCGGTGGACGTCGCCCAGGTTGAGATTGTCGGGCCGCTTGTATGTGGACGGACCCGAAGTCAGGGTGGAGTACAACCGCGTGATGTCTCCGCCCATGCTGTGACCGATCACGTCTGCCTGCGCCGCGGCGTAGTTCCCCGGCTTGGTGCGGATTCGCTTGAGCACCTCCGCGATGAAGCCCTTTACCAGGAGTTCATTGGTTGTGAAGGGGCCGCCGGCCGTTGCGGAATAGTCGGCTGCGTACGTAGTATACGAATCCCCTTTCGCAGAGCCATAAACATACCCTGGTTGCTCCCGATAAAAGCCGTTGTTCCATATGCCCGAACTGGACCAGACACCGTGGAGCAAAACCACCGGCGGCCGAACCAGGATCGTCGGAACCGTGATCGAGGTTGTATTGGTGAAGCCGGTGGCGCTGTCGAGAGTGAAATCGAATTGTATGTTGACCGTGCGGTTATCGCTGGCGTCCCCATATCCGTCGGGGGGAGTGTACTGCGAGAACGCGTAGTACAAACCTCCGACGCCCGCTGTCTCCATCGATGGTGTGGCAACATTTCCGTACGCGAGAGGGCCGCTGGAGGTCAGCGTGAAGCACGCTTTGCCGCTCGCTGCGGCCACCGCCCGCAGCAGGACGGGACTGACCCCGTCGGTCGCCACACCTTTGATCGGGATGCCGCAGGTCGCCAGTATCATCGGGCTCGTGGTCACGTTGCCGGCCGGAGAAACGCAGGAGGGGTATGCTGTGGTGGCAGTTGTGAGGTTATTCTCGTCGAGAAGCTGCGGCGTCGTCCCGGATAGGTTGTTGACGTTCCAAACGGTGACCGGATCGTAAATCGTCGTTAACGAGGATGTGGCGAAGACATTGGCATTCCCGACGGCTACGCCCTCGATCGTGAAGGGGGGGCTGAAGGTCTCCCCGGCTGGGATTGTGACCGTGGGCCCGAACCCGGCTGTCTCATCGCCGAAGACGACGTAATTGTAATTGGTGGAGGTAAGGTGGAAGTCGAGGTCGTAGGAGAGCGGCCCTAAGAGCTGAATGGAAACGCTGGTGGAACCGTTGACGGGAACGGAAATCGTGTCCAGCTCTCCGAAAGAGCGCTGGCAATCGGGGGCCGGCGTGGCCTGCGCGCCCACATGTGCGACTCTGGGCCTGGCCTTCTTTGCGACTCTTGGTGTGGCGAAGAATGCCTTGACCTGCGCTCCGGCCGTCGGCGGCAAAAGGAGCAGGGAAAACGCAAGCAGTGCGCCAACCGGCGAACGCGGAAGTCTCCGGAAGACGGAGTTTGCGCCCATGATCGAAAGCCCGAGCAAACCCGCCAAGCTGGCGAGCGAACTCGCCTTTGCCGGCAGGACGATCGCCGGCGCAAGGAAACCCGCAACCGTCAAAGACCCTGCAATTGTCCCATCCTTCATTTCGATGTCCCTCCGAGTGCCTGTCGTGCTGAAATCAGTGTAGCTGTTTCCCATCGCTGAGTATATGGGGCCGTCCGGCTTCAGGCCCCCCCAAGCCGTTGAGTGAATGCGGGGCAAGAAACGCGCAACATCCGTCAAAGAATTGCTTCCATTCTTGTGGCGGCTTCTTGCCCAGAAATGCGCCGTCTTTAGTGTACGACGGCGCCGTTTCGGTAGTGCCGCCGGCTTTTGTGGTGTGGTACTGGTCCGGTACCGGATTCCACCTTCAAGGGCAGGCCCTGACGCCGCAACGTGGGCGGTGGTGGACTCCGGGCAGGCGTGGATCACCCGGCTTTTGGGACCATGAGCGCTGCCGGCCCTGCGGCGCTCGTCGGTATGGTTGTCGGACGCTTATCGCACGACTTTGAGCACGAACTTCGCAGTGTCGGTATGGCCGGCGGGGTCGGTGGCGGTCAGCCTGAACTCGGTGTCTCGCCGCGGCGCGGCTTGGATGCAATGGTTGAAGGTGGGGTAAACTTCGGCTACGGGCGGATCCAGGCGAAGCGTGGCGGCGCCGAGCACGCTGTAGCAGATAGTCGTCGGTTCGCCTCGATGAATCACAGGCGGGTAGGCGTAGAAGTTGCGGATCCCAAATCCGCCGCCGCCGATAGCATCGATCACTTTGCGCGCCCGTTCGGCTTCCGCGGCGTCGCGGGCTCGTTCGGCGTCGCGCGCCCACTGCCAGCGGCTGTAGAAGATCCAGCCGTCGTACGCAGCCCCAATCAGCACCACGACGCCGAGCAGCGGCAGAACACGTCGGAGGAAGTGGATCACGTCAGTACCTTCTGAGTTCCTTCACCAGCGCCTCGAGACCGCGCCTCAGATAGAGATCGTCCAGGCGCGGCCAGAAACCGAGCCCCCCTGGCGCCTATGCAACGGCGCAAGGGAGCAATCGGAATCAGATCAATCGCTCTTCTTCACCGACTCCAGCCGCTGGATCATCGCCTCGACAAAGTCGGGCGCGCCATCGTAGCCCAGTTGCGTCCATCGCCACGCGCCCCGCGGGTCGACAACCCAGTTCTGCGGAATGCCTACTCCGTCCAGCATGCCCATCACCAGGCTGTAAGCCGGAATCACCGGGAAGCTGAACCCTTTTTCCTTCATAAAGGGTTCCACGAGGCCAAGATCTTCATCGATGTTGAAGGTGAGTATTTGCAGATCGGTGCGGCCTTTCACCGTTTCATACAACTTCTGCAGGTGCGGCAGTTCGGAATTGCAGGGTCCGCACCAGGTGGCCCACAGGTTGATCAACACCGATTTCCCTTCCAGCGATTGCAATTTCCAGGTTTTGCCGGAGAGGTCGGCCACTTCGAACGCCGGGAGCGTCTTCTTGGGCTTCTCCCAGCGCCCCTCCTTGAGTTCCTCGGGTTTGGCCCCGCCGGCTGTGCTCCACACCGCCCAGGCGACTTCCGTGCCGCCCATGCCGGTCCACAGCGCACGGGCCTCGTCGGTGATGTCGTCCCGGAGCCGTCCTTGCCATGGAGTCGGCGGCACAAGACGGGCCTGCAACGCCCGCTGGTAATAAGTCAGGGCATCGGCCTTGCGGTTCTCCAGCGCGGCCAGACGCGCGCGATTCAGCCAGTAGTAGGACTGGCGCTTTGGCAGCTTTGGCGGCGGCGCCTCGATCGAGCTGCGCAGCGCCTTCGCTTCGGCCGGGCGCCCGGCCAGCCGTGCAGCCTGCAGCATCAGGCCCGTGAGATTCTGTCTTTGGTAGGTCTGATCTTCTTCGAGACTGTCACTGTCTTCGGCGGAGAGGTCGTCGTTCTTGGCGTCAGCCTCCAACTCTTTGGCCAGCAGCGGCTGGGCCTTATGCAACAGCGCCAGCGCGCGCTTTGGCTGCCAGCGGTGCTCGATCAGGAAATCCGCGGAATCGATGTAGCTTGACGAGGAGGGCGGTTCATAGTCTTCGCTCGCCTTGAGGAAACGATCCATGGCGGCGACCCCGTCCTTCTCGGAAATCGTGAAATCGGCAGAGATCGCGTAGAACCAGCTCGATCGGCTCAGGTAAGTAACATCGGAAAAATCGCGAATCCAGCCCTGGAGGGCTTCTTCATAGGCCTTTTTGTGGGCAGTCCACGCAGCGGCGTCTTTGGAGTCTTCCGGCTCTTTGTGAGCCTTTTTCCATTGGGCGCTCACCACTTTGTAAGCCTCTGGCGAGGACGGAAACTCCCGCAGAAGGCGGTCGTCCATCGCTTTCAGCGTAGCTTCGGAGGCGCCGCTCTGCTTATAGCCGTTCTTCAGGAAAGCCAGCCACTTCGCGTCCGGTTTCGGATTGAGCGGCTCCAGGCGGGTGAGGTCTTTGGCCACCTGCTCTCGCAGAGCCGGGTGTTCAGTTGGCGGTCGTGTGCGAAACTCCAGGCCCCACAGAACCTCGTACTGTTTGAGACGCTCCGGATCGGTTTCCCCGGCGAGTCGCGCGCGCAGCGCCGTTGCCACACGGGCCTGAGCGGCGTTGTCGCCGAGTTTACTCAGCAGCCACTGTGCCCACGGGTTGGTCGAAGCCGGGCACGCCTGGAAGAACGAAGTCAGATGCTCCGCCGCCTTCTTCTTGTCCACCAGCTTGCCGGACGCGTAGATGGTCGCCAGTTGCAGGTCGGCTAACGGAAACCCGGCAGCCTTGGCCCTCGCCGCGACCAGCAGGCGAATGCTTTCCGGAGTGTCCGCACCCGACAACGCATACGCGGCCAGATAGAGCGCCAGCGGATCGTCCGCGTGCTGCGCCGCCGCTTCGCGGTACTGCGACCGCAAAGCCGGCATCTGGTCGGGTTCCGAGTTGCGGACGAAATCGATCAGCTCGCGATGCGGCTCCGCTTCCCGCGGAAAGCGGGAGATCGCCTCCGCCAGAACGGCATGCTCGAGCGCCGCCTGGTCCACGAATTTCATCTTGCCGAGAGCGGGCTGCGCCAGCTTCTCTCGCAGCGTCCGCAGCAACTCGGGATTGGTTTCACATCCTGGCAACGCAGTTTGCGCGAAACCGATTGGGCCCAACGAAAGCAAGGCGGCGAGGAGAAACGAAATGCGCACCGGGTCCTCCGCTGCTAGGTTAGTACTTCTTGAGTTCCTGCACCAGTGCGTCGAGCCCGCGCTTCAGATAAAGATCGTCCAGGCGCTGCTCTTCGGCCGATGCCGGGAGCACTTTGACCAGCGAATCCCGTTCGAGATCCGCGCGGCTGGGCACCCACAGCCTGCCGTCGGCGAACTGCACGCGGCTGACGAACCCGACCGCGCCCTGAATGTTGACGGGCTGGCCGGCGCGGGTGAAGCGCAGGGCGGTCTCCTGCTCCACGCTGGCGGTCTTGCCGGCGGGCAGGTACAGCGCGGGATCCGACGCGGGCAGCGACGCCGCCAGGTATTGCCGGCCGCCGGGATCGCGCACCAGCCAGCCGAGTTCCACGTACTTGATGGACTGGGCGGAACGGTTGCGCACCTGGATGCGCGGCGCGCGCGCCTCATTGCCGGCAACCTGCGCCCACCCATCCAACGGCTGCAAGGGCGAATCGGGGAAATCGAGGAAAGCAAACTGCTCGGCGCGCACCGGGCCGAGCGCGGCGGAGGTTACGGCCGGCGCGCGCATCACGCGCACGTCCAGTTGCGGCCGTGCCGACTGGCGGCCGATGCTCTCGATCATCGCCTGCCGCAGCCCATTGGGACCAGCCTGCGCCAGAATGTGCTTGAAGTGTTCGCGGTCGCGTTGCGCTTCCAGGTCCCAGGCGGTGAGCGTGCGGCAGGAATTCAGCCGGTCCTGGCCGACGCAGGAGAGATCCTCGAACAGCACACCATCCAAATTGACATCCACCAGCGGGCCGCCGGCCACTTGCGTGGGACGCATCAACTGCATATCGATGCGAACCGGGAACGATTCGCCGGGACCGATATTGAGGCTGGGGATGGAGACCGACCCTTTGCCGCCGACGGTGATCTCCTGCGAGACCACGCGCAGCGCCACGCCGTGGATGCGGCTGGCGCCGGTGTTGCGCAGCGTGAGCGCCATGTGGAGATCCAGCACCACGGCCGCGCCGCGCGAACTGGAGTGCGAATCGCCGGTGGACATGCCGACCAGGGCGACCGGCGAATCCTTGCCCAGGTTGATACTGACGCGGCCTTCCAGCGGGACGTCCTGCGCCAGAGCGGTACTGGCGCCAAACAGGGCCAGCAACGCGATACGAACCTTATTCGACATCGACTTTGTTCACCGTCACGTAGCCGGTTACCGAATCCACGTAACGGGCCTCCACCGAACCCTGGGCGCCCACCTGGTAAGTGACCGCCTCCGGGTCGGTGCCGGAATGCATCAGCCCCAGCGATTGGCCGCCGTCGCGCACCTGGACGCCATCGGCGGTAGCTTGCACCACCACTCCGGTTTCGCGGGTCGCGACGGGACCCGGGCGTTCGAGCACCACGCCGGTGGCCAGCAGCACAGCCACGCTGGCCAGCGCGACGCCGACCCGGGCCGCGGACCAGATCGGTCCTACGCCCGCGGGATCGCCGGCGCGCACGCACTCGCCGGCCGCCAGGCCCAGCCGGATATTGGCCTTCATCTCGGCCGCGAGCCGGTTCCAGTGCAACTCCTGCGGATCGTCGAGCGATGGCAGGAGTTGGCGCAACTCCTCGAAGCGGGCGATTTCCTCGCGGCATTCCGCGCAGCGCGCCAGGTGGCGCCGGGTGCGCCAACGGCCGATGAGACCGAGGTCGCCTCCCGCGTGCAACGCCAATGTCGCCTGGTTGGGATGTTTCATCTGCTTACCGCTTTCTTCTTTCCACGTACTTGCGAAACTTGGTGCGCGCGTTGGCGATGTGCGACCGCACCGTGGCCTTGGAACAATTCAAGTGCCTTGCCACTTCCTCGGCCGGCAAACCCTCCACATCGCGCAGGATCAGCGCCGCCCGCTCGCGGGGGCTCAAAAGACGCAATCCGTCTTCCAGATAGTCGTGATGCTCGCTCCGCAGCAGTTCCTGCTCCGGGCTTTCCGCGTGGCTTTCCGGAGCGAACTCAATGTCGCAAAACGAGGCGCGCGCGCTGCGCCGCATGAAATCGATGGCCGTGTTGGTCGCGATTCTGGACAGCCAGTGAGCGGCCTTTTGATCGTCCTTGAGCTGATCCTGCCGCTGCAGCGCCTTAATAAACGTCTCCTGGGTCAGATCCTGGGCGTCGGCGCGGTTGCGGACAATGCGATAAATCTGCACGAAGATCCGCCGTAAGTGCTCATTAACAAAGCGGTTTTGCCGCTCGAGCAGCTCCAGTCCCGGGTCGATGACTTCGCTCATCTGGCTCAAAACGACAGTCGTCACAGGTTCCTAACAAAGATGACGCCGGAACCCGCAAAACGTGGAAACGAAAAGCGTAGTAAATCCGCTAAGTTCATTCTACCCGGTGGGGCATGCTTTCTTAGCCTGGCCGTCCAACTTGGTTGTAAGCTTGTGGTTGAGATGAGACCGGTTGCAGTGGTGGGGATAGGCAAGACGGCCTTCGGCGCCTTCGCGGACAGGGACCTGCGAAGCCTGGCGGTGGAGGCCGGCGAGAAGTGCCTGCGCAATGCGAACGCGACGCCGTCGCAGGTGCAGTCGTTCTACCTGGGGAATTTCGCCGGGCCGGCGTTCGTGGGGCAGAACCACCTGGCGCCGTACGTTTCCACCGCGCTGGGAATCACGGGCGTGCCATCGACGCGCATCGAGGCGGCCTGCGCCTCCAGCGGCTCCGCCTTCTTCCACGCCTGGACGGAAGTGGCGGCCGGCGTCTACGACCTGGTGATGGTGGTGGGCGTGGAGAAGATGACCTCGCAGCCCACCGCGCGCGTCAGCCAGATTCTGGCCGAGGCGGGCGACTGCTCGGGCGAGATGAAGGTCGGATCGACCTTCGCCTCGCTCTTCGCGATGATCGCCCGGCGCCACATGTACGAGTTCGGCACAAAGAAAGAGCACCTGTCGATGGTCGCGGTGAAGAACCACGCGGCGGGGGCGCTCAATCCGGACGCGCACATGCGCAAGGTGATCACGCTCGAACAGGCGATGAACGCCAAGCCGATCGCCGAGCCGCTCAACCTGTACGATTGCTCGCTGGTCTCCGATGGCGCGGCGGCGGTGCTGCTGGCGCCGCTCGAACGCGCCCGCGAATTCACCAGCAAACCGGTGCGGGTGCTGGGCATCGCACAATGTTCGGACTACGTGGCGCTGGACCAGAAAGAGTCCATCGTGACTTTTCCGGCCGTCCGGCGCGCGGGCGAACAGGCGTATCGCATGGCCGGCGTGACGCCGCCCGAGATCGAATTCGCCGAGTTGCACGATTGCTTCACCATCGCCGAAATCGTCGCCACCGAGGACCTGGGGTTCGTGGAAAAAGGGCAGGGCGGGCCATATGCATTTGCAGGGTGCACGGCGCTGCGTGGCGAACGGCCGATGAACACGAGCGGCGGGGTTGAAATCGAAGGGCCATCCGGTGGGCGCCACCGGCGTGGCGCAGATCTGCGACCTGGTGCTGCAGATTCGCGGCGAAGCCGGAGAGCGGCAGATCGAGAGGCATTCGCTGGGTCTGGCGGAAAACCTGGGTGGATCCGGGGCCACCTGCGTGGTCACAATCCTGGGGGCGGCATGAGAAGCGGAACCGTGTACACGGAAACCGTGATCTGGTCGGCGCCGGAGGCATTCGCCGCGGACGTTCCCTACCAGACGGCGATCGTGGCGCTCGATGGCGGCGGCCGCGTGACCGCACGCGTGCTGGGAGACCGGGTCACGATCGGCGATCGCGTGGCGGAAGAGGGAGCTAAGCATGCATATGCTATTGACAATGATGAACAGGCTTTGACACATACGCAAGAAAATGCCCGATTGAACGGGATGGAGAAACAGATAACGACACATAGTCCTGGCAATTTTCAGCTTCCGGTGGATGTTACAGGACCCATTATTTTGATGAATATGATCCTAAGTGAACAGCAAGAAGCCTGGGGATCATTGATGACCTTGCATAATAGCCATGGTATTTGCATGGCATCAGGCATATTAGTGGAACAGAAGCAGACATATTTAGCCTGGGCTAACGCAATGGGTTGGACAGTTCAAGAAGAGCACCTGGATCAAAACTGGCTGGGATTTATTTTCAAAAGATGAAAATAAGATCGATACGTTTTTTTTATGCCCTTGTTAAATAGTTCTTAAGCCATTATTATTATGACTTTCTCGCCTAAATAGCTCAGTTGGTAGAGCAGCGCATTCGTAATGCGAAGGTCGCAGGTTCGACTCCTGTTTTAGGCAATCCTTATAAGCACGTGTGAGCATAATTTAACTTGATTCGATAAGATATTCAAATTAAAATTGTGTCTCGCGGTGCAGTAATGGTGCAGTGAAAAATATTCTTACCAGCACCAACCAGCCGCTTAAACCAAACAACCAATAAGAGGTTTAAGATGGCGTCCATTTATCAAAGAACAAACAAAGACGGCAAAAAAGTATGGCGCATGGTGATCCGCATGAAAGGACACCCAACAATTTGCGACCATTTTGATCGTAAGCAACAAGCGGAAGATGAAGCAAAAAAGATCGAAACGCAAATTAAAGAAGGCAAATATGTCTCTAATAAGGCTAAAGACAAAACCTTAGCCGAATTGATAGATTTGTATATTCCCGATGGTGTTCTTGGTCATCATAAGGCCGCTAAAGATACCGTTTTTCAATTAAATTATTTTCGTGAGCGCTTGGGCTCTTACGCACTCATCTACATCACACCCGAATTACTTTTACAGGAACGCAAGAAGCTATTGGAGCTACCCACCAATCGTAATACTCTTCGAAATCCGGCAACCGTTAATCGTTATTTTGCAACTCTTGGAGGAGCTTTTCGGTACGCTTGCAAGAACCTTCGTTGGATTGATGAGAATCCTTGTGCTAACCTTCTAAAACTTAAAGCCAAGCCGAGAACGCGACGTATATTGACTGAAAGTGAAGAGATTCGCCTGCTTCAAGCTTGTCGAGATAGCTCAAGCCCTTATCTTTATTGCATCGTCTTGATTGCCTTAACAACCGGTGCACGTAAGAGCGAAATTCTCAACTTAAACTGGAATGCCATCGATTGTAGCAACTGCATCGCCCATATCAACGACTCGAAAAATGGGCAGCCGCGCCGCGTAGGATTGGTAAATAGCGTGATCGAAGAACTTAAGCGCCTTCAAAGCCTTCGAGATATAGCTAAACCACTAGTATTTGCCAGCAAAACAGCTTTCGGAAAGATCGATATCAAGAAGTCTTGGCATGCGGCCTTAAAGCGCGCCGGGATTGACAATTTTGTCTTTCATGGGCTTCGGCATCATTTCTGCTCAATAGGGGCAAAAGCCGGAGCAAGTGGGTTGCAATTGCAAGCACAGCTCGGCCACTCTTCTTCCAGAATGACGGATCATTATACACACATAGAAGCTGATGCCACGCGTTTTATTGGAGAAGCCATCGAAAAAAGAATCTTGGAGACCAGGACAAATGGATAATACTGAATTTCGAGAAATAATAAATGACCTGATTCAAGGAATAAATGCTATTGCAGAAACTTACAGCTCTATTCGAGAACTGAATCCTGGTTTTGAACAAGCATCAGCGAAAGAGTGGAGGAAAAAAGAAGCACGTTGTTGGCTGCACGGAGGAACCGAATTACAAGAAACAGCAGAACTCGAACAATGGCTCTACTATTACCCTGAAGGAACAAAAACAGCATATAGCTTAGCGTCTATTCATTATTCTGAATGGAGCAATTATATCGAAGAGGGTGGGAAAGATGCTGACAACATATATCTTGATTTTCGGCCAGGTGATTTAATTGCTCCTGAAGCAGATGAAACACTTCTAGAGTTTATTCAAAAGCTTGCTAGTCTGGTTGAAGCAAATGGATGGGGAAACAAGAATGAAAAACGTGCTTGTAAAGCTTTTCTAGATTATCTAAGGATATACTATAAGCAAGAAGATATTGCATTCATTGAACATATTTTTCCCGAAAAAACTGATCTTCAGCATGGAAGAATTATTAGACTCATCAGGCCACAATCATACCCCATTTCGCAAGAAGTAGCTGCAGGCGTTGTTAGAGAACTTGCTTACAAATGTGCCTATGGCAGGCCAAATGCTCGACTAAAAGCAGCTGAAGCATTGGGCTTATCTTGGCTCTGTTTAACTGCTGCTAGAATTAGATTGCCGCGTACTCTTGAAATGGTTCATGGCATATCATCTCAAGATCTTCTATTAAATGGTGACCACCCCGAAGTGCTTATTCCAAGTATCTTTGGTAAACAGAAAATTAGAATTTCATTACGAGTTGCTCGCTTTCTTCAGGCTCTTATTCAAATACCCTCTGCTTCAACAAAAAAAACCATTCTACAAAGCAGCCTTCATGACTTACGACGACCTCTAAATGATGCGATTGCTACAACAAATCCTCCGGAAAAGCTGGGGGAAATCACATTTTTAACTTTTCTTTCGTCTCCTCATCATTTTGGTGAACAGATTCGATTTATTCCAAAAGTCTAGAAATCAATAGCTTAAAACTGTCCCATAGCGTGCCCGGTTGATTCAGAACCAATCAGGCACAATAAGCGTAATTCCATTTAAACCACAAAAAGGAGTGACGCATGGAAAAAACTCAATACTTAACAATTAAGCAAATCGCAGAAGAAAGTGGTTACCCTTTTACACTTGGGCAACTTCGTCATTATCTTAGCTTTCGCCACCGTAATGGTCTAAGCACAGCCATCAGGAAAATTGGCAAGCGTCTTTTCATAAGGAAAGATCTCTTTGATTCCTGGATTGAGCAACAAAGAGGAGATATTTAATGGATTCCTCTGGATTAGTAAAAATCGACACTTCAGATCAAAGTGAGCATATCCTTCAACGACCAAAAAACAACTGCTTTATTTTAGTAGGAGTTGGGATTCAAGATTTAAGGCTTACCCAAAAGCAAGTGAGAAACAAAAGTAAAACTATTTTTGATAGTGATTGGGGATGGTGTTTCTCTGATCGTTTAGATGCTGAGAATATAGCTAAAAAAGTACAGTAAAAACGGCAAGGACTTTAAGGTTAGGTCATTCTTTAGCGAAAAAGCAGAAAGAATGTGGCGTGGGACAAAACTTGAGAAAAAAGCTGCGATGCTTGAAACCCGAATATATCATTAAAAAGCGTGCAGTCGATGAATCAGAAGCTAGCCTTCGATGTTTATGTCACAAGCAGAAAGTCGATTTTAGCTGGCTTGATGAAAGTGCCCCTCCTGCTGATTTTGATGATAGAGAAAAGCAAGCATTTGAATATTTGAAGCCTCAATTTGAGGAATGGAAAATATCAAAAGACGAATGCAAGGTCTTAGAAAACAATTGGACTGATGCCGAAGAGGAAGTTCAAGAGGAAAAAAGACAAAGTTTAATAAATCCACATGATTGGCCATTTCATGTTTTGGGATATACAAATGCAAGAGAAGTGGTTATTTGGCATCAAGGTCAGGTCATGCACATCAAGGCTAGAGAGATAGGTATGGCAGATATTAAACTCTTGATAGGCACACAAAGTGGCCAACATTGGGAATCAACAAGAGATGCGATAATTGCAGACGCTCATAGAAAAGGCAAAATTGATGAAGACAAGCCATTACAAACTGGTGTGTGGAAGCTCAAAGACAAATGGTTAGTAATTTCTGGCCACAGAGCGCTTGTTATCGATCAAAACAATTCCATAACTTTATTAGACTACCCAATATTCGAGGGCAAAATCATTAAACTCGATAGAAGAGAATGGATCGATTGGGATCACTTCAGAAGCATCTATGGAAAAATAAAATTTAATGAAATTTACGATAAGGTTTTAGCAAAAGTTTCCGCATGGAATTGGTCGGAATCTGAAATGGCAGCTTATGCAACAGCTTTCGTTTTGCTATCTCCTTTACAGCAGGCAATGACGTGGAGACCTTGGCTGCATCTCACAGGTGCTAAATCCACAGGAAAATCCAGTTTCTTCATTCACATTCTTCAATCGTTGTATGGCTGCTTAACTCAAAGATTAGATAAGAGCACTGGATTTGCCACAGCTCAAACAATTGGTAATACCTGTAAAATTCCTATTTTTGATGAATTTGAAAAGAACCCGAAGCACATTGCAGACATCCTCGAAATGGGAAAATTGTGCAATGCGGGGGGTGTAAAAACAAGCGGTAGACCTAATGAAAAAGCTCTGGAATATGAATTTCATCATTTACTTTGGTTTGGGTCTATCTATAAGCCTGCGCAAATGACTCAAGATGGTGCACAAGAATCACGCATCGTTACACTAGAACTAAAAAAACTTAAAGACACAGCACCGATATTGGATGAATTTGAAGAAGAGGGCCATAAAATAGCCGCAGAAATTGTTGCAGCTATGATTTTTCAATGGGATGAGATTCAGGCCAAAGCAAAAAGTATCGTACAAAATCGAAAAAATATTATGAAGAAGCACCCTGGAATAGAAATTCGAACAGTGGATAATTTCATGTATGCTTCTGCTGTTTTGAATTTAGCCACACAAAACCAAGATGCTTACACTGTTCCTAACTGGACTTCACCTACTAATGAAGATGATGGGGAAAAAATACTCTTAACCATCCTCCACAGCCGAATCAAATTTAATACAAATGAGCATAGGATGGTTTCTGAGCTTGTAAAATTAGCAGAGGCAGGGGATACCTATCCCAGAGGACTCCTGCAGCAAAATGGCATTTCTATCGCGAAAATCAAAGATAAATTATATCTCGCTGTCCGTCCTCAACTTGTCGTAAAATTTCTCTTGAAGGATGATGAATACTACAGATCATTAGATATTTCAGCTCCCCTTGGAAGAGTTGAGGGAGTAGAAAAAAATATCGGTGTACGCTTTGGAAATCAAGGAACCCTAAAAAGTATCATAATTCCCATGCAGCACGTCAATACCGTTTGCGGGTTTGAAGGACAAGAAGAGGACTGCATCGCTAGTGAAAGTAACGCTGGTAACGATATGGTAACAGGTAAAGTAACGCCTTATATTATTGATAATGAATTAGATAAAGATATAAGTTACCAAAGTTACCAAGAAAATGATAGGCCGTACAATCAAGAATTTTCTTTTAAGTGATGTAAATCCAAACTATAAAATAGACACAATCAAAAATGTGGTGGTAGCGGTAACATTTCTGTAAATAGCTGAATATCAATACAAAACATGTTGCCTAATGCGTAACACAAAACTTACCCGTTACCTTCCTTGGAAATTAAGCAGCAAGTGCGAAGTCAAAAACAAAAATAATTAGTGCATCCTTGTTTTCCAATGCATTGTCTCTGATAAGGCGTTGCTGGAGTTCTTTTGTTTTTTGCTTATCTTTGGAATATGGAATTATGAAAGTAATCGGGCGGTTGGCGCGCTTTGCTAGATGGCGTTCAATACGCGCAAGCTGTCCTTTGATTGCCATGGCTCATTCCTTTCTTGTATAACTTTTTCTAAAGCTTCAAGTCTTACTGACAACTCACGCATTTCAATAAAGGCATGAGTGTGATTCAAAATGTCGTTGGCACTTCCGCGCCTTATTTGTTCATTCTCCGAGTTCATTAAATCAACCAACACATCAGTGGCTTTCATGCAATATACTTTCAATCGATCAGCGACATCCGAAATGACTTCTTCGCGTAATCGATCTAACTCAGCTTTAAAAATTGGATCTTTCAACCATTTGAATACAGTGGCAAGGCGAATTCCAGCCTTTTGAGCTGCTTCTTTCACAGTTCTACAACAAAGAAGGTAGGTCATAATTTTTTTCTGTCGAGCATTTAATTCTGAAT
Organism: uncultured Parachlamydiaceae bacterium; assembly: GCA_963748975.1. Taxonomy (GTDB): domain Bacteria; phylum Chlamydiota; class Chlamydiia; order Chlamydiales; family Parachlamydiaceae; genus Neochlamydia. Next base: position 27,315 of record CAVVKX010000010.1, read on the forward strand.
AGCATTTCATAGCATTTGCCTCTTATAATTATAGAAATTTATTGTCATTTTAACATGAATATTGCCTTCATACAAGGACTAAAGCTATATTTTTTTATATAAATTGACAAAATGATACACTTGTTGAGATCAATCGCTCTTTTCTAATATCTCTCTAAAGGCAAGAGCTATTTCTAAATCTTGGATACCCAAACCTGTGAGGTCCGCGACTGTTATTTCAGATTCGCTTATTCGTCCTGATTTAGTTCCTCCGATGACTTCGCCTATTTCGTTGACAAGCTCTTTTGAAATCATTCCTGTGTTAAGCGCATGAGATGTCTCACCATAATTAAAACACTGTTTTCGACTATCTACAACGATGCGATTAGCCAATTTTAAAATTCCAGATTCGAGTTCTTGCTTTCCAGGACGATCAGAACCTACAGCGGTAATATGGGAGCCCTCGATGATATCCTGAGTAAAGAGAATTGGTTCGGTAGAAGGAGTTGTAGTGACAATTAAACGACAATGTTGAGCAACTTCTTTTGCCGATGAAGCTATGTGAATATCAAAGTTTTTTAACGCTTCATCCCGTCGATACTTTTCACACTCACTCTTATTAGGAGCCCAAACCCAAACTTCTTTGCAATTCGTTACATAAGAAAGAAATTTCAATTGAAACCTAGCTTGCTGGCCTGCTCCTATTATTCCAATCGCATGAGGATTTTTTGGGGCAAGGTACTTCGCACAAATTGCACCAGCTGCAGCTGTACGCAAATGAGTCATGTAACCCCCATCCAAAAATAAAACTTTTGGCATGCCTGATTTTCGATCAAACAAAAGCATCATCCCTTGTATGGAAGGAAGATCCAACTTGGAATTTTCTGGAAAACAAGATGCAATTTTGACGACATAACAATCCTCTTCGTTCGTTGAAGCGCATTTAATATGTAGGTCTCCAGGAGGCTCCAAAAACTGCATATGGCACACAGGAGGCATATTAACTTTATTTCTCGAATAGGCTAAAAAGCCATCTTCAATTTTTTGGATAAGAAAACGAAGATCTTGAATAGCTAGCAATTGTTCGAGTTGATAAATTTTCATTGTATTCCCACTTTTATTTTCCAATCTTCCAGCAACTCCCTTGTTACTCCGCAACCCCCACACACAATAACTAAAACATTTTTGTAAGATCGTGGCTTAATTTTTCCTGTGTAGATTAAAGATAAGGCCGCTCCACAAGCAGGCTCTACAAGAATCCGATGTTGATTAGCAAACAGTAAGGTAGCTTCCACTGCTTCTCTATCTGAAACTATTTGAGGAAAGATTGGATGAATTTTATTCCATTCTAGAGCTTGTGCTGTGACCGTTTTTGCACCTAAAGATGTAGCCACTGTATTGATTGAATCTAAAGTAATTAGTCTGCCGGCTTCTACTGATTTGCAAAGGAAGCTGCTCCTTCAGTCTCTGCTGTAATAACAGGAACATCCTTCCAACCAACTTCATGCAGCCCTTGTATAACGCCACATAATAATCCTGCGCCACCAACTGCTAAACAAATGGCATCTGGCTTGATGTTTTTCTCTTTAATTTCATGAATGATCGAAGCATGTCCTTTCCATATGAGTGCATGATCAAAGGGCGGGATATAAAAGCATCCGGCCTCTTCCGCTAACTTACGAGCGAGAATATCCGCAGCATTCCAATCGTTTCCATGGACAATGACCTCAGCGCCCTCAAGTTTTATTTTTTGAATCATGAAGTGAGGAGTAGATTGAGGAATAATAACCTTAACAGGAACGTTTAACAATTTTCCTGAATAGGCAACCGCCAGACCTGCATTTCCTCCAGAAGAAGATATGAACGATTTAGCTTTTTCTTCATAAGCATAATGAGAGCAGATAAAGCCGATTCCTCTATTTTTGAATGACCCGCTTGGTTGCAGAGCCTCCATTTTTAAGTACACTCGGGATTTACTAATTTCGCTAAGTTCGGAAGATTCGAGCAAAGGAGTTTTGATATGTAATTCAATCATTTACTTTTCTCCTATGGTAGCATCAATTCCGAAGCAAATACATGCACTGCCTCACTATGCAGCCTCACATGAATCGGATCAGCTTTAGAAATTTCCAGTTTTACAAAACCGGGACGATCCATAAAATGGCCTTGTTCAACTGCAATCCATTTTTTATTTGTTTGAATAATTCCTTGATCGATTGCATAGGCGGCTAATCCTCCTTGCATTGAACCAGTAAAAGGATCTTCAGGTACACCCACTAACGGCGCAAACCCTCTTGCATGGATATGGTAGGAAGAGTCAAACGTTTCATTTGTTAGAATACAAAAGACGACAATATGATCTTTCTTAGCAAAGTTTATAGCCTTCTGAACATCCAAATTTATCTTTCCAAGGCTTTTCAAATTGCGCGCAGTAAGATAAAGATAATTATTTGTTTTTTCGAGCATTAGGGGTTTAGAGTCATCAATTAGCTCTTTAGAAATACCTAACGCATCGATGACCTCTTCAAGCATATAAGGTGCGGAAACTAATTCAATTTTGGGGGCATCAAAAATAAATTGGGGTTCTTTACCAGAAGCTAGATCGATTTCTACATTCAATATTCCAGCATTTGTCTCGATAGTGAGACGATTGTGACCTTCAGTACAGCCAAAAAGCCTATCCTTGACAACTGAGCAAAGCGCACCGACTGTAGCGTGCCCACAAAACTTAATTTCATTTCCTGGTGGTGTGAAAAATTTTAATCGAAAATCAGCTTTCTTACTGGAAAGAATAAAGCCTGTTTCAGATAAATTCATTTCGCGTGCAATTTTTTTCATTTCTTCTTCGCTTAAAGAATCAGCATTTAATACGGTCACAGTTGGATTGCCGCCAAATAATTTGTTTGTAAAAGAATCAATATGATGAATTTTATAAATCCGCATCACCCTTCTCCTAATTGCTTAATATAATTATAAACGCTAGCTCTTGAAATATTTAGGTATTGTGCAATGAAAGGAGCTGCATTCTTAAAATTAAAAATCCCTTTATGGTATAGATGCTGTACAAGTTCTTGTTTTTGTTTTTTATTGAGATGATTTAAGGATAAGTTCTTGTCGGTTAAATATTGTTCGATAAAATAGGTCGTTTGTTCCTCACATTGACTTCCAAAAAGTTCGACAGGATTCTCAGCTTCTGATTTAGTCTTTAAAAATATCTCTAATAGTTTATGAGCGTCGTTTGCGAAACTAACATCTACATTAAAGCAAATCAATCCCACCGGTTTCCTTTTTTATTGCGAACTGTCACAGAAGTGCATTTTAAAGAGCGCCCATCCCAATTTTTTTTATAATAGGGAGCGAAATAATCAGGGAAATTTGTTGTGCTCACTTGCAGTTCATGAAGGGGTGAAGTTTCGCCTACTTTTCTTTGAGAGATGTTGTGATAAATCGCTATGAGCTGACCTTTGTTTAAGTCGTGTACGGCAGCCTCTACAAACGGATGGAATAATTCTACAATTGCTTTAATAAATGGCTCATAATGCTTCCAGCACTTATCGAATTCGTCTTTCATATTTATACGAGCCTGTAGTGGATGTATGTCATCCCTTCTTCTGTTTCAATAGACGGAATGGAAATTTTTCCTATCTCAGACGTGCTATTTACTTACGAGTACCCCCATCTGCAACGCTGCCAACTCCATTTAACGTAAGCAGTCTTAAAGGTTTGTTTTTAGGTAATCCAGGTTGAAGATAGATCGCTTCTTTTTCGAGCTCTTCGTGCCCTGCCAAACGGAAAGAAAAAGATAGATTTTGTAAAACTAATTCATTTGCTTTTTTCTCAAGATCCTCTCTTATATCCTTGTCAATAACCCCTTGATAACAAATCACAGGCTTCTTTCCATGATCTCCTTTTAAAGGCATTAGATAATTGGGGGAATAACCTAAAAGGTATAAGGCGAAATCTACAATATGTCCTCCAGAATGTAAACGCATATGGCGATAGCGCCTCTCCCAATCAAGTTTCGCATGTAATCGCGTATCGACAGAAGGTGGTTCTTCACTTTCAATGTAGTGGATAATTTTACCTTCCTTCTGCAAGACTTGAGTAACTTTTCCTGTCCAATTGTCAGTACAAACAATTCCTTGATCCGTTGGTTGACCTCCTCCTTTTGGATAAAAAATTGTTTGATCAAAAACCAGTTCCCATCTTCGGCCATTTTCTTTCACAATTTCGACGATTATGGCATCAGCTTCTTTCAGATAAGAGTCATATAGATATAGGGGAGTGGTCATAGATTTTTCTCCTTTTCATTAAAATCTTATCAAATTATGGATTTTTTGTCAAACTTAGACATTTTGTTTATTTTTACTTAAATCATTCACTTGACTTATTTAAGTTTTTACGGCAAAATAAGGGTAAATAAGGAGGCAGTTATGACCCAAAAGCAAAAACATGAAATGGTTCGTTTAACTGTTGATTTTCCTGTTGAGCAGCACACCTACATTAAAATGATGGCTGCTAGGGAAGGGATTAGTATGAGACAATTTATTATCGAACATTTGCCTGGCCCAGAACTCAAGAAAACTAAGAAAGGGACTGTTAAAAAGACGAAATTCAACGCATTGTTGGATGAGATTATGACCGAATACGCTGATGAGTTAAGGAGCTTATCCAAACGATGATTGAATACTTATCAGTTGAAGAAGTCATCGCTATGCATGATGCTTTCTTACAAGAATTTGGGGGTCTACCAGGCATTCGCGATATCAATCTCTTGATGTCAGCTGTTGAAACTCCTAAAGGACAAATGTTTGGTCAGATTTGCATCCAACCATTTACGATAAAGCAGCAGCCTACCTTTACCATATTGTTTGCAATCATCCATTCAATGATGGGAACAAGCGTACAGGTTTTGGATCTGCGTTGTTATTCTTAAAAGCCAACTCTATTCCCATAAAATTTGATAAGAAAAAATATGAAAACCTAGTTGTAGAAGTGGCAAAAGGTAAAGTCACTAAAGAAGAAATTGCCCGCTTCTTAGAACATGGCGAGTAAGCTTTTTTAGGAAAAATCGGAAAAATTTTTGATGGGGTGGTGAAGCCTGATGTCATCCCCCTAATGGGTCCATACTCCCTCTTTCTCTATACAGCATATAAGTCTCAAACAGAGCAATCTTACGGTGCAAAAATGGTGCAGCGAAGAACATATTGCACCATCAAGAACCATTAGAATTCAGTAGCATTTAACTCTTAACTGCCTTAACATCATGCTCAAAGCGACTGGATACTATTGGATAGTGTAAACTTCTCCCGCTTTCGTAATGCGAAGGTCGCAGGTTCGACTCCTGTTTTAGGCAATTTCGTTCTCAAGTACTTACGGCTCGATGGGCCTCCTTGTTAAAGCTTCGTGTCAGAAAAATGTCAGGATTATACGAATCGTTATAGTCAAAATCCATAGAAAAATTTAAATCTTCTCGCGAGGGCACACGCAGTTCCTTTTCATTGGTCACTTCTCAACCAATCCATTGATGTATTTGGAAAGCTCTAAGATGATATTCTCCAAAGGCACTTGCTGTTTACCCATAGAAGCAAGAAAGTTATTCCATCGTTGCTGTGTCTCTTTGGAACCATAAAATGCTGCTGTAAAAGCGATAGGATGTTGAAGAGGAGTTCTACGATTTGCAAAGACTTCCTCAATGGCAATTTTTAGCTTATCTGAATTTATCTCATGATGACTTAAAAGGGTCCAGAGATCATAAAAATCCTTCATACGCGTATTGACGAGGGCTAGTTTTACAATAGACTCTAATTTCTCAGCTATCACGGTTTCTAGATTATAGCCTAGCAAGGCAGGCTCGGCCATTCCTAAAAGAGTTGGATATTGAATCTTTTGAGGTTCCGGAATAATGACATCATTAAAACCGATATCGATAAGAACCGGCATATTGGTTGTGAATAGCTTTGCAGAGAAACTACTGCTTATGCCGTTGTAGTCTCCTGCCGTTTGAGTATTGCGAAGAATAAGTTTTTGTGTGTCGAATGCAATTCCATCTTCCTCGCAGGGAATTCCTGCAACTTCCGTAATGATGCGTTGTAAATTATCAATCTGGTTAGGAGTTCTAGCAAGTAGATCTATATCCATGGTAGCGCGATGATCCATAGAATTCCAAACTTTCAACATAAGACCGCCTTTGAGAAAAAATTTCTTTGCATATAGACTAATGCTAAGACGGTATAAAAATCTCTCCATGGCATAATAACGAAGTATTTCATCAAAGGGTCTATTTCTTTTCTCTGACAGATTCTTTAATCGTTGACGTATCGACTCACCAAGATTCTTTTTAGGTTTTTCAATTGCATTAGCCACTGACGATTGTCTCCATAATCGGTTTTAAAATTTTCTCAACACGAAATAATTTAGCATATTCAAAGAGTTTTTCTAGGTTTGTTTTTCTGCTTTTCCAATACATCTTGAGGGCTTCAAGAACGACATCCATTCCAATTTTGTTGCGGAATTTCACACAGTCAACAAGAGTTTTCTCAACATCAAAAATCTTAATGGTGCAGCCATCGATTGTGTGCTCCTCAACTCCAGTTGTCAATAGCTTCTGAGTGTACCAAAAATAGCGCATAGGAGGATAAGAAATCGCAGGCTTGTGAGCCTGACTGGGTAAAGCAACGTAAACAAAATGGGGAATTTGAGTCGTAATTTCATGGAATGCTAGGGCAGAAATAAGACAGATAACTCCACTGGGGATTTTTTTAGCTACTGGAATAAAATCAGGCAAAGAGGGCGCTGGCATTTCAATAAGTCGATATAAACCTCTACTAACAACTTCCAAATTACCCTTATCGCGAAGGGCATACAGCTCTCGACGATGAATTCCAAGGCTCACGGCCTCTGACATCGTCAAAATCCCTCCTGCCTTTCGGAAAGTTGAAGTCGCTAATTCAATCTTTGATTTTTTTTTCATGGTACAAAATAACGGATTATTTTGTTTATATCCGTGATATTGTACCAAAATGCTAAAGATGTCAAGAAGATTGTAGTCAAGATTTCGCGCGTTATTGCTAAGATGATTTTCTCGCATTTAAGTTCGTTTTGGTAGAAGAGCTATTACATCATCACTAAGTAAAAGATCTGTAAAATAAATAGCTTTTGTAGATGAGCGCAGAATAGAAGGGGTTAAGGATTCAATCTTTAACTCAGCATATTTTCCCAGCCGTTGGATTTTCTTATGGAGTTGTCTATCGTCAAACATTCTACCCAGTAAACAATCAGTATGTGAGAATTTCTTCCAAAGTTTAAGAAAGGAACCGGGTACACAAAAAACAGCATTACCAGAGCGAAGACAAGAAAATTCTTCATCTGGAGGCCCTAAGTTAAAAAACTTTTTCTCTGGAAGTGGAGCGTAAAATAATGCCCTACAAAGAAGGATGTCGTGATACGCTCTAATAGTAGTGCTTTTTAAGGCGCGCGTTTCTAAGAACTCAAACAGTTTTGCAGCATCGCTCAGGGATAAACGCCCCCTCCGCCCTTTCATAACGGGGGAATTTGGATATGCCTTCTTTATAAAAAGTCTTAGGTTACGAGCGTGTGAGAGATAAATCTTTTTAGTGGCGGGGTCTAAATCCTCCTCATTGATTATTTTTTCCATAGCTTCAAGGGTCAGAATGTGAGGAAGATCTTCCGCTAGCAATTTTTTGTCTTTCGGAAGCCGGCTATATAATTTAACCATCCATTTTTTCAGAATGTAATACACCGTCTGTCTAACACCAGCTGTAGAGGGAGAATTTCGCAGAATTGATCCATTTCTCTATAAAGTTATGAGGGCTTTCCGATTCCTTTTTAATACTTTTTCTTACATCAATTTTTTCTTTAGAAAATAACTCTTGTCCATCTTTAAGAGTTCTAACTAGCACTTCTTCAGACAGTATCTCTTCCTCGTTAGTAATACTCAAAAGATCATTTCTTGCATTTTCACGTTCTCGATAAACTGATGCCCTTGCATTTAAAACACTTAAAGAATCAGTTTTGAAAGGTAATTCAAGAGTTAAAATCGCCTTTCTATTTGCATATCGTTCCGAATCTTTATATCTCTGGAGGTCACTGTCATTATCTCTTTCTTTTCTTATTTCTAAAAGAGTAGTCTTTAGTTTTTCGATCATTGATTCCTCACAGGGATTAGAGATTCAAGTTGCTTCATGACCTCATGTCGGTAAGGGAAGGGGCCGGTTGCATAACTGCATAACTTTTTACCTTTCATACAAAAAAAGAACATCATTAAAAAGTTATGCAGTTATGCAGAACCGGCCCCAGACACCAGACATTGGTCAGGTATCCCAGAATTATTGTGTTAAAAATTTATACAGATAAATTAACTGGAAGGTTAATCTATGAGTCAAATTCAGGTGGATCAAGCAAATACTATCATCTTTATAATGGTTTTATCCCATTAAACGCGGTATTTGAATCAAAAACGATTAGAAGATAAATATTGGCTAAAGAGCAAAAAAAAATAGAAGTCGAGTTTGATAAAATGACAAAATGTAAAACCAATAAAAGTAAAAAAATTATAGATACCATAGAACCAATCGAAGCATTAAAAATCCTAAAACTTTTAAGTGAAAACGATCTAACTCTTGCAAAACAAATTGAAAAGTTATTTCTTGAACAGGTTCAGAAAATTGATATGGAGGATCTCGCAGCCGATATTCTTGCAGAACTAGATTTCATAGATGTAGAAGACTTATGGGAAAGAAGTGGATCCACTCGCGATGGTTACATAGAACCAGGAGAAGCCGCATGGGCAATGTTAGAGGAAGCAATAAATCCTTACATAGAAAAAATGAAGCGTTATCATTCTCTTAAAATGTTTAAGGAAGAGATGGCTTGTTGCATGGGTTTAATTTCTGCCCTTCATCAGTTTGAGAATGAATCTGAATCTGAATTTAAGGAATGGGTAGTAGATGCTCCTTTATCAATTGCTGATGATATTTTGAGTACCTGGAAGGAATCGTGCAATGAGCCAGAATTAAGACAAACAATGGAAAATTTCATAGCGAAACTTTCCTAAAAACATATGTCTGGGGCCGGATCTGCATAACTTTTTACCTTTCATATAAAAAGAACATCATTAAAAAGTTATGCAGTTATGCAGAACCGGCCCCTCCCCTTTTTTTTCTAATTCAAGAACAAGGTGATGTAAATCTTATAATTGACAATTTTCAACCTCTTTCGTTTAATGAAGCTCTGTTTTAAATTATTAATTTATGAATTTTTTTGCTCTAATCAGTCTAATGGCTACCGCCTTCATGATCACCGGCTGCGTGACTTTTTCTCAAAAGGAACAAGCTCAGTTTTTGATAGATCCTCCATCTGTAGACCTCACCGTACAGAAAAGTTTGCAAAGCGAATATTTTGCCCTAGGAGATTGGCCGAAAGAGGATTGGTGGAACTTATTTGACTCTCCCCAATTAAATGCATTGATGGATGAAGCATTGGCCAACAATCCTTCCATTCAAGCCTTTCAACAAAAAGTGGAAGTAGCCAATCAGCTAGCCCTCGTTGCACGCTCAAAACTTTTTCCTTGGATCTCTTTTGACGGTGCTTATGACTGGGAATACTTAAGTAAAAATGGTTTGCTTCGCGCATTAAATCCTAAAATTCCCCTTTATGCCAAGATTTATGATTTAAAGTCGAATTTTAATTATGAGGTGGACATTTGGGAAAGAATAAGGAAATATACCTAGCAGCTTTAGGAAATGATCTATCCCAAGAGGCAGAAAGTGCACAGGTTGTTTTGTTAGTCACTACCTCTGTTGCACAAGCCTATGTAGCTATGAAAGAATACCAAAAGCAAAAGGATCTTATCACACAGCTCATCGCTGTCCAAAAGGATATCTACTGAGCTGCAAAACTTTCTTCATGAAAAAGCTTTGGCCGATAAATTAATTGCCTTGGCAGCCGAAGAAAATTACTTCGAGACAGAAAAATTGCAGTGGGTTGTTGAACAGCAATTAGAAATAAACAAGCACCAACTTAATGTATTAGTCGGTCGTAGCCCAGATGCACCTCTCTACCTTGGCGAGGAACCTCTACCCTCCATTTGTTCTTTGTCAATCCCCTGCGATATCACTTTGGACCTTCTGGCTAGGAGGCCTGATCTCATGGCAAAAATATGGTCCGCTAAAGCTCTGGCACATCAAGTTAAAGCTGCGATCACCGAATATTATCCAGACGTAAACATAACAGCCTTTCTTGGGCTTGAAAGCGTGACGGGGCGTCTGCTTTTTAAACCGTCGAGTTTTACGTATGGATTCAAACCTTCAGTTCATTTGCCTATCTTCACGGCGGGAGAAATTCAAGCGAATATCAACACCCATGCAGCTCTCTTCTATGAAACCATCTTTGAATACAATCAATTGCTTTTAAGCAGCGCGCGAGAAGTCTCTGATAATCTTGAAACCGCTCTTTCGTTCTTTAGACAGATAAGTGAACAAACGAGGCTGATGCAGCGGCTAAAAGAACGCGTTGAACTGACGACATTGCTTTACGAAAAGGGGCTTGGCGACAAGCTTTCCACCTACTATGTTAAAGAAGAATTTGTTCGCGAGGAGTTAGAAGATCTGAACCTTACCTATAATCTGTATACTGCAATGATCCAATTGATCAGGTCTCTAGGAGGAGGATATCAATCTCTTTATGTTCCCTTGAGAGCACAGGAGATGTGTGAATGAGCGACGATCTAACAGACAATACCAAAGCTATGAGGCAAAAAAGGAACAAACAAGTCTTGATTTATTGCAGCATTTGCTTAGCCCTATTGGTTTTCTTTTTATTGTATTGGTTTATTGTCTTAAGATTCTCTGAATACACCAATGACGCCTATGTGGAAGGAAATATGGTGTATATAACTCCTTTGCGTCCAGGTTTTATCACCAAAATTCATACCGACGATACATTCTTAGTAAAAAAGGGACAAGTTCTCATCGACTTAGACACGACTGACTCAGAAATTAACCTGCACAGGTCCCAAGAAGAGTTGGCGAAAGCGGTCCGAGAGGTATGCCAAAATTTTCATCAAGTCTTCATTTACCAGGCAGAGAAAGATATTAGTCAGGCTGAATTGATTCGCGCGAGTCAAGATTATCAACACCGCCAAGATGTTATAAAAAAAGGGGGTGTCTCTATCGAAGATATTGAACATGCAGCCGCAGCATTAGAAGTGAATATTTCGGCATTAGAAAGGGCTAATTCCCACTATGAAGAGGCCTTGAGCGTGGTTCAAGACACTTCGATTAAAAGCCATCCCAAAGTCCTTGCTGCTGCTGATTGGGTTAGAGATGCTTTTGTACAGTTGAATCGATGCAAAATTTATGCTCCTGTAGAAGGACTGGTCGCCCAACGAAAAGCTCAAGTAGGCATGTGGGTCACCCCCAGCCAGCCCATCATGAGCGTTATTCCCCTGGACCAAATCTGGGTGAATGCCAACTACAAAGAAACGCAAATGAAGTACATACGCATCGGTCAAAAAGTAAGGCTGACGTCTGATTTCTATGGCAGCGACATCGTCTATCATGGGACCATCGTAGGCCTTCCAGGTGCTGCTGGAGATGCATTCTCTCTTCTGCCTCCGCAAAACTTGACTGGCAATTGGATCAAAATCGTTCAACGCGTGCCTGTACGCATTGCAATAGATTCCGAAGATTTGCAAAAACATCCCTTACGCATAGGGCTTTCTATGGAGTCCACTGTGACTTTAAGTAAAGTTGAAGGCGGCCTGGTCCCAATCACAACGAACGCGCCTAACTATGAAACTTCCGTGTATGAAACTGAGGAAGCCGGAGTTGAAGAATTGATCGATGCCATCATCAATACCAATTTGGATCCTAAATTAAAACAATACGCCAACCATCCGCTATTTTGAAAAAATTTATGCAGGAAGAAACTTTATCAAAACCATCTCCCCCAATCACATTTTTTGTTCTGTATGGATCTCTCTTTCTCGCTATTTTTAATTATACTTTAAGCATCATAGCCTCGATCTATATTGTTGAGGATTTAGGTGGAGGTTATGCCACCATTACCTATAATATTTCATTGTTTGCATTGGGAAGTTCTTTGGGTATACCCCTGGGTGCTTATTTCTTAGCGAGGTGGGGGATAAGACGCCCTTTGCTTTTATGCACTCTCATATTTGTCTTTTTCGCCTGGACCAGTGCTGTTGCCGTCACCTATATTGATTTTTTAGTCGGACGCTTTTTCCAAGGATTGTTGTGCGGTCCCTACTACGCTTTACTACTTAGCCTGCAGAACTTAATCGTTCCTCAAAGATATAAAAAATGGGTTCCACCACTCAATGCCTGTTTGTTCATTGTCACTCCCACATTAGGGGCGTGCTGGGGAGGCTGGATTTCCTATGAATGGAATTGGCGCATCCTCTATTATATTGATGTCCCGTTTGGGGTTGTTTTTGCGCTCCTACAATACTTGTATATTAAAGGGTTCGACGCCCCCTTCTTAAAAAATCATATCAAATTTGATTTCATTGGATACCTGGCGCTTTTGTGCACCCTGCTTCCATTAGGTATTGTCATAATTCGGGGGCAAGAGCTCGATTGGTTCCGATCAGATTTTATCACTTGGTTATTTGTTGTCGGCTTATTTTCTCTCATCTTCTTTATCATCTGGGAGCTAAACACTGAACAACCGATCTTAAATATCAGGCTATTGTCAAACACGGCCCTTGTGTTCTGCCTAATCCATCTTGCTTTCTTGTTCGCTCTTTACTTTGGAAATATCATTTTGCTTTCGCTTTGGCTCAAATTTTGGGCTAATTACACAGCCTGGTGGCTCAATTTGCTCCTCGTCAGCACATCAATAGCGGCTTTTTTTGTTGTCATCCTACGAGCTCAGTTGGCTGCTAAAGATAGCCGTATTTTTTGGGCAACGGCTATTATCTTCTTAGGGATTAGCTGCTATTACACGACTTATTTTAATATAGAAATTGATTTTGAGCGCATCGCCATTTCAAGACTTCTGGCAGGTTTTGGGTTAGCTTTTTTTCTGCCACCCATTTTCCGTACAGTCTACAGCCTTTATCCCAAGCAATTTATCGATGTTGTCTGTCTTTTGCAAATGACGCGGGCGCTTGGTAGCGGCCTTGGCGCTGCCCTATTTACTACACTATGGGATCGAAGACAGGTCTTCTTTAATGAAAGACTGGTTAGCCGATTAACCCCCTTTTCACCCATTACAGAAGAGTACTATACCCAGGCCAATATTAGAGGCTTGCATGTAGAAACTGCAACGGCTCAGCTAGATTATTTCTCCTTACGCGAAGCATCGTCATTGGCTCTAAATGATAGTTTTTATTTGATGTTTTGGATTCTTGCCGGATTGCTTCTTTCGTTTGCATTCACCTACTTCATGCCGGGTCGCACCTTCAACCCTAAAATGACGTAATTCTTCCTTTTTGAACTTGAAAATAGAACAATTTGTGAAAATCAGTAGCTCCCGTTAGTGTTAATTCTGAGTGATTTACTTTTATAGCTAAAATATTTATAATTTAAATATAATCGTGATTAAAATGAGGTTAATTTATGCTGAACATCCCGTCTAAATGTATTATTGTTTCCAATCCTTTCTTAGGAAAAAGTAAGTTGAAGTTTGATGGAATGGGCGAAGATTCTAAGAGCGTTCGCTTTCATAACATTATCTCAGCTTTTTTTCTCAGAATTGTTGGAAAAATTGTCGATGTTAAAGATGCCAAAGGGGAGATTTATCATTTAAATAGAGGAAGTTTAGAAAATTTACTTCAACCAGATAAAAATAATGCGTATCCTGAAAGATTGAAACTCCTAACAGAAAATGAGATAAGGAAATTATTGAATAATGTTATTAGCCAAAAAGCCATTCCTAAGAAACAAGAAAATAAGATAGATGCAATTAAAAATGAAGACATTGAAATCGAAGCTAAAAAAATTGAGGCAGTTGTACAAGAAGTTGTTTTGACTCCTGAAGAAAAATTCCAACAGGCAAATAAAATAGTTCTTAGTGAAAAAGATAGACAGGAGATGGATAGTATACTGGAAGATAACATGCAGTTATTATATCCATTAGTCGAGAACTTGAACAAGAGAGTCAAAAATGGTAGCTTTAGCTGGGGAATGTATGGATTGTTTAATAAAGAAGCAATTCTTAGAGAGCTCAAAATGCGAAAGTATATTCACGACTATCAAGAACAAGGGCTTATAGGTACATATTTAATTTATGTAAAAGCTGAAGATAAAATCCCCGCTTAGACAGATTCAGCTGCTTATCTTGTGTGATAAATTCCCTAAAGGAATTAAGAGGCTATTAACTTTAGACCAGTATCTTTTTGAAATAGGTTGTTTAAATGGCATTTACTGAGTGCTCAAAATATTACGATTCTTTTACATGAGATTTTAACTAAAGTCGCGAATGCGGCAAAAGCGTGTAGCCACAAGCATGAGCTTGTGGACAATCGCAATCAAAAAAGAAGCCGCGATAGCGGCGACAGAAATTAGCCGCAATGTTCAGCCTCAAAAAGATATCAGTGATCAAATGCAATATCGTTTAATTCAAGAAATCTAATGTACTCTTTTTCAAACCATCTTTTAGCCCAAACCAAATACAGAAATCAAACTTGCCTTTGAAAATTATTTTCTTTTAAATTCCAAAGATATAGCCTCGGTTTGTGCAGGTAAAATTTTAATTTTACAGCGAGTCTGTCTGCCATGGATAAAACAGGAGAGGGTGAAATTTACTCCAATTTTCAGCTCAAATATGACTTCGTGTAACTCGCTGTATTATATTTGCAAGTGAACCAAACAGACTAAAATCTAAAATATAGAAAGGACAAAAACACATGAGCAAAAAAAATGAAAAAATCTTAACCGGCAAAGTTGCACTTATTACCGGGGCTTCGCGTGGCATCGGCGCAGCTATCGCCAAGCGTTTGGCTGCTGAAGGGGCAAGTGTGGCTATTACATACTCAAAAGGTGCAGGAGCCGCAGCCTCTGTTGTCAAAGCCATTGAACAAGAAGGTGGAAAAGCGATTGCCATTCAAGCGGACGCTGCTAACGCTAATGCAGTAAAGAACGCTGTTGAAAAAACAGTTGGCTCATTCGGTGGGATCGACATTCTAGTGAACAACGCCGGCACGGTCATTCCGAAGACCGTTGAGGAGACGACCCTTGATGAATTTGATCACGTTTTTGCCGTTAACGTTCGTGGTGTATTCGTGGCGACCCAGGCGGCGCTTAAGCACATGAATGCCGGCGGACGAATTATTATGATCGGCTCGTGCGTGGGCGAACGAGTGTTGATTCCTGCCATGGCTCCCTACTCAGCAACTAAAGGAGCTATCAAAATGTTTACTCAAGGACTGGCTCGTGAGCTCGGAGGGCGCGGCATAACGGTCAATAATATCCAGCCGGGGCCTATCGACACAGATCTTAACCCCGCATCAAGCGATTGGGCTTCAGGCCAGATTGCAAACGTTCCATTGGGTCGGTATGGAAATGTAAACGAGGTAGCGGCGCTGGTTGCATTTATAGCTGGCCCAGAGTCGTCATATATCAACGGTGCAAATCTTACCGTAGACGGTGGCACCAACGCCTGAAAATGTAATTTAATGCGGCGTTGTGCATATATTACCAGTGAGCCAGTGACAGTGAGATCGGTGAGAAAAATATGAGAAAATTGAGAGGGACTATACGATTAGGCGTAAGGCCTTGTTTCAATAGTTTTACGTTAAAGTTGATCAATAGCCCCTGCCCCCACCAACTTTTTTTAGATAAGATAGAAGCTGCGCCTAGTCTTTCCATTGATTTTTTTCTCTTAGATCAAAGGATTAATGACAGAAACGATTTCTTCAAACTCTATGGGTCCATTATATCTTTGTTCATTAATGAATAGAGTAGGAGTGCCATTGACTCCGCTACGAACTCCCCCTAAAAAATCCTCTTTAATGATAGAAGCGTAGGTTTCGTTTTGTAGGGACAGGATGAGTTCTTTTCCTGAAAATCCAAGTGATTCGGCCAATTCAACTAAGAAATTTTCATTTAAATATTTCTGATTTTCATAGATGTGATCATGCATTTCCCAAAAGTGATTATGATGAGAAGCAAATTCTGCCGTTTCTGCTGCCATTTGCGCATAGGGATGCATCTGAGTTAAAGGAAAATGACGAAACACAAATCTTAGCGAATCACCATAATGTTCTTGAATTTTTTTCAATATGGGGTGAGCTATACCGCAATAAGGGCATTGATAATCACCATATTCCAATAATGTGACAGTGGCTTTTTTACCACCCCTAATATGATCTTTAGATGTGACGTGTACTTTTAAGGTTGTCATCATTTTGGTAATTTCCCTAGAGCTTCGAGGATGCCGTCCGCACCGGGATTTTCACCTGTAGGAGAAAGGTAGCTCCAAAATATCCCCCCATTTTTATCAATGACGAATAAAGCTCTTTCGCACATCCCTAACTTTTCATCGTAGGCGCCATATTGTTTTGACACCGCCCCCTTGGGATTAAAGTCTGCAAGCAAGGGGAAATGTAAATGTGAATTTTGAGCAAAGGCTGTATGACACCAATATCCATCGACTGAAATGCCGACAAGCTCGGCTTTATATTTGTGGAATTCAGGCAGAACTTCATTAAAAAGCGCCATTTCGTCACTACATACAGGACTCCAATCTGCTGGATAAAAAGCTAGAATGACTGGATTTCCACGCAACTCGTTGAGTGAAAGTGTTTGATCGGGTGTTACATGTAGAGTGAAATTTGGAGCTTGTGTCCCTGCTTTTAAAATATTGGACATATGTTCTATCCTCTTAAATTTATCATTAGATCTCTTGCGTAATTAAGGAAAGCAGCTAAAATAATTAAGAAAATCGACGAACCTTTAATTATGCAAGAGGTGGCCTATTAATTTGAATGTAAGTGATTGAATGATTATTTAAAATAAAAATTTGATAAAATTTCCACCCACCCCCTGTTTCTCTAAGTTATTTTGCTTTAATTTTTATCTTATCGATCCAATCTTGTTCTTTTTTTATTTATGCAGGAGTCAAGCTCATGAGGTGTCGACTAAGAAAATCTCGAATAGCATGGGCAATTTCATTAATATGTGTTTCAAGTGCAAAGTGGCCTGTGTCATAAAAGTGTATTTCTGCATTGGGATTGTCGCGTTTATAGGCTTCTGCCCCTGATGGGAGAAAGAAAGGATCATTTTTTCCCCAAACAGCTAACAAAGGTGGATGATTTTTGCGGAAGTATTCTTGGAATTTAGTATAAAGCTTGACATTGGTGGCATAATCAAGAAACAGGTCAAGTTGGATTTCATCGTTCTCAGGACGCGATACCAGTGCAAAATCCAACGTGTACGTTTCTGGTGCCATTAGCGTTTCGTCAGAGACTCCGTATAAATATTGCTGCCTAATTCCTTCAAGCCTTAAGAGATCGCGAAGGGCATTTCGATTTGCCTCTGTGGGCTCTTGCCAATATTTTTGAATGGGATTCCAAGCTGAGCTTAAACCTTCTTCATAGGCATTGCCATTTTGTGAGATGATGGCAGTGATTCGTTCAGGGTGTTCAAGAGCTAAACGAAGTCCTATAGGAGCTCCATAATCAAAAATATAGAGGGCAAATTGTTTAAGTTTGATAGTTTGTATGAAGCGCTCTACAATTTTTGCGAGATTTTCAAATGTATATTTGAATTCACTTCTGCTCGGATTATCTGAAAACCCGAAACCTAAAAGATCAGGGGCGATGACATGGTATTGATCTGCAAGTATAGGAATCAATCCACGAAACATATGCGAGGAAGTAGGAAAGCCATGTAATAGAAGTATAGCTGGAGCTTTTGGATCACCAGATTCGCGGTAAAAGATTTTATGACCATCTACCATGACTGTGCGGTTATGAAACATGGGGACCCTCATATTAATCTTAATCATTTTTAATGTTTCATAGTATTTCTACAAAGAAAGGTCAAGACAATTAGAATTCTTTTAAAATATAAGGAATGAAGGGCTTGGATATTTCTTTAAAAAAAATTAGATTTACGAATCAGTCATAAAGTTCATGGATTGAAGAGGAGCAGTGTAAAATCTATTGAGAACTATTTGACAAAACAAGATTATGCAACTTAGAAGATAATGATTAGGCAGTGAAGAAATTTTTAAACTATAAAAATTAAGGAAGCGTCTATGGAAAAAGTGAGTCACACTTCATCGCCCCATATTATTTGCGTTGGAGTGGATCCGACTTTTGTTGCCTATATTTTAACAAAAACAAAAACTTTAAATCCCTATTTAGACATCTGTGGCAATCTACAAGCAGCTCGAGAAAAAATATCTTCTAACGCTTATGATGTTTACATCATCGAGCTTGGCCTTTCTGCCCCTTTAGTTTTAGATCTTATACATGAAATACGTCAGAAAGAAACCAAGAGATCCATTATTGTCGTTATAGTTGATAAGGCAAAGGAAGAAAGTTATTTAAAGGATTTTAAAGAAAATAAAGAGGTGGATTATTTAATTGAGAAGCCAATGATTGAAAATCAAATGGATAACTTACTTAAAGAGATCTTTCAAGGAGAACCTCAAGGAAATACTTTAAACAAAAAACTTGTCGAACTCAAGCTTAAATATGATAGTACAATTAATGACAAAATAGAGCTTATTTCCCGACTTGCAAGAGCTGCCAAAGAAAATCCTGAAAAAATTTATGAGTTAAAAAGTGAAGTCCACAAGATTAGTGGAACAGCAGGATCATTTGGTTATGCTCCAGTAAGTAAATGTTGTAAAGAAATGGAAATTGAAATCAATAGCAAAATTCAGGATGGTACTTATAAGGATGTTCAATGGCTATCTTCTCTCGATGCATTCATTCAAAAAGTAAAACAAGGTTTTCAAACCTCAGCAAACGAAGAAACGATCACAACGACTAAAAAAGTTTTAGCTCCAACAAAACCTTTTTTATTTGTTATTGACGATGATGTAAACTTTTTAGACCTGTTAGAAAGAATTAAAGAGGACTTTCCTTTTGATCTTGAAGTAGAATTTGATCCTCAAAGAGCCCTAGATCGATTAAAGTCTCCTGATTTTAATCCTAATGGTATTATTGTTTCTCAAACTTTCCAAATCTCCACTCTCACCGGCTTAGAAATCATCAAACAAATTCAATCAATGAAAAGTGGTTCTGGAAATCTGTGTTTTGGCCTTTTGTTAGAAGTCGATAATATAGATCTTCGTATAGAGGCTACGCAAAATGGCATTAACTATATCTTTAGAAAACCTGTCTCAGCCAATGTGATGCTTGATGCCATGGCAGTGGCTTTGGAAAAAAAATCTTTAAGTTCCATTAGAGTCCTTATCCTTGATGACGACGCAGAATTTTGCGATTTCGTAACTATTGTGCTTAGTGAAATTGGCATTTCTACTTTTGCTGTGAATGAATCAGCTAATCTTTTTAAAGCGCTGGAAGAATATAGACCCAATATTTTGCTTTTAGACCTAGTCCTGCCGAAATATGACGGAATGAATTTATTGAAAACTTTACGTCAGGACATATCTTATAAAAATCTAATTATCGTTATAGTCACAAGCAGTGAAAGATTAGATATCAGCACAAAAGCATATGCAGCTAATGTTGATGATATTCTTTTTAAACCGATAGACAAAACTATATTACAGAATCGGATCCTTAACATTGCCGAGCGTAGAATTTCATTAAATGTATCCCCTGATAATTATACAGGTTTGCTGAATGCAAGGGATTTGATGGAAAACTTAGGGGATTTATTAAAAAAATCGGGACAACAGGAATCGAGCCTAGTCTTATTTGAAATTCATGACTTAAAAAAATGGATACAAAAAAATGGACACAATTCCCTTAATGATTTGATGATTTTTATTAGCAACCAATTGCAGTGGGAAGCTGATTATACCATGAAATCTTATCTGTACCAAACATCGACATTTGCAATAGTATTTAATGGGGTAGAACCTAATGCAGTTGAAAAGAAAATGTATAATTTTCTGTCGAAGCTAGTTCAAAAAGAAACTAGATGGCATCTTTCTTTTAATTGTAGCATTGTGCCGATTTCAAAAAATTATATGAGTGCATCGAAAGTTCTTAAAGTTGCTGAGCAGGGGCTCGTTGAAGCAGCAAATAAGGAACCTGCTGCTGTTAAGGTAGTTTTACGTTTACCTAAAGGAGAGACAATCAGCAAGAAAGAGATTGTGATTATTGATTCCGATAGCAATCTTCTTAAAATATTAAAACAAGCATTCGAATCTTATGGAATCATTGTAAACACATATAATGAGGGTGGAGAAGCGTTGAAAGATCTTTTTACTTATAGCGAAAATCGTCTCCCTTCTCTCATGATTTTAGAACGCAAGCTTGCTGATATGGATGGAATGGAATTATACGTTAAATTGAAATCTCGCTTCAGGACAACAATACCTCTTTTTGTCCTAACAGTTTTTTCTTCCGATAAAGATGTCGCTGACGGAATTAAGCAGGGCGTTTTGGAGTATATCATCAAACCATTTAATATTTCGATATTAGTTCAAAAAGCCCTTCAAGTGATATTCAAAGATGGCAATCCATCGTAACTAAATATATTGTAATTATATAATTATACCACTGAGCCCACCGAGATCATTGAGAGGATTTGAGAAAAAGGGAGCCCACGTGCAATGTTTTTTGTACTTGCTTAATTTTTTTAATCTTATTACTATCAATAATAAATTTTATAAATGTTATCAGAGAAGAGTATTCAATGATAGTGACACAAAGAGGTAGGCGTATTGAAATTTTTTTGGAAGGCATGTCTATTGGATATGTTGTTCGCAATAAGAAAAAACCTGAAGATTCGCCCCCCTTATTTAATCAACATGCTGACTGCATTCTTTCTACGGGAGAACCTGTTGACTTTTTCGGAAGAGAAGGACCAGGATCTGGTGGCTCGGCGTGTGTTTCTTGGAATGGGTCGGGTATGAATCAGCTTGCGCAAGTGCTTGGGTATGATCAAATGTTGTCTCTTAGACCCTGGTTTGTTGACGTGAAAGAAGCTAAAGAAAAAAAATTATATTCAACAATATTGATGATACACAAAATTGATGAACCTAAAAGTAAGGCTTTTGACAATTTTTGGTGGCAAAAAAAGCAGTCTCCAAAAAGTTCATTAAAACCTTTCCATATTTTTGGAAGAAATTGTTCTTCATTTGCTTATCATAGTTTTGAAGAGGCTGACTTGCTAACGAAAAAGTCTGGTTTCATTGAAACACCAGAAAAGCTTTTTCATCATTTGATATCCTTATTGAAATTTAACTATGAATTAAAATGTTTCTCCGGTTTCTTAGGATTCAAGCCTATTGAAGATCTAAGAAGAAATCGCGTGAGCAATAAAAATGCCAAATATGATATTATTATTGAAGATTGCAATATGTATGATATTTGAGTACACATGATTGATAAACTTATTTTTTATCCGCAAAAAAATAATTCATATTTTTGTAAAAAATGGAAAAATTCAGAGATTATTCTGAATATTAACCAGCAGCAGTTACAAGGATGGTTTGTAAAAGTTTCCGATCCTGATAAATCTCCAATAGTGATTTATTATGGAGGAAATGCAGAAGATATATCCGTCAATTTAAGCTATTTAGATAATCCTCGAGATTCTTCATTACTATTGATGAATTACAGAGGATTTGGTAATAGCACAGGGTTGCCCACTCAAAAAGAGCTTTTTTCTGATGCCCTTGCAATTTATGACTATGTGATTAGTAAGATTAATATAAATCCAAATAAAATCTATTTGATGGGGAGAAGCATTGGATCAAGTATTGCAGCCTATGTTGCAAGTCAAAGACATACAGGAGGACTTATTCTTGTTACTCCCTTTGATTCTATTACTAGTTTCGTGCCAAAATTCCTTAGATTTTTTCCGATTAATGGTTATTTGCAGCGATATTTTAATACTAGCAAATACCTCGAACATGTTGAGGGGAAATTTTTAGTTATAGCTGCAGGAGTAGATGAAGTAATTCCAAGAAGATGTTTAGAAAATCTACTGACAAAATTTCAAGATCAAATATTGTTTTCGGAAATTAAAGAAGCTGATCATCAGAATATTGCAGAGTTTAATCAATATTCGGATGCTATTGAAAATTACATTCATTCCAATTTGCACAAGTGCTCTTAAGTATGAGCACATACTTGCACTTTGCGGTACATATAGTTATTTTACACATCTTCTTTGAGTTTCAAGAGATTTGCTTCTCATTTTTAATTTTTCTCAATCTTCTCTTGTGATCTCAGTGGGCTCAGTGGTATTTATGTAATTGTGATTATATAACTGTACCTAATTTTATTGGAACACGTTCCAGGCACTTCGAATATTTGGATATTTAGGCTCCCATTGGTATTCATCCATATCCACTGCCCAAAATATAACGCCCATTAAATCTTTATTAAGAGCCATTTCAGCTTTTAATTGAATGGTGGAGGGCACATCAAAACTTACCCATTTTTCAGAGGAAATATGATAGCCATAGGCTGTATTAGTGATATTGTCTATGCCTAAGGTTAACTGTTTCTGCGAAATGATATCTGCAATTTCAAAGTAGGCTAAGAAGCCTTTTTGCTGGGTTGCTGGCCCGGGCTCTCCTGCGAATTGGAAAGGTTTTCCAGGTCCATTATTTTCTGGATTAAGTCCCGTAACTCCGGCAAAAGAATGTCCAAAGGTAGGCATGCCCAGAATGATTTTATTGGCTGGGATATTATTATTGAGGCAGTTCTCTAATGTTTTGGCGATATAATAGTTGCTCTCGGGATTGGTGTCACGGTTTAAGGGCGCGTTAGCTCCCGTAATTTTGGGAATATCAAAAGGGCCGTGGTAATCATAGGCC
Source organism: uncultured Parachlamydiaceae bacterium (assembly GCA_963748975.1). GTDB lineage: Bacteria > Chlamydiota > Chlamydiia > Chlamydiales > Parachlamydiaceae > Neochlamydia. The sequence continues at coordinate 50,256 of CAVVKX010000010.1, forward strand.
ATGACATTCAAACGATCTAAATATGTGGAACATTGAGCAAGCCATTTGAAATAAAGACTGTGGTCGTTTTGATACTGTTTTGGCAAGCCAACGGGGACATAGGGAGGAGCAGCATAAGATAAATATAGGGGTGGCTGTGCAGCCTTAAAAGCAGTGGAGCATTCGTTCAGTAATTCGATAAAGTTGCTAAAATCATCTATGGAGCCGCCTCTAGTAGAGTCTCCAGGGTATTCCCAATCAATGTCAATTCCATCAAAGTCATACTTGTGCGCGTAGGCAATCGCTGAATCAATGAATTGCTTTCTATTAGCTGGTGTTGAAACCATTTCGCTGAAAAGACGATAAGTAATTTGACCAACACCTTGGGGGTCATTAGGATTGTTAAAGTTCCAACCACCAATACATAAGAAGGTGCGGAGCTTCTTTTTTGAGTTTTGTTTAAGTTTTTGGATCTCAGGATATAATACACTTTGATCGTTCTTTTCTGTAGGCTGAACTGTAAAGTCGCCAGTTAAATGAGGGTTTGTCGGGCTAATAGATTTAGTGACATATCCAAAACAGGCAAACGCATAATAAATATCCGTTAAGATATTTGTGTCGATCATTTGAGGGGAAAAGGCAGGCCTGTTTCCTATCGAGGGACGATGCTGGGAGTCATTTTCATAATAAGCGGCCACAACATGTGAGGAATGCGCATAAGACATTGCATGGGTTAAGGCTGTTATTACTGAGATTATTGTTATTATTCCCTGATAAAACGTGATGTTAAAAAAAGATTGCATATTTGAGCCTAAATAAAATGGATTTTAACATAGCAATCGTGTATATCAAATTTTAAATTAAAGAAAGCTAAAAATATGGATGCATTACTTCGTTATCTACTTTATCACATTGCGTTTACCCTTTTGGGATTTGAAATTTTTCTTATGATTTCTTGTTGTGTGGCCATCGTTATAGTCAAATTTATTACTAAGTGGTCTTTAGGGCGCAAAGAACATATCCAAAATGAAATCGGAAACATTATAGAAACATACCTTTTTAATGATAAGCCTATCGACAACGTGATCGTTCCTAAAGATGCAAGTCAGTTTAGAAATCTTGTGGAGACGTTGGAACGTTATGATCAACGCTTCACTGATCCGCGCTGGATTGAAATCAAAGAAAAAATTGTAGGAACTTACTTACTTCCATTTGCTGACACATATGCAGAAAGTTGGTTCTGGACTAAGCGTCAGCTTGCTGCAAGAGCCCTTCTTCTATGTCCTAATAAAGCCAATGAGAAGTTATTAAGGAAATTATTAGATGATCCTAGATATTTAGTTCGTGTTGCAGCAGCGGTATGCATTACTCAAACTCCCTACAAAGACTTGTTTTTAGAAGTGATCCGTAAAATGAGTAAAGAAACTGCGCTTTCACAGTTTCCCTATCGGGATGCACTTATTCAAATTGATCAAGAGAAGTTCCATTGGATGGAGTCTTTATTAAAGACTGAATCAAACAAAGCTGTGATTGCCATTTGCTTGGACGTGCTATCCATGCGTTATTCGAATAATTTACTACCCTTAGTAAAACCTTTTGTAAATGATCCGGACCGCAATTGCAGGATATTGGCTATCCGAACGCTAGGGAATATACCTAATGCCGAATCCATAGACCTGCTCATGGACCACCTAATAGATTCTGACTGGGAAATCCGCGCGGAAGCTATTATTGGTCTCCAAAAATTATATGCTACTCAAGCCATACCTAAGCTGCGCATTTTGCTGAACGATCCCATTTGGTGGGTACGCCTACAAGCAGCATTGACTTTAAAAAACTTTGGAAAAGAAGGCAGGGAAATTTTGACTTCTCTCAACTCTGCAAAAGAACCACTCGCCTTTGAAATCTCGCAGTACACTTTGGCATTGCCTTGAACAGAACCCGTGCTCAAAAAACCCGTGCACGTGTGAGTGCCCGTGCCCGAAAGAAAACCATCTAAATATATTCCAGAAATGATATTAATCGGGCACGGGCACGGGTTTTTTGAGCACGGGTTTCTATTCAAACAAGGGCACGGGTTCTAGTTGGGCACGAAAAATAATTATTGATTTTGAATTTTATCATAACCTTCGCGAACAGGAGTCCAACCCACTTTTTTCGGTTTAGGAGCATATAATCCTTTAACTCTCCACCACATCAACAAATAGTGATAACCTGTGTAACAAGAAACGCATTTCATCATGCGGGCAAAATCTATCCAAGCCGTGTAAGTTTCATAAGCCACAAATTCAATAACCAAAGTAATTAAAACTAATAATATTAGAAAAAGCCAGCTGACTACAGCCAGAGATAGTACTAATAAAGGGTCCACAGTTAATTGAAACATGGCAATGGTGAGGATGATAAAGCCAGAAATTTCAATCAGAGGAGCGATCTTCTCAAATATGGTCATGGGACATACCCATAGTCCAATCGACCCATATCTTGGATTAAACCACATTTTTCGATATTCCCAGATATTCTGCGTTGTTCCCTTATACCAACGTAAGCGTTGCCTTCCTAAAGTTTTTATTGTTTCAGGAGCTTCGGTCCAGGCGACAATATCCGGAAGATAGGTGATTTTATATTTTATTTTTCTTTCTAAATAATACATATGCATCCGCGTGATGATTTCCGTGTCCTCAATGATTGAAGTGCGGTCATAGCCTCCAATTTCAAGAAGCGTTTTTAACTTAAACATCCCAAAGTTTCCAGGAATAACTAAAGTGCCCTTTGTCCAACTTACGCCCAAACGTTCGACAAGAAAACCTTTCATAAAGTCAATAACCTGGAAGCCTAAAAGTAATTTTTTCGGGAAGTTAACTTTGACGATGCGATTATCTGCTATAGTACAACCATTGACATTTCCAATGGAGGCATGGGCTGCGACGGTATCTGGATGAAGCAGGAAAGGCCTTATTAGGCGGTTAAGGGCTTTATCATCTACTAAAGTGTCCGCATCTGCGCAAACCACAATTTGTGAAGTGCAGGCGTTTAAACCCGCATTTAATGCATCAGCTTTACCTCCATTGACTTTATCAATCACTAACAATTCTGGATATTTCTTACTTGTGTAATAGCTTTTAACATGACTGGTCTCTAATACTCCTGGACAAGAGGGGGGAACAGGATATAGGGAGAAGTTAGTTTTTAATAGTTCAAATGTATTGTCGGTTGAACCGTCATTGACGATGATCACGCGCTTGTAGCGGTAGGAGAGGCTTAACATGTTTTTTACAGTATGTAAAATGTCTTTTTTTTCATTAAAAGCAGGGACGACAAAAGTGATGAGCGGAAGTGAATTGGATCTTAAAACCCTAAAAATATCTTCTGCAGGAACTTCACGAAATCTCCAAAGGACTGCGATGCAGCCGATAATACTTTGGATTAAAGAAATTAAAGCAAAGATTACAAATATCGTCCCGTAAATGATGAAAGCCTTCCATCCCCAAGATAACTGTGAAAAACCGATAAGGCAAATCATTTTAAAGAAATTGCTTACGTCAGTGATAAATGACATTTTTTTCCTTTCTTAAAGGTGAACAATTTGGGATAACTTTAAATATGTTAAAAACGCCATGTTAGGTCTCCGGCTACAGTCCAAATTGTATATTTTTGTGTGTCACGATAATAATCCGCTGCGAAGGTAAATTGTACCCTGTCGTATTTGTAAATAAGTGTGCCGAATAAAATATTAAACTGACGTCGATCCCATATAAACGGCTGCACTGTGGCGACTGGCGCGATCACAATGATTTGTGAAAAGCGCGTATGTGTGTCTTGCCAACCGTGACCATAACTTAGACTTGTATAAAAGGTATCAGCCCAACAGACTCTCCAGGCTTTTTCGAGCGTGACCTGGAGTTGGTTAACAATTTGCGGTTTGTAGGTGTAGTAATCAGGAATATTTTTGGCAAATGTCTGATATTTTATAAAGTAACGAAAAATGATGTTATCTGGATAATAGGGTGGACGCCATTGAAACCATGCTAAAGCCTTTTGAGAATTGTTATTAACAAAATCGCAATACCAATAAGCATCGCCTTCAAAACCTATCCAACCCCTTCTGATAATTTTTCTTTCATAAGTACCTGTTAAGAAATAGTAGGGGACTAATTTTGCAACATTTTTTGTAAAATTTCTTGCGACTAGATCTGAACCGCTGGAAACCCCGAGCGTAGCCTTCTGAGTGGGTTCATGATAAGTGAACAAAAGGGTTGGTTCGGCGATGTTTCCATGATACATTTTAAAAGTTGAATAGCTATAAGGCGAGAAATTAGTGAAACCTGCTCTGACGTCAATAAAAAAGCAAGGGCTATATGTCCACTTTCCACCAATATAAAAGCGTTGCACGTCAAAAAAGTAGATATTGTCGCGGTTGATTAAATCCTTCAATCTATAAAACTGATCTGCACCACTTCCCCATAAGGTCAGTTCATCACATATAGGGTAATTGATCAGGGCTTTAGCACCATAGACTAGATATTCTGCTGACCAACGGTGTAAAGTTGGATCCCATTGATCTTCTTCGTGATATGCGCCCCCAACATTCAATGTGGGAGAAGTTAAATTGAGTGCTTTATTATATCCTCTTGTTACCCATTTAGGTTTGGGTTCGCATCGCCCCATCTGATCACTGATCACAATCTGATTGATTGTTTCATAGACATCAAGAGCAGAAAAATAATACTGCTCGTCTTGTCGAAGTTCGGCAAGGAAAGAAAGTGTTAAGAGATCTCTTGGAGCTATTTCAAGGGCAGCTGCATAATACCTTTCTGCTAAACAAATCGAACCATTTAAAGCCTGTATACGGCCTAAGCCTGCCCACGATTCAGCATCATCAGAATCCAAACTTGTCAAAAATTCAAAGATATTTTGACTCGTTGAGAACTCTTCCAAATAAATGTAGGTGAAAGCAATTTCCCTCCACAAATACCAGGCTTCAGGATCAACCATTAAACCCTGTTCAAAGACTTGAATCCCACAACAGTATTCTTGCAAATTGACATACATTTGCCCTAAAGGCAGATAGCGGGCAGGATCATCAGGAGCTGAGGCAACTAATTGACGATATACATCCCTAGCCAATTCAAATTCTTCCTTGTCAGACAAACGATTAGCAATGTCTGTAAGGGGGCCGTCCACAGCATTTTGCCAAGCTCTTTGTACCCAAACAGCATCGGGAAGAATACGCCAAAGACTGACAAAGATGTCCTGTGCCTCACTATAGCGTCTTTGTTTCATCAGCAAATCACCATAAAAGCTAAGAGCTGATTGATTTTTTGGGTCGACAGCTAAGGCTTTTTTGTACCAGACTTCAGCTTCGCAGTAATCTTCATCCAAGGCATTGACACGACCTAAACCGGCGAGTGCCTCAGGATCTTTTGCATCGATTTGGACTGCCTTAGTAAGGACTTCCCGGGCTTTTGTAAGGTTGTTACTAAAGAAATAAGCATATCCCAAGGCTATCCGTAATTCATTTTCTTCAGGATTTTTTTCAAGTCCAATCAAATTTGTTTCTATGGACCTGCTATACTCTTTCAAACGCATATACATTTGACCTAAGCCCACGTAATAACGAGGATTATTTGGGGATTTTTCCAGGAGATCCTGATATCCCTTGGCGGCTTCGGCATACTGCTCTTGATCTATCAAAGCTTTGATTTTATCCAATTCATTACCGTTTTTAGCATCATCAAGCGAGAGTTTGATCCATTTATCTTTAGGCCTTAAAACGAGTAATTTTTCATAAACCTTTTGTGCGTCGAGATAATGTTTTTCCCGCATCCATAATTCACCTAAAGAAGACAGAGCGGCGATCCGGTTTGGATCAACGGCTAAGCCTGCTTTTATCAGTTCTTCAGCTTGACTATATTGGCCATGGACCATATCTACATATCCCAAACCGGCTAAGGCATCAGGATTTTTTGGATCCAGTTTGAGTGACATGATAAAGGCATTACGAGCATCGTCAAAATCTTTTTTGGAAATATAAACGAGACCCAAAGCGGAATAGAGTTCAGTTGATTTAGGATCAATCTTAAGCCCTTTTTGAAACATATCGATCGCTTTTTCATACTGTTTGATGAAATGATAAAAGAGACCAAACCTTAAATAATAATCCCCTGTGTCGGGCGCTTCTGCAAGAAGTTGTTTATACAAAATTTCAGCTATTACATAATTTTCGGCAGCTACATTTTTTTTAATTTCAACAATTAAACGCCCATGTTTAGCATCTTCAATGGCTAACTTGACCCAATGGGCATCAGGTTGCAGTTCATAAATTCTTTGATATAATTTTTGTGCATCTGCATATTGCCCAAATTCAACCAAAGATTCCGCAAGATAAATCAGGGCAGTGATATTGTTAGGGTCTATATTCAACGCTTTTTTATACCAATTAATCGCCTGACTGATATTACCTTTGAGTTCATGGAACCTACCAATACCAGCAAGAGCCTCGGCATTTTTTGGATGGTTTTTTAGGACGATTTCAAAAATATTCTTACCGATGTCCAGATCACCTTTGGCCAAATAAGCGAAGCCTAGGGCAATTTTTAATTCCTCAGAATTAGGTATAATATGTAACCCTTGTTGAAAAAGGACAACGGCTTCTTGATAGCGTTTCATTTTAATGTAGAGTTGTCCTAGCTTGATATAGTAATCTGCATTTTGGGGGGATTGTTCTATGAGCTGTAAATAGATGGATTCTGCGGATGCATAATCTTTATTTTTTTCTTTATCACTACCTTCAAGTAGGACAGGCGCATATTTTGCTTCTTCGAGAGCTACCTTGGCCCAACCGGCTTTAGGATCAATTTTTAAGATTTTTCTATAAATAGCTTGTGCCTTAGAAAACTGTTTTTCCTTCATCCAAAATTCAGCTAGATAGGATAGTGTAAGAAGGCTGTCCGGATTTATACTCAAAGCAGTTTGATACATTTTTTGTGCCGTATCCTGATCACCCATTAAAGCTGCTATTCTTCCTAAGGCTGCGATGGCTTCGGCATTATTCGGATCCATTTTATTTGCGGTTTGTAAAATTTGCCGGGCTTTTTTTAACTCTTTCATTGAGATATAATTCAAACCCATATCGACACGTAATTGATTAGCTTGGGGATTGAGCTTTAGTCCCTTTTTATATAGTTGAAGCGCATCTTGATATTGCTTTAACTTAGTGTAGATCCGACCTAAACCTTCATAGACATCCACGCTTTCCGGAGCTAATTTTAACAGCTCTTGATATTTATCTAATGCAGCATACAAATCCCCGGAATCTTCTAAGGCTTTGATTTCGTCAAAGCGATTTCCATATTTGGCCTTAAATAGAGATTCTTTAGCCCATCCTGCGTTAGGTTGTATTTTTAAAAGTTTTTGAAGAAGTTTTTGGGCCTCGTTATAATTTTTTTGTTCCATACGTAAATCGATTAGATAAGATAATGCGGTCATATCTTTAGGATTTATCGCTAAAGCCCACTGATAAAAATCTAGAGCATCGGTATCGTCACCCATCATTACGCTGAGGCGCCCCAAACCTGCGATGGCTTCCGCATTCAACGGATCTTTGTCTAAGACGAATTTAAAAATATGGCTGCTTTTTTCAAATTCCCCATTCAAGAGATAGTTATAACCCAAAGCTACATAGATGGGCATTGCATGGGGATCAATTTGGAGTCCCCTTAAGGCAACTTCGATAGCTTTTTGGTAATGTTTATGACTCCTATAAAAATTTGCAAAGCGAATGTAATTATTGGTGTTATGCGGAAACTCTATCAAAAGCTGATTATAAAGCTGTTCAGCTTTTACAAAGTCATTATTAGCTTCTGCTTCTAGTATAGTGCCTAAAAGAGGGGCCATTTTGGCCTCATCAATGGCTTGCTTGGCCCATTCGGCCTTAGGATTTAGTCGGTAAATCTTTTCAAAAAGATGCTGAGCTTGTTCATATTGCTTTTGATCCATTCTTAAAGTAGCGAGATAAGAAATTGCTAAGGTATCATAAGGGTCAAGATTTATAGCACGTTGATAAAGTTCTTCTGCTCTTTTAAAATCCCCTTTTAAAGCTGTAATCCTCCCTAATCCGGCAAGGGCTTCAGATTTTCCCGTTTCATTTTCGAGCGCCAGTTCAAAATAATATTCAGCTCGATCTAAATCCCTTTTTTCTAGATAGGTAAAGCCGGTCGCCAAGCGTAAAGAATTTTCTTTGGGATAGATTTTACTTGCTTCTTTGAGTATGGAGAGTGCATCTGCATAGCGTCCCATTTGAGAGTAAAGCTTGCTAAAACCTAAATAGAGCTCAAGATTATTAGGATCGGCAGATAAGGCTTTTTGATACTGAGAAATGGCAGTTTGATAATCTCCTTTATTCATCAGTCTATCGATCTCTTCAAAGAATGGACCCTGTTTTGCCTTTTTTAAAGCTTGCCGGACCCAACTGGCTTGGGGGTTTTCCTTCAAAAGTTTTTCCAAAATCGTTTGTGCTTCAGCGTACTGCTTTTCATCAATTTTTAATTCGGCAAAATAAAAAAGAGTTGTAAAGTGATTGGGATCTTTTGCTAGAGCCTCCTGATAAAGATGTTCAGCCTGGGGTAAATGATGTTTAAGAGCTTCCACCCTCCCCAAACCACCTAAAACATCAGGATTGTTCGGCTGTAACTTAAAAATTTGCTCCAGCAAGGCTTGACTATGCTCTAAATCGTGATTGTTTAAGTACGCAAGAGCTAGTGAAGTTTTGATCTTGATATTTTGAGGATCGAGCGCTAGCGCTCGCTGATAGAATTCAATGGCTTTTTCATACTCTTTTAGAGAATAGTAAACATCCGCTACCGCTATAATAAGTTTAAGATTATTAGGATCATTTTTTATTTGTTGCTCATAATATTTAATGATAGCATAGAAATTCGTTCGACTTTCAAGGGATCCCGCATCATCACTGTCTTGTAGAGCGGCAGAAAGATCTTGAAGCGAAAAAATTAAAAAAAATATTATAATTTTGTAGATATAAAAAATCATAAATATTTCTCATATATACATAGGAATTTTTTTTACAGAAAAATTATTTGATCACGCAATTTTTTCAGACAAGGCCAACCACACTTTAAAAAGCGCAATTAGAGTATGTGGTAGTTTTAACTGCAGTGCATTAATCCGCATATTTTGTAATATACAGTTTTAGGGGAGGTAATAGACTTTCTATTTCTTTTCTATTTTTTTCTTCCCAAGGAGGTAATTTAAGCGAAGAGCCAAGTTGATCAAGCGGTTCATCGACGGTAAAGCCTGGAGGAATAGTCGCAATTTCGAACAAGACCCCACCCGGTTCTCTAAAATAAATCGAATGAAAATATTCCCGATCCAATACAGGTGTAATGTTTAGGCCAAAATTCTTTAATTTGTCGCGCGCTTTTAATTGTGTAGAATCATTGGCAGTAGCGAAGGCAACATGATGTATAGTTCCATATCCACCTGTTCCTTTTAATGAATCGGGCTGACATAAGACATCAACAAAATCCCCTGGTTTGCCGCTGGAGGAGTAACGAAAGCGATTTCCCTTTTCTGAAATTAATGTATGGTCCATCTGGCCTATCAGTAAACTGGCTGTTTTTTCATAGCATTCTTCCGAAAGTGTAATACCAAAAAATCCCTTGATTGCAAACTCTGAGGGAACATTGCCATAGGTAAACCCCTTTCTTTGATCTAATTTATTTGCTACAAGCTCTAAACCTAGCCCATCGTTATCTTCAAAATAAATCACGATTTCTTCGAATCGTTGATAGGGATCAGCATATTTAATATTAAATTTATTTAATCGTTTAAGCCAATAATGAATGGAATTTTCAGGAACGGAAAAGGAAGTCACTGTTAATTGTCCTTTACCTTTTCTTCCCTGAGGTATGCCTGGATAGGGAAAGAAAGTCATGATAGTTCCAGGAGTTCCACTTTCATTACCATAATATAAATGATACACTTCGGGTGCATCAAAGTTGATGGTTTTTTTGAGCAGTCGAAGACCTAAAATACCTGCATAAAATTCAACATTATTCTGAGCATCGGACGCCATGGCTGTGATGTGGTGTAGGCCTGTCACAAGTTTTGTCATCATTTATAAAAATTTCCATAATATAACAATTTCAATTACATAAAGACTAAGCACAACTAAAGTACCCTTTATATTTATGAGGAGAGAGCTTTTGCTATTTTCTGGGGGAGAAAGCCACCCACCTAAAAACCAGATGGCAATAGGCAATGTGGGCCAAGAAACCAATGCCACGCTGATTGCATTGCCGATAAAAGTACTAAGCGCCCGATTAAGGCCAGCTAACAAAGGAGAAAGAAATATGAGTTCTAAAGCCACAATGGGGAAAAGGACCAAAAGAACCAACAGGGTTTGTTTCCAAACGGGTGGCATTTTTCCCTGTTTGGAAATTGATGCAAACCATCCTGCAAAAGGTGAAATCATACGGTGGCTTTCAAGTGATGCAATAAGAGATTCAGCATCCTTTAATATTTTTTTTCGTTCAGTTGAGGTCAGCCACCGATCTAAATTTTCTGAATTGTCGAACCGTAAAAAAGTAATCCAATTCCCATTCTTCTTTGGGGGGGATTGAACGTACATGCCTTTGAAACCCGGAAATTTTGCTTCTACTTGATGGATTTTGGCAATCCATGTGCGGTACGCATCTTCATTTTGGGGGCTCACCTGTGTGACAAATATCTCCGTGACATCTCCTTTTAGATCAGATATTCCAGATCTTTCTTCCTTAATATCCTCAGCATCGACTATTTGTCCTAAATCCGTCATGACCTTTTCATGCTCATCAGATTGCAGCCAAAGGGACACGTCTGTATCATCTTGAAAGCGTTCAACCAAGACCCATTCGTTTTGCAATTCATCCATCGGGGACAAAATTTCTAAACTTATAAATCCTGGATAAAGAGTAATGATAGAATTCAGCTGGCTTTGCCAATCGACAAAAGCCATCTTAGATTTCAACTTAACCTTAACTCTAAGGGTTAAAATAGTGGATTTATCTTTAGGTGGGGGCATAAAATCCTTGTCTTAACTAATAACGAGCTCTATCAGGCATGAGAGAAAATTCCTTCCACACTTCGACGGCCTCTGGGCGAAGATATTCTGTGAATTTGATTTTGCGGTCTTTAGGATCTTTGCGAATTTCTGACAGGATATCTACATCTTGGAAGTCACCATATTTTAAAGAATCTTCAACGCGCGCTCCATAATAAATATGTTTAATATGAGCCCAATACGCAGCAGCTAAACACATGGGACAACATTCTGCACTTGTATAAAGTTCACATCCATCTAAATGGGGTGAGCCGAGCTTTTTGCAGGCTTCTCTAATTGCATGCATTTCCGCATGCCAAGTTGGATCATTATGTTTGATGACTTGATTATATCCTTCTGCGATGGCTACACCATCTTTGACAATAACGGCTCCAAATACTCCTCCCGTTTTTTCTTTGATTGAAGCTCTTCTGCTTAATTCTATAGCTTTTTTCATATGCTCCGAATTTGGTTTCATGATGACTCCTAAAGTTGTTTAAAGCTTGATTTTTTGGATTAGATATAAATTTAATTTGAAAGTCAAACAAAACAAAACGCACTTGTATAATTTACCACAGAGCCAGTGAGATCACTGAGGAGGTTTGAGATAGGGAGTTTAGGCTGTTTTTTACGTAAAACTACTTAAGCGGGGTGTTCGGTGCGTAGTCGTATAATACCCCCCCCCAATTTTCTAATTGATCTCACTGGCTCGGTGGTGAAACGTCACTTGTATAATTTACCACAGAGCCAGTGAGATCACTTCGGTGGTGAAACGTCACTTGTATAATTTACCACAGAGCCAGTGAGATCACTGAGGAGGTTTGAGATAGGGAGTTTAGGCTGTTTTTTACGTAAAACTACTTAAGCGGGGTGTTCGGCGCGTAGTCGTATAATACCCCCCAATTTTCTCAGTCCCAACTTTACCCCTAACTTTTTTTAAGACACTAAAAATCAATAAAATATAAAATTTCTGGAAAGCATTCTACACTACATCTTTAAGATTTATCAATTTTTAATGAATTGATCTGGCAATTTTACCAGGCTTGGCGTTGATATTAAGAGCTGTATAAATTTCTTTATGAATAGATTCAGGATTTGTTGTTGACCTTATTCGAACTTGTTGGTTAGCTTTATCTCGAAAAGCTGTTGTAATGCGTGCTTGGGTGTTCATATAAGAACGAAGCGTATGCCACCGTAAATTAATTCCCTTTTCTTTTAACTTATATAGAACTGTTTGCATGACATGATATGCAAGAACAGTAATAAAAAGGTGTCCATCAACTCGATGTTCCTTTTGGTGGAATACGGGACGCAAACCTAGTTCTCCTTTTAAACAACGAAAACCATTTTCCGCTTCTGTTAGCATAATATATGTATCCCATAATTCTTGGGAGGTCCATTCCAATAGATGAACTCGGAGACAGTACCCCCCATTAAATCGGTCATCTAATTCTTTTTCATCAAAACTCCATTTGATAGATTTCGCATTTTTGCTATTCTCATCTGGAATTATCTCAACATTATAAAATTGAGAGATTCGGCGATACCTCTGCTTTAATCTTCCAAGTCTTTCTAATAGTAGTCTATAGCTCTTTGTGCAGTTCTTTTTTTCAAGTCCGCTCGCCATTTTATTTAATCCGGCTTCAAATTTCTTTTGAGCTTGAGTTCTCCATTTCTCTTCTGTAGCTAATGTTGCTTCTGATTGGCAATAGACAAGTGTTTCATTGGTTGTTGGATTTTTTGTGCACGCAGCTCGAACGCTTTGTTCTTTTTTTTCTTTTACAGTTTCAAAGTTAAGTCCTTCGGGAAAGAGCTGAGATCGTTTTCTAGAACAAACGATGTAAGGATACTTTTCAGCTTGCAAGTATTTAATATTGTCTTCGGTAGCCAAACCCGCATCAAGTACTATTATTGGTTTAATATTTTGATAATCTAGCCGCTTAATCACTTTTTCTAGAGTTTTGGCTTCGGCAACATTTCCTTCAAAGATGTCGGTTTTTAGGGGAAAACCTTGGGGATTAAATACGATGCCTAAAGTTATCAATGGACAGTCATTTCGCTTTTCCTTTGATCGTCCTTTTTTTGCTTTTAATATTTTTTTCGCAGTGCCTTCAAAATAAGTATTTGTTAAATCATATAGGGCAATGGTATTTTTTAAAGAAAACAAACTGGATTCTTTTTCTTTTAGATGATCTTCAATGGCATCTTTTTTCTCATAGAGGATATCGCCTATTGTATAAACACTTTTGAGCGAAAGACGTTCAAAAGAGGTTTCAAAAAGCTCATCTAAAGCAGAGGCGTTTTGGAGCCACTTAAAAATTGATAGCTCACTTGTTTTGCCAGCTAATCTACCGATAATTAGTGCAGTAGCAAGTTCTATTTGACGTTTGCTAAAACCAAGATCTTGTAATTTGGTATCAAGTTCAAGTTGACGAATCGTCTCTAAACAAATGTGTTCTAGACCGGTTGTACGCATATTTTCATGTTCAATCGAATTTATATCAATTGTTTGATAATCAGTTTCTTTAGGAGTACTCGTGAGACAAGTAGATTGTTTACGAATTAGCATTTTAGCATAGTGTTGAGCTAGTTTCTCAATATGATCAGAGTAAGCAAAGAAACTGTTTGAACTTGTGGTAATTTCTTCAATGCGATTTGCCAATAATTTTTTTTCTTCATCAGCCAACTCAATATTGCCCAGATTTAAAAGAATAACTTGACGAGGGCCTCGTTCGGTCCGGACTGATTCAATAAGCTGATAGGAGTAATATCGCTTTTTGGTCTTAGGATCTTGTTTGAGAGTTTTTCTTATAAACATGTTAAGGACAATAGCAGGGTCAAAAATTTTTAGTCAATACATGACAAGTTTTTCTGACACTACATAGAGAATAAGCAGTTTTTTAACCATTTCTTAAGATATCGCCTGTAGGGGGGTACAGGAAAAAAGCATAGAATTGCTTCGTAAATGTATAAGTTTTTTTTTATTAAGGGTAAAGTTGGGTCAGTGATCTCACTGGCTCGGTGGTGAAACGTCATTTGTATAATTTACCAAAGAGCCAGTGAGATCACTTCGGTGGTGAAACGCCCTCAGCATAAATATAATCTGAAAACGCAAACAGTTTTATCGATTAAAAAATAGTTTTAAATTAATATTTAATTTGATTTTAAATAATTATATTATTATTATAATTGATTAATTTTCTTAATTTATAAAAAGGGTCTAAATTATGAACGTCAACATGGTCTTTGAATCAAATCCTAATAAAAATTTATATTTACCTACAGCATTGTATAAAACAAATTATTACACTTCACATTTAAAACGAACAGAAAAAGAAGCAGTTGTTTCAAATTTGGCAACATTTGAATTTAATAATGTAAATAAGCCTACAACAAACTATGTGAAAATGAAAAAAATACAATGGAAATACCACAAAAATAAGCTTAAAGATGCTGTCAAAAGAAATACTTTTGAAAATGTCACGGACTGGGATAAAGTTAGCAATGAATTTGGCCTTTCGATAAATGTACTTCAGCCAGCATATAGAAAACACTGCGAAAATTGGTCCGATGAAAAGTTACAGCAATTAAGGGATGCGGTAAAAGAGATATTTGTGAATGGAGAACCCAAAGAGGATGATATTTTATTATGGAATAAATTGAAGCGTAAGTATTTCAAATCTGAAACCCTTGAGAGAATTAAAGGTGAATATAAGAAGCTTTTTAATCCTAATAAACAAAATTTAGCATTGAGTCAAAATGTTAATTGTAAGAATTTTATTGATCGAACACTAAATGATAATGATTCCTTCTTTTCCACAAACACCTCACAAACTATACATGAAAAAAACATTTCTCAAGACATTAATGAAAAAGAATATAAAAAGCTGTGTGAAGATATTCAAGCTCTTTCGATTAAAGTGCAGCAGAAAGAGATTTATTCAAATAATAGTTTAAAGTGGAGTGAAGAAGAATTAAAAAAAATTATACATGTATTTAGTATGAAAGATGCAAGAGCTGAGTCCGAAAAGCTATTACTAGGAAGTTATACGCGGCTTCAAGATGCGTATTATACATATAAACCCTGGTCATTAGAAGATTTAAATAAACTTAGAGTGTTTGTGGAAAAGGAAAAAATATCTGATAGTGAAAATTTAGGATCAGATGTTAAGTGCATGATGTTCAAAAGAAGGCTTACCTCAGATATTGAAGCTCAGTATCGGAAAGTCATTTGTAAGATTGAATGGAGTCCAATGGGAAAACCTATAAAATTACAAACGAAATAACGGATTTTGATTTTTGGACAGTCTCTCTCTTTGTTTGAATATATTATTTTTCAAAAACAAAATGTATGCTAACTTGAAATGCACCCCATGCATTTCAAGGAGTTTTTATGAAAGAAATTCACATTAAAGGTCAGACTGTGTTCATCACAGGAGCTTCGAGTGGTATAGGAAAGGCTTGTGCACAAGAGTTTGCTGCCCACGGAGCAAATTTGGTCATCACAGCAAGGCGCATGGAACGTTTAACAGTCCTTGCGAACGAGCTTTCCTCAAAATATAAAGTCCATGTCACTCCCGTTCAACTCGATGTTAAAAGCAATGACCAGGTTGAGCATGTGTTAAAAAAGTTGCAGGATGACAAAATCAACGTGCAAATTTTAATTAACAATGCAGGTCTCGCGCTTTCTTCTGATAAGATACAAGATGCTTCGATTGAAAATTGGGAAACAATGATCGATACCAATGTGAAAGGACTTCTTTATGTGACAAAAGCTATTCTTCCCTCCATGATTAAAAATAACTCTGGTCACATCATAAATATTGGTTCAATCGCAGGACATGCATGTTATGTTGCAGGGAATGTCTATTGTGCGACAAAATATGCGGTAAAAGCCATCACTCAATCGCTTCGTTTGGATCTATTGGGAACTGCGATTCGAGTTAGTGAAATAGATCCTGGAGCTGTTGAAACAGAGTTTAGTGAAGTACGATGGCAAGACAAGGAAAAGGCGAAGAAATTGTATCAAGGATTTCAGCCCTTAGTTGCTGAAGATATTGCCGATGCTGTGGTGTATTGTGCCACTAGACCGTTGCATGTCAACGTGGCTGAAATGATCGTTTATCCTCAAGCTCAGGCATCTGTTACGAACATTTATCGACAGGAGTAATATTAGACAAGTGCATGCATGGGTAGCTGTGAAACAACTGAAATGTTCTCACAGCCTCAAAAGCATGCATGCACTTATTTACGGTTTTTTACAGTTGAACAATATTATCAGGTATATTTTTCTTAACTTCAGTTTTATTGAGAATGAGGGCTGCACCAGCTTCATTAAATATACCACCGCCGACTCCAGCACCATTCTTAACTATACGTGAATGAGTCAGATTCACTGCTGACCCGGATTCATTAAAGATGCCTCCACCGGCAGTTTGGGTGTTGTTTCCATGAAATTCAGTTTTACTTATGGAAACAGCACTTGCTCCTATACCTCCGCTTCCATTAAACAGCCCTCCAGCTTGTCCAGCAGCATTTTCAATGAATTTTACATCTTCCAAACTCGTTAAACTCATTGCAAGGTTTTCCATTCCTCCACCTTGCAAAACAGCTGCATTATGTGCAATTTTCGTGTCAGAAATATTATTTATGCCTAAGAAACTAAAGATGCCTGCTCCAGATTCTTGTGCTATATTGCTAGTAATGCTTGAATTGATAATTTCCATGATGCCCACCGCATTGGCAATACCACCACCAGAGGTACCTGATTGATTAAATCCGACTTCAGAAGAGATAAGTGTTAAGGTTGCTACAAAACCAAGAGCAAAAGGTGCTGGAAAAGCAGGTGGGGTCAAAACTGTAGTATTTGAAATTCCTCCCCCTACTTCAAAGGCTGAAATGTTGTTAAGTATCCTAGAATGCTTAACAATTAGGTTAGCATTAATATTTAAAATACCCCCTCCGCCTAATAACAAGGCAAAACCATTCCTTATAAGTACACGTTCCACGGTGACCGTCACACTGCTAGTAGCACCAACGGGCGTAAAGGTGTTTAACACAGTTCCACTTTTAGCACCATCAAGAATGGCATGGTGATGACCTCTCAAAGTTAGATCTTTAGCAACGATGAAATTACCTGTGCATTGTCCATTAATTTCAAGAGTATCGCCTGGTGTAGCTGCATCGATCGCTAGTTGCAAATCGGTGAAGACATCACGTGTAGTTTCATTGATGATGGTCGGGAGGCCATCATGGGCTTCAACGAAGGATGTTCCAAGAAAGATAGCCAAAATAGTTATCCATGACAGTAGCCTGGATAAGCCTCTATTTTCATTGTAAATGGTTTTTTTGATTTCATTTCTAATTGTTTTCATGGACTTTCGCCTCCCTAAGAAATAAGCGTTTTTAATGTTATTAACGCGAGTTTTGGATAATGAATAGACATAATTCCTTATCCAAAACACGCGTTTATTATTGCGTGATAACAGATTAAATAATTATTTTAAATTAATTTCCATAGAAAAGGAGATAATTTAGACTTTTTAAGAGGATATAATTTTGTTGAAACGAATGAAGGCGTTATCCATAGATGGTCTTTCATCAGGGTCAGTTTTTGTCATTTCTTGAAGAAGAATTCTCAAGGTAGAGCGTTTACTTGGATCCAATATTTGATTTTTGTCCATGACTCCTATGAGAGCATTGATATAACCATGAACTTCAATTTCTGCTCGAGGATGTTCATTTTTGGGAGAAAACATGCGCGCAATGACAGTGACTTTACCGCCTAAACTAGATTCAGTTTGAGGGCAATACTTATTCATGATAAGAGCTTTTTCAATACCTTTCCGCTTTTCATTTGGCTTGATTGTTGAATGGATATCTTCGGGATTTTTTAGAATGTCGTTCGTAATCATGCCGCTTTCCGGATCCAAAAGCCCTTCTTCTAAAATTCGTATGAGCACTAAGGCTGCGCTATAGACTTCACTTTTTTGACTCAATCGACCTTCTACAGAAGCATAACGCGGATTACCCGTATACATTGTGTCTATATTTTTTTCTGGTATTGTTTGAGTTTTTCCAAAATCAGATATTCTAAGTTCTCGTTTTGGATTTCCGTTTTCATCTAAAGTTTCATAAATGTTGAGGTTGTCAATTTTAAGATCTCCATGCAAATAACCGCCAAGGTGCAATAATCTCATGCCATTCAACATTTGTAAACCAAAGAGAGCTTTCTCACGAAAGTTTCTAGGTGGTGCTTTTTCAAAGACTTTTTCTAAGTCACCGACCGCTTTCAAAGCTTTTAATGTATATTTTCCTTCTTTTCTATCAGCTCCTTTGAGTTCTTCTAAATCTAATGCTAAATTGAGCTCCTTATTTAGGTCAGCCTGAGCCTGAGGTGTGGACAGTGATTTGACGATTTTGTTGCCATATTCTTCATTAAACCCTCGATTGATCAGTAATTTCTTCATGTCATTTGGTTTAGATAAACTCACATTGAGGAAGTTAACTTTTGGGAAAATATCTATAAGACTATTGGCCACATTTTCTGCTGTAATTTCACCTAATTCTCTTTTTAAATGAGTTTTAAGATTTATTCTATATAGATTTTCTTGAATAGTTTGAGCTGTTTTGACTTCTTGTTTAATTTCTGCCTCTTTCAAGATATTTACGGCAGTAATATAAACGAATTTCGAATCTCCACTTTTTGCATCCACTATTTTGGCTTTTCCAAGGCCGATGCGCGTATATTGAGGCACTTCTCGACTCATATGGCTTTGTGCAAGCTCATCGATTTTAAAAATTTCAATTAATTTTTCAAGTTGACTGCGTGTTTGCAAAATTTTCATCGACAGGGGAAATAAATTTTTATTTCCGGATTTAAGAGGTTTAATAGTGATATAAAGAGATTTTAACTCAGCCATTTTTTCTAACAGTGGATTGACTTTAACGGGGTCCTGATTGAAATACTCTGCAATCCTATTTTCCATTTCTTCCAGTTTGGTAATGGCGTCCTCAGGCGATGAAAAAGTTTCTGGATCAAATGTTAAATTTTCAAAAAAATCAGATGTTTGTTTTGACTTTGTTTCTATTTGTTGGGAAGATTTGGGCTTTAAAAGGATAGCTTTAAAGGAGGAAGATAATTCTTTTGCAAGGGATGCAGGATTTGCCGCAGCACGCAAATTCTTTATGTTAACTAGCGATTTTTTTACATTGGAAAGATTTTCTTTCTGGAGAATCTCATTATAAAATACTTTTTGAGTTTCCGGCTTTAATGCGGGAGGCTTTTGAAGTGCATTTCTTTTTCTACGGGTAACCTGAATAATATCCTCATTGAACATCCTATTTTGTATCTCATTGATCACACTTTCCATATGATTAATATCTTCTTCTTGCGTAATAGCTTTCCCTGCGGGTTCAGTGGTCTTACCACCCATTTGTTTAACTGAAAAATTTGAAGGATCTTGGGACGGAGGTATTTTAAAAGTCATCGTTACCTCATTAGAAAACAAAAAATAATATATATTATAATTATAATATATTTATAATTAAATTTTATAGTGATTTTTATATTTAATGTGAAATAAAATTAGTATTTTAAAACTTTCGGCGTTGCTGCGCATTGCCTAGATTGAGTTGCGCTCTATATTTTGCAATGGTTCGTCGTGAACAAATGATACCCCTTTCTAGGAGTAATTTTGAGAGATGAGCATCAGAAAAAGGGTGATTTTTATCTTCAGTTTGGATGATTTCTTTTATACTATTTTTAATAGTATTTGAAGAGATATCTTCGCCTTCGCGAGAAAGAAGCGCATGCGTAAAAAAAGAGCGCAAAGGTAAAATACCGCGTGGCGAATTAATATACTTATTGGCAATAGCCCTTGCTATTGTGGATTCATGCAATTTCAATCTTTCGGAAATAGCTTTCATTGTGAGAGGAATCAGTGCGCCCTGAGGATCAAGAAAAAAATCTTTTTGAAGATCGATCAGAACTTCCATGATTTTAAATAGTGTTTCATTACGTTGATGAACATTATGAAACAACCAATGGACTGTGGCTAATTTATGCTTAATAAACTCCTTTGTATCTGAAGCCAATTTTTCGTCTAGAAGCATCCTAAGATAATGACGATTAATACGTATAGGAGGAATTAAATCGTCATTAATTCTAATCTTTAGCCTTTCTTCATCAACCTCAATAGTTGCATCTGGAGTAATATATTGAATAAAATGTTTAAAATGCCCAAAACCAGGGTGCAGGTCAAGACTTGAAATATCTTTTTTTAAAATTTGAGAAATTTGCTCTGAAGAGCAGTTTAAATTTTTTTTGATATTAGGGATTCGGTTATGAATGAGATCTTCGTAGTGGTTTTCTATAATTTTGTAGGCCAAAGAGGACTGTTTTTGCTGACAACGGAGCTGTATAAGTAAAGATTCTTGTAGATTTGAGGCTGCAATGCCATAAGGTTCAAAAGATTGTATTTGATTTAAAAGTTTTTTTAGTTTTTTTACTGCGAAGCTATTGAGCAGAGCAATTTCTTCTAGAGGGGTCTTTAAAAAGCCATTTTCGTCCAAATTACCAATAATAGCTTCGGCCATGGTTAATTCTTCGATGTCTGAAAATGTTTCATGCGCTTGAATCATAAGATATTCAAAAAGAGATGTTTCTGAACAAATCGAAGACTCTTGAAAAGATCTCAGTTTTGCTTCATCGTCTGAGTGAAATGAAGCGTAATTGCTTTCGGAAAAAGGTTCGCGAAATTCATCGTCCAGTTTTTTTAGAATTTCAAAGTCATTTTCATTAAATGATAACTCTTTTTCTGGAGGCTGTTCTTTTGATTCTACAGCTTTGTCTAGATCTAAATCAGGTGTTTCAAAGGAATTTTCTCCTTCCTCTTTTTCATCCAAGAACTCAATGATGGGGTTTTGTTGTAACTCCGTTTCTATTGCTGCAGACAACTCTAATACAGGCATTTGCAATAAATTTATCGCCTGTTGCATTTGCGCAGTCATCATTAAGCGTTGAGTTTGCTTCAAGCTAGGTTTTTGTTTAATTTGTAAGTCTAATGAGATTGGATGTGGCATATTTATTGTTTATTTCATTTTCATTGAATTGACAAGAAAAAAAAAATAATGAATCTTACAAAATAGGGCACACTTAAAGGAGATAGAGGTTATGAAAAAATTGGATTCATTGGATAGGGTTGAGAGTTTTTTAGGATTTCAATTATTTCGAAGCCTCATAGAGCTTGTTTCGCGAAGGCTCAGGAAAAATTTTGAGGGAGGAAGACTATGTTAATGAATCATACCCTAGCTAATGACATTTTAATCATCACACCCGATGTAGCTAATTTAGATGTTAAATATGCGGTAGAATTTAAAGAAAAAGTGATTCAATTAATCACAGAAAGTGAAGCCAATAATGTTGTATTAGACCTAAATCAAGTGCAATTTATTGATAGTGCAGGATTAGGCAGTTTGTTGTCTATTTTACGGCTTCTGCATTCTCAAGGAGGAGATCTTAAACTTGCAAGAGTGCACCGTCCGATTAAAACAATGTTTGAGCTTGTGGCGATGAATAAAATTTTTGACATTCATGATCAAACCGAAGATGCCATATCCTCTTTCAGCAATGAATAGAAATAAAAGCCGCATTATTGTAAGATCTCCTCAAATTTAGTGAGATTTACAATGTCTGAAAGCAATACCAATGCTAAAGTACGCACAGCGCCCCATTCCAAAGAATCTGAAATGATGGTTCTTGGATGTATGTTAACAAGCATTAATGGACTTAACATTGCTGCCGACGGTCTAGATGAATCAGATTTTTATTATACTGAGCATAAAATCATTTTTGAAGTGCTCAAAACTGCCTATAAAAACGATAAGCCTACTGATGTACACCTAGTCTGCGAAGAATTAAAGCGTTTAGATAAGCTAAAAGCTATTGGTGGTGTAGGCTATGTGACGACATTAGCTCAATATGCCGGTACATCAGCTTATATTGAAGAGTATACGGATATCGTCCGTAATAAAGCTATTTTACGTCGCATGATTAATGCCTCTCAGATTGTGGAAAAAAAGGCTCTGGATGACCCCCAAGATGTATTAGGTTCACTAGATGAGGCGCAGCAACTATTCTTTCAGATTAGTCAAACAGCCAATCCCGTAAGTGGCAAATTAATTAGTCAAATATTATCAGGTTTTAAATCCGAGTCTGCGACTCCCTTTTTAAAAGAACTCGAAGAGCGTCAGGCTCGTTATCAGGAGCGTGGTGCAGAAGATCATGGAATCACCGGTATTCCGACCCATTTTAATGACCTTGATAAAATGATTAACGGGTTCAATAATTCAAATTTGATGATTTTGGCGGCACGCCCTGCTATGGGTAAAACAGCTTTAGCCATTAATTTGGCCGAAAATATTTGTTTCAAAAACAACTTACCTGTGGGTGTATTTTCCTTAGAAATGAGTGCTGAGCAACTTGTGCATAGGATTGTTTGTTCACAATCAGAAGTTGAATCGGACAAAATCAAAACGGGCGCATTAAATGGAATTGAATTTCAGCGTATCGTTTCAGCCGTCAATATGATGCAGAACCATGTTATGGTGATAGATGATCAGCCTGGTTTAAAGATCACCGATTTAAGGGCGCGCGCGCGTCGCATGAAGGAAACCTATGGAATACGTTTTTTAATCATTGACTATCTTCAGTTGATTACAGGTTCCGGATCCTACCGAGGACAGGAAAATCGACAAAATGAAATTTCAGAAATTTCCCGTCTATTGAAAAACTTAGCCCGCGAATTGAATATTCCCGTGCTTTGCTTATCCCAGCTTTCTCGTAAGGTAGAAGAACGTCAAGGTCATCGTCCCATGATGAGCGACTTACGTGAAAGCGGTAGTATTGAACAAGATTCCGATATTGTCATTTTTCCTATTGAGACGTGAGTATTACGATCCGATGGATAAACCCGGCATGGCGGAACTTATTGTAGCTAAAAACCGACATGGAGGTGTAGGTAACATTAATTTTACGTATCGCAAAGAAATTGTCCAATTTGCCAATTATGCGCCTATCAAATATGAGCACAATTCTTCCGCTGAAAAAGAAATGGAAGCTGAATTTAGCCACTTCACATGAAATGACTCAAGCCATTTAACATTCAAATTTATACCTGGAGTAATTATGACTACTGCTATCGCAATCAGACCAATCAATAAACAAGAAATATTTTCATTTTCATCTAATGATAAAAAAAACGAAGAAGTCCTTACATTTGAAGTACGTTTACTAGAGCGATCAAAAGTAATTAATGTAGGAAGTGAAGAGCATCCAATAGATAAAAGAAAAAAAGTGATTCAATTCGAAGTTAAACTTGGAAATATGGGTTTATTACCGAAAAAAAAACTTTCAGATTTTGTTATCAAAAATGAGATGACCAGACAATCATTCATTAAAAGCCAAAGATATTTTGGATTCATAGTCTTGAGAGGAAAAAATCCGTTCTGTCAGCAAATTCCAAGCAATAAATCTGCAATTAAAAATGATGTTTTTTGCTTTTTGTCCTCAGAAAGTTTTATTACTTTGCCGGAAAATTATGTTAGTTCAAAAATTTTGGATATAAAAAAATTAGCTGTGGAATTCATTAAAGATGATCAGGGTAGTATTAACAAAATCTTAATTGCAAAAAAGTGGACCGAACAACTGCCGGAGACCACAATTTCTACATTGGGTTTATGCGAATTTCTTAAAGAAAGCGAGACTCACATAAAATATAGTCAATTAACACATTATAAAATTATCAACTTAGCGCAGGCAAAACTTGTTCCTTTAAGAGACGATCAATATGAGGAATTAAAAGAAGCAATACAAGACTCATTAAAGAAAAATAAAGAAGCTGAGCTTTATACAAGTCATGATTATCAAAATGAAAAATTAATAGCAGAAGTTACAGAAGATACGGTTACTGAAAACGTAAATCATGAAATGAAGAGAGAAGAAAGTGAAGATCGAAATTCACAATCAAAATCAAAAAAAAGCTGTTGTTTGATTCAATAGATCTTTTGAATTAAGGTTCTGTCGAATTTATAATTCTGAGAGCCGATTTTCAACTTGAAATTGCAAGGGTCCAATCAACTTCGAATGTGACCTCTGCAATTCAACATTGCCTTGTTTACGCAAAACTCAATCTATTAATAAACAGAATTAGTCGAATTGTTAATGAGAAAAAGCCAACCCCTAAACTGAATAAGAACTAAACATATAAATCTGGAGAAAATGATGACTGCCATAGCTAGTACTTCGCAAACCCCTATCAACATTCAAGAAACTCCTTCTAACACGAAGAAAACTAACGGAATTCTTGCATCCTCTGTCCGTTTTGAATTTGCAACAAATCTAAACAAAAGACAAATCCACATTTCGCCAGGAAATATGGAGTATGTATTGAAAAAGAAATTTAAGGATTGTGTAGATAATAAAACAGAAAAGTATCTAAAGCTTATAGATAAAAAAAGAAGGCACTTTGGATTTATCGTCCTTCCCGAGAAGGATTACTTTTGTCACATCTTGCCTATAAAAAATGACAAACGATTTAATACCGCTTTTTGTATTTTAGCATCTGAAAGTTTTCAGGCTTTGCCTCCAAAGGATATCTATAAACAAATTAAGAATAAACGTCAGATCATTGTAGAAATTCAAAAAGATAGTGAAGAAAGAATCAAAAAAATCTTTGTTGCAAAAAAATGGGTTGAAGAAGAGGCAAGTCGTGTTTTATCAGCTATTGGTTTGTGCGAATTTTATGAAGGAAGCGACCCTCACATGATTGAAGGGAAATTAACTGATTATAAAATTCTTGATCTAGCAGAAGCCAAACTCGTGCCATTAAATGATGAGCAGTATGCAAAATTAATCAAAAGTGTAAAAAAATTACCTGTGATGGTTCAAGGACGTGAAGAAAGGAAGAGCTTAAGAAATGAGGGGAACCCAAATCGACAGGAGCACGACAAAAAAGCTTGCATGATTCAATAACAATCATGCAATCTCATTAACAAATAAATTTTAAATATGGAGTTTCAATGGCCTCAGTAATAAGTTCAAGTGTCCATCTTAACAATCAAGAAATTGTGCCTTCACCAAAAAAAAAACAAGAGGCGAGAGTTCTTGCTTCCCATGTGTGGTTCGAGACGGAAAGAAAAACTGTTCAAGAATTTATGGGTTATCAAAATGCAGTGCCTCAATATTTTAATGTAGCTGTGGCCATTAACAAAATTCATATTTCTCCAGGAAATGTAGAAGTGCTGACTAAGAAAAAATTTACACATTTTGTGGATAATCGTCCAAAAAAGTGGTTGGACAGCCTAGATAAGAATCAAAGGCATTTTGGATTTATAGTCTGCTCGGAAAAGAAGTATCTATGTCATCAGATTCCTGTCAATCTTACGCATCACATCAATACAGTCTTTTGTGTTTTAACATCAGAAAGTTTCGAAAGTTTGCCTGCTATGGAAGTCTATAAAAAAGTCGCAAGCAAAAAACATTTTGCTGTTGAATTTCTCAAAGACAATGCAGGAACCATTAAAAAAATCTTTGTGGCAAAAAAATGGACGGAGCAAGATCCCAATCATACTCTTTCAGCCATTGGTTTATGTCAGTTCCTTGAAGGGCGTGTTTTTCATACCAAGGGAAACTTAACGCATTATAGAATCATAGATATGGCGAATGCAGAACTGGTTCCCATAAATGAAGTAGAGTACACAGAATTAGTAGAAAAAATGATTGATATCCCGTTTGTCAAAAAAGGAAGCGAAGATTTGATGGCCATGAGGGCAAAGCAAAGGCAATATAAACTGGAAGAATCAAAAAAAACTTGTTGGGTTCAATAATAATAGACCTTTTGCGTCATTAAGGGTTCGTCAATTTCTGGAAAATCGACAGAGTCTTAATTACGCAAGGGATCTAATGTCTTTTTTTTGTTCAAAGCCGCTATTTCGTGTTAACTCTCTCAATTATGCCTTTACTTTTTAATGTAGAATGATATAGCATAGATCTGATTAATCTTTAGGGTTAACTTAAATATCAATGTTGTTCTGGAGTAACTATGTCATCTGTTAAAAAGAAGCGTAGGTTTAAAATTGCGAAGCACAAGCGCAAAAAGCGCAGCAGACGCGACCGTCACAAAACCTAACGAATAAACTTTACTGTGTACCAGGTAAGCCAGGACTCAAAAGACTTTATTCTTACGAATAATAAACTTTTGGATCCTGGGTTTCCTCTCTTTGAATACGGTTCAAACTTATGTGGAAATATCCAACCAAATATGATGTCATTGTCATGGGCGCGGGTCATGCTGGCTGCGAGGCTGCATTAGCTTCTGCTCGCATGGGCGCATGCACGCTTCTTTTGACAATGAACTTGGATACCATTGGTAAAATGAGCTGCAATCCTGCTATTGGAGGCATTGCAAAAGGCCATATGGTCCGTGAAATTGATGCCCTAGGTGGGGAAATGGGGAAAGTCATTGACTGCACAGGCATTCAATATCGTATGCTGAATGCGACAAGAGGACCGGCTGTTTGGGCCCCCAGAGCTCAGGCTGACAAAGCTGCCTATCAACTCGAAATGAAACATCGCCTAGAAAAAACACCCCACTTGGAAGTGAAGCAAGGCACCATTGAGGATTTGATTGTTGAAGAAGACAAAATTCGTGGTGTGATCACCAAGGAAGGGATTATTTACGATTGTTCCGCTTTGATTATTTCATCGGGAACTTTCCTACGCGGTCTACTTCATATAGGAGAAACGAACTATTCGGGAGGCCGTGCAGGCGATCAGCCTTCTGTTGGACTCTCAGCATCTCTTATGAAATACGGTTTGAAATTAGGACGATTGAAAACAGGAACTCCCCCTAGAGTAAGCAAACGTTCAATTGATTATAGCCTTACCGATGAGCAACCGGGAGACCCGGATGTAAAATTTTCTTTTGATGATGAAGACCTTCCGCGCCTGCCGCAAGTTTCCTGTCACATCACTTATACTACAGAAGAGACGAAAAAGATTATTTTAGCCAACATTCATCGCTCTCCGATGTATTCAGGTAAAATATCAGGTGTGGGACCTAGATATTGCCCATCCATCGAGGATAAAATCGTGCGTTTTTCCGATAAAGAACGCCATCAGATTTTTTTGGAACCGGAAGGACTGAAGACGGAAGAAGTTTATGTGAATGGTGTTTCATCTTCACTACCATTTGATGTGCAGATGGAATTTATAAAGAGTATCCCTGCTTTACGTCATGCAGAAATTATGCGACCGGCCTATGCTATAGAATATGATTATGTAGTCAGTGGGCAAATTGACCATTCTCTAGAATGTAAAATGATTGAAGGTCTTTTTTTAGCAGGACAAATTAATGGAACATCCGGCTACGAAGAAGCTGCCGGACAGGGAATTATAGCGGGTATTAACGCTGTAAATCGAGTGCGTGGAAAACCTCCCCTCATATTAAAGAGATCTGAAGCTTATATTGGTGTGATGATCGATGACCTTGTCACCAAAGGTTTGGATGAACCTTATCGCATGTTTACAAGCCGTGCAGAACATCGTCTTTTGCTACGCCAAGATAATGCGGACTTAAGGTTACGCCCTTATGGTTATGAGCTAGGTTTGATTGATGCTGCGCGTTATGCCAAGCTTAGGCATAAGGAAAGAACGATTCTAGAGGAAAGTCCACGCCTTGAAAAAATTTTCCGACAATTAGAGGGCAAAGGGTATAGTCTAGCTCAATTGTTATGCCGCCCTGAGAATAGTTACGCATCCTTATTGCGGGATTTTCCGGAAGTGATGCAGGACCATGGCGCCGATATTAATTTTCAAATAGAACTTAATTATAAGTATGCCGGTTATATCTCTAGGCAGACGAGTGACGTGGCTAAATTGGCGCATAGCGAAAATATTAAAATTCCCAAAGGATTCAATTTCAATACTGTTATTGGTCTACGAAACGAAGCGCAGCAGAAACTGAGTCAAGCCAATCCTGCCAATGTCGGCCAAGCCTCTCGAATTTCAGGCGTTTCCCCCGCGGACATTTCGGTATTGATGATTGCCCTTATAAGAAAAAATGCTTCTAAAGTTGTTCCTGAAATTGAGAATTTGGAATATTGTCCCCCTTGTTAAAATCATTTTCATTGTGTAAGTTCAGGAAATAAGCACGTTTCAGAAAGCTGCTGATTAGCCGCTCAAGTAGGGGTTAAAAATCTAATGGAATGCAATGAAAAATCGTCCTCAACTTAACTTAATCTTATTAAATCAATATTCCATTCTAGAACAACTCCACCTAGAAGAAGCACTTCTACGTGCTGATAAACATAACTGGTGCTTAATCAACCTCGCTCCTTCGGAAGCTATTGTGATGGGCATTTCGGCAAAACCTGAAAATGTGGTGGATTTAGAAAGGTGGCATCACAAGCCAATTCCCCTGATCCGTCGTTTTAGTGGGGGAGGAACAGTCTTTATTGATGAAAATTGTGTGATGTCTTCTTTTATTTGCAATCAAGAAGATATGGGTGTGCCCTGTTATCCCCAGCCTGTTTTTCAATGGTGTGAAGCCTTATACCGACCCATTTTTCAAGGCCTTGAATTTAGTTTACGTGAAAATGACTTTGTCATGGGTCATAAAAAATTTGGAGGAAACGCTCAGTATATGACAAAAAATCGTTGGTTACATCATACCTCATTTTTATGGGATTATTGTAATCAAAAAATGGAATATCTCAAGATGCCTAGTCAAGTGCCTAAATATCGTCAGCAGCGTGAACACAATGAGTTTTTATGCAAACTAAAAAAATATTTTTTAAGTCGCGAGGAATTTATTGAAAAAATAATAAGAAGCTTACATGACAATTTTATTATTAAGGAAGTCGACCTTTCTGAGGCTTTAGCAGTGACTTATTTACCTCATCGACGGTCGACTATCATTGTTGATTGGCAAAAAGCTGCTGAGAGGGACTTGGAAACTGCGTAATCAACACAGTTTATAAACGTGGGTCCATTTCCTAGTCAGCGATATCTTTGAATAGCTTGTATTCGATAAAGAGTGACTAGCGTTATAGTCCCTTAAAAAAAACAATTATCGTTGATGGCTTAATATTTCCAAATATCCCAAACAGCAGACAAGTCTCATACAACTATTATAGAGGCCTTTCTATTTAATTTCTAGTCATCTTGCAGAATCATAGAAAAACGAAAGAGGGTTTGGCGTATTCGATATTACGCGAAGCGTTGCGATGCGCCTACACATGTCCGTGAACAGATAAGCTTTGCATCGCTATGGAGTGCGAAGGCTTTCCTTCGCTTTTGTCAAGCGCATTTAAGAAAAGCGAAGGAAGGCTTGACATATTCGATATTACGCGAAGCATTGCGATGCGCCTACACATGTCCGTGAACAGATAAACTTTGCATCGCTATGGAGTGCGAAGGCTTTACTTTGCTTTTGTCAAGATCATTTAAGAAAAGCGAAGGAAAGCCTTCGCACTCCGAAAGCTATGCGAAGTTTATGTCTTCACAGATATATGTAGGCGCATAGCAATGCTTCGCGCATTTAATAGCCTTCGCAGTCCGAAAGCGACGCTTTGCAACCAATAGTCAATTCTTAACAACCTTGATAAGTCTAACCCTGCAGGATACAATTAATTTCTTTAATACAAATCCGATTCTATAGGAATTTTACCGTTATACTCGATGCATTTAAATAGAGCAGCTTCCTTGACGGGTGTATCATGGATGATGAAGAGAGGTTTAGTTCCTAAATATTCTACATTTTGAAAATAATTAGATAACTGCAATCGATATTGCTCAATATGTTCCGGATCCAATTTATCCAGATGAGGTTCGTTTTCCGTTACAACGAAATATCCTGTTTTTCCCAGTTGTTCGTCCTTTAAACTAGGCCAGAATGAAAATTGATTCTTTCTGATCCCTTGTAAATTGAAAAAATAGGCTCTCTTTTTGTCAAAATTGTAAAAGCTTAAAATGCTGCTCATTTGATATTTATCAGCAAATAGAAATTCCGAATTTGCATCGAAACCCACATCTGACAAATCTTGCCTTAAGATATCCCATCCTAAATTATGTTTAAAAGGATTTATTTTAAAAGAAGTTTTAAACGGGAGTGCCTTTTGTAATGCAGGAAAACAAAACACAAACACACATAAAATGATGGAAAGAAGAACACCGGCTTTTAGCCAAGGATAAGCTTTCTGAACCCTTTCACAGCAAAACCAGCTGAGAAATACAATTCCCGTAGGGTAAGCAAAATCACACCAATTGCCCTGCATTTTTTTGAATATCGAAAGAACAATGAATATCCCTAATAGGGAGAAACATAAACTGCCACAAAAAATTAAAGCCGGTTGAAGCTGCCGCCATTCTTTACAAAACATCCAAAAGCTCATTAAGAGAAGGATAAAAAGAATGGGGGACATTAAAGCTATTTGGGCTCCAAAAAAATCCCAGAAGTTTCCGTTAATTATTTTTATGCTTGTTGCTGAAGTTGTTGTAGGGACATAAATAGTGGAAAAAACATGACGGAAGGTGGCCCAATCATGGTTTAAGTTCCACAATAGAGAAGGAATTAATCCGATTAATGAAATTAAAGCTCCAATAAAAAAATTTCTTGTAATGAACTGTCGGGCAAAGGGAAAGAGGCAAAGAATAAAAACCCACAAAATATAAATAGGCCACTTGAATAGGGCCCCTAAGCCAATAAAAAGCCCTATGAGTGCATAGCTAGGCGTTTGAAAATTATTTAATGCGGCCGAGATGAACATACAAGTTAAAATCCAAAAGAAAATCATTCCCACGTCTGTGATGGCAAAAAAGCTACTAGCAATTCCTAGAGGGGTCAGAGCAATCATAACTCCCGACCAAAAGCAAGCAAGGGGAGATAAACCACAAATCCAAGCTAAAAAGTAAAGTAAAAAAGGATAAAAGCTGGAAATGACAATGGACATAAAACGCACACCTAGCTCTGTATCGCCTAAATATTGGGTTCCCAACCAAATTTGCCAGGCAATACCGGGGGGCTTACTGTAATATCCCCAACTGATGTCTTTACTCCATGTCCAATATTGAGCCTCATCGGGACCGAGGCCTATGTCGCTATATGTCATTGTTAAAAGGATGATGGCGGCCTTAGCCAATACCAGAAAGAGTAATAAGGTTAGAGTACCTATCCTTTCAAAAAATTCCTTCATATTTGTATAGCCGTTTAATTTCGCTTATCTTAATGGAAATAAATTAAATCTTGAAAGAGATAATTGTGTATTTAAGAGGTGTCGAAGCTTTTCTTATGTTTATACAGTTCCAGTGATCACAGAGAAGATTTATATTACTTCTTCTCCTTAGAAAATGACTGAAGCAAGGCCTTCGACGCCCAATCGTATAGTCCCTCAATCTTCTCTTTATTATAATAATTAATAATAATAATTTTAAAATAATTGATTTATATATGTGTTTAATATTATAATAAGATAATGTTGAATTAATACAATGGTGATTTATTGATAACAATAAATAAGTTTAAGACTTAAGACTTAATACATTAAGCATCACACTATTTCGGATCTAATCTCCGATAGAAATTAAAGTCTATAATTTCTTAAATTTAATATAAAATTTTTTCTAAATCATAACTATTAATAATTTTATTTAATAGGTGTGAATATGCGATTCAAAATCATTCCTTTGGAAGAGAGAATCGTTTTAGATGCGGGGGGGTTTGCAGCCCTTATTGCATCTCATGCTATTGCATCTTATGGTGTTGATACACACGATACGACGGTTAACTTATCAGAAAAAACCGGGTTAAATGACACGGCTTTGCAAGATAATGCCTCGCATAGTCTTATTGATCCTGGGGATACGTCGACGCAAGCAGGAGAAAGAGTCCTTGTGGTTTCTTCGGCCGTGCAGGACTCTTTAGTTTTGGCGGAAGCCGCTCTTAGTAATGTCAAAGTCGTCTATTATGATCCCAATACAACATCTCTATCTGATCTCTCAGCTAAAATAGCTGCTGTTTTGCACGGGCAAAAGGCGGAAAGCATTGCTTTTGCCAACCATGGTACAGAAGCGGAGTTTGATTTAACACAGGGTATTGTGGTTAGCTTAAACACTTTGCAGTCGAGTCCTGCACTTGAAGCTTTCTGGGAAAACGTAGGTCAAATGATCCAATCTGGTGGTCATGTGGACTTATTAGCATGTAGTGTGGCGGGATCGACGGCAGGCATGCAGTTAGTCACTCAATTGGATAGTCTTATTGACGCTCACAACCCTCAAGCGACAGTAGATGCTTCTACAGATTTAACAGGAAATGCATCAAGCGGAGGCAACTGGATATTAGAAGTAGGAAATGTCGATGCTTCCCATACATATTTTAATACAACGGAACTCTCTCACTTCTCGGGTGTATTAACTACATTTAATGTCAATGCAACTCCAATATCCAATGTAACAGCTTTACAAGAAGTTAATGGACCTGTTGCTACAATAACCAATCTTACTGCAGCCCAGGCAGAGCAGGCCACGGCCACGATTAATTGGGGGATTCTGGTCCTAATTCTACCGGAACAATTGTCTCAAATCCTAGTGGGGGCTATTATGTTGTCGGTGATCATACTTATTCTAATGGATCAACGGATACGTCTATTACGGTGACCGTAACCGCTGGAAGTGATTCTGCAATTGCCTCTCAAGAAGTACCCATAGCAGGCGCCGCTATAGTGCCTGCAACAAGTATTCCCGCAACGGAAAATACACCTTTTAGTGGTGCTATAGGAACTGTATCTGACACGGCATCAAATTTAGCAAGTGCTACCGTGACAATTGATTATGGGGATAATTCAGGGATTGTTGATGGATCTTTAGTAAATAATGGAAATGGAACCTACACAATTGATGCACCTCCACATACCTACACGGATGGAGGATCATATAATGTGATAGCGACGGTACAAGAAAGCAATGGAACCACCTCAACAGTTGATACACCCTACCAGGTTTCTGGACCTGAAATTTTACCTAATAATAATATACCTGTAACTAACGGTGTTGTTAGTGCAACTACTGAAGCCATTGCAGCATTTAATGACCCTAATCCTAACAATTTAGCTACTTTAGGATCCTCAACAGCTTCTATTAATTGGGGAGACAATACACCATCGACACCTGGATCAGTCCAAGAATCGTCGTCTTTTGTTAATGATATGTATGTCATATTTCCCAGTGCAAATCATAAATATGCTGAACCAGGCAAGTATACTATATCTGTAACTGTGACAGAACCTGGGGGAGAATCAAGCACTTTACTTGAGCCAATAGTTGTGCCTATATATAATTTTCAGCCTACCGGAATTACACTGTCTAACCCGGCTACCTTAAATGCTAATACCCAAGTGGAGTTTTTGCAAAATCTTGCTTCATTTAATGATTCAAATATTGTTAATTCTGGATCGAGTTTTATAGCTATTGTTGACTGGGGGGATGGAGGGGCCACTCCGGATACCTCTATAGCCAATGTGAGCTCTAATGGAAGTGGCGGTTATAACATCACAGGATCTCATGAATATTCGACACCTGGAAGTTACATTGCTACCATATCTTTGCAAGATGCTTTAGGAAACACTGATTCTGTTAAAGACACAATTAATGTGTCTCAAGTTCTTGAAAATCAATCTATTTCACCTGCTTTCTCCGCAAATTTGCCCGCTTTCAACCCTAATGAGATAAGCGAGACGGCAACGATTTATTGGGGGGACACAACCTCAAGTACTGCTAATATTGTTACTGAGAGTACAACGGGTATGGTGTATCTGGAACCTCCCGCTCATACTTATGCCGAGGCAGGTACATATGATCCTTCCTATACAATCACAGTAACGACTGTGGCTATTGTTAATGGCGAACCCGTATTTTCATCTTATACTTATCCTGAAGCTTCACTTAATCCAGTCACCGTGGCAGATGCACCTTTAGTTCCTACAACTTCTCCTGTCACAACATTCAACGTCACAACTTCGGAGGATTTAAGTAATCAATCAGCACCCGTCACTTTGGCTCAATTTACCGATGCGGGTGCAACCTCAACTAATACAGCAGATTATATAGCTATAGTAAACTGGGGTGACGGTACCACAACGATTAATCCCATTACAGGCGTGGATACCAATGGTAGCATTGTTTTTTCAGTCATGGGTAATCATGATTATGCCAATGTCGGAACAGGAGTATATGATCCAGTCATTACCATAAAAGATGCAGGTGGGTCCTCAGTTCAGATTGGAGATGTTGTTAACGTGACACCCCTTGCAATCAATGAAGCTTTTACGACAACGTTAGAAGTACCTCTCAACTTTCCTTTCCTGGATCCCATAACGGCCACAGTCAATTGGGGAGACAGTACATCTCCTTCGACGGCAACCTATGGAGAAGACTTATTTGATGGCCTTTACAATATTTTTGCTAGTCATACTTACACAAAAGAAGGCAGTTATAGTCCTATTGTTACCATTACAGACACACGTACAAACCAAACGATTCAAGAGACAGCGAGTCCTATTGAAGTTTCTTCCTTCACTTTAATTCCACAAACAATACCTGCAGTGACTGAAGGGCAATCCCTACCTAATACAATTATCGCTTTAATAAGCGATACCAATCACACTCGAGGAACAACAGGCTATACTGTAACAGGCACCTGGGGTGATGGGGCTAGCTTTACAAGTGCAGATAATGTGCATTTAGTCGGTTTAGGAAGGGTTGGATCGGGATTGTTTGATGTTGAGGCTTCTCATACAGCATTTTCAGATGAAGCTAGCGGAATCTTGAGTATCACGGTGACGGATTCTAATGGAGCTTCGGTCACTATATATGATAGTAATCCAGTGACCGATATTCCTTTAATTGGAATGTCATCTAGTGTTAATCCAGTCCAAGAGGGTGTTGCTTTTAATAATGTCACGTTAGCTTCTTTTACAGATCCTCTTAATCCCACAAA
Organism: uncultured Parachlamydiaceae bacterium; assembly: GCA_963748975.1. Taxonomy (GTDB): domain Bacteria; phylum Chlamydiota; class Chlamydiia; order Chlamydiales; family Parachlamydiaceae; genus Neochlamydia. Next base: position 85,383 of record CAVVKX010000010.1, read on the forward strand.
TCCTTCTAATCCAAATAATCAAGTGCTTAGCGATTATAGTGCCATGATTAATTGGGGAGATAACACGACTTCTGTGGCCGGAACAATTTCTTACAATGCAGCGGGGAATGACTTTATTGTCCAAGCTTCGCATACCTATTCTGTAGCTGGGTCTTTTGATCCGGTAATTACAATCAATGATGGTATTAATAACAGCACGATTGTTAAAGATTCAATTCAGGTCAATCCTTCCGGCGTGGAGGGCACTCCGGTAGTGGGAAGTTATAATATAGGTGAGCTTCAAGGTTTTTCTGGACCATTTACGGCCACAATATTTTGGGGGGATAATTCTCAAAGCGCGGGAGTCCTTTTATCCACAGATGTGAACGGTGACTTAATCTTACCTATCAGTCATACCTATGCTGAGCAGGGGAACTATACCATTTCTTATGATGTCTTATCCAATCTAGCGATTGTTACAAGTGGAACGATAACCGCCAGTATAGCTGACGTGCCCTTAAGCGTGACTACAAAAAATATTAACGATGTTAATGCTTCGCCCACACCATTCTTAATAGGAACTTTCACGGATCCAGGTGCTAACTCCTCTAGCCTACCTTCAGATTATGTTGCCACAGTCACCTTTAATGGTGCATCCGGGTCGACAATATTACCCGGTAATGATATCTCAATAGTGGCTGATCCTTCAGGGCAGACAAGTACCTATGATGTTAATGTTACAATACCTTACTTGCCTAATGATATCAGTTATACCCTGAGCGTCCAAGAAGCCAATAACGCAAATACTGTAGCGACAGCTACGGGTGTGTTTGACCCGATCTCTACTACACCTGCTACACTTGCTACAACTGAAGGTGCTTCAACATCATTTAATTTAGGGACCGTTCAAGATCAACTATTTAACTCCGCTACGATTAATTGGGAAGACGGTTCCCAACCCCAAATCTTGCCCCTAAATGGCAGTGATCAATTGATTGCCACCCACACCTATGCCGATGCAGGAAACTATAGCCCCGTCATTACTATTAAAAATACTTTAGGAACATACACTCTACAGGATTCTGTCGCAGTCAATCTAGCAGGTACAGAAGGTCAGGCAGTGACAGGGGCTCTTGATTTGGGTTTAGGCTTTATTTTTGGTACACCTTCAGCTACCGTTATCTGGGGAGATGGACAACAATCACAAAATCTTTCTGTTCAAGTCGACAGCAACAATGACATCTTTGTTAATAATTTAAGCCACATTTATGCTGAACAAGGAAATTATACAATCACTTACGATCTTTATGAAACCCTTTTACAGACCACCACTTTAATTGAGACAGGAACGATAACAGCCAATATAGCTGATGTGCCCTTAAGCGTGACTGCCAAACATATTAACGATGTTAATGCTTCATCCACACCATTCTTAGTAGGGACTTTCACGGATCCGGGTGCTAACTCCTCTAGCTTACCTTCAGATTATGTTGCCACAGTCACCTTTAATGGTTCATCCGGATCGACAATATTACCCGGCAATGATATTTCTATTGTGGCTGATCCTTCGGGGCAGACCAATACCTACGATGTTAATGTTACAATACCTTCCTTGCCGAATGACAGCAGTTTTACTTTGAGCGTCCAAGAAGCCAATAACGCAAATACTGTGGCGACAGCTACGGGTGTATTTGATCCCATCTCTACTACACCTGCTACACTACTTGCTACAACTGAAGGTGTAGCTACACAGTTTAATTTAGGGACCGTTCAAGATCAACTATTTAACTTTGCTACGATTAATTGGGAAGACGGTTCCCAACCCAAGTCTTGCCCCTAAATAGCAGTGATCAATTGATTGGCACCCACACCTATGATGCAGGAAATTATAACCCTGTCATTACTGTTACAAATACTTTAGGAACATACACTATCCAAGATTCTATCGCAGTCAATCTAGTAGGTACAGAAGGGCAGGTAGTGAATGCATCATTTGATTTGGGTTCACGCTTTATTCCTGGTACAGCTTCGGCAACCATTATTTGGGGAGATGGACAACAATCACAGAATCTTTCCGTCCAAGTCGATAGCAAAAATGACATCTTGGTTAATAATTTAAGTCACACCTATACCGAAGAAGGAAATTATACAATCACCTATGATCTCTATGAAACACTTTTACAAACCACCAGTTTAATTGAGACAGGAACGATAACAGCCAGTATAGCTGACGTGCCTTTAATCATACCAAATGTAAATCGTAACATCAATATAATCGATGTCAACGCTTCTTCAGCACCCTTCCTATTAGGAACTTTCACTGATCCAGGGGCTAGCGCAAACAGTCTACCGTCAGATTATGTTGCCACAGTCACCTTTAATGGCTTATCAGGATCTATGACCTTACCTAGCAATGATATCTCTATTGTAGCTGATCCTTCAGGGCAGACAAGTACTTACGATGTCAACGCCATACTACCTTCATTGTCTAATTACAACAGTTTTGAATTAAGTGTCCAAGAAGCCGATAATGCAAATACTGCTGTCCATGGGTATTATCTTTTCGATTCCGTTACTACTACACCTGCTGCACTCGCCGCAACTGAAGGTGTGGCAACACAGTTCAATTTAGGGACCGTTCAAGACCCTTATGCTATTCTTTCCTCTTCGATCAATTGGGGGGATGGCTCCTCACCACAAAGCTTAACCCTAAATAGCAATAATCAATTTATTGATACGCATACTTATGCCGATGCAGGGAACTATACCCCAGTGATCACCATTACAAACACTTTAGGAACATACACACTTCAAGATACTGTTACAGTCAGTATGCCTTTCAGCGTGACTGCCAAAACATTGGAAGCTAGTGTTGCATCTGCGACCCTATCATCCAATAATGAATCCTTTACTATTCCTCAAGGATTTAGTCTTCCTATTGGCACAGTCATTGGACAATTAATTGATAGCAATACAACGACCTCTAATATCCAAGAATTTACTATTACAGGTTCATGGAGTTCAGGAGATGATTTTGCTAACGGAGATGTTGGCTTAGTTTCTCAAGGAAGTGGTGTTTTTAATATTGTGACTAATGTAAGTCATACATTTCTTCAAAATAGCCTGCTAAGTTTTAGTATATCTGAAACTAATGGTTCTTCGACTTCTAATTCAGATAGCATTAGTGTCGAGAGTGCACCTAGTCTCATTCTTAATACTACCCTAAATCCAACGGAAGGTACCCCTTTGACAAATGTACTGATAGGTACTTTTATAGATCCAAATTATGCGGGAGGTTCTGAAAATGCAACCGCGACAATTAATTGGGGAGATAATACTTCTGATACAGTAAATTTTGCATCAAATAAAGGTGATCAGTTCTTCATATACGATAGCCATACCTATTTTGATGCCTCATCTGCAAAAATAACAGTCACAGTGAATGATAATAATTTTAATCCACCTCAACCATTTACTCAAATTGAAAATGTTCAAGTTGTTGATGCCAATTTACAAGTTTCCTTAATTAAATCGTCGATTTTGGATGTAAATAATAGTCAGGGTTCTATAGAAATCGGAAGTTTTTCGGATCCTGGTTCTAAAGGGACTGATGCGTCTCAATACAATATTTCATTAAGTGGTGCATTCAATACAGTGGATCAAGTCGTATATAATAATGTCACTCAAGCCTTTGATGTTTATGCAACACCTACTCACAACTCAGCTTCCGTGCAGTCCTTTACAATGTCTGTTTCAGAAAATGAATCAGGAGCTAATGTCAGCAGTGCTAGTGGTACTGTCGATTATGTGGCGGAAACTCCTGCCGCTACACAAACCGGCTTTGTCAATACTAATATAAACTTCAACTTAGGCAATATTACGGATTTAGGATCAAACAATGATACAGTTTCGATCAATTGGGATCCTACTAATCCTAATTCAGCCAGTGTAACAACTTTGGGAACTTTAAATCCTGATGGGTCCATTACCGGAGCTTTTGACTATGCGGCAATAGGAAGCTACAATCCTCGCATCACAATTACCGATCCATTATATGGGGTATTTCTCATTAATGATTCCATCAATGTTCTTGCTAATTTACAAGTTTCCTTATTTAAATCTTCAATTTTAGATGTCAATAATGGTCAGGGTTCTATAGAAATCGGAAGTTTTTCGGATCCTGGTTCTAATATCGTAAATCCTTCTAATTATACAGTTGTTTTGAGTGGTGCATTCAATACAGTGGATCAAGTCATATATAATAATGTCACTCAAGCTTTTGATGTTTATGCAACTCCTGCTCACAACTCAGCCTCAGTGGAACCATTTACAATGTCTGTTTCTCAAAATATAACAGGAGCTAATGTCAGCAGTGCTAGTGGTACTGTTGATTATGTGGCGGAAACTCCTGCTGCTACACAAACCGGCTTTGTCAATATTAATACTAACTTCAACTTAGGAAATATTACTGATTTAGGATCTAATAATGATACCGTTTCGATCAATTGGGATCCCACCAATCCTAATTCAGCTAGTGTAACAACTCAGGGAACATTAAATGCCGATGGATCTATCACAGGTACTTTTAATTATGCTTTGACAGGAAGCTACAATCCTCGCATCACAATTACCGATCCATTATACGGGGTATTTCTCGTCAATGATTCCATCAATATTGTGGCTGACCCTAGCTTAGTTCTTAATTCTATAAATCGTCCAACACAGGGCACTGAATTCACTGCTCAAATAGCTACCTTTACTGATCCAAGTTATAATGGCGTCAATGAAAATGCAACAGCTACAATTAATTGGGGCGATAATACTAGTACCGATACCGTACAATTAACTTTAATTTCGGGAGATCAATTTGCAATTAACGATAGCCACACTTATTTTAACCGTTCTCTTTCAGTAATTACTGTGACTGTCAATGACAATAATACCAGTCCAACTGTTAGCTTAACTCAAAATGAAAGCATACTCATTGCCAATGCTCAATTAAATGTTTCATTATTTAATGCCTCTATTTTAGATGTCGATAATATTCAAGGTTCTATAGAAATTGGAAGTTTTTCCGATCCGGGTTCTACTATCGTAAATGCTTCTAACTACACAGTGACTTTGACTGGTGCATTTAGTCATGTAGACCAAGTCGTATACAACAACGCGACTGATGCTTATGATGTTTATGCAACCCCTAATCTTAACCCAGCGGGTGTACAAGCTTTTACGATGGCTGTAAGTCCATTCAATTCTGCCAATAGCAGCAGCGTTAGTGGCAGTGTCGATTATGTTAATGAAGCGTCGGGTTCCAACCTAACTGGTTTTGCAAATAACAGTACTAATTACAACTTAGGAAACATTAGAGACTTTGGATCAACAAATGATACTGTTTCCATTAATTGGGATCCAAGCAATCTTAATCCAAGCAGTGTCACAACAGGTGGAACATTAAATCCCAATGGAACAATTACAGGCACTTTTGATTATGCTCAGGCTGGAACTTACTCACCTATCGTCACCATCAGCGATCCTATTTATGGAAACATCTCTATCTACGATTCAATTCAAATAACAGCTGCTAGCATATCTTCCACAGGTACACAAAGTGTTAATGGTGTAGAAGGGACAGCTTTACCCAGCAACACTATTATCGCAAGCTTTACCGATTCTAATCCTGCTGTAACACAAAACAATCTGTCAGCATCTATTGATTGGTTTGGCGATGGTTCTGAGATCTCTCAAGGTACAATTTCTGTTAACGGCAATGATTTCTTAGTTGAAGGTAGCTATGCATATCCTGAAAACGGCAACTTTAGTCCAAAAGTGATTATTACAGATAATTTAGATCAATTGACTACTACGATCGTTGATGCTTCTAATGTCCATATTGACGATGCCCCAATCAGCGTGTCAGGAGGAATGAACTTTAATATAACAGAAGGAAGAGCATTATCTGCGGGAACAATCATAGGACAATTGACAGATGGAGATACGACTACATCCAATATCAATGATTTTACCATTACAGGTTCTTGGGGGGATGGTAATGCCTTTGCCACCGGTGATGTAGGACTAACACCAGTTCAAAATGAAAACGGAGTTTACAATATTGTTCTTAACAATTCCCATACATATGCCGAGTATTCGAACAATCCTGAACTATTGACTTTCAATGTCATGGATAAAGGTGGATCCTCAGGGTCTGCTATGGACAATATTCAAGTCAATGACGCTACAATATCTGCTTCGAATGTAAGCACTCTGAACTTCATAGAGGGGCAGACTCTAGCTGCAGGCACAATCCTTGGACAATTGACTGATGGCGATACAACGACTTCTAATCCATCTGATTTTAGTTTTACAGGCTCTTGGGGAGATGGAAATAATTTTGCCGTAGGCGATATAGGCCTAGTAGCTACTGGCAACGCAGGAAGTGGTACTTACAATATCGTTGCTGAAAATCCCCATACCTATGCAGAATTTTTGCCCAATGGAGGACAATTAACTATAGATGTTAAAGATGCAGGTGGATCTAGCGCTTCCATCACCGATCAAGTTCAAGTTAGTGATGCTCAGATCTCCGTAACCGGTGTCAATACATTTAGTTTAACTGAAGGACAAGCTTTAGCTGCAGGCACAATCATAGGTCATTTGCAAGATGCTAATAGAGTAACTTCAAATATCAATGACTTCACTCTTTCAGGTTCTTGGGGAGATGGGAACAACTTTGCTATGGGCGATGTAAGTTTAGTCTCGCTGGGAAGTGGAGATTACAATATTGTCACTGACAATGCACATACCTATGCAGAATTTTTACCTAATGGAGGTCAAATAAGTATCCTTGTCAAGGACGCGGGCGGATACTCATCTTCAGCTGTAGATAATATTCAAGTCAATGATGCTACAATATCTGCTTCGAATGTAAGCACTCTGAACTTCATAGAAGGGCAGACCCTAGCTGCAGGCACAGTCCTAGGACAATTGACTGATGGTGATACAACGACTTCTAATCCATCTGATTTTAGTTTTACAGGCTCTTGGGGAGATGGAAATAATTTTGCCGTAGGCGATATAGGCCTAGTAGCTACTGGCAACGCAGGAAGTGGTACTTACAATATCGTTGCTGAAAATCCCCATACCTATGCAGAATTTTTGCCCAATGGAGGAAATTTAACTATAAACGTTCAAGATGCAGGTGGCTCTAGCGCTTCCATAACCGATCAAATTCAAGTTAGTGATGCGCAGATCACTGTAACCGGTGTCAATGCATTTAGTTTAACCGAAGGACAAGCTTTAGCTGCAGGCACAGTCATAGGTCATTTGCAAGATGCTAATACAGTAACTTCTAATATCAATGACTTCACTCTTTCAGGTTCTTGGGGAGATGGGAACAACTTTGCTATGGGCAATGTAAGTTTAGTCGCGTTGGGAAGTGGAGATTACAATATTATTACTGACAATGCCCATACCTATGCAGAATTTCTCCCTAATGGAGGCCAAATCAATATCCTTGTCAAGGACGCCGGTGGATACTCATCTTCTGCTACAGATAATATCTCTGTAGCTGATGCGCCAATCAGTGCCACCGGAGGACATAATTTTAGCCTAAGTCAAGGACAAGCTTTAGCTGCGGGCACAGTCATAGGACAATTGACTGATGGCGATACAACGACTTCTAATATCAATGACTTCACTCTTTCAGGTTCTTGGGGAGATGGAAATAATTTTGCTGCGGGCGACATAAGTCTCGCTTCCCTAGGCGGTGGTGTCTACAATATAGTCACTGATGTAGCTCATACCTACTCTCAAGATCTTAATGGTCAAATTAAGATTAACATTAACGATGCCGGAAGTGCTTCAGCATCTACTTACGATAACATTCAAGTCATCAATAATATAATTTCTGCTACCGGTGGGGCACTTACCGGAACTGAAGGAACCGCCCTACCTAGCAGCAGTATATTGGCTACATTTACAGACTCTAATTCTGCTGTAAAAGTAGCAAATCTTTCCGCAACTATTGATTGGTTTGATAATGGAAGCGATGTGACTACTGGTACAATTGCCCTCAGCGGCTCAAATTTCATTGTTAAAGGAGGCTTTGATTATACAGAAGAAGGGGCTTATACTCCGAAAGTGATGATTACGGACAAGCTCGATAATGTTACTACGACTGTATTGGCCAATGTGCAAATAGCCGATGCAGCCCTCATAGCTGGTTCAAAAACAATTTCACTAACCGAAGGACAAGCCCTATCCAATGCGATCATTGGAACCTTTACAGATAAAAACCCCTATGGAAGCTCCACAGACTTTACCGCCACCATCGATTGGGGTAATAGTCTAAATACGATGAGTATAGGCACTGTTGTTGCCGATGGAACCCATTTTGATGTGTTAGGCAGCTTTAGCGGTTATCTTCCAGGAAAATATACCCCCACCATCGTTATTCATGATGATGGCGGATCTTCAGTTACTGATACCTCTACGACCATTAACGTTTCAGTAGCAGCCTTAACCCCAACAGCTGTCACTGTCAACTCTATAGGCGGACAACCTTTAGTAGAAGGACAGACTTTGCCTGCAAATACCATTCTAGCTACATTTACCGATGGAAACCCCCAAGCCAATGCAGGAAATTTCTCAGCGACCATCGATTGGGGTAACGGACCAGTAAACGCTTCAGTTGTTGCCAATAATGGAGGTGGTTTTGCTGTAGAAGGTGGATTTACCTATGCAGAGGAAGGAACCTTCCATCCAAAAATTGTTATTACCGATACATTGGATAGCGTTGTTAAAAATGTTACAGGCACTGTCATTGTGGCTGACGCACCTCTTTCTCTTAGTCCCCAAAATGTGACAGCAACCGAAGGTATGGCACTTAATAACGTTGTTGTAGCTATCTTAAGTGATGGCAATCTAAATGCACCTATCTCAGACTTTACTACGGATACCATTACTTGGGGGGATGGATCTAGCCTCCAAAGGAACCCTCGTTTCATTAGGCAATGGTCAATTTGATGTCTTGGGTACCCATACCTATGCGACTTCCAACCCAGATCCTATTGGATCTGTGCTCATCAAAGATAAAGGCGGTTCCTCAAGTAGTGTGAGCTTTAATGTTTCAATTCTTCCTGTTTCTTTACCCGCTAGCTATGTAGATGCCGAAAGCAATCCTGCTTCACCCACCCAATTGGCCGTAGGGGCATTGAATGGAGTCCTTGCCCTCGATCAAGCACCTAATCATGGAGAATTAATTACTGCCGAGCTATTGAGTGGGCCTTCAAATGGAACGCTAACATTAAATGCCGATGGCTCTTTCTCCTACACAGCCAATCCAAACTTTATTGGAACAGATCACTTTAGCTACGCTGCTGTCAATGACAAAATGCAGCCGGGAGCTTCTTCAATAGTCACTATTAAAGTCGAAGGCAAACCTGCGGTTCAACTTAATTCCGGTGGGCTTGTTAATTACAATGAAGACGCTTCAGCTGTGGCTGTTGATCCTCAAGCTACTGTAACTGTAGATTCTATCTCTAACCCCAGTCTCCAAGGATCCATCTTAACAGTTAACTTTGCTGCTAATGGTGTTTCCACTGATCACTTGGTCATCAATAAAGACGCTATTGTGACTACCGATGCATCAAGAAATGTTTATTACAATGGCGTTGATATAGGCACATATAAAGGAGGAAATAATCTTGATCCTTTACTTATCACTTTCAACTCTGCAGCTACTATTAAAGGCATCAATGCAGTGATGGATCACATAGGTTATTATGATTTAAGTGAAATTGCTTTCCCTGATCGAGCTATTCAATTTATATTGACTGATCCTTCTGGTGCTAGTAGCGTCCCTCAAGTTCAAATGGTCCATGTCATATTAGACAATGATGCTAGCATTGCCGATTCGCATTCAAATATCAATATAGATGAAAATACTATTTCAGATATTGGATGGTACTCCGATTTGCGAATTAAGGATTCTGCACTGACTCCTTCTTCACTGATTACATTAAACTTGTTTGTTTCACATGGGGAATTAAATTTTACTAATATGATGGGTCTTGAAAATATTAATTTTTATGGTCAGGTTCCAGGATCCCATGGTTTAAGTAGTTTAATCTTACAGGGAAGTATATATGATATCAATTTAGCCTTGTCAAAACTGACCTATTCACCCAACACAAATTACATTGGAAGTGACAATCTTACCATCCTCGCATCAGATCAACCCTCCGGACCTTCAGGTATGATCACAGGTGTGATACCTGATGTAAGTAAAATAATTACATTAAAGATCAAGTAAAAAATTATTTAAATTAAAATAATTATTATATTAATTTGTTGATTAAATTATATTTGGAGAATATAATAAAAATATTAAGATTTGAGGATTTTAAACAAAATAGCTTTAAAGAAAGCATTTATATAAATTTAAGACGCAAAACAATTGCTAATGCTTATAACTAATTCATTAATTCTTTCAGAATAGAATTTAAAATTTCTTCACTTTTTACATCTTAAATTTAAAAAAAATAATTACTAATAATTATAAACTTTAATTATTTATGGTGTATATATGCGATTCAAAATCATTCCTTTGGAAGAGAGGATAGTGTTAGATGCAGGTGGTCTTGCAGCGCTCATTGCATCTCATGCTATAGCATCTTATGGTATTGATACTCACGACACGACGGCAAACGTGTCAGAAAAAACTGGTTTGTTAAATGATACGACTTCTAAAGATAGTGCCTCACAGAGTCCAATTGACCCTGGGGATACGTCTACGCAGTCGGGAGAAAGGGTGCTGGTGGTCTCGTCGGCCGTGCAGGACTCCTTAGTTTTGGCGGAAGCCGCTCTCAGTAATGTCAAAGTCGTCTATTATGATCCCAATACAACATCTCTATCTGATCTCTCAGCTAAAATAGCTGCAGTTTTGCATGGGCAAAAGGCGGAAAGCATTGCTTTTGCCAACCATGGTACGGAAGGGGAGTTTGATTTAACACAGGATATTGTGGTTAGCTTAAACACTTTGCAGTCGAGTCCTGCACTTGAAGCTTTCTGGGAAAACGTAGGTCAAATGATCCAATCTGGTGGTCATGTGGACTTATTAGCATGTAGTGTGGCGGGTTCGACAGCTGGCTTGCAGTTAGTCACTCAATTGGATAACCTCATTGATGCTCACAATCCTCAAGCGACAGTAGATGCTTCTACAGATTTAACAGGAAATGCATCAAGTGGCGGCAACTGGAATTTAGAAGTAGGAAATGTCGATGCTGCCCATACTTACTTTAATACAACAGAACTCGCTCAGTTCTCAGGTGTATTGACTACATTTAATGTCAATGCAACGCCAATTTCCAACCTGACAGCTTTACAAGAAGTTAATGGACCCGTTGCTACATTAACCAATATAACGGCCGCACAAGTTTCTGAAGCAACAGCTACAATTAATTGGGGAGATTCTGGTCCTAGTACAACAGGTACAATTGTCCCAAATCCTAGCGGGGGCTATTATGTCGTTGGTGATCATACCTATACAAACGGATCAACGGATACCTCAATTACGGTGACCGTAACTTCCGGCAGTGATTCTGCAAATGCTTCTGAAGCAGTACCCATAGCAGGTCCCGCCATAGTGCCTGCTACAAATATTACGCCAATAGATAACAACCCTTTTAGTGGTGCTATAGGAACTGTGTCTGACACAGCATCAAATTTAGCAAGTGCTACTGTGACAATTGATTATGGGGATAATTCAGGGATTGTTGATGGATCTTTAGTAAATAATGGAAATGGAACCTACACAATTGATGCCCCTGCACATACCTACACGGATGGAGGAACCTATAATGTGACGGCGACAGTACAAGAAAGTAATGGAACGACCTCAACAACTGTTACACCATTCCAAGTTTCCGGACCTGAAATTACGCCGGACACAATATCTATAAACAACGGTTTAATTAGTGCTTACGAAGGAATTGGCTTTCTTGCTGACCCTAGCATTCCTATTTCTACCTTAGGGAAATCCACGGTATCGATTGATTGGGGCGATAAAACGGCCGATACATCGGGAACATTATTTGACGTGTCGGCATTGTCCTCAAATCCTGCTCCTTATATCATAGAAACTACACAAGCCCATCAATATTCTGAGCCTGGTAAATATACTATCTTTATCACAGTAACGGAACCTGGCGGGGCTTCGAGCACTTATGGAGAACAAGTGAATGTACCCATATTTTCGACACAACTAGGAATTGCCATTTCGAGCCCAACCACTTTAAATGCAAATTCGCAAGTGGATTTTTTGCAAAATCTTGCTTCTTTTAATGATTTAAATGGTGGAAACGCCACGAGTTTTGTGGCTATTGTCGATTGGGGGGATGGAGGAGCCACTCCTGATACATCAATAGCGACAGTGACCTCCAATGGGAGTGGAGGATACAATATTACGGGATCCCATGATTATGCCACACCCGGAATTTACACGGCTAAAATATCCGTACAAGATGCAGCTGGATCTACTGCGTCCGTTAATGACACTATTGATGTAACTAAAGTTGTAGAAAATCAATCATTTTCAGCTGTCTTTATCGGAAATTTGCCCGCATTTAATCCTAATGCGATTAGCGAGACGGCAACAATTAATTGGGGGGATAACACATCGAGTGCGGCAACTATTTTCACAGATAGTTCCACAGGAATTGTTTATCTAGAACCACCCGCTCATACCTATGCAGAAGCAGGAACTTATGATCCTTTCTATACTATTACAGTCAAAACTGTCGCCTTTGTTAATGGCGAACCTGTATTTTCGACCTTTACGTATCCCGAAACGACACTTCATGCAATTACCGTTGCAGATGCCCCTTTAGTTCCAACACTTTCCCCGGTGACAACTTTTAATGTTTCTACATACGAGGATTTGAATAATCAATCTGCGCCCGTCACTTTGGCTCAATTTACCGATGAAGGTGCAACTTCAACAAGCACAGCCGATTATTTAGCTATAGTTAGCTGGGGGGACGGTACGACAACGATCGATCCTATAACTGGTGTTGATACTAATGGTAGTATTATTTTTTCAGTCATGGGTAATCACAACTATGCCAATATCGGAACCGGAGTATATGATCCAGTAATTACTATAAAAGATGCGGGAGGATCCTCAGTTCAGATAGGAGATGTGGTGAATGTGTCCTCTCTTGCAATCAATCAAGCTTTTACGACCACGTTACAAGTTCCCCTCACCTTTCCTTTCCTTGATCCTATAACTGCCACAGTCAGTTGGGGAGACGGTTCAACTACGCCGGCAACCTATGGAATTGACTTATTTGATGGCCTTTATAATATTTTTGCTAGTCATACCTACACAACTGAAGGGAGTTTTACTCCTATTGTTAACATTACAGATACACGTACCAACCAGACCATTCAAGATACAACAAGTCCTATTGAAGTTTCTTCCTTCAATTTAACCCCTAAAACAATCTCTGCAGTAACTGAAGGGCAAACTTTACCTAACACCATCATCGCGATATTAAATGATTCTAACCTCACCCGTAACCCTTCAAGTTATACTGTAACAGGTACATGGGGCGATGGCGAAAGTTTTTCTAGTGCAGATGATGTGCATTTAGTTCAAGTTTCACTCGGAATATATGATGTGGAAGCTTCCCATACGTTTGGAGACGCGGGGAGTGGAATATTAAGCATAACAGTAACAGATCCCAATGGAGGTTCTGTAACAATTAATGACCTTAATCCAGTGACTGATCCCCCCTTGAGTGTAACTGCAAGTAACATTAACGATATAAACGCTGCCTCAACTCAATTCTTATTAGGAACATTCACTGACCCTGGTGCTAATGCAAATAGCCTGGCTTCAGATTATCTTGTAACCATTACTTTTAATGGTCAATCTTCAATTACCTTACCCGGCTCTGATATTATTCCTGTTCTTGGACAGACAGGTGTATATGATGTATACACCACATTACCTTCATTGTCTGGTGAAACAGGTTTCACCTTAACCGCTCAAGAGGCTAACAATGCAAATACTATAGGCCAGGCTAGCGGTTTGATAGATCCTATAACCACTGGGTCTTATCCTAGCTCACTAACCTCAAGGGAAGGCATTGCCAGTACATTCGTTTTTGGAACCGTTCAGGATCCTGCGGGTATTACCACTGCTTCTATCAATTGGGGAGATGGTTCACAATCTGAAAATTTAATTCTCAATAGCGAAAATATCATTTATGATGCACATCTTTATGCGGATGCAGGAACATACTCTCCTGTTGTAACCTTTACTAATGCTTTAGGAACATATACTGAGCAATATGCTGTCGAAATAGATATATCAGGTATACAAGGAACAGCTGTGACAGGAACCCTGAATTTAGGCTCAGGTATTTTATTTGGTTCACCTACAGTTAACATCTTCTGGGGTGATGGTCAAGAATCCACGAATCTTCCTGTTCAGAATACCAACGATGAGATCTTGGTGAATAATTTAAACCATACTTATGCGGATCAAGGCAATTATACCATTACTTACGATCTTTATGAAACCCTCTTACCACCTCCCACTTTAGTCAAAACGGGTACTATTGAGGCTAATATAGCAAGTGATTCGTTATCTATCTCTCCAGATCCAATCTTTGGAACAGCTATGGGCTCAGCTATACCTGCGGGAACTGTATTAGCCACTTTCACTGATGATGATACTTCTGCACAATCTATGGATTATATAGCGACCGTTGATTGGCTGAATAATGGCAATGCTGTTGCTGCTCAGGTAGTGGGTGGGAATGGCTCATTTTCTATAGAAAGCCTTGCAGGATATAGTTATCAAGATTTAGGTTACTTGAATGCCAAAATTAATGTAGTCAATAATTTAACGAACTCTTCAGCTCAAGTTTTAGATCCTGTTGCGCTAGGCGTCAATCTTACAGTTTCAGAAGGTGCCTTAGTACCTAATATAATAGGGGAAGTGGGTACGGGATCTAATTTTCCTTCATTAATTACGATTAATGGACCTTATCAGGATGAGTCTGGGATCGGTGCCCCAGTATCAAGTTTCGAAGCCGGTGTAGAAACTATCTATGCGGATTTTGCTTTTACAGAAGCGGGAAATTATACTGTTACAGTTCAATATCAAAATAATCAAACCCTGACTTCATATTTTAATGTCGTGGACCCCGGACCACTACAAATCTCCTCACCTCTAGTTTTAGGTAATGGGCAAGAAGGTCAGTCACTAGCCCTGAATGATGTATTAGTGGCTGATTTCAAAGATCCAGGAAATATTTTAGGTATTGTTCTTTCTGATTATTCTGCATCAGTCAATTGGGGGGATGGCACACCTTTGGATACAACAACAACAACAATTTCACCTGATGGAAATGGTGGCTTTGATGTTTATGCTTCGCATACTTATGCAGAAGCTAATATTAGTGGTTATAGTCCCCAAGTTACAGTTTCTGCAGACCTCCTTTCTGCTCAAGTTAAGGATATAGTGAACGTGACTGATTCAATCAGTGCAACCGGAGGAATGAACTTTAATATAACAGAAGGACAAGCTTTAGCTGCAGGCACAATCATAGGACAATTGATAGATGGTGACACAACCACTTCAAATAGCAGCGATTTTACACTTTCAGGCTCTTGGGGAGATGGTAACGCCTTTGTAGCGGGTGACATAGGACTAGTACCCATTCAAAATGAAAACGGAGTTTATAATATTGTCATTAACAATTCCCATACATATGCAGAATATTCGAACAATCCTGAACAATTGACCATAAATATCGTAGCTATCGGTAGCTCGCCAGTCACTATTATGGATTCGGTGCAAGTCAATGACGCTACAATATCTGCTTCGAATGTAAGCACCCTAAACTTTATAGAGGGACAGACTCTAGCTGCAGGTACAATCCTAGGACAATTGACTGATGGCGATACAACGACTTCTAATCCATCTGATTTTAGTTTTACAGGCTCTTGGGGAGATGGAAATAATTTTGCCGTAGGCGATATAGGCCTAGTAGCTACTGGCAACGCAGGAAGTGGTACTTACAATATCGTTGCTGAAAATCCTCATACCTATGCAGAATTTTTGCCCAATGGAGGAAATTTAACTATAAACGTTCAAGATGCAGGCGGATCTAGCGCTTCCATAACCGATCAAGTTCAAGTTAGTGATGCTCAGATCTCTGTAACCGGTGTCAATGCATTTAGTTTAACCGAAGGACAAGCTTTAGCTGCAGGCACAATCATAGGTCATTTGCAAGATGCTAATACAGTAACTTCTAATATCAATGACTTCACTCTTTCAGGTTCTTGGGGAGATGGGAACAACTTTGCTATGGGCGATGTAAGTTTAGTCGCGCTAGGAAGCGGAGATTATAATATTGTCACTGACAATGCCCATACCTATGCCGAATTTCTCCCTAATGGAGGCCAAATAAGCATCCTAGTTAATGACGCTGGAGGATACTCATCTTCTGCTACAGATAATATCTCTATAGCTGATGCGCCAATCAGTGCCACTGGAGGACATAATTTTAGCTTAACACAAGGACAAGCTTTAGCTGCAGGTACGATCATAGGACAATTGACTGATGGCGATACAACGACTTCAAATATCCATGACTTCACCCTTTCAGGTTCTTGGGGAGATGGAAATAATTTTGCTGCGGGCGATATAAGTCTCGTTTCCCTTGGTGGTGGTGTTTATAATGTAGTCACCGATGTAGCTCATACCTACTCTCAAGGTCTTAATGGTCAAATAAATATTAATATTAACGATGCCGGAAGCTCTTCAGCATCTACTTACGATAACATACAAGTCACTAGCATAATTTCTGCTACAGGAAATGATAATCTTAATGGAGTTGCAGGAACTGCTCTACCCAATAGCAGTATATTAGCTACATTTACAGACACAAATTCTGCTGTTAAAGTAGCGAATCTTTCCGCAACTATAGATTGGTTTGATAATGGAAGTGATGTGACTACTGGTTCAGTTGCCCTCAGTGGCACAAGTTTCGTTGTTAAAGGAGGCTTCGATTATACAGTAGAAGGATCTTATACCCCAAAAGTGATGATTACGGACAAAATAGATAATGTCTCTACGACTGTATTGGCCAATGTGCAAATTGCCGATGCGGCCATTATACCCGGCGCAAAAACCATTTCACTGACTGAGGGACAAGCCCTATCCAATGCGATCATTGGAACCTTTACCGATAAAAATCCCTATGCCACCTATACAGAGTTTACTGCTACCATCGATTGGGGTGATAGTCTTAATACGATGAGTACAGGCATTGTTGTTGCCGATGGAACACATTTTGATGTGTTAGGTAGCTTTGGCGGGTATCTTGCAGGAAAATACACCCCCACCATCATTATTAACGATCTTGGAGGATATTCAGTCAATGATACCTCAACGACCATTAACGTTTCACTAGCAGCCTTAACCCCAACAGCTGTCACTGTCAATTCTATAGGCGGACAACCTTTAGTAGAAGGACAGACTTTGCCTGCGAATACTATTCTAGCTACATTTACCGATGGAAATCCCCAAGCCAATGCAGGAAATTTCTCAGCCACTATTGATTGGGGTAACGGACCAGTAAACGCTTCAGTTGTTGCCAATAATGGAGGCGGTTTTGCTGTAGAAGGTGGATTTACCTATGCAGAGGAAGGAACCTATCATCCAAAAATTGTTATTACCGATACATTGGATAGCGTTGTTAAAAATGTCACAGGCACTGTCATTGTGGCTGACGCACCCATTTCTCTCAGTCCCCAAAATGTGACAGCAACCGAAGGTATGGCACTTAATAACGTCGTTGTAGCTATCTTAAGTGATGGATATCTAAATGCACCTATCTCAGACTTTACTACAGATACCATTACATGGGGGGATGGTTCTACCTCCAAAGGAACCCTCGTTTCATTAGGCAATGGTCAATTTGATGTCTTGGGTACTCATACCTATGCGACTTCCAACCCGGATCCGATTGGATCTGTGCTCATCAAAGATAAAGGCGGTTCTACAAGCAGTGTGAACTTCAATGTTTCAATTCTACCTGTTTCTTTGCCCGCTAGCTATGTAGATGCCGAAAGCAATCCTGCTTCACCCACCCAATTGGCTGTAGGGGCATTGAATGGCGTCCTTGCCCTCGATCAAGCACCTAATCATGGTGAAGTAATCACTGCTGAACTATTGAGTGGGCCTTCAAATGGAACGCTAACATTAAATGCCGATGGCTCTTTCTCCTACACAGCTAATCCAAACTTTATTGGAATAGATCACTTTAGCTACGCTGCTGTCAATGATCAAATGCAACCAGGAGCTCCTTCAATAGTCACTATTAAAGTCGAAGGCAAACCTGCTGTTCAACTTAATTCCAGCGGGCTAGTTGATTCGACCGAAGATGCGGCCGCTGTTGCTCTAGATCCTACCGCAACTGCAACATATGATGCTATTTCCAATCCTAGTTTGCAGGGATCAACTCTCACTGTTAGCTTGGCCGCCAATGGTGTTTCAACTGATCATTTAGTCATTAATAAAGACACTATTGTTACTACAGACTCATCTAAAAATGTCTACTATAACGGCATTGATATTGGTACCTATCAAGGTGGTTCCAGTACAAGCCCATTGATCATTAACTTTAATGCTGCAGCGACAATAAATGCTGTTAACGCTGTGATGGAACACGTAGCCTTTAGCTCTACAGGTGAATTAAGCTTACCTGACAGGGTTGTTCAATTCGTCTTCCAAGATCCTAGTGGTGCAACTAGTGATGCCCAAACTCAAATGGTACATGTCGTATTAGATAATGACGCTTCCATATCATCTTCAGGTAGTATTAAGGCAACTGAGAACACAATACTCGATATTGGAGCAGTATCTAACTTGCAAATAAAAGACACTGAATCACCCTCTAATACAATTACAATCAATCTATCTGTTTCCGATGGAACATTAGATTTTACAGACTTGAATGGATTGGGAAATATCAATTTCTTTAATAACATGCCAGGACCACAAGGGTTGAGTAGTTTAATTCTACAAGGAAGCTTGAGTGATATTAACTTAGCCTTATCTAAACTCACCTACATGCCCGATTTAAACTACACAGGGAAAGATAGCCTTAGTATTTTAGTTACCGATCAACCCCCAGGTCCTACAGGAGTGATTACGGGTAGTGGAGTACCGGATGCAAGTAAATTATTGTCGATCACTATCATCAGTTAAGCAACCTTTTGACTTAGGCGCCTACGGCTAGGAGTTGCTCACGGTTTTTTTGCTTCTGTTTAAAAAGATAGGTCTGTTCTTTTGAAGCTTCGATCACATAGTGCTCTGCATTGGAGATGACATGATTCATTTTCTGCTTTCTAAAAGTCAGCATTCGATTGATTTGATCGATATTAAGCAAAGTGATCTGAGGATGTCGAGCGATTTGTGGATCCACATTGCGAGGAACGCTCAAATCAAAAATGAGTTTTTTGCTCATAGGACCTGAAGTCAATTGGTGTGATGTTACTAAATGTTGAGGTGCCTTGGTGCCAAAAATAATCAAATCAAATTGGGTCCAATTGGAAAGGTTTTTCCATTCGAGGGTCTTGATCTGATAGTTTTTTGATAATGTTATAGCACTTGAATCCGTGCGATTGCAGATAGTCATGTCTTTTAAATTTTTGTTTCTTAAAAAATGCAAAATTTTTTGATTGATATCTGAAATACCTACAAAGAGAATTCTTGCTTCTGAGAGGCTTTTGAAAAGATGATTACCCGTATTATAGATTGCATGTTCAATCTCTGGTAGGCCGAGGTTTAAAAGATGTGTGGAACGCACTTTCTTACCAATTTTTAGCGCCTTTTGAAAGAGATAATGCATTTCTTCAGGAAATACTGAAAATTGAATAGAGAATTCATAAGCCTTTTTTACCTGACCTTGTATTTCTGTTTCGGCTATAATGGCGCTATCCAGTCCGGAAGCTACACGTGATAAATGATAAAAGCAATCCTCTCCAAAATAAGAATAAAGTTTTTGATCAAATTCTTCAGAGACTTCTTGTCTAAAGATATTCAAAAGATAGGTATGTGTGACAGCTAAGTCCTCCGAACAAAAATAAATTTCTGTGCGGTTGCAAGTTGAAAGTAGAATAAAATGTTGGTTACCATGCGTTGAAATAGCGGGTCCAAATCGTCTCTGGCAAGCTCTTGCCAAAAGTTCTCTTAGTTTAAGATCAGCTAACTTGTGATTGATTCCTAACACTCCAATGCGCATTTTAAACCTTTGGTGTTTAAATCAGATCTTTATAAGTAATTTCAAAATTATGTCAAAGCACAAAAAGAAAGTTTGGACAAAAGTGTGCGTTTTATTAGACCTATTACATAAGTTTATTTAACGCGAAGCGTTGGCGATGCGGTCACAGGTGCTTTTCCAAAACTAACATCGCATCGCTGTATATTTCAAAATTGTTATGTAAAAAAGCGAAGGAAGGCCTTCGCACTAGGGTGGTGAATTGATGTTGAAATTCGCGAATTCAAATTTTAATTCTCACCCTCAATTTTATTCCTAAATTTATAAAGACATATAAGATTTTTTGTTGATCTTATTTTAATTTATTCTTTACCTTATCATCAAAAATGGAGTTTCGTATGGTAAAAAAAGAATATAAATCTCCCAACCACAAATTGATAAATTTTTTTGAAGAAAGCCGCGATGCCTGGAAAGATAGGGCTTTAAAAAGACAGGATATTAATCGGGATCTCGAAGCAAGAGTGCGCGATCTAGAAAAAAGTCGAAATACTTGGAAGACAAAAGCCAAAAATAAACAGATGTTAAGTTCAAAGAAGCTTTTAGAGACCCAAAATGAGTTAAAGAAAGCTTGTCAAAAAATAAAAGAATTAGAAGAAAAGAATGAAGAACTAAAAAAAAACTTCCTGTAGCTTTAGCAGGCAATGCTCCAAAAAAGCATAGCTATTCTCTAACTATTATTCACTTTGCTCATAACTTATTTAAAGACGGATTGCTGGGATTTCATGCCATTAGTCGAGTTCTGAAGCTCATTAATGAACATATTACACCGTGTCCCACCCCCCATCGTTCTACAATTAGGCTATGGATCTATAGGATAGGAGTTTATGAACTCATAAAACCATTAGAACAAACAGGAGATTGGGTCTGGATACACGATGAAGTAATAGATATAGGAGCTGTGAGGTGTTTAGCGGTTATTGGTATACCTGTAAGCAGCAAAAAAGATAATCTGACATTAAGTCATGATGATGTTCAAGTAATAGGAATTTCACCAACAGTTAGTTTAACAGGTGATGTTGTTACTGATAAGTTAAAAGAATGTGAAAAGAGAACAGGAAAGCCTTTTCAAATTATTAATGATGGGGGTGCCAATCTCAAGAAAGGAACTCGGGAATATAGTGAAGGGGGGGCGACTTTGCAAATACAAGATATTACCCATAAAATGGCTCTCCTTTTAGAAAAAACGCTTAAAAACGATGCGAATTGGGTAAAGTTTATAGAAGCAATGAGTTTGTCAAAAAGAAAAGTGAAACAAACAGAATTGGCAGGAATAATGTCGCCTAATTTAAGAGATAAAGCAAGGTATATGGGTGCAGATATTATTGTGAAATGGGGTACGAACATAGAATACGTTGTAGACCAGGAATTATCAAATAATCAAATACAGAAACATTTTGGATGGGTTAAGCAGTTTTCATCTCATCTAAGGAATTATAGTAATAAAATAGAAATCAGTAATGTTGTTAAAGAAGTTATAAGGCAAGAAGGTTATTCCAGGGATAGCTACGAGAAAATTAAAACAATAGTTTTAAAAATGGAATCGATAGAGAGCCATGATTTTATTGATAAAGTAAATACAATAGTGCGAGAAGAAGTTGATAAGTTAGCAGATAATGTGAAAGCTATTGGATCGAGTGAAGTTTTGGAGTCAATTTTTGGAAAATTTAAATATATAAGCAGAAATAGCAACCAAGGAATAACGGCAAACATACTAAGCATTCCAGCTTTTGTGGGAAAGAAAGAAAAAAAAAGATATACGCATTGCTTTAGAGACATGTACTGTAAATGATTTAACTAAATGGCTAAGAAATAAATTAGGAACAACAGTATGTTCAATAAGGGCTGAATTTTTTGGAAAAAGGAATAGAAGTTGCAAGAAAAATTTTGAGGAAGAAATAGCTTGATTCACCACCCTACCTTCGCACTCCAAAGCGATGCAAAATTCTTTTTACAAAACTTTCTTTTTTTTGCATCGCAACGCTCCGCGGTTCAAATATTTAAGATGTTTTCTGAGCCATTTAAAAATCAACAGAACCTTAATTACGCAAGAGGTCTATCTAATGAGTTTACGCAAATCTTCCACACCAAGCCACTGGGTATTTGTGTTAGAACCATAGGAAAAATCCTCAGGAAGTGATCGACCTTTACGTCCCACAAGAAATTTCTTCATCAAGGCGGGATCTTGAGCATATATTTCAGGAACAACGACATAGTGGTCAGAAAATTCCAATGTATGCCGCGCATCTTCAACACCAATCATGAGCTCATGTAGTTTTTCTCCCTCTCTGATACCTGTAAATTGATAAGTAAGACCCGGTGCCATGGCTTCTGCAAGGTCGATGATCTTCATGCTAGGAATTTTTGGCACAAAAATTTCGCCTCCTCTTGTTCGCATGAAGGATTGCACCACAAATTCTACTGATTGTTCTAAGGTGATCCAAAAACGTGTCATTCGTTCGTCTGTAATAGGTAGTGCAGTCATTCCTTCGGCGATTAATTTTTCCCAGTAAGGAATCACACTACCTCGACTTCCAAGGACATTGCCATAGCGGACGACGCAAAAAAGGGGATGGCCTCGCGCTCCGACGTAAGAGTTACCAGCCACAAATAATTTGTCAGAACAAAGCTTTGTAGCTCCGTAAAGGTTAATAGGATTAGCTGCTTTGTCCGTTGATAAGGCAATTACTTTTTCGACACCACAATCAATGGCTGCATCGATCACATTCATCGCTCCGATCACATTAGTCTTTACAAACTCGGTTGGATTGTACTCAGCAGCAGGTACTTGTTTAAGTGCAGCAGAATGGACGATGAAATTGACTTCGTTAAAAGCTCGCACAAGACGTGATTTATCACGCACATCACCCAGAAAGTATCGTATTTTTGGATGAGAAAAAATAGGTTCTGACTGACGCATTTCCCATTGTTTCCATTCATCGCGACTGAAAATAATGACCTTTCGGCACTGATCTTCAAGAAGTAGCCTTTTAGCTAAAGTTCTCCCAAAGCTTCCAGTACCCCCTGTGATTAGAAGAGTTTTGTTCTTAAAAAATGTTGATGTATCCATCCAACGCGGCTCCGTTAAAACTCTAGATTTAGAAATCAAATTTGTGTATGATACACAAAGTACATGAAGAATGGGTTTTCAGCAATGCCAAAGCTTCAAGGTTTAAACGATCATAAATAGATCGATGTGAGTAGGATATGTCTCTACTGCCTATCGAAAAAGCATCCTTGATCGTCCCAAACCCATTCTTAAGTGATTGTGTAGTCAGCTTATCTTAATTCTTTTTTAGCATAGTGTTCTAACTCATGGCAAAACAATATGATGAAAGTAGCGTAAAAACTCTGGATGCCTTATCGCATATACGGTTACGACCGGGTATGTATATTGGACGTTTAGGAGATGGAGCTCATCCGGATGATGGAATTTATATCATGCTTAAGGAAATTATCGATAATAGCGTGGATGAATTCATCATGAAACAGGGGAAGAAAATCCACATTGAGCTCAACGAAGAAACGCAAACAGTTTCTGTACGCGATTTCGGCCGAGGGATTCCGCTAGGAAAAGTGATTGAATGTGTCAGCCAAATCAATACAGGCGCAAAATATAATGATGATGTTTTTCAATTTTCTGTAGGTCTCAATGGCGTGGGTACTAAGGCTGTCAATGCGCTTTCCAGTCATTTTGTAGTACGCAGTCAACGCGATGGAAGTTATTTCGAAGCGGATTTTTCTCAAGGAATTTTAAAGCATAAGAAAGAAGGCTCTACAAAAGAGCCTAATGGCACATTCATCCAATTCATTCCAGATCGCGAAATTTTTAAAAAATTTTCTTTTCAGAAAGAATATATCCTTAAACGTCTTTGGCACTATGCCTATTTGAATACAGGTTTGTGTTTAAGTTTTAATGGCGAGCTCATTGAGTCCAAAAATGGCTTACTCGATTTGTTGAATGCCGAAGTTAGCGCAGAGGACCGGTTATATGAGCCTCTGCATTACTGTGGAAAAATGCTGGAGTTTGCTTTTTTACATACGCAAAGCTACGGCGAAACTTACTTTTCTTTTGTTAATGGACAATACACTGCTGATGGGGGAACTCACTTATCTGCCTTTCGGGAGGGCTTATTAAAGGGTGTAAATGAATTTGCAAAAAAGAATTTTCAGGGTGTTGATGTTCGAGAAGGTATTGTGGGTACTATTCTTGTAAAAGTCAAAGATCCTATTTTTGAATCACAGACAAAAAATAAATTAGGCAACGCCGATTTGCGTGGTCCGGTTGTTCAAGAAGTGAAGGATGCAGTCGTTGACTTGTTATACAAGAATCCACAAACTGCTAACCACATTGTGGAAAGAATTGTTTTTAATGAGAAGTTACGCAAAGAATTAGCCAATGTCAAAAAAGAAGCTAAAGAAAAACAGAAGAAAATTTCTTTTAAAATCCCTAAACTGAGAGATTGCAAATACCATTTTCAAGATGGCACTGAACATGGGGGGAAATCGATGATATTCCTCACTGAAGGTGACTCCGCAAGCGCCTCCATCGTTGCCTCAAGAGATCCTCTCACTCAGGCCGTTTTTTCTTTGCGAGGTAAGCCGCTAAACGTGCATGGAATGAAACTTGATCAACTTTATAAAAATGAAGAGATGTTTAATCTGATGAGCGCTCTCAATGTTGAGGATGATATTGAGAAGTTGCGTTATCAAAAAATCATTCTGGCTACTGATGCGGACGTAGATGGAATGCACATCCGCAATCTCTTGATTACATTTTTCCTCACTTATTTTGAAGGGCTTGTGTTAAATGGCCATCTTTATATTTTAGAAACGCCTCTTTTCAAAGTGCGCAATAAAGAAAAAACTTTCTATTGTTACAGTGAAGAAGAACGCGATGAAGCGATAGAAAAACTAAAAAAAGGGGTAGAAATTACTCGTTTTAAAGGCTTAGGAGAGATTTCACCCAATGAATTCAAGCAATTCATCAGCCATACAATAAGATTGATCCCAGTCACTGTGAATACTTTTTCTGATATTAAGGCTACGCTTGAATTTTATATGGGTAAGAATACGCCTGAAAGAAAAGACTTCATCATGCGCAATTTAATCAACGAAGATGAAGAGGCTTTAATGGATATAGATTCCTTAAATTTGAACGAAGAATCCAATAATATTTGAGATTTATGGACGACATTAAACAATTAATGCAGCTTAACTATCTTAAGTATGCTTCTTATGTCATATTGGATCGCGCGATTCCCAATGTAATCGACGGCCTTAAACCAGTGCAAAGACGCATTTTATATACTTTGTGGATGATGCTCGACGGTAAACTCCATAAAGTCGCCAACGTTGCTGGACAGACTATGGCTTATCACCCACATGGGGATGGGCCTATCACCGACGCGCTTGTCAATATGGCCAACAAAGGATATTTACTAGATCAACAAGGTAATTTTGGAAATATTTTCACAGGCGATCCTGCTGCTGCTGCGCGTTATATTGAAACACGCCTTTCTGAATTAGCTGTAAATACCATGTTCAACCCAGAACTGACGAATACTATTGCCATCTTATGATGCTCGCCATAAGGAACCCATTTGTCTACCGGCCAAAATCCCTCTTGTCCTTATGCAAGGTGCGGATGGCATTGCTGTGGGTATGGCCACGCACATATTACCCCATAACTTCGTTGAGCTCTTAGAAGCAGAGATCTCTATTTTGGAAGGTCGTGAGTTCGACATCGTGCCTGATTTTCCTACGGGTGGCATCATGGATGCCTCCGAATATGATAAAGGCAGGGGCAAAGTTAAGTTACGCGCTAAGATTGAAATTCGCGATCCTAAGACATTGGTAATTACTGAAATAAGTTATGGTACGACAACAGAGTCATTGATTAAGTCTATTGATGAGGCTGCGAAAAGAGGAAAGATTAAAATCGACTCTATCAATGACTACACCGCTGAAAAAGTGGAGATCGAAATTAAATTGCCACGCGGACAATATGCTCAGGATCTTATCGATGCTTTGTATGCCTATACAGAATGTGAAGTGGTTTTAAATTCTTCAATCCTTGTGATCAAAGATAATCTCCCGTGGGAACCCACCACACATGAAATTTTAGAGTTTCATACTAATATGCTTCAGGGCTATTTACGCAAAGAACTCGAAATTGAACGTGATAAACTGACTGAAAAGATTTTTCAAAAAACTTTAGAACAAATCTTCATCGAAAACCGGCTTTACAAAAAAATTGAAAATGTATCTTCCTATGAAAAAATTCATTCAACCATTGAAGTCAGTTTAGAACCTTTCCATCAAGAGCTTTCCCGCGTGCCCACTTATGATGATCGTGAACGTCTATTAAATATTCCTATTAGGCGCATCTCTCGTTTCGATCTTGATAAAAACCAAGAAGAAATTGCAGCCACTCGCGTGCAATTGGCAAAGGTAGAAAAAGATTTAAAAAATATCAAAAAGTTTACTATTAATTACATTAGAGGGTTGATCCACAAATATGGAAAAAACTACCCACGTAAAACACAGCTACAGTCCATCCAACAATTGGATAAGCGTGCTATTGCTACACGTAATGTCAAAGTAGGTTTTGATCCTATATCCGGATTCGTTGGTACGAAAGTTCTCGATAGCAATGTGTTTGAGTGTACGAATTTTGATAAACTTTTGATTGTATTTAAAAATGGGACATATTCTGTCATCAATATTCCCGAAAAACAATATGTCCACCATGAAGGCAACAAAGTCGTCTACGTCGGTGTGGCGGATAAAAAAACTATTTTAAATGCGGCTTATAGAGATCCTAAAACACATATTTGCTTTGCAAAACGTTTTATCGTCACCCAGTTTATCCTGGATAAAATTTACCGCTTTATGGAAGAGGGAATGGATTTGCAATATATCTCCTCAGCTCCGCAGCCTATGTTAGAGCTACAACTCATTCCCAAAATTCATCAAAAACAATCCAAAGTTATATTTGATTTTAATTCAGTTGCTATTAAAGGTTTTGCGGCTAAAGGTATTCGTATAGACAAACGTCCAGTCAAAAAGGTTCTGCTATTGAAATCCGCACAGAAAGTTGAATCCAAGTGAACGTCAGCTTTCTTCCAAAAGAGTGTCCACGGTTCATTATAACAATCTACGTCGACGATGAACCTTGGAAAGATATTCACAGCAAAATCTTTGGACGTGATGTTTCACTTCCTACTTGTCACACAATGGATGAACTCCACACATATTTTATGACTTTAGAATATGCTAAAGCTAAAAAATACGCACTTAATTGCTTAGCCATGCGCAGTTATGTATCGACACAACTCCAAAAACTTTTAGAGAAAAATCTTATTTCTTCCTCAACAATCCAGAAAATTATACAAGAGTTCACTCGCCTTGGTTATCTGAATGATCAAGAATGGATCAAAAGTTTTGTGAGAGCGCAGCTTGCACGTCATATTGGATCTCAGACGATTGTTTATAAACTCATGAATAAGGGAATCTCTCAACATGAAGCGCAAAGATGGCTGGAGGAGCTAGCAGATCCTTCCGAAACTCATAAAAATATTCAATACTTACTAAAAACCAAATATAAAGATCGTAATCTTTCAGATTATGCCGATAAACAAAAGGTCATTGCAAGCCTTGCAAGAAAAGGTTTTGATTTCGATATGATCAAGACAGCTATAAATAATGATAGTAGCTTATAGTACCATTGGAATGTTCTTTCTTACAGCAATAAGAGCATGAGACTTTGCTTGATGAGAAATGGCATGTCATTTAATTCTTGAAAAAAAATAGATTCCGAAATAATGTAGACGTCGCAATTTTATTCACAGCAGTTTGCAATTTTTGATAAAATGTATGACTTTATTTTTTGAAACTTTTACTAATTTTTTTTTACAAAAAGGATCATGCTAACATGGCTCTTCAAGTTACGAACTCGACAACTAACTTGGTAAACCCTTCTTATAATAGCACTCTTGTAGAAACTTTTAAAGGTCAATTATCTAATTTATATAAAATTTCAATTTCTATTTTTAACCAATTACCTCCCTTCATAACAGGCGATCTTTATCATAATAAAGAGGTTGTTCACTTTCGAGGATGGACTCCACTTGGTCACGTGACTACAGATCTTTACGGGCATCTACGAGCTGTTGTAAAATATATGCACTTAAAGAAATCTCCAAATTTGGCGAGCTTTTATATTTTCGGTCAACCCTTCCTCTTATTATCTGATCCAAAACTGATTCAAGAGCTCTTAACTCAGCACGCCGATAAATTGTCTAATAAACCTATGGAAATTCTTGAGGCTGGAATAGGACCCAATCTTACAACCGCTAACGGTGATGAATGGCGTAATCGAAGACAAATTTTTAACCACTTATTATTTCGTGAAAATCTAAAAGAATATTGGCCAAGGATGGAAAAAACGATTGATGATCATCTTAATCATTTAACACCTAACACCTCTCAAGAACTCATAAAAATATTGACCCCTTTAGTTGTGAAAATCATGGTGGGGCTTATAGATCCGGCTGGCAACCTTGAGGAAATTAATAAAAAGATGGAACGCTATCTGGCCCTTGCAGTTAAAGATGTATTTAGCCTAGCTAATGCTCTGACATTTCCTTTGTGGGGGTTTTCAGAAAAAGCTAAGAAAACAATTGAAGAAATGCACAGTATCTTGAACGAAAGTTTCAAAGAACCTCGCTTTGAAATACATTTCTCGAAAAAAAATGAACTCTTTGAATCAAAACTTAAGCAATGGGAAGAGATCCCTAACTTTAATGAGATATTATTCATATTTAACCCTAATAAGGAGATCTGGCAAGTCTATTATAAAAAGAATGAAAATGCGGAAATTCAAGTTACAGATCTCGAATCAAATAGCCCCTTCTCTCAAAAACTGAAGGATATAGCTACAAGAGAAAAGGCAGAATTGTCTGATGTGGAAGAGATTAAAGATCTGTATAAAAAAAATTTGTTATACGACAAAGATGGTTTTTTGAGTAAAATTCAGCACTTAGTCGATGAAAGTACCGACAAAAGACAAGGGGATGTCGCTCTTTTCTTTACGGCTTCCGTAGATTCAATGCTAAGTTTTTTACTTTCTCTTATTTATTTTCTTTCAGCAAATCCTAAATCCCATGAAAAACTTCTTAACGAGATAGACCAACCCCCGAAGAAAAAAGGTATTACTATAACGAGTCTCGACGAGATGGAGTATCTAAAATACATTTTGGCTGAAACTAAAAGATTACGTCCGTCGGCTATATTTATCCCAAAACGTGTCGAAATTCCAATCGAACTAAAAAATGGGGTCAAAATTCCCAAGGGGGTTACAGCTTTATGGTCTTCTTATGCGGCAGGCCGCAGTCAAGGTGAAGATGAGAAATTTAATCCGGAGCGACAATCCGGTCATGACAAAGATTTAAAAAATGGCTTTATGACTTTTGGCGCTGGTCCAAGAATATGTCCCGGTAGGATCTTCGCCGACGAATTGTTAAAATTAATTATATACAAAATTTTTAAAAAATTTAATGTAGTTATAAACAATTTAGATTCCTTGCATGCTGAGAATGCTTCATCGATTACAGATGGCACACTTAAATTTAACACTCAACCGCTCGTTACCTTAACTAACCGAAATTTATAATCCAAAAGAAGAAATATAAAATTTACCCTTATATCCTGTTCTTTCCTCTCTATATTGGTGCGTTATTCTTCGCCAGCTTTTCTATCATGATCCGACAAATCGCTGCGTAAGTCATTGGCTTCATTTTCCAGCTCATGCACTTCTCGATGCATTTTCTGGATCTTCTTTCGCACTTTATTGATTTTTTCTTCAATGTCTTGCTGTTTTTTATCCCCATTAATCACGGGATTTTCTATAGCCAGCAATAAGTTTTCGATTTTATTAAGTTCTCTCTCGAAACGTTGGATTTCCAGCTTTTTTTCATTAATGTTCTGAATGTGATAATAAAGTTCTGCGAAATCAGGGAGGGCAGCTATAGTCTCAGTATGCCTGTATTTACCAACGAGTTCAGCAGCTAAGAAGTTTTTAAAATCATTTTGAAGAGCAAGTTGCTTCAAAATTTGTGCCTTTTCGTGATATTGATTTTGGTTTTCTTCAAAGCTTTTACTAAATTTCCTTGGAAGAGCCGAGAGTCCTGCAATTAATCCACCCCCCAGAAAGATAACCTGCCATGCAATAGTTGTAGCGGCAACGCTCAGGCTCAATAATGCGGAAATATTCCCTAAAATAGGCATTAAGAAAAAGCTTGCTGCACAAACGATTCCCAAAATTAAAAGGCTTACAAAAAGCACTTTCATTAAGGTTGCTTTATTCTTAGAGGATTTTTCCAGTTTTTCAGTTTGAACGATAAATTTTCCAAGATTTTCTTTTAAAATGTGTTCATAATTAATGGGATTGATATTCCTTTTTATAAGTACATCAGGTAAAGGAATTTGAGGATCTTTCGGAGGAATAAAAGCATTGATGCGTTGACTTATCTTATCGTCCTTTGGGCAAGGTTCAGGGAAGAAAGGTATGTTGTTGCCAATAGGGTTCATATTTAACCTTAAGTAAAATTAATTGTTTATTTTATGTAAATGCTGTTAAGATTTTATAAAGAAAGCTGAATTTATTCGATCTTTTAATTTCTATTAAAAAGTTTATTGATAATATATGAAGTATATAATTAAAAATTATGTTATAATAAAAATACAACTAATTCATTGAAGGTGTCTTATGTCAAGTCCTTCTAATGTGCCAGCTACAACTGCTGCATCCCAAACTGCAAATAATGCAGCAGCAACAACGGCAAGTAATTTAGCCAGTCAAGAAATTATGTCAGGAAACATTAGTTCCCTGGCCGACTTACAACAACAAGCTCCTGACGTTTATCTTGCTATGATGCAAGGCATAGCGATGAATATATGTAATCAAATGCAGCAGGATCAAGCAGATTTACAACAAATGCAAGAAGAATTTCGTCGTGAGGACGAGGAGGGTAATTAATTTTTCCTTTTCGGCCTATCCGAAACAAAAAAAGCAATGGGTAAAAAATTGCTTTTTTTTAATCATAATTAAAATTTTAGTATTGATAAATATTATCGATTTTGATATAAATAATTTTTAATTATTTCGGAGTAGGCTTAACATGGCAGCAGAAAAAGCCCCAGTCGTAAATCTTCCAGTTACTAAAACGGAAATGACTAACGTAGATAGTCCAAACGGAAATCCTATTATTAGTGGATTGCCTGAAGGAGAAGCGTTTGATTCGGTCAGGAACATGGCAGATCTAAAGGAAAAGGCTCCTGAAGTTTATCAGGCAATGATGCAGGGGATTGGGATGAATATTTGCAGAGAAATGCAGAAACATCAAAAACGTTTTCGAGAAATTTTGAAAAAAGCCAGAGATAATGCGGCATGAATCTTCTCAATAGCTCACTTTTTTTTGGTTTTTGTGTAGATGAAGTGTTCGCTCGTTCTTTAGCAAAACATAAGCCAGAATACATCTCCCTCTTTGTTCATGCAGATGATAACTATCTCCAAGAATTGCATCATCAAGGTAAATACTATTTAGGTAAATGTGTAAACAATACAGAATCGGTAACTCAATTAAAACTTCTTGAGGCCAATATTTACAGTCTTTTAAAGAAGTTGGTAGCCGATTATCCTTACACCGACTCTGACCTTGTTTTATTAGCGTTTTCAAAAACATAACATTATAAATTCACAATCATTGCTTATGAATTTCACACTTTCCGGTTATGATAGCGAAGAAACAGATTGGCTTGTTATCCAAGAAAACGAAGTGGGCCAACGACTGGATAAAATCCTTGCTGCTCGTTATCCGGAATTGCATTCTCGGACTTACTTTCAGTATTTGATCGAACAAGAAAAAATCTTTGTGAATGGAGAAGCTGTTAAAAAACGCTATCAACCTGCCTTAGGAGATGAAGTTCAAATTCATTATGTCCTGACTCCAGAAATAGGCTTAAAACCAGAAAAAATTCCTTTGGAAATTATTTTTGAAGATTCAGATCTTTTAGTGATCAATAAACCAGCAGGCATGGTTGTTCATCCTTCGCCTGGTCATCATTCAGGCACTTTTGTCCATGCCCTTCTTCACCATTGCCAAGAATTGCCAGAAGATAAGTCTGGCAATGTGTATCCTCGTCCTGGCATTGTTCACCGCCTTGATAAAGACACTTCGGGTTTATTAGTCGCAGCAAAAACAAGTTTAGCACACAAACGGCTAGTGGAAATGTTTTCTAGTCGAGAAATCTATAAGGAGTATCTAGCCATATGCATCGGAAATCCTGGTCATCAGGAAATTAAAACAGCCATAGGGCGTCATCCTATCCTACGACAAAAAATGAAAGTTTTAGAGACAGGGGGACGTGAAGCCATTAGTCTATGTGACACAATTAGCCATAAAGGACAGTTTAGCTTAGTGCGTATCATTTTACAAACTGGAAGAACTCACCAAATACGCGTTCATATGCTACATGTTCACGCTCCTGTTTTAGGCGATCCAGTGTATGGAAATGTCCAGCTGAATAAAAAATATGATGTAAAGAGACAGCTTTTACATGCTTATATTCTTCAATTTAAACATCCTATAACTGGACAGCCTATGGATTTAAAAGCTAGAGTACCAGAAGATATGCGAGCTTGGATAAATAAAATTAGTACAAATGAATCAAATCTCTTTTCAACAACCGACCCGATACAATGAATATTGACGATCTTTGAATTTTTCTGTAGATTATTAAAAATGGTTAGGATACCCTAAGGTTATTAGGGTAAAGCTATGGCCATGCGCGTAAGCGGCGGAAAACTTTTCTCAAAAATACACATTTGAAAAGGATCGAACTATGAAAGAATTTGTAGCATACATAGTCAAAAATTTGGTCGACCATCCTGACAAGGTAAAAATTAATGAAATTGGGGGAACTCAAACATTGATTATTGAATTATCAGTGGAGAAATCAGATATTGGCAAAATCATCGGTAAGAAAGGTAAAACAATCAATGCGATTCGCACATTATTAATGTCGGTGGCTAGCAGAAATGGCATTCGTGTAAATTTGGAAATCCTCGAAGATGGTGCTCCAGTTAGACACGACGTTTAAAGAACTGTTGAGTGAATGACTTTTACATTTTGGTTTTCTCGTTAGTTATTGGCGAATTTGACACGCTACTTGCATGTTTTCAATTTCTGATTCAGTAATTCTTTAAAAGAATAGTGCATCATTCCTTTTTATTTCAAAGAATATATAAAATTAGGATGCGTTTGATATTGCTTGGAATTTTTTAGGATTTTCAAATGTTTTTTAGGATTTTCAAATGAATGGATTTAATTAATGCAAATTTAACCCTTCGAGGACCTTTTCTACAAGAAAACGGACTGAGTAGGATTCGAACCTACGACCACCCGCTTAGAAGGCGGGTGCTCTATCCACTGAGCTATCAGTCCAAAGACAAGCTAAGATATTAAACAATCAGACTGAAATGCTCAACAAAAAAAGAACGTCATGCTAAATTCCATAAATCCCCTGCCCTTACCCGGATTTCGAAACTCGGGCTCGGAGTTTTATTTATTATCACTTTGTTTTTTGTAGATAAATATTGAGTCCAAGCTTTATGATTAAAGTCCATCAATTAAGTCTAAAGTCATTAAGGCTGAAATGTATCTGCCACAAGTTTATGTTGGTCTGGGAGGAAATATCGGAGATAGCCGCCAGATCCTCAATCAAGCCATACAAAAATTAATTAACCTGCCCCATGTGATTGATCTAAATGTTTCACGTTTTTATAAAACGTCACCCGTGAGTCATATTTCTCAAAGCTTTTATATCAACGCTGCCTGCTGCTTCAAAACAAGTTGGACGGCTCAGGAACTTTTATCACAATTACAAGAAATTGAAAGAATTCTGGGAAGAGAAAAAAAAATTAAAGATGCCCCAAGAGTGATTGATTTAGATATTTTATTTTATGGTCAAGAGAGTATTAATGAAGCCCATTTAAAAATTCCGCATCCCCGATGGAGCGAGCGGCTGTTTGTTGTCACTCCCTTAGCAGATTTAACCGATATTTTATCTATCCCCGATCCCATGAATCCAAAATCTATCCTACAAATAGATTTAAAAAAATACCTTAAAAATTTTCCTAATATTCATCACGAAACTGTGATTCCACTAACTGAAGGATAAGAAAACTTATGCGAACAATAAAATTCCCTAAATTTTCACTAGGTAAAGGTCACCCGCTAGTTATCATGTGTGGACCTTGTGTCATTGAAGATGAGTCTCACTGCCTCTCCACAGCTGCAGCCCTCAAAAAGATATTTGCTAAACATCAGATCAATCTTATTTTCAAAGCCAGTTACGATAAAGCTAACCGTTCATCCTATTCATCATTCCGAGGACCAGGCTTAGAAAATGGTTTGCGAATTTTGGCAAAAGTAAAAAAAGAACTAGATTTACCAGTGGTTACGGACGTGCATTCGCCTGAAGAAGCTTCTGCTGCAGGCGCTGTTTGTGACTTGATTCAAATTCCTGCTTTCCTTTGTAGGCAAACCGACTTAATCACTGCAGCGGCCAAAACAAATGTTCCCGTCACCGTCAAAAAAGGGCAGTTTATGGCTCCCTGGGATATGGGAAATGTTGTAGAAAAAATACGCGCTGCGGGAAACCTAGATATCATTTTGACAGATCGGGGGACAACTTTTGGTTACAATAATTTAGTTTGCGACATGCGTTCCATTCCTATTATGCAAGGTTTTGGTGTTCCCGTCTGTTTTGATGCAACTCATGCTGTACAATTGCCTGGCGGCTTAGGACATGCTTCGGGAGGCCAAAGAGAGTACATTCCTATGTTAGCAAAGGCTGCCTTGGCTGCTGGAGCTAATTGTCTTTTTATGGAATCCCATCCCAATCCTGCTGAAGCCAAGAGTGATGCAACTTCTGTACTTGACCTTAAAGAATTGCCCCATTTACTTAATACCTTAGAAAAGCTGTATGATCTCATACAAAGCAACTAGTTATGCCAGATAAAGATAAAAAAGCTATAAATATCTCTTATCGTCGTGTCTCTTTATTCTCGCCGCGCATGACTTGGATTGTCCTTCTTTTAATCATTTTGTTGGGAGCATTTTTTTTGCGGTTAACGTTCGTCAAAGAAAGTGATAGGAAAAAGTATAAAGAATTGATTGAAAATGCTGAATCTTCCCAATCTTCGACAAACGGAACAGCCTATACGGCGCGTCAAGAACGTCAAGGCATTCAAAAAGACATGTTTTTCCATGCTGGTGGCTTGGATAGGTTGCAAATCCGCTTAATAGCGGATCGTGCTCAACTCGTTTTGGACCATCAGGATGCCCATACTTATATTGTAGAGCAAATGCAGAAAGTAAAATGTACCATGCAAGAAGAACTTTATTACTTGCTTCCAGATGGCCGAGAAGCCTGCTTGCAAGCAAATGGAAAGTTAGGGTTGCGGGAAAATGATGCAACAAATCCACTAGTGGAAGTCACATTGGATTCACCGGGATTACAGCCTATGCAGATGATCCGCTTTATCGAAGCCAACGACGCCGAATATCATTATAAAGATGACCGTTTTGTGGGTCATGGGGTAACGATTTACCGCTTTATTATGCATGGACATGAACTGAAGGAAGTAACTGACACGTCTAAACCCTTGATGAAGGGCACAGCAGAAAGCGTTGAATTTTCTTTAAAAAGCAAAAATAAAGATCTCAACTTTAAAGCACATCATCTTAAGGCCACTTTTTTTGATATGCGGACAAACAAACAGAAGAAAATGAATTTATGAAAAAAGTCGCTTGTTGCCTATTTTATTTCTTCAGTGTTTTATCTGCTCAAGAGCTTAAGCCATTAATCATTGATGCTGATTTTGTGGATTACAATGGAAAACTCATCAAACTTAATGGCAAGGCATGTGTCAACCATGAATTGGGACAGGTTCAGGCTGAGAACATTTTACTTATACCTGAAAATGAGGATAAAAAGTTGCGTTTTGCCAGCGTTAAAATGCATGATGAAGTTAAAATTGACCTACAAGATGGTGGACAACTGAGTTGCACAGAAGCTGAAATAGACTATCATACCTTGACGGGCCAATTTTTAGGTGGAGCCCTTCAGCCCTATGTATCCTATATCGAAAACATAAAAGGGCGCGACCCAAACACATGGGCGAAATTGGAAGTTAAAAGCTCTAAAATGGCTATTCGTCTACAACCTGAAAGTGCTCAAGTATCTTCTTTAGTGATTCATGAAATTAAAGCGGAACATGATGTTTGCGTTAACTTTAATAATGAATTTTTTGCTCTGGCGGATCACGCTTTATACGCTAGAAAGGATCTACAAAGCCATGCAAAAAAAAATCCTCAATCTGCCACCTTATCTTTACAGGCCAATGAATCGGGGATATGCCAAGTTAGTAATCGCAATGGGGATATAATTGATTCTAAAAAAATCACTTTGGATACTTCTACACGGGAATTACAGTTTGAATCGCCCAAAGGATTTCTGTTTGCAAGTCATGAAGAAGAGGCTCAATGTGAAATCGCCTTTTCATGCGATTCAATGACTTGGAAGGAACCGCAGGATTTACTTATCCTTCGTGATCAAGTGATTGTGAATTATAAAGGAATCGGAACATTGACCAATCCTAATGAAATTCGCATTCAAAGACAGCTCATACAGGGCCACAAGCAAGTCAGTTTGATCGATTGTGTGGGTCAATCCGAATTAAATTATCAAGACGAGAAAAAAGGTGAAAAACATAAGCTCACGACTCATCACAGGTTTGTATTGGATCATCAGCACCAGCAAGCGCACTTATCCAGCCCACGTGATTCCGACAACAATGTCCTTGAAGATTTTCAAGTGCACTTTACCGATCCTATGGGTGAAATATTTGCCGATGAAGTCTTCATAACTTATAAAGAAATAAATAAAACCATGACCCCTGTCAAATTATTGCTGAAAGGTCATGTATGGCTTCTAAGTCGCACTTCTGTGGATAAAGAAGATCCGGGCAAGATCTTGCAATTTGCTGTTGCGGACCGCATCGAATATGATATTCCGACTAAAGAAATGTTATGTCTGGCAGATTTAAATAAACGTGTTCTTTTTTTTGATAAAAATAATAATTTACAGATTAGCGCTTCTTCAGTAAAGGCAAAACGCGACCTTCATACACATAAAGATTCTATTCAAGGGATTGGTGATGTGCGTTTCAGTTTTATTGAAAAAGAGTATGAACAACTTAAAAAACGCCTAGGGGCTGCGGAATTAAACTTATGAAAGAAAAAAAACCTGATGATCTTTGTTTAGAGGTTCAAGATTTATTTAAAAGTTATGCCGGACGTCCTGTAGTCAATGGTCTTTCCTTTAATATAAAACAAGGCGAGATTGTAGGATTGCTTGGGCCGAACGGTGCAGGCAAGACAACCGCTTTTTATATGACGGTGGGTCTTATACGTCCTGACAAAGGACAGGTACTTTTCAGTGGCCTCGACGTTACCAGCTCTGCTATGCATATTAGGGCGCGCATGGGCATGGGCTATCTTGCACAAGAGCCTTCTGTTTTTCGCTATCTTTCCGTGGAAGATAATATTATGTGTATTTTAGAATGTTTACCTATTAGCAAAGTCGAGCGTAAAGAACGCCTAGAACGTCTTTTGCAGGAGCTCCATTTAGAACGTTTGGCTAAAAAAAAGGCGATCTCCCTTTCAGGAGGAGAACGGCGCCGTTTGGAGATTACACGTGCTCTTGTTACCGATCCCACGTTGCTTATGTTGGATGAACCTTTTGCAAACATCGACCCAATTTCGGTACAAGAGGTTAAACAAATGATTGCTCACTTGGCTAAAAAAAATATCAGTATACTCATCACAGACCACAATGCTCGTGAGATTTTTTCAATCGTAGATAGAAGTTATTTGGTCATTGAAGGTAAAGTGATGCTGTCAGGTACTGTAGATAATTTGATCAATAACGAAGATGCGCGTCGCACCTACTTAGGTCACAATTTCAAAATGTAAACTACGTATAAGGCTAATAATAGTTAAATATTTAACTTAAAAAAATTTATTTTTTAAGCGAAGCGTTGCGATGACATTAACACAAGCAAAACAACAATAGCTTGGCATCGCTTTGGAGCGCGAAGGCCTTCCTTCGCTTTCTAAAACAAACACAATCAATCACAAATGTCAAAATTTAGATCCCATTTATATTTCAAAATTGTTATGTAAAAAGCGAAGGAAGGCCTTCGCACTCCAAAGCGATGCAAAATTCTTTTTACAAAACTTTCTTTTTTTTTTGCATCGCAACGAGGCTGGGAAAAAATTTAAATGTTTTAGCGTTAAAAACTTATTGTATATAATCTTTTTTTTATTTATAATCTTGAATTTATAAAATACCATTCACAATGGCGTGTAAACCAATATATTTCTCAGGATTATATATGAATATACAAAACACTCTTTTTCCTATTCCAGAATGCAATAAAAATGATGATGAGACAAAAAATTATAAAGGAAAACCAAAGTTAAATATTCCCATAAGAAATCAAGTTGAAATTATGAGTTTTTCGATTGACGATTTGATACCCTTAGATCATAAGGCACGAGCTGTATGGGCTTATGCAAATAAGCTAGATCTTTCAACAATTATTAGTAATATTCAGTCATATCAAGGAAATGTGGGTAGATCTGCTACAGATCCACGCTTGCTATTATCTTTGTGGCTATATGCAACAATCGAAGGAATATCTTGTGGTCGTGTTATAGAGAGGTATTGTAAAGAACATAATGGATTTAAATGGCTTTGTGGTGGTGTCGACGTTAACTACCACACGATTAATGATTTTAGAAATGGAAACAAGAACTCTTTAAATGAGTTATTAACCCAAAGTGTAGCATTATTTTTAAGCCAAAATCTTATTGACT
Organism: uncultured Parachlamydiaceae bacterium; assembly: GCA_963748975.1. Lineage (GTDB taxonomy): Bacteria > Chlamydiota > Chlamydiia > Chlamydiales > Parachlamydiaceae > Neochlamydia. Next base: position 124,729 of record CAVVKX010000010.1, read on the forward strand.
TGGAAAGTATCTCCCAAGATGGCATACGTGTACGAGCTAATGCTGGAACCTCTTCTTTTCGCCGCAAGCCAAGACTCAAAGAATATTTGAAAATCGCAAAACAGCATGTTGAAAAATTGAATAAAGAAAGAGAAGAAAATACAACAAATTTTATTGATCATAAAAAAGCTAGAGAATTAAGAGAGGCTAAAGATAAAGAAAATAGAATTGATAGAGCGATTAAAGAATTAACAAAAATTAATGCAGAAAAAGCAGAATCTAGAAAAAAACATCGACAAAAACTTACCCAAAAAGAAAAAAAAAACCTTCGAGCCTCGATTACAGATCCGGAGGCAAGAAAAATGAAAATGGCAAATGGAGGATTTTCCCCAGCCTATAATGCACAATTAGCAACAGATACAAAAACAAGAATTGTAGTAGGAGTAAGTGTAACAAATTCAGGTGTAGATGCAGGACAAATGAGCTTAATGCAAGAGCAGATAATAAAAAGATATAATATTAAACCAGTTCGTTGGTTATGTGATAATGGATATTATGATCATGAAGACATAGAAAAAGTCAAAAAGTTAAATCAAAAGTGTGAAATTTTAATGCCACCAAGAAAGCCAAAAGAAGAGAAAAGTTATATTCCCAAAAGAAGTGATAGCGAAGCCGTGAAAGAGTGGAGAATTAACATGGGAAAAATCGAATCGAAAGAAAAATATAAGATAAGAGCATCGACAGCTGAATGGGTTAACGCGACAGCTAGAAATAGAGGATTGCAGCAATTTGTAGTAAGAGGATTGGAAACAGTTACATCAATGATGATTATATTTGGATTAACTCATAATATGGTAAGGGCTTGGAATTTGGGTTTAAATTAAAAAATGTTAATGAATAAACAATAGAAAAAATAAGCGATGTGAAAAAGTTGGACAAGAAATAGAAGTCTGCAAGAAATAAAACGTAACATTGGCGATAGTCAAAAATTGAAAAAGTCAATTTTTCAAATAGATAAGTATAAGAAATTCAATTTTTTCCCAGCCTCAACGCTCCGCGATTCAAATACTTACGATGTCTTACCATGACTTATGGATAATAGGATGAGAAAGCCTTCGCACTACAAAGCGATGCGAACTTCTTCAACTTTAAAGATTGTTTTACTCATCGCGACGCTTCGCAAATCAATAGTCAATATCAATGTGTTATATCATTTTGAGCCTGATGTGAGTTAACGATTTCTTGCGGTTGAAAGAAGAAGCTTATTTCAGTCACTGCATTCTCCGGAGTATCGGATCCATGCACCGTGTTTTCACTTTTGGATACAGCAAAATCTGCACGTATAGTCCCTTTGTCAGCCTGCTTAGGATCTGTAGCTCCCATCATTTGACGGTTTTTCGCGATAGCATGATCTCCTTCGAGAACCATCACAACCACAGGTCCGGAGCTCATCATTTTTACCAAGTCATTGTAAAAAGGACGGTCTTTATGGACTGCATAAAAACGAGCAGCTTGTTCGGGAGAAATCTTGATCATTTTTATAGCAGCCACTTGCAAACCATTGTTCTCAAAGCGTGAGATAATGTCTCCGATATGCCTGTTAGAAACTCCGTCAGGCTTGATGATAGAAAGAGTTTGCTCGGAGAAAAGTCCGATGGGACTAATCAGAATCAAAATAAAAAACGAGATCAATTTAAACATAGATTTTTTCCTTTTTGTCATACTTGCTAGCGTGTACGTGGGCAAATATCACCGTTTTTGAAGAAATAGTCGATTTCAATTTTTGCATTTTCTGAGGAGTCAGAGCCATGCACACAGTTTTCATCGATGGTCTTTGCAAAATCTGCACGTATAGTTCCAGGGGCAGCTTTTTTAGGATCTGTCGCACCCATGATTTCTCGATTTTTAAGGATCGCGTTATCACCTTCCAGAACCATGATAAGCACGGGCCCGGTAATCATAAAATTGACCAAATCATTAAAAAAAGGACGTCCTTTATGTACGGTATAAAAGCCTTCAGCATCTTGTTTGCTCAACTGTTTCATTTTGGCAGCAACGACCTTTAGACCGTTTTTTTCAAAACGAGCAATAATTTCCCCGATATGATTTTTGCCTACGGCATCAGGTTTAATAATGGAAAGTGTTTTTTCTTGTGTCATCATTTTTATTTTCTCCTAAAGTTAAACGAGGATTAGAGGTCTAATATAGCAACTTTGAGAAAAACATTCACCATTAAAGATTAATTAAATATACTTTAAGCATTGAAAAGAGGTAAGAAATGGATTTTAAGCAAAAATTAGAAACTTACGCACAACTCCTTATTGAACACGGTCTGAACATTCATCCGGGGCAAATGGTTAATATTACGGGTGAAGTATGCCATCGAGAATTGATAGATCTTCTATGTCAAGCGGCATACCGTCAAGGTGCTAAGCATGTGAATGTAGATTTTATAGACCCTTCTTTAACAAGATATCGCATTTTAAACACCCTTGATGAAAAGCATTTATCTTTTGTCCCTAAATATATCCCGCAAAAGTATGAGGAATTTGTTCAGGAAGGTGCAGCAGTCCTCCGTTTGATTGGTAGCGAACATCCCGATGCCCTTTCCGATTTAGATCCAATAAAAATCAATGCCCTCTCCAACAGTAATTTTAAAGCTTTGCGTCATTACTATACGGAAGGTGTGGGCAAGTCAAAAGTTCAATGGACTGTCGCCGCGGCGGCCACTCCACAGTGGGGACAAAAAATATTTCCGGAATTAGACGCAAAAAATGCTTGCGAGGCTTTGTGGGAACAAATTTTTAAAATCTGTCGTGCCGATAAACAGAATTGTTTAGAGCTTTGGAAGGAACATAATAGTTTGCTACAAAATCGCGCAAAAAGATTGACAGAGATGAAACTGCAAGAGTTACACTTTACAGGACCTGAAACAGATTTAAAAGTTTTCTTGAGTTCCAAAGCCAAGTTTGTGGGGGGAGGAAGCAAAGGGCCTTATGGAGAATTTGAACCCAACATTCCGACAGAAGAGTGTTTTACAACCCCCGATCGTCGCTTAACCACTGGAAAGGCTAAAATAACCCGACCTGTGCTTGTCAACGGTAAACTAGTCAAAGGGTTGCGATTAGAATTCAAAGATGGAAAATTGATCCATTTTGATGCCCTAGAAGGAAAAGACAACTTTGCTAAATATGTGGATAATGATGCAGGGGCAAGGTTTTTAGGAGAAGTAGCCTTAGTGGGAACTGATTCGCCTATATTTCAGAGTGGTAAAATTTTTGAAGAAATTCTCTACGATGAAAATGCAGCTTGTCACATTGCATTAGGCTTTGCCTACAGCTTTTGTTTAGAGGGTGGAGCCCAAATGTCACCCGAAGAATTAACAACGCTTGGTTGCAACATAAGTAGCGTACATGTCGATATGATGATTTCTAATGAGCATGTAGATGTAGAGGCAACAACCTATGCTGGAGAAAAAATTAAATTAATCCACAAGGGGCAATGGTCAATTGAGTTTAAGTGATCCCTGGTTTTGCTACTGTCATTTTTCATTAGCCTTCTCGGAATTCTCTAATTGTTGAATGACATATTTAGATAGCCGATAAGCTTCTGTTTCTTTAAAGCTTGGAGACTCATCTAAAGTTTGTTTCAGTGATTTTTTTGCAAACTCGAGCCATAAACTTTATATTCGTGAAGATATATAGATATCAATTCGGTGGAAGAAAGTTCTGCAAAAGATTTTTCTACCTGATCTTTTGTTTTCAAGAAGGTATGGGCCATGGAGAATTTATGGAGTTTTTTTCCACTCAATGTTCTCAGTTGTTCAGCCGTTGCATATAATGAGTTTCTAATTCCCATGTTTGCGCCAAAATCTTCTAATAGTACATAGATTTTTTCGGAAACAAACGCGGCAAAATGGCAAGCTGCCCATTGATTGTCATCCACAGCGTTAATATAGTCATTAAATTCTTGTTTGGATAACGATGTTTTGGCGAAAATAAGCAGCATTTGAACGGCTATCAAATTGACTTTCAATGTGGCAATATGAAGAGGCGTTAAATTATAAAATTTTGAGTCTTTATATCTCACTGAGTTAACCGTTAAGGAACTGCTACTATTAGCCAATGCATCGTTAGCTATTAAACAATGTAAAAAATTTGGATTTAACGATCTTGATGCAATCATAAAAAACTACGGCTTTGTAGCATAAATCATAAATCACCACTGAGGAAGTGATCAATGAGAAGTTGTGACATACTCTTGCGCATAAGTTTATTTGACGCGAAGCGTTGGCGATGCTGTCACAGATGCTTTTTTAGAACTAACATCGCATCGCCCTTGGAGTGCGAAGGCCTTCCTTCGCTTTCTAAAAACATCTTCTCATTGGTCTCATTGGCTCAGTGGTTAATAATACAACAAAGCCATTCCTTTACAAAAACTATTTTTTTCATTAACTTTTTCAGAACTTATCATTTTGAGGCATCATGGTGCATATAAAGATCACTAAGGGTTTGGACATTCCCATTGTTGGAAAACCTGAAGGTCATGTGAAGCCCCTCGTTCCAGGAGGCGAAGTTTATCCGTTAGTGGCTCCTCACCTGATAGCTCTCGATTTAAGAGGGTTCCAAGAATTAAAATTTAGGCTTTTAGTTAAACTTGATGAAGTTGTCAAGTTAGGACAACCTCTTGTAGAAGATAAATCCACGCCTGGCAGGATGTTTGTTGCGCCTGCAGCCGGCATCATAACAGAAATACGTCGAGGCAATAAAAGAAGCTTACTGGCCATTATTATTGCTGTCGATCAAGAGCATGAGCAGCATCAGGAATACTCTAAAATCGATTTAGACAAAGTCAGTAAGGAAGCTTTGATTGAGCGAATGAAAGAGGGGGGGATTTTTTCACATATCTATGCTCGCCCTTTTAATCATTTGGCCGATCCCCATCAATTACCCCGTTCTATTTTCGTTAAAGCCCTGGAATCCGCTCCTTTTATGCCCCCTAGCGAAATGCAAGTAGAAAAACATGAACGAGAATTTCAGACAGGCCTGAATGCCTTGGCTAAGTTAACTGTTGGTCCCGTTCATCTTATTTATCGTTCTGGCTCTCTTCTTAAAGCGTTCACAGAAGCTGCAAATGTTAAAAGACACACTGCAGAAGGACCTCATCCGGTTGCCAACGCCTCCGTGCATATCCAAGCGCTTGATCCTATCAAAAAAGCTAATGACATTGTTTGGACAATCAATGCCCACCATGTCGTTGCCTTAGGGCATCTTTTGGACCACGGTCTTCACTATGTGGAGAAAGTGATCAGTATTGCCGGCCCAGGTATACTACCCGACCGCACAGGTTATTTCAAATGCCGTGAAGGATATCCCATAAGTCCTTTGCTAGCTGGTCGAATCCATAATGGATCTCAACGTTTTATTTCGGGTGATCCTTTAAATGGACATAAAGTTGAAGAGGAAGATTTTTTGGGCTTTGAAGATTATGTTTTCTGTGTTATTCCTGAAAATTATTCTCGCGAATTTTTACATTTTTTCCGATTAGGCATCAGCAAATATTCCTATAGCCGAGCTTATTTATCTGGACATCTAGATAATGCCCATCGCAAGTATTATTTTTCAACGAGTCAACATGGCGAAAAACGCGCCTTCATCGATTCGACGCTTTACGATGATGTTCAGCCTTTAGCTGTCCCAACCATGTTATTAGTCAAGGCTGTCATGGCGGAAGATTATGAACTGGCTGAGTCATTGGGATTATTAGAAGTGGTGGGTGAAGATTTTGCTTTGCCATCCTTTGTCGATCCTTCGAAAATTGAGATGAGTGAGATCATTTCGAAAGGTCTCAAACGTTATTCAAGCGATGTATTTTCATAAAACTAAGATAGTCAATGCCTATGAAAGGAATGCAACGCAAAGGTGCTAAGATGCTAATTCGCAAAGGTTTCTACATTAGTTCTAAAAACTTCTCTGCCAATTAGCGTCTTAGCGCCTTTGCGTTGAATAGCATTGAATTTGTTTATGCCTTCCTAGCCGTAAATTTAATCAAGCAAGGCGTTTAGTATTGTTCTTCCCTTGCATTTTCATTGAGGAAGCATTATCCTATCTCTTTTCCTCTCTAAAAATTTAGCTTGCTCATGATGAAACAATTAGCGCACTACAGATGGATTTATCTTGCCGTCTTTATGCTTGCTCATTTGCTGAATGTGTCAATTCTTCTTCTTGCAGATGAATCGGACAATCTCTTTAACGACTTGCAAATTGTTGAATACATTAACCGCAAGCTTGCTCAGCGAATGCCTGTCACCTATGATTTCTATCAGCAAGGAGGGTATTTTAACATGCCTTCTGCACGTATGGGAGAATCAGGTGAAATCGGTTTTGGGTATTCTCATGTGCATCCCTATAAAAATTATAGCTTAAGGGCTCAACTTTTCAAGCGTTTGGAAGTATCGGGAAGTTACCGTGTTTTTAAAGGTGTTGATGACCCCATACTGACTCCACTAGGTTTCGGAGATTTGTCGGATAAAGGAGCGAACTTAAAACTAGCCCTATTGATCCCTGAAGATAGTGAATACAGACTTCCTGGATTAGCTATTGGTTTACAGGACTTTATAGGCACAAAAAACTTTTTGGCTAAATATATTGTTTTGACCCAAGTATTCATCAACCATAATCTTGAAGTGAGCCTTGGTTATGGAACGAACCGCATTAAAAGGTTATTTGGGGGTATGCTTTGGATGCCTTTTAGAAAAAGTGACAATCCCTACATCAAAGATATAGCCTTTGTTGCCGAATATGATGCCACGCCTTACAAGGACCCTGAGATAGAAAAGCATCCAAGGGGACGTGTCAAAAAGTCTCCCATCAACTTTGGCTTTAAATATCGCCTTTGGAATCAGTTTGACTTTGCTGTCAGCTATATCAAAGGGCACACTTTGGCTTATTCGGTATCGACTTTTTACAATTTTGGCAAAACGAGGGGGTTTCTTCCTAAGATCGACACCCCTCAACTTTATACTGCCCCCATCAACGTTGAACCTATAGGGTGTTTGCGTCCCTCATTCATCCTCTCACAAGAACTTGTGTACGCCTTTCGCCAACAGGGCTTTGAAATTACTCAGCTATGGCTTTCGTATCTGGATGAATGCGATTCAGGACAAAAAACATTGTGGATCCGTATGGTGAACGATATTTTTCGTTCGGAATATGATCTACGAGAACAACTGGATTTTCTTTTAGCGGGTCTGATTCCAAACGATATTGACAAAGTCATCGTTGTCGTTGAATCGGACTTGGGTTTCCCTGTTCAGGAATATCATTATAATATGACCTTTGTTCAAGAATTTGGCGAGGGTGAGATGTGTGTGCCTGAGTTAAATTTGCTCACCAAGATGACTGAGGTCTCTTATCCTAATAAGTGGTGTGACTATGAGCTTTACAGTAATAATCGCGACTGCTTTAACATCGAAGTGCTTCCTAAAACACACTCTTTCTTCGGAAGCTCACGAGGTAAGTTTAAGTATTCATTAGGCATTAATGCTGGCTTTAATGGATTCATTCCGGGCGATGTCTATTATTCTGTCCTTTTTGGATATAACTTTCTTTCTAACTTGCATCACATTTCCCCTATTGACCGCTTAAACCCTTCACATCTCATCAACGTTCGTACAGACATTATTCGTTATTACCAACAGGAATGTATCACAATCGACGAAGCTTATTTACAAAAAATCTGGAACATGGGAAAGGGCTGGTACAGCCGTGTAGCCTTAGGTCATTTCGAAGAGGAGTACGGAGGACTTGCCACAGAGTTCTTATATTGTCCCGTCAACAAGCCTTTTGCCGTAGGTTTAGAAGGAGCCTTATTGGGCAAAAGGACAGTCAATGGATTAGGATTTACCAACAAAGTGCGTAAGTTAAAATTCTTGCCTAATGGAGCTTTTATTCTCACCCATAAGAAATTCATAGGCTCTCAATTTTTCTTGGACTTTTTTTATTATTGGGATTGGGCGAATATTCGTTTTAAAGTGATGGCAGGAAAATTTCTTGCTAATGACTGGGGTGCACGCTTTGAGCTGGGACGTAAATTTGAAAGTGGCTTGACAATCACCATCTGGTATACTCTGACAAACGGCCATGATGTCATCAATGGTTCTCTTTACCATGATAAAGGGATTGCTTTTAGCATGCCGCTAGATATTTTCTATACCTGCTATGACCGCGACTATTGGCACTATGGCCTTGCAGCTTGGTTGCGTGATGTGGGCGCCACCGCCTATACGGGCAGGGACCTTTACTATCTCATTCAAGAAGAGCGCTGGCTTCCACGACCGTAGTTGCTTACCACTGAGCCCACCGAGATCACAAGAGGTTTATTTAAATGATTTATTTAAATTATAAACAATGGTCCTCATCTCTAGGTGCATGTATGACAATATTAGGGTTCAAGTGATGCTTACTAAACGCATCCTGTAATTCATCTTTTGTTATATCCTTACCTAATGTTCTAAAAGTAATTAAAGATAGTTGAGATGAAAAATTTTCTGCGTTTTCGATCTTTTTAACGAGAGATACGAAGATATTAGGCGCAACATCATACCAGTCTGTAAATTTTTTAAGGTAGGGCATTTGAAAAAATACAGTTTTAAGGTGATCGAGGCTTAATTTTTTATCTGCATTCAATTCGATTTCCAAAGCCTCTATATTGAGACAATTTTGAAGGATTTGATCAATAAACTCTTCAGGACATGTTATATTTAAAGCTTTTAGTTGATCTAATTTTTGCGTGACAGGATTTCCTTGAGAAAAAGTTAAATGCAATGTTTCGAGATGAGGAGCTTTTAAAGTATCGAGGGCACCCTCTTCGAATGTTTCTACTTGTAAATGCACGTGTTTTAATTGGGCAAATTCTAAATCTTGGAAGATAATTTTTGAAAATGGTTTAACACATTCTAGATGCAGATTAATGAGTTTATGACTAAATTTTTGAAGAAAAGCTTTAAGCGTATCATCATAGACAGATTCATCTAGGGTTAGTTTAACCTTTTCTAATAATGGACAATTTTCAGTTATTTTAAGAAGTTGCGAATTAGATAAACCGGGCTTTTCTCTTACAATCCATTCTAGCGAAGTCACAGAAGAAGGAATCTTGACAAACAGACTTTGCATAGCATCCCAACTACTACTGTCGGTGCTTAAATGAATTTCTTTTAGGGATGTACAGGTGGTCAAAATTTGATTGTGTAAGACGTAAGGTAAAGGACCGCAACTTTGTGTGATGGGTTCGAGCTTTTCCAATAAATCTCCGTTACGGGATAAATAAAGAAAAGCCTTAGTTTCTAATCTTTTGGAAACATTTTGAATGTTTCGATCGATGATATCATAAAATTCATGGATAGGTTTTTCTTTTTCTTCTGTATTTTTTTCAATGAGAGCTAATTTTTCTTTTAGCTCATCACATAATGAGGTTTCTACAAGATCCGATGCGTTGATGAATGTCCTCGTGGAATCGATAAAACTTTTAATTTCGATTGGATTTTGCGATTTTTGCATACTAGGTAACATACATTTGAATGTTTCCAGTCGATTTTGGGAGAGTTTTAGCGTATTAACAATTGGAATTAATCGATCTTGCACTTCGCATTCAGATGTCGCCCTGTTTGATGTTTTATATGTTTTATTATTGTTGTTTTGAAGACAATAATGTTGATTAAATTTGAACCAAATCATTGTTATTTCATTCTCTATTTTTGAGGGAAGGCCTAATGTTACAGATCGATTGTCAAGAAGACGCAGAAATTTAAAATCTTTTGTGTTTAAGGAATTTTGGTTTATTATGTTTACAAATAAAGATAATTGCTCTTCTGTTTCTAAGAATCGATTATCTAATTGATTATAAATTTGGCATATTGTTTTAAAACTTAACTCTATTAACGTGGGGATTGTTCTATTAATGTTCATAAAAAATTATTTACCATTTTAAAATTAAAAATATTTGATAATACAGTGAGGAATTTATTAGACCTCTTGCATATCTAAAACTAAGATTCATATAGAATATTAGGGCTTAAGTGCTTCTTGTTAAACGCTTTCAGTAATTCATCTTTTATGATGTCACTAGCTTCATTCTTCAAAACTATCAAAGATAATTGAGATGAAAAAGTTTTAGCGTCTTCAATCGCTTTAACGAGAGCATTTAAAACTTCAGGTTCAATATCAAAACTTTCTGTGAATTTTTTAAGGCAGGGCATTTGAAAAAATATAGTTTTAAGGGGATTGAGACTTAATTTTTTATCTTCATGCAATTCAATTTGCAAGGTCTCTAGATTGAGGCAATTTTGCAGGACTTGATTAATAAGCTCTTCCGGACATGCTATATATAAAGATAATAGATGGTCTAAATTTTGCAATACAGGATTTCCCTTTGCGAAATCTAGTTGCAGTGTTTCGAGATGAGGAGCATTTAAAGCATTTATTACACCATCTTCGAACGTTTCTGCTTGTAAACATACGTAAACTAATTTTGTAAATTCTAAATCTTCAAAGATAGTTTTTTTGCATGTATCTAAGCCTTCTAGATCCAAATTAATAAGCGTCTGACTAAATTTTTGAAGAAAAGCTTTAAGTACATCTTCAGTGACATTTTCATCGATTGTAAGCTTAACCTTTTCTAATAAAGGACAATTTTTAGTTATTTTACGAAGTTGCTCATCAGATAAACCGGGCTTATCCATTACAGTCCATTCTAACGAAGTTACAGAAGATGGTATTTTGTCAATCATGTCTTGCATAACATCCCAGTTATCACTGTCGATGCTTAAATGAATATTTTTGAGAGAAGTGCAGGTGGTCAAAATTGGATTGAGTAAGATGGGGGGTAAACGACCGCTTTTTTTTGTTATGCGTTTGTGCTTTTTTAATAAATCTCCGTTACGAGATAAATAAAGAAAAGCTTCGGTTTCTAACTTTTTGGAATTTTTTTGAAGGTTTTGATCGATTTCATGTTGAAATTCATCGAAAAGTTTGTTTTCTTCTTCTTCTGTACTTTTTTCAATGAGACCTAATTTTGCTATTAGCTCTTTTCGCAAGGAGACTTCCACAAGATCCGATTTGTTGATGAGATGGATCGTAGGTTCGATCCATTTAATTTTGCTTGTTGGATCTTGCGCTTTTTGAATAGTCGATAACACACTTTTGAAACTCTTCAGTTTATCTTCCAAGAGATTTAGCGTTGCAGCAATCGTAATCAATCGATTTTGTACATCAAGTTCATTCCTTGCCCTTGTCGGTGTTTCAAATGTTCCATCATTATTTCGCCTACAATAATTCTCAGAAAATTTAGACCAAATGATCGTTATTTCGGCTTCTACTTCGGAGGGAAGGCCTAATGTTACATATCGACTTTCAAGAAGACGAAGGAATTTAAAATCTTTGAAACATGAAAAGGAAATTTGGCTAATTATGTCTACTAAGCCAGTGACTTCTTCCTGTGTTGCTAAAGCATTATTTTCATGATTAAAAAATTGAACGATTCTATTAAAACTTAACTCAACTAACGTGGGGATTGTTCTGTTAATGTTCATAATTATATATCATATATTATAGGTTCACGTATAACAATTTCAGGGTTCAATTGATGCTGACTAAGCGCATCGCTTAACGCACCGCCTTTTTTTATCCCCTCAGGCAAAACAATCCACTTTAATTGAGATGAAAAAGTTTGTGCTTTTTTGATCTCTTCTGCCAGAGAACTTAAGACATCATCTTTAACATCGTATGCGTTGGTAAATTTTTCAAGGTAGGGCATTTTAAAAAAAATAATTTTTAGATGATCGAGGCTTAAATATTTATATGCATTCAATGCAATTTCCAAGGATTCTATATTGAGGCAATTGTGCAAAATCTGATCAACATGCTCATAAGGACATGTTATATTTAAAGCTTTAAGTTGATCTAATTTTTGCGTGACAGGATTTCCTTGAGAAAAAGTTAAATGCAGTGTTTTGAGATGAGGAGCTTTTAAAGTATCGATGGCACCATCTTCGAATGTGTTTACTTGTAAATGAACGTGTTTTAATTGTGAAAATTCTAAATTTTGAAAAGTACTTTTTTTTAATAAATTAATACCTTCTAGATGTAATTCAATCAGAGTATTACTAAACTTACGGAAAAAAGCTTTAAGTGTTTCTTCAGAGATATTTATACCTAGGCTAAGGTTAGCCACTTCTAATACTGCACAATTTTCAGTTATTTTACGGAGTTGATGATCAGATAAACCACGCCCATAGTAAACAATCCATTTTAAAGAAGTTACAAAAGAAGGAATTTTACTAATCAAGCCATGCATAGCATCCCAATTATTTTGGGTGAAATAAACGTCAATTTCTTTAAGGAAAGTACAGGTGGTGAAAATTTGATTGAGCAAGATCGAAGGTAAACTGGTACCAACTAACGGTGAAAGATAATCTTGGATGGGTTTGAATGTTTTTAATAAATTTCCGCAACGAGATAAATAGAGGAATGCCTGAGTTTCTAAATTTTTAGAAATGTTTTGAGAGATATGATTGATTTCGGCTTGAAATTCATCAATAAGTTTTCCTTTTTGTTTTTCATCTGTATTTTTTTCAATGAGACTCAATTTGTTTATTAGCTGTTCACGCGAGCTGGTTTCATAAAATTCCGAATGATCATTAATTGTAAAGGAAATGGAGTTGATCAATGTTTTAATTTTGGAGGGAATTTGTGTTTCCCTTAGAGCGTCCAATTCTGGAGATATACGTTTCAGTTGTATTTCGAGATATATGAGTTTAATAGCAATGGGCTTTAACAGATTTTGCAATTCAAGTTCGGTCATCAACATTTTTGGTTCAAAATCTGTATTATAGTTATTTCGAAGACAAAAACCCTTAATAAATCTGCACCAAATATTTTGTATTTGGTCTTTCTGTTCAGAGGGAAGGTCTAATGCAATGGAACGATTTTCAAGCAAACGCACGAGTTTGAAATTTTTAAAACTGGAGAAAGGAATGTTGTGTATGATGCCAACTAATGCGGATACTTCTTCTTCTGTGATAGAGTTTCCGTTATCATCTTGAGTATAAATCTGATGTATTTTTTCAAAACATAAATCTATTAACGTGGGGAACTCTCTATTAATGTTCATGACAATTATTTACCATTTTAAATTTTAAAAGAAATTTACGTGATAATACGAATAAAAATGCATTATTAGTGAACTTTGTTTTATTGTCAAAATATTAAGCTTTTTTGAGTTTTCAGAATTCTGCATCTTCATATGAAAATGAGTTATACAAATATGCAAAACAGGCCCAATATTTAAATTTAAAATGACTATTCTACTTAAGTAATTTAACCTGAGCTTGTAATATTGAAAGAGTCTAAATATGAGGCTTGTTTGTGTCACGAACTTTCTCTAAATAGCCTGAACGTAGAAAGTCAAAAAATAATCTTTCTCAACTTTCTCATACTTTCTCACTGATCTCACTGCCTCAGTGGTAATTAATAAGGCCATTTCCAGTTGCGAACGCTAGGCATGTCATCGCCATATTTGGTAATGTATTCTTCGTGTTCAATAAGTTTGTTGTGGATATCTTGTTTAGTGTAGGCGGCAATATACCCCAGTTTGGGAACTCGATCGATAACATCACCGACGAGATTGAAACGATCAATTTGGTTACGTACACACATATCGAATGGTGTTGTCGTCGTGCCTTCTTCTTTATAGCCACGCACATGGATATTATCATGGTTAGTTCGACGATAGGTTAGGCGATGGATGAGATAGGGGTAACCATGATAGGCAAAAATGACTGGCTTGTCAGTCGTAAATAGTTCATCAAAATCTTTATCCGATAGTCCATGAGGATGTTCTGAAGTGGGTTGAAGTTTCATCAAATTGACCACGTTGATTACTCTGACTTTTAAGTCAGGGAGTTGTTGGCGTAAGATATCCACGGCTGCCAAAGTCTCCAGCGTAGGGACATCTCCTGCGCAAGCCATCACCACATCAGGAACGGTTCCTCGGTCGTTGCTGGCCCACTCCCAAATACCTATTCCGGCGGCGCAATGTTTGATGGCAGCGTCCATATCTAGATATTGCAAAGCCGGTTGCTTTCCTGCCACGATGACATTGACGTAGTTTCTGCTGCGTAAACAATGGTCTGTCACTGATAGCAGTGTGTTAGCATCGGGTGGAAGGTAGACGCGTACAACTTCGGCTTTTTTGTTAACCACAAGGTCGATAAATCCAGGGTCTTGATGGGAAAATCCGTTATGATCCTGTCTCCAGACATGCGAGCTGAGAAGAATATTTAAAGAAGAGATGGCAGCACGCCAATGAATTGATGTGGTTGTTGTGTGCAGCCATTTGGCATGTTGGTTAAACATGGAATCGATGATATGTGCAAAGGCTTCATAGGTAGAGAAACAAGCCGTGTCGTCCAGTCAAAATATAACCCTCTAGCCATCCCATACAGGTATGTTCACTTAATATTTCCATGACGCGACCATCCGGAGATAATTCGCTGCCGTCTTTATCCTCGGGTAGGTAATCGGCAAGCCAAGTCTTTTTTGTCACTTCATAAATGGCGTTGAGCCTGTTGGAAGCGGTTTCATCAGGTCCCATGACACGAAAATTTGTCATATTATTTTTCATGACATCTCGCAGGAATTGACCCATGATACGTGTCGCTTCGACTTCGACTTGACCTGGTTTAGTGATTTTAACAGCATAGTCACGAAAGTCGGGCATTTTTAATTCTTTCCGTAACAACCCCCCGTTGGCATGTGGATTATCCCCCATGCGCTTTTTCCCCTTAGGGGCTAGTTCGGCCAATTCATGGATCAATTTTCCTGTTTTATCAAAAAGCTCTTCCGGATGATAACTTTTCATCCAACTTTCTAACTGTTTGACATGCGCCGGTTTAGCAGCCATATCAGCTAAGGGTACTTGATGCGAACGCCAAAAGCCTTCGGTTTTTTTACCATCCACCTCTTTAGGGCCTGTCCATCCTTTCGGTGATTTTAAAATAATGATAGGCCATCGAGGGCGTTGCATGACATTTTTTTGACGAGCATTGTGTTGTATATCTTTAATTTCTTGGATGACCGTATCTAATGTTTGGGCCATCAGTTGATGCATCACTAGAGGATCCGAACCCTCCACAAAATATGGTTTATAACCATAACCTACAAAAAGATCCCTTAACTCTTCGTGACTGATCCGAGCTAAAATTGTGGGGTTGGCAATTTTGTAGCCATTAAGATGTAGGATAGGAAGGACAGCACCGTCCTTCACTGGATTCAGGAATTTATTAGAATGCCATGAGCCAGCCAGAGGGCCTGTTTCCGCTTCACCATCACCTACAACGCATGTGGCAATCAAGTCAGGATTATCAAAAACAGCTCCGAAGGCATGTGAAACAACATAGCCTAATTCGCCGCCTTCATGGATTGACCCAGGCGTTTCTGGAGCTACATGGCTTGGGATTCCTCCGGGAAATGAAAATTGTTTGAAGAGTTTTTGCATTCCTTCTTCATCTTCAGAGATATTTGGATAATATTCGCTATAAGTTCCTTCTAAGTAAACATTTGCAACTAACCCAGGACCGCCATGACCGGGTCCAGCGAGATAAATCATATCCAAATCATAGGCTTTGATGACTCGGTTCATATGGACATAAATGAAGTTTAAACCTGGAGTTGTACCCCAATGGCCTAAAAGGCGGGGTTTGACGTCTTCGATTTTTAGAGGGCGTTTCAATAAGGGGTTATCCATGAGATAAATTTGGCCGACTGATAGATAGTTAGCTGCGCGCCAGTAAGCGTCTATTTTGCGTAAATCATCATCTGATAACGGTCCGGCACGACGTGAAGCATCTAGCACCTGTGTGGCCATGGTCGACTCCTAAAATAATGATAAACTTACAAACTCCTCATATATCAAGTCATTTATTTAATCAAGTATTCATCCGTAAAAAAAACGGCGTGACATGATTGTTAAAGATTGTGCCTTTGATACCTCCTTGATCATGCCGTCCTTTCAGGACTCGATGCTTTTTTATTGTTACCCAGGCCTCGCTGCGCTCGACCTGGGCTGTAATATTACGGCCCTCCGGGCCTAACAAATGAAAATTTGAGGCCTAGAGATTTTTTGTTAGGCCTGGAAGGCCCTAATATTACAGCCCAGGTCGAGCGGAGGGAGGTCTAGGTAACAATAAAAAGGCTTTTCTTAAGGAAATATGAGGACTAGAGATTTTTGTTAGGCCTGGAAGGCTCTAATATTACAGCCCAGGTCGAGCGGAGGGAGGTCTAGGTAACAATAAAAAGGCTTTTCTTAAGGAAATATGAGGACTAGAGATTTTTGTTAGGCCTGGAAGGCTCTAATATTACAGCCCAGGTCGAGCGGAGGGAGGTCTAGGTAACAATAAAAAGGCTTTTCTTAAGGAAATATGAGGACTAGAGATTTTTGTTAGGCCTGGAAGGCTCTAATATTACAGCCCAGGTCGAGCGAAGCGAGGCCTGGGTCAACAATAAAAAAACGCTGAGTCCTGAAAGGACGAGATAAATCAATCCCACAGATATTTTTCGTCATATGGAATTTGAGCTCGCTGCAGCATTGCTAAAAGCTCTTCTTTAAATGTAACTGTTTTATGGTGTTCTTTTTGGCGAGAAAGATATTTTTTTGCCCCTTCCAGACTTGGCCTAGAGACAGAAAATCCTCCATAACCTCCTTGCCAGGCAAAATCGCGATAATGATCTCCTTTCGTTTTAATCCATCGAGACGAACTTGATTTCATTTCTGATATGAGTTTGCTAATCGCTATTGTTTTTCCTAATTGCAGAAGCACATGAACGTGGTCTTCGACTCCATTAATTTTTATTACTGGAGAATCGAGATTCCGGCAAACACCACAGATATACTGATATAACTCTTCTTCAACATCAGATTGGATCCAAGGATTTCGTCCTTTGGTGCTAAAAACAAAATGTAGAATAACATCTGCTAAAGATTGTGCCATTGATACCCCCTTGATCATGCCGTCCTTTCAGGACTTGAAGCTTTTTTATTGTTACCCAGGCCTCGCTGCGCTCGACCTGGGCTGTAATATTAGGGCCCTCCGGGCCTAACAAAAAATCTTGTCTCAAATTTGTATTGGAAATCCAAACCTTTAGAACATGCCCTGAGTTTTAGTCATTTTATCCTGCCGCCGAAGGCGATCTTTCTATCCTGTTATTTTTTGTTTACCGGTTATTTCAACAAGTTGGCGACACGTTTAGCGGCATAGGTCAAGATAAAGTCAGCCCCCGCACGTTTAATAGACAACAAGCTTTCCATAAATGCCTTATCCGCATCTATCCATCCCTTTTCTGCAGCTGCCATAATCATGGCATATTCCCCGCTGACATGATAAGCTGCTATAGGCAATTGTGTCTTTTCGCGAATTTTAGCGATGATGTCTAAATAGGGAAGGGCTGGTTTAATGAGAAGCATATCTGCACCTTCTTGTTCATCTAGCATCGCTTCTAAGATGGCTTCTCGAGAGTTAGAAGGATCCATTTGATAAGTCTTTTTATCACCAAACTTAGGTCCAGAATGTAAAGCTTCACGGAAAGGGCCATAAAAGCACGAGGCATATTTAGCCGCATAAGAAAGGATATTCACATTCTTAAAACCTGCAAGGTCTAAACTTTGCCGTATAAATTTTACACGTCCATCCATCATATCGCTTGGAGCCACTATATCGGCCCCTGCTTGAGCGGCAAGGATGGACATTTCGCCAAGAATATAAAGGGTAGGATCATTAAGAATTTGACCGGTTTCATTGGTCACACCATCATGACCATGGCTAGTAAAAGGGTCTAAAGCGATATCGACGATGACACACATTTCTGGTATTTCTTGTTTTAAAGCTTTCACAGCTCGTACAAACAAGTTATTGGGGTTCAAAGCTTCTTTGCCGAAGGGATCTTTTTTTTCCGTAGGAATGTAAGGGAAAAGATCTATAGCACGTATGCCAAGGCGGTAGAGGTTTTTTGCTTCATTAACAAGCAAATCGATGGAAAGCCTTTCAACGCCTGGCATGCTGTTGATGCTTTGACTTTGTTGATGACCATCGATCACGAAGAGAGGGGCGACTAATTGATGGGGGCATAAATGGGTTTCTTGTATGAGGGACCTGATGGCTGCACTTTTGCGATTGCGTCGTGGACGAATGGGCAAATCTACCGAATAATGGGTGACCAATGTATCAACAGTGTCTGTATGCATAACTAAATCTCCTCTTATTGACATGTATCCTAAAGCTAATGAGTGTTTTCCTAAAACCTTTTTTCGTTTAAAGAAATTACTTGATGAAAATTATTTTGACGTATGACTTTCAGAACCTTATGATAGGGTAAACTGGCTAAAGGGGGATTCAATGTCTTATAAACTCAATGTGGGCGATAAAATGCCTGCTTTTAAAGCTAAAGATGCATCAGGCCATTCCTTTTCCTCCGATGATGTCATCGGCGGTCCTGTTGTCATCTATTTTTATCCTAAAGATGATACACCCGGTTGCACAAAAGAAGCATGTTCATTTCGTGACAAGGTCGATGATTTGGATGAGTTCGATGCCATTCTGATTGGCATTAGTCCTGATGGCATGCAGTCGCATGAAAGTTTTATTGAAAAGTATGAAATAAATTTTACTCTTCTCTCCGATGAATCTTTGGATGTGTGCCGCAAATTTGATGTGATTCGAGACAATAACTTAGAAAGGACAACCTTCGTGATTGACAGTCGGGGAGTGATCCGTTGGATAGAGCGACCCGTCAATGTGGAAGGCCACACTGAAAGAGTTTTGAAGGCCCTACAAGAGATTGCGGATTTATGATTCCTGTTTCTGTCACCATTTTAACTAAAAATAGCCAGAAATACCTAAATCAAGTTTTGGCAAACCTCAACGCCTTTGATGAAGTATTGATCTATGATAATGGATCTACAGACAATACTTTGGAAATTGCCAAAAATTATCACAATGTGAGGGTTATTTTAGGGCCTTTTGAGGGATTTGGAATGACGCACAACAAGGCTTCCGGCTGTGCTAAGCACGATTGGATCCTTTCTGTGGATAGTGACGAAGTGGTCACTCCCGAAATGGTTAAAGAAATTGCGGGACTTAAATTCCAAGACGACGCAGTCTATTCCTTTCCGCGCCATAATTATTTTAATGGCAAGTTTATCCGTTGGTGTGGATGGCATCCCGATCGTCAGTATCGTTTGTATAACCGTACCAAAACGCGCTTTACAGATGCGCAAGTGCATGAATCGATAATACTAGAGAATATGCGTCATACTCCTCTGTGGTCTCCTATAATTCATTATTCCTATGATTCCATCCGAGAATTTCTAAATAAAATGCAATCCTATTCGACCCTGTTTTGCGAGCAAAATAAAGGCAAGAAATCTTCTTCCCCTACTAAAGCAGTCCTGCATGGCATGTTTGCCTTTATCAAAAGTTATCTGCTAAAAAGAGGTTTCATGGGAGGGTATGAAGGTTTTTTAATTTCTTCCTATAATGCCCATACTGCCTTTTATAAATATCTGAAACTTTATGAAGCCAACGCAAAGTCTTCCGTTAAAAAAAATAAAAATAAAGTTTAATAACGCAAAAAATTAAATGATAAATTTCAATTTATTATTTGATTTAATATTAGTTTTCTTGTATCATTGTTACTAATATTAAGGAGTTTATGTTTAATAATATATCTAATGGAATATCTTATCCTATTGTTTTAGCAAATCCAGTTCTAGCTGATCAAAAAGATGAAAATGTTAAAGCAAAAAACGTAATAACTCCTGCTCAAAAAGCCCTTAAAGGCCTTTCACATAAACCAAAAATGAATTGTTGTAATCGAATTTTTAAATACCTAAAGACCGGTTTTTCTAAATTGATCAATAAAATTCGCGCATGTTTTAACATACGTGTAAAAAAAGAACCCAAAATAAGTAAAATGCCTCCTATTGTCGCGGAACCTGTTAAAAAAGTTGAAGTGGTTATTCAAAAAGAAAAGGAAAAGGCTGATTTAAGCAAACCTGAGATGGAAAAAGTTGGAATGAAGCTAAGCTCTTCGCTTCCACGCGACATGATCAGTCATGTTCTCACCTTTTTGAAACCAGAAGATTTAACAAAAACTGCCCAAGTAAATAAAGAATTGCAAGAACTGTCTGACTTACAAAAAGTTCAATGGATTAATTGCAATAGAGTTCCTATTTCGAAACTTGGATTGAATTTTGACTCCCTACTAACTCTTTTGAAAAAGCCAGGAATAGGGGATAAGCTCGAATTTCTTGAAGTGAATCGGTTGCATTCTATCAAGGCTATGAGCTTAAAAGAAGCTTTAGAATTAGTGAAACACTGTCCCAACCTAAAACATCTCAAACTCACAAGCGGAGAATTCGAATGGCAGAGAGACGTCGTACATGCTGAAATCGCTAAACAAAATTTACCCAAGTTAGAAACATTAATTCTGGATGATGAAGCTATAACAAAACTCAGTGTTAAGTATTTCCAATTACTTGGAGTCAATATAAAAGACAGGGCAGCCAATTTAAACTTTGACAATGTTCCTCATTTGCAATGTCTGAAGCTTTTACATAACTCAAATGGTGATAATGAAATCATTGCCATGGCAGAATCAAAAAATCTACCCTTGTTGCAAAAACTTGTTGTAATCTGGAGCGAACTTACTGAAAAAGGATTTATGAAGATGATTAATTCTAAAAATTTCCTTTCATTGAAGAGCTTAAATCTGAGTGATAACGAAATAGGGGATAAAGCCCTGCAGGAGTTTGCTGATTCAAAAAATTTCCCCAATCTAGAAAAATTAAATCTCACTAGTACTTATATACATGACAAAACCATTAGAAAGATTGTCTTATCTCCTAACTTTCCTAAATTAAATCATCTTATCCTAGATTTTAACAACATCAAACATGAATTAATTCCTGAATTACGAGCAGCTAGACCTAACCTGCGTATATCCTATAAATATTTAGTAGGATTTGGTCAAACACGCACAATATAATAATTCCGCGAAGCGTTACGATGCAAGAAAAGAAAGTTTTGTAAAACGAATTTTGCATCGCTTTCAGAGTGCGAAGGCCTTCCTTCGCTTTTTACCAAACAATCTCCTTTCTGATGGATTGTGTTCGTTTTAGAAAGCGAAGGAAGGCCTTCGCACTCCAAAGGCGATGCGCTGTTGGTTCTGAAAAAGCACCTGTGACAGCATCGCCACAGCTTCGCGTTAAATAATATTAAGCGCAAAAGGATAATTACGTTGTTATATCTAGAAGGGAAAAAATGCGTTTATGACCCGAAGAGAAGGCTAGTTGTTTTAATTCTTCATACGTCAACCAATTATGACCTTCAATGTCGACCACTTGTGTACATTTAAAAAGCATCGGATTAAGACGCACCTGATATTTGGTAAACGAATGATTGATCACAGGAAATTTTTGAATATATTCAACATCCAATGCCCATTGCTTAATGAGCTCTTGGCTAAGCTGGGATTCCGTCCATCCATTCTCGCGCGTTTCAAAGAAGGGAAATTCGTGCAAGTCGGACATGACCTTACCCTTTTCACCACGTTTAATGAGAAGCCTATTATCGCAAAAAATGACCGGCACAGCGCGGTACAAATAAATGGTTTCACTTTTGGAGGATTTAAAGGGAATGCTTTGGGTTTTCCCGTGGGCATAAGCTTTGCATTCTGCCCTTAAAGGGCATTCAGTGCACCGTGGCTTTTTTTTACAAATCGTAGCTCCTAATTCAATAAGAGCTTCATTCTGTATCCACGATTCATTATCTGGTAAGATTTCTAAAGCAATATTGCGTAACATCCCAACAGTCTTATTTTTGGCGGTGTCGTCTTCAATCTGGAAATATCTGGTTAATACACGAATTACATTACCATCCACAGCAGCAGCCGGTTTATGGAAAGCAAAACTTGAGATTGCGGCAACAGTATAGGGGCCCAGTCCCTTGATTTTATGCAAGGCTTCCGCATCGGAAGGCAGTTCTCCATTATAATGGCTAACGACATATTTAGCGCCCTCATGCAAACTTCTAGCGCGTGAATAATAGCCTAAGCCTTCCCATAATTTGATGATTTCATCAAGATGAGCTTCTGCAAGTTTTCCAATACTAGGAAAACGCTTCATCCATCTTTCAAAATAGGGAATGACTACAGCCACTTGTGTTTGTTGAAGCATGACTTCAGATACCCAAACTGCATAGGGAGAAGGGTTGTTGCGCCAAGGAAGCTCTCGCTTTTCGCTTAAGAACCAACTTTTGAGTCTTTTTGAATTAATTTTATATGTCATGCAGCACAAAGGGTCACAGTATGTCTAGGAGCTGATGGTTAGGGTTTTGTTTAACAGCGTATTGCTTTTCCCATGGTTCTGTGAAGAGGACGATGGGTCTTTCGAAGCGGTCTTGTACAATTAAGCTATTGCTGGGCTTTTGAAAAGCTTTGGTGTCGCCAATCAACCAAGCGCTACATTTATAGGGCAGTGGTGAGAGGATTGTTTCGACATTATATTCATCCTTCAAACGATATTGCATAACCTCAAATTGTAGCTGTCCGACGGCTGCGAAGATGAGTTCTGAGCCATATTCATAAGGTTTTAGCAATTGTATGGCGCCTTCTTCAGTCAGTTGGATTACGCCTTTATCAAAGGATTTACGTTTGCCCACATCTTTAGGGGATACATGGGCGAAAATTTCGGGTTGGAATTGGGGAATAGGTTTGAAATTAAAGCCCCCCTTAGCGGAAATGGTGTCTCCCACTGCAAACACTCCCGGATTGATGACTCCAACAATATCGCCTGCGAAACCGCTATCCAAAATAGTGCGTTCGCCTGCCAACATCCCATGGGGCCGTGACAAACGCACTTCTTTATGTGTTCGATGATGCTTGACAGACATATCGCGTTCGAATTTACCGGAAACAATCCTTAAAAAGGCCATGCTATCGCGGTGTTTTTTCATCCATTTCGCCTGGATTTTGAAGACATAAGCACTAAATGGTGCAGTCGCAGGGTCTAGCGAGGTTTCTTCTCCACTGGGCAAATCCACTAAACGAGGTTGAGGTGAAGGTGCCAGATGAATAAACGCGTCGAAAAAGGGTTCAACGCCAAAATTTGTTAAAGCTGAGGCAAAAAAGACGGGCGTCACGTTGCCTGATAAAAAAGACTCTATATCAAAGGGATTACCTGCCATTTCTAAAAGCTCAAGTTCTTGTACGAGCTGATGGTAAGCTTCATCTCCAAGCAAGGTTTTGACTTCCGGGTCATTAAGGGAATATCGCGTAATCTCGGCTTTTTGCGCTCCGCCAACAGATGTTTTTGAAAAGATGAGGACTTTCTGTTCTTGGCGGTTATACACCCCTTTAAAGGAAGAGCCCATACCAATAGGCCAATTGAAGGCTGAGGAATGAATGCCAAGGATGTTTTCCACTTCGTGCATGAGATCCAGAGGATCGCGGCCGGGCATATCCATTTTATTTATGAAAGTAAGCACGGGGATTTTACGCAAACGACAGACTTCAAAAAGTTTACGGGTCTGACGTTCGACGCCCTTGGCAGCGTCGATGACCATGATGGCGCAATCTGCTGCAGTCAACGTTCGGTAGGTATCCTCGGAAAAATCTTCGTGACCAGGTGTATCCAAAATATTAATTAATGTTCTTTATAGGGGAATTGCATGGCCGAAGATGTTATCGAGATACCGCGTTCTTGCTCCATGGCCATCCAATCAGAAGCTGCAGCTTTTCTGCCTTTGCGTCCTCTTACCATTCCGGCGGTATGAATGATTCCTGAGTATAACAGCAATTTTTCAGTGAGCGTAGTTTTACCGGCATCGGGGTGGCTGATGATCGCAAAAGTTCGTCTTTTTTGTATTTCTGCGCGCATATTGAGAGTGTTTTTTGTAAATTAACTATACATATTATAATAAATTATCTAAAAAAATTCAATGATAAGTTTTTTTCATTGTAATTCCTGTAAATAATTTATACAATAAAGGGCTATGGGCATCTGTCAAAAAACACGTTATGCGTTCATATGGAGCAACATATTAAACGCTCCCTTATGGGCTATGTATAGTCTGCTGGTCTTTATTTTTTATAAGGACCTTCACGCCTCACCTTTACAGATTACCCTTCTTATTAGCTCTAAGCCTGTTGTTGCTATCGCTTCATTCTATTGGAGTTCTTTTGTGGACAGGCGGCGTGATTGGCTAAAAATGAGCATCATTTGTGCTAGTATTGTGGGTCTTCTCCCTTGCTTCTTCTTTCCTTTTATTGATAACAACTGGTTTTTTATTTTTGCCTTTGCAGTTTATATGATGGCAAGCCGGGCGATTATACCATCTTGGATGGAAATATTAAAAATTAGAATTCATTCCGAAGAGCGCAGTAAGGTTTTTTCAACGGGCTCTTCTATTAACTATTTGACAAGCCTCTTCTTTCCCTTAGCCGTTTCGCATTTAATGGATATCCATATAGGCATATGGCGTTGGGTTTTCTTTATGATGGCCACGCTGAGTTTTCTCAGCATCTTCCTTTTGGCCGGTATTCCTTTGCCCAAGGATGAAGTAGACGAAAACAGTGAACCCTTCAATTTCCGGAGTACTGGTTAGTCAAACCTTGGCAAAATTTTATTAAGTTGATGGCTTCGCGGCCTGATTTTGCGCATTTTCAACTTATTTTTATGTTTGGTGGTTTAGGACTGATGATCCTGCAACCTGCCTTGCCAATCTTTACCATGGAAGTCTTACAGCTGTCTTATACTGAGTTAGTCATTGCTATATCTATTTGCAAAGGCATCGGTTTTGCCCTAACGACAAAAATTTGGGCAGCCTTTTTTAACAAGATTAATATTTATTTTCTTACTTTTGTCATGTGTATCTTAGCTGCGCTGTTTCCTGTTTTCTTAATGATCGCTGGCTTCCATTGGATATGGGTCTATGCTGCCTATCTCATTTATGGGACGATGCAGGCAGGGAGTGAAATGTGCTGGAACTTGTCAGGTCCGCGCTTTGCAAAAAATGAAAATAGTTCTGCCTTCACGGGCGTTAACGTCGTTCTAGTGGGATTAAGGGGTTGTGTCGGGCCTTTCCTAGGGGGCTTTTTGGGTGTTGTAGCCAACTCCTATGTGCCTTTAATGGTAGGATGTGTTTTTTGTCTGTTTGGATCATTTTTTGCTTTATATAGTAGTAAAAAATATAGTGCGGAAAACATTAAACAGCGTATTTAGTAGATTTCAAATTGGGGATGATTTCATGTGGCCGAAAGCCTATCGTGATTATAAAACCGATGAGTCGCTTATCAAGCAAAAGGTAGAACCTGGTAAAGGAATCATTGGATGTGAAATGCATGATTTAAATGGCTGGGGCAACACGCTTCACATTCCAAAAAACAAAAAGAAAGCGGGGTTTTTTCGTGTTTTGTTTGACAAATTTAACAAAAATGAGGACTGATGACACAAAAGGGAGAACATACTTGGGATATGCTTTTGAGCTATCATCGCTGCCCTCACTGTGGCTTTATTATGGAAAGCCGCACAGGCTTTGAAAATCGGTTTGGTAAATATGTGAAAGATCTTGTCTGTTCCCGCTGCCATCAGCGTTTTACATTGACAAAAAGCGAAAGGCCGACTTTTGGGCCTTTGACAGGTGATCCGCAACCGTTTGAATTTGAATGGAATGAAAAATAGGAGTTTGCATGGACGAAGCCTATACTCCTTACATTTTTAATCCCGCTGAAGAAAAATTTGCTATTGATACCCTTGAACGTTATTCAGGTTCTAATGTTGCAGATTTTCAACCTTATCTTTTATTAACTAACTTTCCACGTTATGTGCAGCAATTTGCTAGCGAGCGCAATTTGCCAGTTATCGAAGGATCCGCTTTTTCTGTGGCGCATTCTCCGGATGAAAAAGTGAGCATCATTGATTTCAAAATAGGCTCTCCAGCCGCAGCCCTTGTGATTGATTTGTGTGCTTTTCTTCCTATCCGTGCCGCCCTTCTACTAGGGATGTGCGGGGGACTACGAAAACACTATAAGGTCGGTGACTTCTTTGTTCCAGTGGCAGGGATACGAGGCGAAGGGACTTCTGACTTTTATTTCCCGCAGGATGTTCCTGCTATGGCCAATTTTCTTGTTCAAAAGTGCGTGACTAATGTGTTAGAGAAAGAGAAGGCCACATATCATATTGGAATCACACATACGACTAATAAGCGTTTTTGGGAGTTTAACAAACACTTTCGCGAGCGTTTGGAAATCACGCGTCCGCAAGCCATCGAAATGGAGTGTGCGACTCTTTTCATGGCAAGCTATTATCATAAGCTTCCTGTGGGAGCTCTTTTATTGATTTCTGATCTTCCGTTAGGAAGAGAATGGGATTAAGACGAAAAGAAAGTTGCTGAAAAAGTCTATGTTGAATATATGATGAACCATCTAAATAAAGGTGTCACCATCATGCAAGAATTGGACGTCGCCTTGCGCCATCAGGCCAAGGGGGTATTCAGGGGCGTCCGCCGCCGATTCGAATCAAGATAGCCAAAGCACAAAAATAAAAAAAACAGGCTAAGCAAGATCGCCTTCGGCGCCAGGATAGGAAAAAGAGGAAAGAGAGGTGTTACTTATAGATTTCAGTTGGGGATTGGCCTTAGCGATTCCTTTGTTTTCCGTATCTTCACGCTTGACATAGATCACAAATTTATGATTTTTCAGGACATTATGTAAAAGATCCACTCCTTCGCTAAATTCAGAAATTCAAACAAGCTGTTTGACTTTAGTATATGTGAAGTCCCCGCAATGACGAAGACTGTGCGTCCCGGTTGACAATGAAGATCAATTTTTTTAGCAAGAGATTCATTACGTTTTTTAAAGGTGTCTGCAATCTTATTAACATTTTCTTGATTTAAGTTATATGAACATTCACTCTCAGCAAAATCTAACATCTGGTAATACATTCCTTTCATGAACTTGCGCAATTCAATCAATTTATGCATAAATTTAAAGTTTTTAACAGTAATTGGGGCCAAGTTCTCCATAAGTCGCATAACTTTTTCTTAGTTTTTGAAAAAGTTATGCGCTTATGCAGAACCGGTCCCATTCACCAATACAAATTTGAGGTCTAGAGATTTTGTTAGGCCTGGAAGGTCATAATACTACAGCCCAGGTCGAGCGAAGCAAGGCCTGGGTAACAATAGAAAAGATAGAGTCCTGAAAGGACGGCATGATCAAGGAGATATCAATGGAACCATAAAATTTTCACAATTCTCAGATTCCATATGACGAAAAATTTCATGACGAAAAATATCTCTCGGGATTGATTTATATCGTGCCTTTTCAGGACTCAGCGCTTTTTTACTGTCCAGGCCTCGCTCCGCTCGACCTGGGCTGTAATATTACGGCCCTCCAGGCCTAACAAAAAATCTCTGAGTCCCTCTAAGCTAAAGTACCAACGCTCCAAAGCCTTCGGAGAGGTGTGCTTGTATTATGGGCTTTTGAAATACTTGGGAGTGATCATTTGTCCGCTTACAGCATTCCAATCTGTCGTTGTGGTTGAACCATAGGGATTTTCCACATTGATTCCATACACCGGCAAATAAACATCTGTCATGCGACGGATATTGAAATCATTGCCAAAAGCCGATCTGGCGATTTTCTCAATTTGTGATGTTGAATATTTTGCTGGTACGCGCTGTGCATAGCTAGAAGGCTTCGACACTAGCATCCGATTGAATTTTGTTTGAGGGACCACAAGAATTTTAGGATTTTCAAAATGCAGTTGGAGTAGATTGCCCTTGCGGGTAATCAACTGCTTTACTTAGAGCACTTTCGATCCAAGGATTGACGACATTGGCATCCAATTGCAGATCACTTATAAGGTCTTCCTTCGTTCGTGAACCATTATTTTTGGCAAGAATATTCAAGACTTTGAATTCATCACGAGTGGCTTGGACATTAATGGCATCTTCAAAACCATGCGTCCTGTCCCAATTTTCAGTATTCAACACCATTTCACCATCAATAAGGCTCCAAAGAACAATTCCTTCGCGTGTTTTCTTATCGGAGGCAAATTTAACTTCCATTAACACATAAGGATGATATTTATGGCTAGGTTCTAGAAATTGGTGATTATCATCTCCCAGCAGCTCTTGATAATGTGTATCCATGATTTGCTGAGGAGTATAGCGAGCTTCCAGTGTTTGGAAGTCGCCATTCTCCACGTAACGGGAGATAGTACTTTTGAAGTCACTATTATTGTTCCAAATCCACCATCCGCCAGCTGCAAGAGCGATCATTACCCCAAGAATTAGAATCTTACGCATCTGATTTCCTCATCCAAATGTTATTCTTTCATCGAAAGCAAGAATTCAACGTTGCTGTTGGTCTTTTTCAGACGTCCAAGAAGCAAGATTCATGGCATCGATCGGCAGCTAGATCGGCAACAGCTTGGCGCAGCAGATAGATTTTTTCAAGTTCATTTGGATGATAGAGAAGCTCTTCTTTTCGTGTTCCGCTCTTAATCAGATCAATGGCAGGATAAATGCGGCGATCGGCCAAGCGGCGGTCGAGCACGAGTTCCATGTTGCCGGTACCTTTGAATTCTTCAAAGATGACCTCGTCCATGCGAGAGCCTGTATCAATCAAGAGCTGTGGCGATAATGGTTAACGATCCGCCCTGCTCGATATTACGTGCGGCACCAAAAAATCTTTTAGGTTTATGCAAGGCATTGGCATCGATACCACCGGTCAAAATCTTGCCTGAATGGGGTTGAATCGTGTTATAGGCACGGGCAAGCGTGTGATAGAGTCAAGGAGGATGACGACATCGTTGCCATGTTCAACTAGGCGGCGTGCCTTTTCAATGGCCATTTCAGCCACTTGAACGTGCCTTTCCGGCGGTTCATCAAAGGTGGAGGCAATGACTTCGCCTTTGACGATGCGTTGCATGTCGGTGACTTCTTCAGGGCGTTCATCGATCAGCAGAACAATAGGATGATTTCAGGATTGTTGGTGGCAATGGCATTGGCGATGTTTTGCAGAATAATGGTTTTACCTGTGCGTGGAGGAGCAACAATCAATCCCCGTTGTCCTTTTCCGATAGGTGCTGCCAAGTCTAAGAACGCGTGTGGACAATTTGTCTTTTGTGGTTTCCATGACGATACGTTGTATTTGGATAAAGAGGTGTCAAGTTTTCAAAAAGAATGCTTTCTCTTGCTTTTTCAGGAGGTTTTCCATTGATTGTTATCGACTTTTAGAGGGCAAAATATTTTTCTTTTTCTTTAGGAGGGCGGATAGTTCCGCAAAGGGTGTCGCCTTTTTTCAGATCAAATCGTCGGATTTGTGCAGGAGAGACATAGATATCTTCTGCAGAAGGTAAGATAGTTATAGTTTGGGGAGCGAAGAAATCCAAAGCCATCTGGCAGGATTTCAAGACACCTTCTCCATAGAGAATTTCATTTGGGTTTTCCGAAATGGCTTTGACAATTTCAAAAACCATTTGAGATTTTGTTAAAGATCCGAGATGTTTAAGGCCGATTTTTTTGCCGAAAGCATTTAAGTTGATCGATATTCATCCGTTGAATTTCGGCGATTTTAATGATTTCGCCGGGTGGAACTGATGGCCGCAGTGATTAATGGGTCCGCGTTGTTCCTGCTGTGTTTCATCACCTTCTTCAAATATTGAATTAGCCTCGGAATTTGTGTTTTCTGAATCCATTGAAGAATCAGACTCCTACGTTAAATTTGTTAAAATGTTCATAAGTTTATTTGTTTCTATTTTCTAAATCTTATTAAGTTACCGTTGTTTAATGATGACATAATCAGCTTTTTTTGCCTTTATCTTCCAAAGGCCACTGGCTTGGCATGCGTTGTTCATATTCTTCAGCACCTTTCTCTGTATCGTTTTGAAAGCGTTTTTGCCTACTTATAGCTGGATCGGCTACCACAGTGATAATGGTATCAAAAAAACCTTCTGTTCCTGCTTCGAAAAGCAAGGGATTTCCGCCACAAAAATTTTCCTTTTTTTTGCTAATTGCTTGTTCATATTGTTTCTTAATTTCCTCTTAAACGGCCGGATGTATAATCTGTTCCAGAGATTTGAGTAAGAGGGCTGATTGAATACCTTTTTTGCAATTTTGGCACGGTCGATTTGATTATTGATGATTATATCGCTGCCAATAAGTTGGATGACTTTCTGACCAAGATCCGTTTCGGGTGATAACAATCGATGAACAATTTCATCCGCACTAATGACAATAGGCGCCAAATTTCTTAAAGAAATGACAAACTGATGATTTGCCGCATGAAAGACCGCCTGTTACGGCAACTTTTCTTAATTTTAACATTCTTTCCAATTTTTGCCAATAGAGATATCAACAATTAAAGGAACTTTTAATTTGAAAACATTTTGCATCGACTTTTGACAAGTCGGTTCTATGGAAATTATTTCGAAATCTGGGATTTCAAAGATCAATTCATCATGAATTTGCAATACCATAAAGCCTTTAATTTTTTTTCTTAAGAAGTCTTTCATGAATTTGAATCATGGCAATTTTGATAAGATCCGCTGCAGTTCCTTGAAGAGGGGTGTTAATCGCCAATCGTTCGGCAGCGGCCCGGATTTGCATGTTTTTACTGTTGATTTCCGGTATTAAACGTTCCCTACCTGTTAGGGTAACAGCCTTTCCAGTTTTGCGTGCGATTTCCTTTGACGCGTCTAAATACTCCCTAACTTTCCCATATTGTTTAAAATACATGTCGATAAAGAGCTTAGCATCTCTAACTTCAATGCCCAATGATTGAGATAAACCAAAGGGCCCTTGGCCATAAATCACACCAAAATTTATCGCCTTAGCTTGGTGACGCAATTCCTTAGTGACTTTATCTAAGGGGACGTTAAACATAGCGGCTGCTGTGCGAGTATGGATATCTTCCTGATTTTTGAATGCGGCCAAAAGCGTAGGGTCTTCGCTTAGGTGGGCTAATAAGCGTAGTTCGATTTGTGAATAGTCGGCGGCTAAAAAGCTCCAACCTTCTTTTTCCGGACGAAAGCCTTGACGGATTTGAATTCCCCAGTCAGAACGTACAGGAATGTTTTGTAGGTTAGGGTCCTGGCAGGAAAGCCTTCCTGTGGCTGCAACAAACTGATTGAATGTGCAATGTATGCGATGTGTTTTTGGGTGGACTTCCTGAGGTAAAATATCCACATACGTAGATCTTAACTTTTCAAGCACACGGTACTCCATCATTTTACTTGCAATGGGATATTGATTTTGCAGTGATTCTAAAACATCCACACTTGTTGAATGTCCGGTAGCCGTTTTTTTAGGAGGATGTATACCTAATTTCACAAAAAGAATATCGCTAAGCTGTTTGGGAGAATTTAAGTTGAACTCTTCTCCTGCTAAAAGATAAATCTCTTTTTCAATGATTTTTAGTTGTTGATTCACTTTAAAAGAAAAGTCTTTCATGAAAGGAGAATCTAGATAAATTCCTTTGCGTTCCATGTCAGTCAATACTTTCAACAAAGGCAGCTCAATATTCTTCAGAAGATTAAATAGGCCTCTTTCCTTAAGCTGCTTTTCTAGCACTTCCCTCAAGGCACATGTATAATCTACATCTTCACAGCAGTAAGTGCAGACTTGCTTCAATAGGCACATCGCGCATACTGATTATCTTCTTGCCTTTTCCTATAAGTTCACTGATAGCCATTTTTACCTTACCAAAATACTCGAGCGCAAGGTTGTCCAAAGAATGTTGGCGATGATGCGAGTTTAATAAGTAGGATGCTAGAATTGTGTCGAAACAAATATTGGCGATGCGGATACCGTATAAGCTAAGCACGTGTATATCATATTTGACATTATGTCCATAAAACCCAATGTGGGCATTTTCAAAAATCGGTTTTAGCCCTTGAATAACTTTATCGAGTCCAAGCTTACCATTGACCGGTACATAGCAAGCATGCGTCGCTTTATAACAAAAGCCGATCCCCACTAACTCAGATTTTAAAGGATAAGTTGAAGTAGTTTCCGTGCCGAAACAGATTTCCTTTTGTTTTGAAAGTTCCTGAAGCAAGGCTTCAAAACTCGCTTCATCATCTATTAAGACATAGTCTACAGCCACATCTCTAATTTGTTGATCTTTTTCTGGAATAGCGGGTATTTCTTTTTCCAATTCTTTGATCAAGGAATTGAAGTTTTTACTGGCATAAAATTCTTTTAGAGGTTCCTTGTGGAACGGGCCCAGCTTATAAAAACTTTCTTCTTGGGGTATGGCAACGTCAGTAATGACTGTCACCAAACGCCGGCTCATGCGAGCTTTATCACCTTCTTGGATGATGGTCTCCTGTTTTTTCAATCCTGGCACAACTTCGGGATGTTCCAAGATATAATCCAAAGAAAACTGTTGTAAAAGGGCGGCAGCGGTCTTTGGGCCAAATCCGGGAAGGCCCGGAATGTTATCTGAGGTATCGCCTGTGATAGCTAAGAAATCAATCATTTTACTTGGAGGGACCCCAAAAGCCTCTTCAACTTCTTTAGATCCCATGATCAAATTATCTTTGAAAGTGTTAAGGATAAAAATTTGTTCGTTCACCATTTGACACATATCTTTATCACTTGTGCAAAGATAAGCTTTCGCCTGTCTTTGGGCGGCCCAAATGGCGAGGCTTCCCATTGTATCATCCGCTTCGACCTCAGGAATATTAAGCATGGGGATTCCCCTTAAAGCGCAGTAGTCCCTAGCCCAGCGAATTTGATATAATAGGTCGTCAGGCATGCCAGGTCGATGGGCTTTATATTCGGAATAGATCGCTTCACGGGCTTTGATGCTTTGAGGTCCATCAAATACAGCGACTATATATTCAGGATGAAAATCGGCAATCAGTTTCGATATGGATCGAATAAAGCCAAAAAGCGCATTAGTTGATTCTCCCTTTGCATTGGTAATATTGCGTATCGCGAAATAGGAGCGATAGATATATCCGGATGCATCAATGATGTAGATATCTTTCATTAAAAAAAACCTTCCAATGAAACTTTGCTATAGCTCCATGATTCTAATGATAGCAAACGCGTCCATATTATTACATATGGACTCATTTACAATGATTGAACCCGGGATTTAGAACAACCAAATGGTAAATAAAAACTCTGCCGTGCTAAACACTTTCTAAGGTCTATACATGTATTGGAATTGGCCTAATAATTTCGGGTCGTAATCGGGGGTAAATTGGAACTGATGTTTCACGTGACCATGGAGAAGACTTAAACGACTTTTGAAAAGCTCGCTAAACCATGTCTGTTTAGATAGCTGTACGACGCGGTAATTTTCATCTTCGATTCCCATCTGCTTAGCTAACTGGGTGATAGCTTCATTAAGGCTAATGCCACTTTCATCAATGTATCCCAATTCCTTAGCTTCCGCTGCAGGGTATATTTTTGCGCCATAGTCTTTAACTAGCTTAGCTTTATCTAAATGGGGGCGATTGCTGGTCACAATATTGACAAAATCATTATAATAATAATCTATCAAATTTTTATAATTTGCATCTTCACCAGGTTTCCAAGGACGCAAAGGGTTTAAGTCATCCTTCCCTTTACCGGCATAAAGCGTTAAAGATTGTACGCCAATTTTTTCCATAAGCTGAGAGAAGTTCAAGGCTGAGGGGGCAATGACCCCAATGCTTCCAATAATACTAACTTCGCTGGCTAAAATTTTATCAGCGGCTGCAGCAACATACATACCCCCGGATGCGCTCATACCATCTACATAAGCGTAGACAGGCACATTATATGTCTTTTTATAGTTGAGGATGGCGCGATAGATACCATTGGCGTCAATGACGGTCCCGCCGGGAGTTTGAAGGTAAAGTAAAATACCTTTGACTAGATTATCTTTAAGCAGACCCTCACGCGATTCAACGAGCATTTGTCGAATACTTTCTTGATCCAAACTGTCAAGTCCAATGATTCCGTTAAGATTGATTCTTAAAATGACGGGCTGGTCAGAGGATAGGGCTTTTCTTTTACCATTAGCATCTGCAACAACTTCTACGGTGAAAGTATTGGAGGGTTCAGTCGATGTTGAGGTGCTAATGATGCTGATGCCTAAGATGACTAAAAAAATAGCCAAGCAAAATCCTAAGACGGCAAGTAAAGCGACAAAAAAAGCACGCGTTGCAGAATAAAAAATTGATTCTTTCATTGTTCTCTCATTTTAATTTAAAATCTTCTACATTTTTACTGGGCACAAATTATAACGTTCACAAAGGCTGGAAAGAAAATTCCATAAAACATTTAAAATACGTTCAACAGACGTTGTAATAGAGCTTTCATTGTCTTTTTTCACATAATGGCTTAGTAAATCCCTTTCTATTGCAGCATGTTCCTTATCGGCTTCAATATGAATGGTAAAATACTTCCAATCTTCAGGATTTTGCATGCTATAGTGTTCTTTTAAACCGGCGATTTTAGATAGACAAATAGGGGGAATTTGACTTTCATAGGCATATAATGCAGCAATACCCTCGGCTGTCGTGTCATTTTTACAGATGTCCATAAAGGTATGGACTACCTCTTGAATGGATTTTGAAGGAACGTGGTAATTCAATTCTTCGTCGGTAGCGCCCAGGCTTTTAGCAAAATTTCTCCATAATTCGGGATGGTTAGGCTGTCCTCCTTCCTCTTCGATCAAATTGTTGAGGATGTGTCGGCGCGTTTCTGTGTTTTCTGTATGGGAATGAACGGCTGATAGATAACGCGGAAAGGCTTTTACATGATGATAATACTCTTTGGCATATTCCTTTAAGCATTCTTTGGATAATTCACCTCTTGTCCAAGCTTGATAGAAAGGATGGTTCAGCAGATGCTTTATTTGAATTTGCTGATCGATACTGTTTAAAAAATCTTGTGTCATAGGAAAATACCTCATGTTTAATCCTATTAGAATAATATAAAAGCCATTTTAAACAAACAAGAGAGTTTTAAAAAAGGATAAAGGGTGTTGTTACATAAATTAACACTGAGCGATTGTGATCTCACTGGCTCTCTAGTGGTAATTAATTACAACAAAGCCCTTTACCCTTTCACCTGCAACCTTTATATTATTATCTATAGGTTCAATGATGAAAAAAATGACCGTTATTTTATCTGGTATTCCAGGCTGTGGCAAAACAACGCTCCTTTCTGAAGCCTTGAAAATTTCCCCTGACTTGACAATTGTCAACTATGGGGATGAGATGTTGGAAATTGCTGCAGGTCAGAATATAGAAAGAGATGCAATCCGGAAATTACCCGTTCCTGAGCAGCAGGCCATTGGTTTATTGGCTGCGCAAAAAATTAAAGGACGGTTAAAAGGAATTACACTCATTGATACTCATGCCTTAATTAAAACACCTGGTGGATACTTCCCAGGAATTTCTGATGATATTTTGAGAGCTCTGGGTCCCGATGCTATTGTTATTGTCGAAAGCCCTGCTGAGGTGATTTTGGAGAGGCGTAAAAAAGACAAATCTCGCTCAAGAGATACGGATACGTTGCAGGAAATTGAGTATCATCAGAATTTATGCCGCATGTATGTGACTGCGTGCTCGGCAATCATAGGTGCTGTTCTAATTCCCATACAAAATGAACTAACGCCGTCCGTAGGAACAGATAGATTGCTAAAAGCCATTAATTTTTTTATAGCCTCATAAATCTAAACTATGTTGAATCAAAAACTTCAAGATTTAATTGAGGATTTAGTTCAAAAGAATACATGGCTCCATGCCGTCTTAAGTTCACCAAGAAATAAACAAATTCCTCAAAAAGTCGTCATTCGGCCACTTGTTATCAAGAAAAAAATCACCTATCAATTGACGCATCAATATAAACAGAAAGTGATTCATGAAAACGTTTCTCAGAAAGAATTTCCAGAAGTTGTCATGGCCTTGTTATCCCAGTACAAACAAGCTTTAATTTGTTCTTCCATTGAGGATTATCACATTCTTTTAAATAAGCGAGGAGAAGCTACCTTATTCACTAAGCCAGCTTCTAAGTCGCCTTTGAGTACTTATTCGCATAATCGACAAAAGAATTACCTGTTGAAAGAAAGCACACCTATTCCTTTTCTTGTTGAATTGGGCGTGATGTCAGCCACCGGCAAAATTCATGCGGATAAACGAGATAAATTTCGACAAATTAACAGATTTTTGGAAATGATCAACGATATCCTTCCCGATTTGATCCAGGATAATTCTAAAGACAAAACTTTACAAATCGTAGACTTCGGATGTGGAAAAGCTTATCTAACTTTTGCCCTTTATCATTTTTTGCATGTGGAGAAAAAATACAAAGTAGAGATTATAGGCCTCGATCTAAAAGAGGATGTTGTGGCTTTCTGTCAAGAAGTGGCCCATAAACTACAATTTTCTCATCTAAGTTTTTTGCAAGGGGATATTAAAAATTATTTTTCAAATCATTCCATAGACCTTGTCATAAGCTTACATGCCTGCGATACAGCAACCGATGCAGCTTTAGACAAAGCTGTTCAGTGGAAAGCCAAAGTGATCCTGGCAGTACCCTGTTGTCAACATGAACTATATGAACAAGTGAAATGTGAAAGTTTAAATCCGCTTTTAAAACATGGAATTTTAAAAGAGCGTTTTGCTGCTTTAGTCACAGATGCCGCACGTTCTCAATGGTTGGAAATTTTAGGTTATAAAACACAAATATTGGAATTCATTGATCTGGAACATACTCCTAAAAACTTATTAATTCGCGCTGTTTATCAGCCTGCGAAGGAAAGAGAGGCCAAAGCCCTGGAGGCTTATCGGGAGTTCAAAAAAGAACTAAGCATCAACCCCTCCATTGAAAAATTTTTGAATTTAAAAATTAAAACATCATAAAATTTTATATAATTCTTTACAGTTTCTTAATGTTTATAGGCTAAACTTTTTATTAAAAGTATAACAGGGTTTATTCATGGCACATATCCAGCCTATCACTTGGCAAAAGTTCTCAAAAGAGTATCTAACTGAAGTCCATCCAACACTACCGATTCAAGCGAAAAAATTGTATAGAGGCATGTATCAATATTTGAAAGCGCACCCTGAAATTAAACTTAGCCGGGAAGGTCAACTTGTTTTAAAGCGTTATGCTTTTCATAAAGCGATTAAGAAGTTTAACAATGGATCTGTTCTGACGCAGAAACAGTGTGAAAAAGTTTTTAAAAATTATCAGCGAGTTGTTTGTAATTTGACCTTGGAAATCAGTACTGATGAAGAATTTAAAAAACCTCCTAAGCCGGAAATACATCCAGGGCTTGCAAGGCTGGCTATTTTTTCAACATCCATTTTAGAAAAGCACTTAGAACCCAAATATAAAGCTTATGTTCAAGCCCAGCTTAAAATGGCCACAAAAGTAAGCCACGTAGCTAAATTCTTTTTCGAAGAGGATAAGCATTTCAATCCTCAGAAAAAGCTCATGCTAGAGTTAATTGCACGAAAGTTGGTTTATTATAATCCTAAAGAAAGGGGAGAGATTTCACTTTCCCTATGAAGGGAAAATGATAGAATACCAAGCAGATGTTATCCCCCTTTGGATGGGTATCAATGCTTATGGATTTAAACCTGTAGATCCAAATGAAAAGTCTCCGCCAATTTTAGCTTTTACTGGAACGCGTCCAAACCCTTCGACCAGTGCCTCTTTGCCCACTATAGTGGCAGATTTTGATCCGCGAGGTGTAGGTTATATTGCTTATGCAAATGGCAAAGCTGAAATTACAAAGTGGTTAAGTAAAACGAAAGGTGATGTGCTTCTTACAGGGCATAGTCTCGGGGGAGCTTTAGCGCGTTATGCAGCTATAGACCATTCTGATTTAGTCGATGGTGCTTATACATTCGCTGCACCGGGCATATCCATCAAGCATGGCAAAAAATTAGAGCAGATTAAAAAAGACCCAGCCAAAAAACAGCCTCATTTTTATAACTTTAACCATAGCGAAGATCCGATACCTACATTTGGACAGAGTTTTGGAAAAGATAATTATGAAGCTATTTGCGCAGTGGAGAAAACAGTGGATAAAGAGTTGGCAGCCAAGCGTAAAATCCACCAAAAACGACTTTTTGGGCGTAAAATAGTTTTATTATGTAAGAAAGAGCCTAGGAAAAGCTTGAGTGTGATGATGCAAAGGGCTTTATTTGTCATCCCTTTTATCTTTTTGATGGCTGTATTGTTGATCAGTCGGGCTCTTTTCGGAGTTCATTCATCCAAACCTTATGTATCATTTTTTGGACCTGTGCGATGGGCCATGCGTACATTTGTGGCTGAAAGGTTTGCGGCGAAGTATGCTAAGCCATTAGTACCTTAAAAAAGGAACTTCTCAGATAGTGTCGCTTAGCTGAATGATTTTCACTATTTTTCTCTTGCAGCTTTTCATTCATAAACCCTATACTTTCGATATTCTTTATGCCGATGTGGCGGAATTGGTAGACGCGGTAGACTCAAAATCTACTTTAGGCAACTAAGTGCTGGTTCGAGTCCGGTCATCGGCACATCCCAGGACACTTCTCTAATAAAGAAGTGTCCTTTATTATTTTAAACGGCTCACGTAGTGTTACGGAGAGCTTTTTATCTTTAAGTTCAAAGTTCTGAAATACGAAATTCAACAACTGCCGTTTTTCATTCACTTCAGAACTCTCAAAAATTTCCCTAGAGCGTTGAGCCAAACTTAAGACCATATTCGCTTTGATATGGAAACTTTCGTCAGCATTAACATGTCGCTCCATCTCTTGAACAACTTCCCGCTCTCTAGCTTTGTATTCCTGCAACTTCTTTTCGAAAAACATTTCGTCAATTTTGCCATCGTAGCGGTCATCATAAAGTTTGCTAAGCCGCTGATGGATTTGATCCTGCTCTTTTCTTAACCTTGTTGTTTGCTCCCGATAAAACTTACCTTCGGACTCGTAGACTTCTTTGAGATATTGAGTGATTTCTTGAATGACCTCTTGAGATAAGCTGATCTCATCAAAATAATGAGAGATGCTTTTTAAAAATTCTTTTTCATTGATGTAATCCCGACGGCAGATTCCTTTGGCGTTCGTGCAGCTGTAGTAAACATATTTCCCCTTCTTGATCTCTGGAGAAACTAGGCATCCGCAATGGCCGCAAGCGATCATACCTCTAAAGATAAAAGGCTTAGCTGCATATTGAAAAGGCTTCTTATTATGACCTAAACGAATTTCCTGCGCTTTTTGGAAAAGATCATAAGAGATGATTGGTTCATGCTTATGCGGATAAAGCTCACCCTTAGCTTTCATGACCCCATAATAAAAAGGGTCTTTCAAAGCATCAGCAATTTTCGAATGGCTAACATGACCGCCTTGTTTATTTTTGAGTCCCATCTCCTTCATCATCTCGGTGATCTGCCTAAAGGAGTAGTTTCCCGTTACATAAAGCTCAAATATTTTGACAATGAGATGGCGTTGCTCAGGATCTGGGATAACATCTTTATTACCCTGCCTATCGATGACATTTAAATAGCCGAGCGGAGCGAGATTAGCTCGAATCCCTTCTTTTCTTGATTGTTCCAAACTTCTTTTGACGTTGTCACTTAGTTGCAAGACATAGGCTTTAGCAAACATCACGCTCATATCCCAGCGCATCACATCAGTGCTATTGGAATTTTTGTCGAGAACCAGTCGATCCCGCAGGAAATGGAGTTCCATTTTTCCTTCCCGAAGAAGTTTTTCAATCAAGATCGACTCTTTAAATCCCCTTTGTACCCGATCCACGGTGTCGGCAATTAAGGCTATTGGCTCTTTGGATTTGGAAATGAGCTCGATAACTTTTTCAAATTCTTTGCGGCTTTCTTTGGTTGACGATTCAGTAATCTGAAATACTTGAAGAACTGTTAGCTGCTTTTTTTCAGCATATTCAGTTAATCGTCTAATTTGAGCAGGAATCGATTGACCGTCTTCCTGCTCTTTTGTGGAAACCCGTGCAAGGATAATGGCTTTCATATTTGCTACATCTTTAATCATTTTGAATGGATAAAATTATATGCCGTCAGCAATCGGATTGCCATCGATTTCCACTTTTTGCGAAACAAAGCCAATTTCCGCAAACAAAGGATTGAATGGCAACCCCTGTCTTATAGCTTGAAGCCTCATCAATTCAGTTAAGGCTTTGTATAAACTTTTCTCAATCGCAATTTCATAACGAGAAAGGACAGCCATTTGATCCTTATAGCCATCACTAAAAGCATTTTTGATCGAAGGATCTTCCAAAAGGTTAAATGTTGGAGTTAGCCCAGCTCGATAAAAAGCTGTTTCAATGTGAATGACCCGACGCAATCTCCATGCCGAACTAATGATCCGATCAACAATGAAATGTTCAAAATCTCCTAACGGATTTAATTGAATAACCATGCGGGAGCTAAATTCCCCGAAAGAAACCTT
Source organism: uncultured Parachlamydiaceae bacterium (assembly GCA_963748975.1). Lineage (GTDB taxonomy): Bacteria > Chlamydiota > Chlamydiia > Chlamydiales > Parachlamydiaceae > Neochlamydia. The sequence goes on from CAVVKX010000010.1 coordinate 165,238, forward strand.
TTCATTTTCATCGATAGGAATTTCCTGGCATAAAATCCCATGTTTGACAGCGTTTTGGCAAACAATGGCCTTTCCTTCTTCTGTACGCGGCCCTGTCGACTTTAGGGCGTTACGTTGATTGGCGACGACTTGTTTTTGACTAGTCATGAAATCTCTCCTTGGTTAGTTTTGAAAATTTTTCTCGGCAGACCAGTAAATCTGGAAAATGATATTTACCACCTACAATTGATTCGAAAACAAGATCGGTTTCCTGGTAAAACAACTCTTTGGAGGGAATCAAATAAGATGGAATGCCTTCTTTTAAGCACCAGCATTCAAAATCAACATGCAGAGAATTTTTAAAATACGGCCGCATAGGCCATCCTTCGAGTCTTCCTACAATTGGCTGGCTAGGTTGAATATGCCCTTCTCTGAAGCAAATGGAGAGCCAATCAATCACTAGTTGCGGCAATTGAGATTTATCAGTCTTTTCGGAAATTATTAAAGCTGCTGATATTGGACTCACCTCCACCTGGCTTGAAATGTCCCGTCTCCTTTGATTCATCCTTTGAAGAAGGCTTGGACGAGTGACGGAAGTGACGCTTGTTTCTGAATTCTTATCTACCATGTCAATTTCCCTCTTCTATTTTTGATCTATATTTTCTCTGATAAAATAAATGTGTGAATTAAGCGTCACTTGTGTCATTAATGGAGATCGATTTCATAGCTATACCTGACAACATCCTTTTCCCGTTCGTTCCCCTGGCAGTTGTAACTCCCAACTTTTGCAGTCGTTGGGTTAAGCCATTATGTCCAAGCATTCGCCTTACCCCCATTTCTTTTGCCCAATCGGTGTAAGATTTATAGATATTTATGCTGCAGGATTTAAACCCTGCACCTATTTCACACGCATCGGTTACAAACTGCTCCACTTGGTCGCATTCAAACCGCCAATGTTTTTTGGCAGCTTCACTCGAAGAGCAGGCTATAAATTCTCCTCTTTCAAAAACTCCCGCAACACCTTCTAAGGCTAAATTTAAAATACCAGGCATCTCTGCTTTGAGCTTCTGCTTTAGATGTATATCTCGGACTGCTCCCTCAAATTTTCGGTTAAAAGAAAGGATGATTGCCCTTCTAAAAATAGCATCGGAAAAATCACGACAATGAGGCATGTGGTTCGTTCCAAACCAACAGGTGGAAAAAGGGTGGAAATCGAAAGGGCTTTTATGCTTATGCTCAGCTGTTGTGCGTTCTCCAGAGACAATTGTTTTTAAAGGAGCATCAGCAATTTCCGCACCCTCTGCGATTTCTGTCACGATATTGACCAGTTTGCCGAATAGGTGAGCTCGCTGGAATCGGTTATCAAATTGAGAAGGCTGAACGGCAGAAACGTTAGCCGTACCGACTAACTGCTCAACGATGTGGATTAACACAGACTTACCATTTGCACCGTGACCAAGTAGAATGACAAATTTTTCAAATTCACAAGAAGTCAGAAGTGAATAACCCAATAATTCACAAACAACAATCTTCTTCTCTTCGGCATCTTTGTCTCCTTCGAAAACTTCGTCTAAAAATTGCTCAAATCGAGGAGAAGATGCTTCGGGGTTGTAAACAATCGGAATTTGAGTTGTTCGAAAATGACGTTTGTCATGGGGCTTTAAATGCCAAGTACCATCTTCAAAATGCAATTCGCCGTTCAAACAATTGATCGCTCGGGTGTCGACATCAAATTGATGATGCGTCATAAAAATTTCAGTTTTGGTGATATCTAAAACAGACTCGATTGAAAACTTGGTGATTTTTCTATCGTCCATCGATTCATGAATCATCTTTTTAATCAGACGGTCTTCAATTTGTTCCCAAAGACCTTGTCCATTCCACTTCCAAATTTTTCCTAATGCCCAGATCAAATTGTCATTCCCAATTAGATCAATAATTCTTAAGGCAATGGTTCTGTGACTTGCTTCCTTTTCTTTCGTTTCTTTTGACATTTTTGTTACCTCTTTTAAATTGTGGATTAATTCCCAAGCACTTCTTCCGCTTTAGAACAAATAGCGGTTTCAAATTTCTTACTAACTGCGGGATTTATCGGGTGATAGATGCAAAAATTTGTTTCCCCTACTTTTTTGGAAGGAAAAGTGATTCTAAAGCCACCATCTAACTTTCGATGGACGCCAATAGAACCTAAATAAAGCCCCTCTTCCAGGACCACATTGGCAAAAGCAATAAGTCCTTTAAAGGGACGAATGGGAACGATTTCTACTCTTTTGATTTTCATAAAAATCTGGGTTGTTGCGTTTATCGATTTCCAAAAGCAACTTGAAAAAAACACAAACGTTGTCCTCTGCTTTACTGGCAATGAGGATTGACTTACCTGCATCGGGTTTTGTGCTTGTGTGTTTTCTTGCTTTCATACCTCCTAATTTTAGTTATATTTTGGCTATAAGCTATATTGTGGAGTCATGTGGATACTTTTTCCATTTCACCAAGAAGGAGCATTTAGTCGATTTTGGGAACTGAGTGGGAAAAACAAGGGAATTTTTGGGAATTTTGATTGGGCCATAAGCGGAGACATGCTAAGATACAGGAGGAAAAAATTAAGAATTGGCAAAGTTGGCAAAGTTGTGAGAATATGCAAAGTAATTATGTTTTACTTCTGGATGATAGGCTGAAGCCTTTAGGCCACTTTGCAGACCAGACTTTACAATCAACCGCTGACTATGATTTCTTTCGCTTTCTCTGCGTAAATTGGACACCATGTATCAAACAGGTTCAACTCTTGCTCCCCGTAAAAAAGAGATGGGATGAAAGTCTTCAAGAATACCACCGAGACTGGAAAAAAACAGAAAAGGAAACTGTCAACCAAATTACTAATGCATATACTGAAATAAAACAGCGACTGCAGTCTAAGCGATTGCTTAAAAATCAGGCGATTGCAGATAGGCTTGCATCAGTAGAAAACATTTTAAGCGGTAAGGAAAAATTTTACCTTCCACCGTATTATGAAGTCGCCTACGATCGAATGAAGGATCTTTTGCAATTTCTTTTCGATATAGGAAAAAAGAACATCCTTATTAACTTGGCAAACATTGTCTATCCAAACAAAAATGATAAAAAGTTAAATCCAAAGGCAAAACCGTATCTCCATTCATTTTCATTTTCTTCAGCCATTGTAGATCTTTCCTATCTCAAAAAAATGAAATCAAGAGAGAACTTCCATGATTCATGGGTCGCCTGGGAAAACATTTGTTTAGCTCTCTGGTGCTGGCAACATGGAAGAGAATATTTCCAAAGGCAGGAGCTGAATTATGATTCCATTAAAGCTTGCGCTCAGAGTGGTTTTTTACTAGAACTTCACAGCCTCTATTGTGAAATGAGTTCAATCAAAGAACGGA